>NZ_KK073874.1:1319757-1979635 GCF_000585375.1 Cryptosporangium arvum DSM 44712
CTCGGCGTCCGGCTCGCGGACCAGGTACGTCTCGTTTTCGGAGACGTTGAGCAACTCGATCGTCGTGTCGGGGGAGAGGCCGTAACGCGCGGCGGCGGACGACGCGATCATCGGGTGTCGTCCCGGGAGAGCCGCACGGCCGTCCGGGTCCGCTCCAGGATGTCCGCCGCGAGCTCCGCGGTGACCAGCAGGCCCGGTTTGTACTGCAGGACACGCGGGTCGAGCGTCGAGAAGATCGCCCAGACGCCGCCCTGGTAGAGCCGCCGCATGACGTACTTCGCGCCCTCGGGGTGCGCGAACTCCAACCCCATGACCAGCCCGTCCTTGCGGACGCCGACCAGCCAGTCCGGGAACTCGTCCCGAATGCGGCCGAGCCCGGACGCGAACAGCTCCGACAGCGCGGCCACGTTGTCCCGGGTCGACGCCCGCAGCGTCAGGTCGAGCGTGGTGAGCGCGGCGACGCAGCCGAGTTCGGCGCCGCCGAACGTCGAGATGTGGCCGAAGCCGTCCTCGGTGAGCCAGGCGGCGGCGCGGTCGCTCGCGAGCACCGCCGTGATCGGGTACAGCCCGCCCGACAGGCCCTTGCCGGTGACCAGGATGTCGGGTTCGACCGAGTGTTTCGTGATGGCCCACAGCTCACCGGTGCGGCCGAGTCCGGTCTGCACCTCGTCGGCGATGTAGAGCGTGCCGTGGTCCTCGCAGAGCCGCTTGACCGCGGCCAGGTAGCCCGGCGCCGGCATCGGGAAGCCGTAGGTGGCCGGGATCGTCTCCATGATCACCGCGGCCACGTCGTCGCCGCGCAGTGCGTCGGCCATCGCGGCCAGGTCGTTGAACTCGACGTGCGGGAAGTCGGCGGGCTGGTCGGCGAGGAACATCCGGGAGAACCGGTCGTCGCCGGTGCCGACCGCGAGCCCGGTGTGCCCGTGGTAGGCCTTCACGATCGAGACGATCTTGCGCCGCTTGGTGGCGTGCCGGGCCGACTTGATCGCGATGTCGATCGCCTCGCCGCCGCCGCTGCCGTAGATCACCTTGGTCAGGCCGGGAGGCGCCGTGCGCACCAGCGCTTCGGCCAGCGCGGTGCGGGCGATCGACGGGAAATGATGGTTCCCGACGTCGAACCGTTCGGTGGCTTTCGTGACGGCGGCGACGACCTCGGGGTTGCGGTGGCCGAGGTTGTACGTACCGCCGTTGAGGTGGACGTCGATCAGGGTGTGGCCGTCGACGTCGTGCAGGTGGTAGCCCTCGCGCCGGTCGATGACCAGCGGGACGCCCTCGTCGGTCCAGAATCGGGTCTTGCCGGGGTTCCAGTAGGTCTCCGAGGCTTCGAGCATCGCGTTCTTCGACGCCCACGGGAAGCCGCCGCTCGTCACCGCGGCAGCGAGCTCGGAGACACGGTCGGTGGTCTGGTCGGGCTGCACGGTCATGAGGAGCCTTCCGCGCCGGGTCGAACGTCATCCGCCGCGCTGCGGTAGGGCCACCAACTTGCCTTGGTCGGACCGATTCGTCAATCGGTTGCACCGAAACATGACCGTAACCGCTGAGCTATTGATCGCTGGTCAACGCGGTGCCACATTTCTTGCCAACAATCCCTTCGAGCCCGGACGCGGTGCTGCGCCTCGGCCATTTCTCCTCATTTCCTGCTGTCAGGAAGGGCGTGGGCCCGTGAGTACGACGAAGGACGTCTCGGCCGAATCCGAGGGACTGACACCGCACGAGGTCCATCGCCTCAAGCCGGGCACGATCGGGTTGTGGGCGGTGCTGTTCATCGCGCTGGCCAACGCCGCTCCGATCACCGCGATGACCGGAAACGTACCGATCGCAATTGGTTTCGGAAACGGCCTCGGCGCACCGGCCGGGTTCTTCTTCGCCACCGTGATCCTGACGATCTTCGCGATCGGCTACGTCACGATGGCCAAGCACATCACGACCACCGGTGCGTTCTACGGCTTCATCTCGCACGGGCTCGGCAAGGTGTGGGGAATGGGCGCCGGCCTGATGGCGACGCTTGCCTACATCGTGTTCGAGGCGTCACTGATCGGCATCCTGGCGTCCTTCACCAAGAGCACGATCGAGACGTTCGGCGGTCCGTCGATCAGCTGGCTCGTGTACGCGCTGATCGGCATCGTGATCATCGCCGCGCTCGGCTACTTCGAGATCTCGCTCTCCGGCAAGGTGCTCGGCGTCTTCCTGGTCGCCGAGGTGATCATCCTGGCGGCGCTGGCGATCTCGATCCTGGTGCGTGGTGGCGGCCCGAGCGGCCTGGAGGCCGGCGCGATCAACCCGGTCAACGCGTTCTCCGCGGTGGCCAGCGACCCGCAGGCCGCGATCACCGGCAGTGCCGCGATCGGCCTGTTCTTCGCGTTCTGGTCCTGGGTGGGCTTCGAGACCACCGCGGTCTACGGCGAGGAGTCGAAGGACCCGAAGAAGATCGTCCCGCGGGCGACGATGATCGCGGTGATCGGGCTCGGCCTGTTCTACGTGTTCGTGTCCTGGATGGCGATCGCCGGCAACGGGCTCGACCAGGCGATCGCGATCTCCCGCGGCAGCACCGGCAACGCGTTCGACCTGTTCTACGGCATCACCGACCGGTTCCTGGCCGGCTGGGTGAAGGACGTGTACCTGGTTCTGGTGGTCACCGGTTCGTTCGCCTGCGCGCTGGCGTTCCACAACGCGGCCTCCCGGTACCTGTACGCGCTCGGCCGCGACGGCGTGACGAGCGGCCTGCGCCGGACGCTCGGTTCCACGCACGGCAAGCACGGTTCGCCGCACATCGCGTCGCTCGTGCAGAGCGTGATCACCGTCGTCATCACGCTGGGCTTCTTCTTCCTGCAGAAGCCCACCGACGCTGCTCCGGACGTCGCCTACATCCACCAGTACGGGCTGATGGCGATCATGGGCACGATGGCGCTGCTGATCGTGCAGTCGATCTGCTCGATCGCGGTGATCTGGTACTTCCACGTGCGCAAGCAGCACCCGGAGACCGCGAGCTGGTGGCGGACGTTCCTGGCGCCGCTGATCGGGGCGGTCGGCATGCTCTACGTCGTCTACCTGCTGTTCAGCAACATCGACTTCGCCGCCGGTGCGGCCGCGGGCAGTCCGATCTTCAAGGCGACGCCGTACATCGTGATCGGCATCGGCGTCCTCGGTGCGCTCGTCGCGCTGGCGCTGAAGTACCGCAGCCCGGAACGGTACGAGCGGATCGGCGCCACCGTGATGGCCGAATCGCACGAGCGGTAGGGGAGAACGGTGCCCAGCTTCGACTTCCAACCGGATCCCGACGTCGACCCGGCCGGGCTCGTCTACACGTTCGGCGGGGTCGCTCCGGTCGCGTCGCTGACGCCGGGCACCGTACTCACCACCTGGACACGCGACTGTTTCGCCGGGGTCGTCCGCTCGGTGGACGACCGCAGCTCCGAGCTGTGCGACCCGCGCTATCTCAATCCGCAGACCGGCCCCTTCCACATCGAGGGGGCCGAACCCGGCGACACGCTCGCCGTCCACTTCATCTCGATCGAACCCCGGGAGACCTGGGGCGTCAGCACCACCGTGCCGTTCTTCGGTTCGCTGACCGCGACCCCGGTGACGCCGCTGCTGCACCCGGCGCTGCCGGAACGCACCTGGATCTACGACCTCGACCGGGTCGCCCGGACCGTGCGCTACCGCGCGCTCGACTCGGATTTCACCGTGGATCTCCCGCTGGACCCGATGCACGGGACGGTCGGCGTCGCGCCGGCGCTGGGGGAGGTGCGTAACTCGCTCGCGCCCGGCGACTGGGGCGGCAACATGGACACCCCGGAGATGCGGGCCGGGGTCACCTGCTACCTGCCGGTGAACGTGGAGGGTGCGCTCTTCAGCTTCGGTGACGGCCACGCCCGGCAGGGCGAAGGGGAGACGTGCGGCGTCGCGGTGGAGACCGCGATGGACACGGCGCTCGTCGTCGACGTGATCAAGGGGCATCCGTGCCGCTGGCCGCGGATCGAGAGCGACGACTTCCTGATCACGACCGGGTCCACGAAGCCGCTCGAGGACGCGTTCCGGATCGCGCACTCCGAGCTGGTCGGCTGGGTCGCCGCCGAGGCCGGCCTGTCCACGCTCGACGCGTACCAGCTGGTCTCGCAGGCCACGCTGACGCCGGTGGCGAACGTCGTCGACACGGTCTACACGATGACCGCGAAGATGCCGAAGTCCGCGCTGCCCGGCGTGGTGGCCATGGGGGGCGTCCACGCCCGCCTCCGCGCGCTCGGTGCGGCCTGGCTCTCCCGATGACGAACGGCCCGGATCTGGACACCGCGTTGATGCTGTGCGCCACCGCGCTGGCCACGGCCCGGGACATCGGCGCGTTCGTGTCGGTCGCGGTCGTCGACGGCGGCGGCAACCTGGTGGCGTTCGTCCGGATGGACGGCGCCGAGATCGCCGGCCCGACGCTCGCCGTCGACAAGGCCTACACCGCGGTCGCGCACCGGGTCTCCACCGACGTGCTCGGGGTGCTCGCCGGGCCCGGCGGTCCGCTGCAGGGGCTCGCCTCGGCTGCGGGCGGCCGGTACGTCTGCTTCGGCGGCGGCAAGCCACTGTGGATGGAGGGCCGCGTTGTCGGCGGGGTCGGTGTGAGCGGTGGGACTGTTGAGCAGGATGTGGCGTGTGTCAAGGCCGCAGCCGACAAGTGGCCCCATACCGCACCTGCGGAATCCGCACCATGATCATATTGGCCGTTCGGGGGACGTTGCGTAATCGGCCCGGTGGAACAGCGTCACCGACACGGCCGAAATCCACCCATACTTTGCGGCGCCAATTCCCCCAGGCCTCCCTAGCTCGGCAGAATCGCGTTCGTATCAGCCATGCGGGTTGCGGGGCCCGAGGAACTGGACGGGTGCTTGCCATGCTCATGAATCGTGCGCGTCTTGACGCCGCGTTACCCGCATTCGAATTAGGGGATCGGATCGGACGTGGTGGCTACGGCGTCGTCTACGCCGCACGTCATCGTCGTATCGGCTGGCAGGCCGCGGTCAAAGTACTGGCCGACGGCGACACCGACGGACCGCTGCGGGAGCGGTTCGTCTCCGAAGCCACGTCACTCGCCGAACTCGACCATCCGCACATCGTGCGGATTCATGACTACGTGGAGCACGAAGGGCTGTGCCTGCTGGTCATGGAGCGGCTCAACGGCCCGATGCTGCACCAGCGCCCCGGTCTGACCGGGGTGGAGGCCTGCGGGGCGGGCCTGGCGATCGCGGACGCGCTCGCGGCCGTGCACGCGCGCGGGATACTGCACCGGGACGTCCGCCCGGAGAACCTGCTCTACAGCTCGGACGGAACGCTCAAGCTGGTGGGCTTCGGTACGGTTTCCGATGGTGCGTCGCTGATCAGTGCCGCCTCCGGGACGCCCGCCTACACGGCGCCGGAGCGCATCCAGGGCTTCCGGCTCGGCCCGGCGACCGACGTGTACTCGCTCGGCGTCGTCCTCTACGAGTTGTTCAGCGGACGCCTGCCGTTCGGCCGTGACCTGCCGCTCTCCGCGCTGCTGCACCACCACGTCAACGTGCCGGCGCCGTGGCTGTCCGACGTGCCCAGGCCGCTGGCCGCGGTGCTCGACCGGGCGCTGAGCAAGAGCGCGAACGACCGGCCCCGGTCGGGTCACGAATTCGCGGTCGAGCTGGGATCCGCGGCCGCCGGTGCGCTCGGCGCGGACTGGCTCGACCAGGTCGCGGTGCCGATCCGGGTCAGCGGCCGGGTCCGGGACGCCGCGCGCGGCCGGCTGGCCGACGCCGACGTCCGGCCGGCGGTGACCGCGCGGGCCGGTGTGGCGCTGCCTGCGGGCGGCTCCGCTCCCACCAGCGGTGCGCCGGTCGGTGGCGGTGGTGGCGTCGTCACCGCTCCGCCGGACCCGGCCGGTTCGTTCGGCGAGACGGAATCCGAGGTCACCCGCCGCGCCCGCCAGGCGTTCGGCGCGACCGGCCGGCACTCGACGATCACCGAGCCCGAGCACCCGAACGACGCGCCGCCGGCCGACGTGCCGCCGCCGGCCGACTTCAGCGACTTCGACGACGGATCCGGTGACGACGAGCGTCCCCGCCGGCCCTGGTACCGGCGCGGCTGGGCGATCGGCCTGAGCGCGCTCGTCGCCCTCGGCCTCATCGGGGGGTCCGCGCTCGTCGTGATTGCACCGTGGAAGTCCGACTCCGGCGACGACGTGCGCACGATCCGGACGTCGACGCCACGCGGGATGGTCGTCGACTCGGACGGCAACCTGTACCTGAGCGACGTCTCCAACCGGCAGGTCCGGAAAGTGAGCCCGACCGGCCGGATCAGCGTGTTCGCCGGCACCGGCCCCGAGGTCACCGCCGGTTCCGGGGGCGACGACGGACCGGCGGTGAAGGCCCAGCTGGCGTTCCCGCAGTCACTCGCGATCGGCCCCGAGCGCAGCGTCTACATCGCCGACACCGCCGAGGGCCGGGTCCGGCAGGTCACCGCGGACGGCAAGATCCGCACGGTGGTGGGCGCGAAGCCGACCGCCGAGGAGGAGGACGACGCCGCTGACGCGCAGGCCGCGCAGCTCCCGAACTTCTTCGTGATCGCGACCAGCCGCACCGGGCAGCTCTACATCGCCGAGTCCGGCAGCGGCACCCAGCGCGTCCGCAGGCTCAACACCACCGGCGGCCTGTCCACCGTCGTCAAGAACGCCACGAACGACGAGGGCGAGACGAACTCGGACGCCGACGCCATCCAGTCGATCCGATCGATCGCGATCGGCGGCGACGGCCGGATCTACGTGGCCGACCGGGGGCACAAGCTGATCTGGGGCTTCGAGCCCGGCGACGACACCCCCGACGCGGTCGCGGGCGGCGGCACGCTCGCCGACTGCCCGTCGAAGATCGTCTACAACGGGCCCGACACGCTCGCGATCGGCGACGGCGGCGAGCTCTACGTCGGCTCCTACGGGCTCTGCGAGCTCAAGGACGGCGGATCGGCACGTGAACTGGTCAAAAGTCAGTACATCGACGCGGTCGCGGCGGGGCGCAACGGTGACGTTTACTACCTCTCGAAGAACACCATCTACAAGCGGACGTCGGCCGGCGTGGTGACCGAGGTCGAAGACAGCTAGGGGCTCCGCATGGCGGTAGGGCGGATTCGGCGTCTCGACGCCCAGCCGGTGAACCTCGACGGGTTCGCCGTGGAGAACGCCGATCTCGGCCTGATCGCACTGCGCTCACCGCACGATCCGGCGCCGTCGCTGCGGCTGGAGGACGGACGGGTCGTCGAGCTGGACGGCGTGGCCGAGGACGACTTCGACACGGTCGACGCGTTCATCGCCGCACACGGGCTGGACCTGTCGGTGGCGCCCGAGGCGATGGCCTTGCCCGACGTCGAACTGGCGCGATTGTTCGTGGATTTCGCCGTTCCCCGGGCCGAGGTGGTCCGCCTGGTGAGCGGCTGCACGCCGGCCAAGCTGGCCCGGGTGCTCGCGCTGCTGCGCCCGGCCGAGCTCATGATGGCGATGACGAAGCTGCGGGCCCGCCGCACGCCGAGCAACCAGGGGCACGTCACGAACCGGGCCGACGACCCGCTGCTGCTCGCCGCCGACGCCGCCACCGCGGCCGCCTACGGATTCCGCGAGCTGGAGACCACGGTGCCGGTGCTCGCCGACGCGCCGTCGAACGCGGTGGCGGTCAGCATCGGTGCCGCGGTGGGGGCGGCCGGGGTGCTCGTGCAGTGCTCGGTCGAAGAGGCGCTGGAACTGGAGCTCGGTCTGCGCGGGTTCGTCTCGTACGCCGAGACCGTCTCGCTCTACGGCACCGAGGGCGTGTTCACCGACGGGGACGACACGCCCTGGTCGAAGGCGTTCCTGACCTCGGGGTACGCATCCCGGGGCATCAAGATGCGGGTGTCGTCGGGAGCCGGCGCCGAAGTGCTGATGGGCGGCGCCGAACGTCGTTCGATGCTCTACCTGGAGTCGCGCTGCGTGGCGCTGGCCCGGGCGATCGGTGCCCAGGGCGTGCAGAACGGCGGCATCGACGGGGCGTCGGTGGCCGCCGCCGTGCCCGCCGGGGTGCGTGAGCTGATGGCCGAGAACGTCATGGTGATGGCCCGCAACCTGGAGGCCTGCACCGGCAACGACGCGCTGATGAGCGAGTCCGACGTCCGCCGCACCTCACGGACGCTGCCGATCCTGCTGGCCGGCTCGGACTTCGTCTGCAGCGGCTTCGGCACGATCGAGCGCTACGACAACATGTTCGGCCCGAGCAACTGGAACGCCGAGGACCTCGACGACTGGCTCGCGATGCAGCGGGACTGGGGTGTCGACGGGGGCCTTCGAACCGCGTCGCCGGACTCGCTGGAGCCGCTCCGGCGCCGCGCCGCCGAGGCGGTGCAGGCGGTGTACCGGTGGTTCGGACTGGCGGACCTCTCCGACGAGTCGATCGACGCCGCGGTGGACGCCGTCGGGTCGAAGGACCTGGTCGGGGACGACGCGCTGGCCGTTCTGAACGCCGCCCGCACGATCCGGGAATCCGGGCTCTCGATGGTGGACGTCGTGACGGCGCTGGCCGAGTCCGGGTTCGAGGAGGAGGCGTCGCGGATCCTGTCGATGCTCAAGGCGCGGGTGGTCGGTGACTATCTGCAGACGGCCGCCATCTTCACTCCGTCGATGGACGTCTTGTCGCTGGTGACCGACCCGAACGACTACGCGGGGCCGGACACCGGGTACGTGCCGACGCCCTCCCGGCAGGCGGAGATCGACGACATCCGGCAGGCGCGCTCGGTGTCGGACCTACGGGCCGAGCAGGCCTCCTGGGCGTCCTCGTCGATTTCCTCGACCGGTCCGGCGGTGGTCGGGTCGGATCCGCGCGAGGTGGTGGTGGGCGTCTCGCCGGCGACCGGGAGGGAGATCTGGCGCACGCTGTCCGGCCTCCTGGTCGTGGACGTGCTCCAGGAGATCCTCGCCGGCCTCGAGGAGGAGGGCGCGCTCGGGCGGGTGGTGCGGATCAACGACACGCTCGACCTGGGCATGATCGGGTTGTCCGCGGCCCGGCTGGCCGGGTCGGGGGTCTCGGTCGGTCTGCAGGCCAAGGGCACGGCGTTGATCCACCGCCGGGACCTGCCGCCGCTGGCCAACCTGGAGTTGTACTCGGTGGCCCCGGTGCTCTCCCGCGCCGACTACCGGCTGCTCGGGGTGAACGCGGCCCGGCACGCGCGAGGAGCCGTTCCGGAGCCGGCGAAGAACCCGTACACCGACGAGGCGATCGAGGCGAGGTATCACACCGCGGTCGTGTCGCTGATCGCGGTGGAACGCGGTTGCTGCGCACCGGTCGGCCCGGACGAGTTGAAGGTGGCGGAATGAAGGCGTTCTCCGGCCGGCCCCTGGAGTCGGTGACCTTGGAGGCGGTACGGGCCGGCGAGGTCGGCCCCGACGATCTGCGGATCCACCCGGAGACGCTCGAACACCAGGCGCAGGTGGCGCAGGCGCACGGCAACCCGCAGCTGGCCGCGAACTTCCGCCGCGCCGCCGAGCTCACCGCGATCGACGACGCCGACGTCATGCGCGTCTACGAGGCCCTGCGTCCGCGCCGCAGCACGTTCGTCGAGCTGGAGGAGATCGCCGAGTGGCTCTCGGCCCGGGGCGCGACGATGAACGCCGCGCTGGTCCGCGAGGCCGCCCAGGTCTACCGACGCCGCGGCCTGTGCCGTTGAGGCTGGTCGCGGGGGTCGACATCGGGAACTCGACCACCGAAGTGGTGCTGGCCGACGTCGCCACCGGGGAGCCGGTGGCCTGGGACCGGACGATGACCAGGGGCGCGAAGGGCACGGTTTCCTCGGTGCGGGGCGCAGCCGCGCTGGTGCGACGACTGGTGCGGCGGGTTCCCGACGGCGAGCTGGTGTCGGCGGCGGTGGCGCCACTGCGCCCGGTCCGGACGTCGACCACCACGGTGCCGGAACCCCCGGCGGACACCGGCCGGTTCGCGGTGCTCGCGGCCGGGGTGGCGTCCCCGGGCGGGGTGGGTTCGGGTGTGGGACGGCCGGTGTCGATCGAGGAGATCGAGGTCCCCGGTGGGGCGCCGGTGGTGGCGTTGGTGTCCGCCGGGTACCGCGAGGCGGCTCCGCGTCTGAACGCGCTGCTCGCGGAGGGCGCGCCGATCGTCGCCGTGCTGCTGGCCGCGGACGAGGCGCGCCTGGTGGCGAACCGGTTGGAGCATCCGGTTCCGGTGGTGGACGGCGTGGACCTGGCCGCGGCGGCGGGCGCGACGCTGGTGGCGGTCGAGGTGGTGACGGCCGGGCGTCCGCTGCGGAAGCTGACCGATCCGCTGTTTCTGGCGAGCGGGTTCGGCGTGGGAGCGGAGGAGAACGACGACGTGCGGCGGCTCGCCCGGCAGCTGGCCGATGTCTCCAGCGCGGCGGTGGCACTGGGTGCGGTGCCGGTGGAGCCGGCGGGTCCGGCCGGAGGACGGATCTGGACGCGCCGGCATCCGGGCGGCGGTGAGGGGCTCGTCTGGGCGGAGGCCGCTCGTCGGTTGGGGGAGGCTGAGCCGGGGGCGTTCGCGGCGTACGCGGTGGACGGTGGTGAACGCGTCGCGGTGGCCGACCTGGCGGTCGTCGACGTGGGGGCGCTGGCCAAGTCGCTGCTGGTACGGATCGGCGCGGGTGGCGGCGGGTACGCGCTCGCGGCGCTGGACGCCGCAGCCGGTCCGGTGCCGGCCGACGCACTGCTCACCGAGGCGCTCGGCGTTCCGGTGGTGAGCGCGTCGAGCGAGGCCGCCGCCGCCCGCTCGGGCGCGCTCACGACCCCCGGAGCGCCGGCCGACGCCGTCGTCGTGGACATCGGCGGTGGCACCGTGGACGTGATCGGCCCCGCCCACGAGCGGGTGCTCGCGGGCGGCGGAGATCTGCTGACCGCCGCGGTGGCGTTGGGGCTCGACGTGACCCGCGGCGCGGCCGAGTGGGCCAAGCGCGGACCGGCGGTACGCGTGGAGACCCCGCAGCTCGCGACCCAGGAGGACGGGGACAAGACGTTCCTGGAAGCGCCGCAGCCGGCGGGCACGGTCGGGTGGCTGGCGGCGCCGGGGCCGGCGGGCCTGCTGCCGATCACCGTCCGGATCGGACCGGCGGAGTGGCGCACGTTCCGGCTCGCGCTGAAACAGGCGGTGCTGGGAACCGCGGTGCGCCGAGGTCTGGTCGGGGCCGGCACGGTCCTGGTGGTGGGCGGCCCGGCCGGCGACGACGAGGTGCTGCGGGTCGTGGACGCGGTGTTGCCGCCGGGCGCGGGGTTGGGGCGCGGAAACGTCGCGGGCGTGCTGGGACACCGGTACGCGGTGGCCTGGGGCCTCGCCCTGGCCGCCGGAACGACCCAGGGCTAGCCAACCGCTAGGTCGCGGCCAGGCGTTCGACCACTGGGGCCAGGGCCTCCATCGCGGCGGCGTCGACGGCCAGGTAGGAGACGCCGGTGTTGTCGCGCAGGCGGGACAGCGACGCTGCCATCTCCGGCGGCCGAGATCCGCGGGCTCGCCCCCGGCGTACACCCCGGCTTCCGCGGCCCGCCGTAGGCCACTCGTCGCCCGGGCACGACGCCCGGTTGAGAACGTCCGTTGCCCGGTTGAGACGTGGCGCGCGTTGTGGATTCCCGCGACGAGCCCGGAAAATTGCCTACGAAGCGAATCGTCGACCCGGAACGGACGACGTGGATGATCGTCGATCGCGCGCGCATCGAGGAGGCACTGCCCGGCTACGAGCTGGGCGCCGAACTCGGTCGTGGCGCGTTCGGCCTGGTGATCGCGGCGCGTCACCGGCAGCTGGATCGGGACGTCGCGATCAAGGTGCTCGGGCGGCCCGGTGACCCGGTCGAGGAGAGCCGGTTCCGGGCCGAGGCGCGCGTGTTGTCCGAGCTGGACCATCCGCACGTCGTCCGGTTGCACGACTACGTGGAGCACAGCGGGCTGTTCCTGCTGGTGATGGAGCGGTTGAGCGGCGGCGGCCTGGCCCTCGACCGGGTCCGGCCGGAGTACGCGTGTGCGCTGGGGCTCGCGGTCGCCGACGCGCTCGAGGCCGCCCACCGCCGCCGGGTGCTGCATCGCGACGTCAAGCCCGACAACCTGCTGTTCGCCGGCGACGGCACGGTGAAGGTGACCGACTTCGGCATCGCGAAGATCATCGAGGGGACGACGGCGGCGTCGAGTTCGTTCGTCGGGTCGCCGGTGTACATGGCGCCCGAGCAGGCGGCGCTCGGGCGGCTCGGGCCGGGCACGGACCTGTACTCGCTGAGCGTCGTGCTGTACCGGCTGCTGACCGGCCGGCCGGTGTTCGCGGTCGACCTGCCGCCGCCCGCGATGCTGCTCGCGCACCTGAGCAGACGCCCCCCGCCGATGCCGGACGTCGCCGACCGGGTGGCGGGGGTGGTGCTGCGCGGGCTGGCCAAGGACATCGACGACCGGCAGCCCACCGCGCGCTCGTACGCGCTCGATCTGGCGTCGGCGGCGGCGGAGTCGTTCGGCGGGGACTGGCTCGCGCGGGCAGGGCTCCCGGTCCGGGTGGACGAAGAGGTGCGTGACGCGGCGCGGGCGACCAAGGCGGTCCGGTCGTTCGAGACCACGGTCGGTCGGCGGCTGCCGGACTGGCCGTGGGGGTTGCCGCCCACCCGCCTCGACGAGGTCCTCCCCAGTGCACCGTCGACCGGGAAGAGGCCCGCCGCCACCCGTCCGCCCCCGGGCCGGGCCCCGGACCCCGGTCCGGACTCCGTCACCGAGGAACTGGCCGCGCGGGCCCCGGCCGCACCGACCTCCGGCGCCCTCGTCATCACGCCGGCCCCGGCCTGGCTCCTGCGCCGTCCGACCCGACGCGCCCGCCCCCTGGCCATCGCCACCGCACTGCTCGGCGCCGTCCTCGCCGCGATCGTCGTCGGCCTCGGCGTCAGCACCTTCGACACCGGTCCGACCGTCGTGCCCGGCCCGGCCGGCGTCGTCGCGTCCGGACGCACCCTCTACGTCTCCGATCCGGCCCGCAGCCAGGTCCGCCGCTTCGACTCGGGCCGGGTCAGCGGCTCGGGCGGCACCGTCGTGGCCGGCAGCGGGCGCGACGGTTTCTCCGGCGACGGCGGCCGGGCCGTCGACGCCGAGCTCAGCGAACCCGGGCCTCTCGCCGTCGACGGCAACGGCAACCTCTACATCGCCGACATCGGCAACCGCCGGATCCGCAAGGTCACAGTGGACGGCCGGATCAGCACGGTGGTGGGCGGCGGAACACGCGCTCTGAACAGCCGGCTGCACGCGAGCCAGGTCCGGCTCACCCAACCGTTCTCGATCGCGGTGAGCTCCCAGGGTGTCCTCTGGGTCGCCGAACAGCAGCGCAACCGGATCTGCCGGGTGCAGCCCGACGGCACGGTCGAGGCCTACGTCGGCACCGGCCAGGCCGGTTTCGGCGGCGACGGCCTCTACGCCAGCTGGGCACTGCTCAAGGCGCCGACCGCGGTCGCGCTCAACCCGTCCGGCGACCGTCTCTACGTCGCCGACCAGGGCAATCGCCGGATCCGGGAGGTCCGGGTGGGGTCCGGCTTCATCCGGACGTACGCGGGCGACGGCAGCGATGGTCCGTTCCGGAACAACGTCCAGGCCACGGCCGGCGGACTCTCGAGCGTCTACACGCTCGCCGCCACCGCCGACGGCACCGTGTTCCTCGGTGGCACCGACGCCCGCCTGGTCGATCCGTCGGGCTTCGTCCGCCCGGTGGCGGCGCTGCCGACGATCTCGTTGGCCGTGACCCCGAACGGCACGGTCTATCTCGTCGCCGAGCAGAAGAACACGTCCGGCGACCGCGTCCACCGTCTCTACCGACGGAGCCCGTCCGGTGAGCTCACTCGTCTACCGTGGTGAGGTGAGCGTCGTCATCTCCGTCAGCAAGGACTCCGAGCACCACTTCAGCAAGCGGCCCGTCGACGAGATCGTGCTGCTCGCCGGTCTGGGCGTCGAGGGTGACGCGCACGCGGGCGTCACCGTCCAGCACCGGTCCCGGGTCGCGGTCGACCCGACCCAGCCGAACCTGCGGCAGGTCCACCTGATCCAGAGCGAGCTGATCGACGAGCTCGCCGACTTCGACCTCGCTCCCGGCGGGCTCGGCGAGAACGTGCTGACCCGCGGGATCGACCTGCTCGCGCTGCCGACCGGCGCCGTGCTGCGGCTGGGCGCGGACGCGACGATCGAGATCACCGGGTTGCGCAACCCGTGCCGCCAGATCGACGGGTACCGCTCCGGGTTGCTCAAGCAGGTGCTCACCAAGGACGAGCGCGGTTCGATCGTCCGTAGGGCCGGAGTGATGGGCGTGGTCACGGCCGGGGGAGTGGTTCGCCCCGGAGACGCCGTCGCGGTGACCATGCCGCCGCCTCCGCATCAGGCGTTGGAGCGCGTCTGACCGAGCCGGAGCCGTTCGGCCCGCGAAGCCAGCGGCACGATCGGAGCCGCGCAGAACACGAAGAACCCGGTCAGGACCAGCCAGCCCTCGGCGCCGAGGCCACCCACCAGCGCGGCTACCGCGGCCGGGGAGAACTCCTGCACGGCGCCGGTCATCGTCGCGTTGAGGCCCTGGTACTCGCCGCGGCACTCCTCGCGCATCAGCCCCACCGACACGCCCCACTGCCCGGACATGAACAGCAACTCACCGGCGACGTGGAGCAGGCCGCCCACCAGGACGATCACCACCGCCCACCCGGCCGGCACCCATGCGGCCGGAACGAACACCAGGCAGCTCGCACCCAGCACCACGCCGCTGAGCGTCGCGGCCCTCGCGCCCCGCCGGATCGTCGTGATCCGGGCGCTCACCGCGCTCTGCAGGGCCGCGATCAGGAGCGAACTCACGATCACGGTGGTCGCCGCGACCGCCGCCGGCGCCTCGGTCGACGAGACCACCCACAGTGGAATGCCGACCGACTGCACGGCCCAGCAGGCGGTCAACGCGGTGATCGGAACCATCGCCGCGAGATACCGACGGTCGCGGATCGCGGTGCCGCGCAACCCCGCCCAGCGACTGAGCTGCCGCCCCCTCGTCGTCTCCGGCACGCCGGACAACAGAGCCGCGTTGACGACGAACGTCGCCGCGTTGCCGACGATCGCCGCGACGTACGCCCACGGCCGGTCGACCGCGAGGACCACCGCGCCCAGGCCGGCACCCACGGTGTTCCCGGCGTGCACGGCGGCCCGCGACCGGGCCAGCATCCGGACCCGCCCGTCGCCGGTGAACAGGCCGGTGATCAGCGCGTTGCTGACCCCGGACCCCACCACCTGGGCGCCGTTGAACACCGCGGCGACGAGGGTGAGCGCGAGCATGCCGTCGACCCGGAGGAACGCGAGGCAGGCGACGGCGCGCACCAGGTTGATCGTCAGCGACACCCGCCGGGCCCCGACCCGGTCGGCGATCGCGCCGCCCGGCAGCGACAGCCCGATGCCGACGACGCCGGCCACCGCGAGCGACACCCCGAGCTCGCCGGGGGAGAGGCCCACGACGCGGGTGAGGTACAGCGCCCAGATCGTGAACCAGAGCCCGCCGCCGACGCCGTTGATGCCGGCGCCGAGGAGTAGGCGAGTACTCACGCGGTCATGTTTCATGGAAACATGAATTATCGCTGTCGGGCAGACTCAAACCTGGATCCGGAAGGAGGGGTGCCGTGGTCGACCGCGCGGACGTGCTCGGAGCGATCGGGGAACCGATCCGGTTCGAGGTGCTGCGGCTCCTCGCCGACGACGGGGAAGCGGCGCAGGCGGCGCTGGCCGAGCGACTCGGGGTCACGCCGTCCCGGCTGGGTAACCACCTGGCGATCCTGCGTGCGGCCGGGCTGGTCGAGCCGGTCCGCATCGGACGGTCGTCCCGGTACCACCTGCCCGACCCGGACGCGGTCCGGGCGTTGCTCTCCGCCGTCGACGCCCTGGCCGGCTCCGCCCCGGCGACGAGCACCGACCGGCTGAAGAGCGCCGGGCCGTCGACGTTCGCGCGGGCCCGCACGTGTTACGACCACCTCGCCGGAGAGGTGGGGGTGGTGCTGCTCGATCGGCTCGTCGCGGAGCGGGCGTTGATTCCCGGGCCGGAGGCCGAGTCCGTTCTCACGGCCGGCGACGGGTTGGACGCGACCCTCGCCCGGCTCGAGGTGCCGCATCCGTCGGTCGGTCGCCGGAAGCTCGCGGTGGGCTGCCTGGACGCCACCGCCGGGCGCCCGCACCTCGGCGGGGCGCTCGGCGGCGAGATCCTCCGCAGCTTCCTGCGTCGCGGCCTGCTCCTGCCCGGCCCGGCCCCCCGCAGCCTGATCGAGCACCCCGCCCTGGAACGCCTATTGGCGTGAAGCCTCGGGAAGGCGTGAACTCCGGGGGAGGAAACCGGTGGGGATCAACGCCAGGAGCGCGATCCCGGCCACCCACCAGAACGTCTCCCCGAACGCCGACGCCAGCGCCCCGGACGACGGTGCCCCGCCGGTCACGATCGCCCGCTGCAGCACCACGAACAGGACCGCGCTCCCCACCGAACCGCCGAGCTGCTGGAAGATCCGCACCGCGACGCTCGCGCGCGGGATCGCGTCCGGTGTCAGGCTGCGCATCGCCGCGGTCATCACCGGTACCAGCACCGACCCCACCCCCGCGCCGCTGGCCACCTGGGCCAGGCCGACCACCAGATAACTCGTGTCGGCCGTCAGCTGCGTGTAAGTGAGCGCGGCGACGGCCCCGAAGCCGAGCCCGGCCAGCACCATCGGTGCCGGGGCGACCCGGTCGGCCAACCGGCCGGCGATCATCAGCGACAGGCCCATCCCCAGCCCCATCGGGATGAGCAGCAGTCCGGTGTGGAGCGCGTCCTCGCCCCGGACCTGCTGTAGGTAGAGCGGAAGCAGGCCGAGCGCACCGAACATGACCCCGCTGGCCAGCGTGATCACACCGGCCGCGGCCGCGAAGGAGCGCGAGTGGAACAGCCGGACGTCGACGAGCGCCCGGCCGCCGAGCCGGAGCGAGTGCACCACGAACCCGGCCAGGAGCGCGACTCCGACCAGCACGGGCCCGACCACCGACAGGTGCGTGAAGCTGCCCGAGCGACCGGCCTCGGCGAAGCCGTAGATCATCGCCGCGAAGGCCGGGGAGAGCAACACCAGACCCACCACGTCGAGATCGACGCGGGCAGCGCCGGCCCGCACCGTCGGCAGGAAGCGCGGGGAGAGCGCCAGCGCGAGCAGACAGACCGGCACGTTGACGAAGAAGATCCAGCGCCAGCTCAGATTCGTCACGATCACGCCGCCGATCACCGGCCCCAGCACCGGTCCGAGCAGCGCGGGAATGCCGATCGTGGCCATCACGCGACCCATCCGTTCGGGGCCGGCCGCGATCGCGAGGATCGACTGCGAGAGCGGCAGGATCATGCCCGCGCCCAGGCCCTGTACGACCCGGAACACGATCAGGCTCTCCACCGACCACGCGCACCCGCACAGCACCGAGCCGAGCAGGAACACCGCGAGCGTCACCATCCACAGCCGACGTGCGCCGAAGCGCTCCAGCGCCCAGCCGGCCATCGGGATCACGCTCGCCATCGCCAGCAGCGCGCCGGTGCTGATCCACTGGATCGTCGCGAGCGTCGTGTCGAACTCGTCGAGCAGGGTGTTCGTCGCGATGTTCGTCATCGTGACGTCGAGCTGCATCATGATCGCGCCGAGCATGATGACCCCGGCGAGTTTGAGTATCTCCGGGCTGAGCCGGTCGGTCTTCTCCGTGACGGCCATGCCGATCCTCCTCTGCGGTAAACATTTACTGCGGTGCGCGGTAAACATTTACTGCGCACCACGACGAACTGCCCGGTTCACGGACGCGGTTGCGTCATGCCCTGCACGAACTGGTCGATGACGAGCTCTTTGGCGCGCTCCTCGTCGAGGTGGATCATCGGCACCAACCGCTCGAACGACCGTGCGCTGGTGGCGCCCATCGCGAAGATCGAGCCGATCGCGGTGCTGTAGGCCAGCTCGAACGGCAGGTCGGCGCGGAACGCGCCGTCCTGCTGCCCGCGTTCGTAGAGCTCACGCAGCGGTGCGGGCAACTGCGCCGCCGACGTGGGGTGGAGGGTGCCGAAGTGGCCGGCGAGCTGCTCCTGGAGGAACAGCGCCGACCGGTGGGGGTGGTTCATCGCGAGGTCGAGGGACGCGCGGAGGGCGAACCGCATGCCCTCGACGGGCTCCATCGTGCGGGCCTTCTCCAGGGCCGGCCACCAGGCCTGGGCGACGGCCCGGCGCTGATCGTCCATGACCGCGCCGTACAGGCCTTCCTTGCTGCCGAAGTGGTGATAGATCATGCGCTCGTTGACGCCGGCCTTCGCGACGATCGCCCGGATGCGGGCGCCGTGCAACCCGAACTGGGCGAACTCCTCGGCGGCGGCCGCGAGGAGCGCTTCTCGACTGTCGGCCACGCAGTAAGTGTTTACTGCGAGCCGGTCTTCGTCAAGCGGCCCCAGAGAGCGGCGTCGAGCGCGCGCCCCACCCGCACCGTGTCCGGCCCGATCGCCACCACCAGAACGGCCGACGGGTCGGCCAGCGTAAGGACGTCGCACCGCACCCCGCCCACGGTGGTCACCGGATCGGCGTCGATCGGGGAAACGGAAGGCACGACGGCGAGGGCGGTCGCCTGGACCACCGCGTCGCCCAGTACGGCGGGACCGTTCCACCCACCGGGGGCGCCGGTGCCCACGTCCAGGTCCTGGGCGAGCAGCGGCCGGCCGCCGCGCCGCACGCGCCAGCGGGTGCGCAGACGCCCCGGCGTCTCCTGGTGCCGGCCGAGCACCAGCGTCTCGACCAGCGTGAGCCGGGCCGACTCCGCGAGCGTGACGTCCAGGGACACGACGTGGTCGGCGCCGCGGGCGACCACGAGCGGCTGCGGCTCCCAGTGCAGCGAAGCCCCGGAACCGACGTGCAGCGACACCGACGCGGAGCTCGTACCGCCGTGGGCGCCGGGCAGCGCCAGCGACGCTCCGGCCGAGCCCACGGTGAGCGACGCGCCGTCGCCGACGACGACGGTCAGATCGGTCCGGTCACCGCCGAGCGGGCCCGCGGCGCCGGTGACCATCGTGAGACCCCGGTCGGTCCGCCGCAGCACGATCGGCGGCTGCGACGCCAACTCGCGGAAGACCGTGCGGTCGCCGACCTGTTCGACGACCGCACGCGCACTAGCCCTCAAGCCAGGCCTTGCGCGCGTCACGGATCCACTCCGCGACCGTCGAGGCCGACGGGTCCTCGCGCAGCGACTGGAACACCACCGGCTTGCCCCGGCGCACCGCGGCCGCGTCCCTGTCCATCACGCCGAGGTCGGCGCCCACCAGCGGGGCCAGGTCGGTCTTGTTGATCACCAGCAGGTCGGAGCCGGTGACCCCCGGCCCGCCCTTGCGTGGCACCTTGTCGCCGCCGGAGACGTCCAGAACGAACAGCTGCACGTCGACGAGACCGCGGCTGAACGTCATCGTCAGGTTGTCGCCGCCGCTCTCCACCAGCACGAGCTCCAGCGGCGCGAACGTCTCCTCGAGTCCTTCGACCGCGTCGAGGTTCGCGGCGATGTCGTCGCGCACCGCGGTGTGCGGGCAGCAGCCGGTCTCCACCGCCGCGATGCGCTCGGGCGCGAGCACGCCCGAGCGACGCAGGAAGTCCGCGTCCTCGGTCGTGTAGATGTCGTTGGTGACGACGCCGAGCTGCATCTCCGGGCCGAGCGTCCGGCACAGCGCGGCGACGAGCGCGGTCTTGCCCGAGCCGACCGGACCGCCGACGCCGACGCGGAAGGCCCGCTTGTCGGTCCGGGGGGCCAGGTCGCCGGTGAGCGGCGCGTGCTGTTCGAACACGTCGTGGTCGTGCGGTTCGCCGTTGGCGTGGGCCGTGACGTGAGCATCAGGAAGCAAAGAGACGCACCTCCGAACGAGCGTGGGCCTGCGCGAGCAGGTCCAACAGGGGAGCGGACGGCGCGGGGAGCGCGTCCGACGGTTTGTCGGCGTAGCGGGCGGCGTCGGCCACCACCGCGTCGGCCATCGGGGCGAGGGCCGCGTGGGCGGCGGTCAGGGCCAGCGGGTCCAGACCCAGCAACCGCACGGCTGCGGACGCCGGGCCGCTGATCGCCGAAGCCACCGCGACCGACGCGGCCTCCTCCGGGGTGCCGCCGGCCGCGTGGACGGCGACCCCGAGCGCGATCGGGTGGTGGGGATGGGTGCCCAGGGCGTCGTACCCCGGGTGCGGGAACGCGCGGCGGGCCACCCGCAACAGCGCCCGGCCCTGAGCGCGGGACACCTTCCGCTGCTCCGGCGCGGGTGTCCGCGCGTCGACCTCACCGTCGAGCTCGGCCCACGCTCCGGTCGAGCCCGTTCCGGACGCCGCGCCGGCGGGGGAGTAGGCGGTGGCCAGGTGGCAGGAGCGGGCGGCGATCGCGGCGGCCAGCAGGCCCGCGGTGTGCAGGCGGCCGCGCAGGAAATCCGCGACCAGGGCGAGGTCGTGCTCGACCAGCCCGGCGTCGACGGCCGGAGCGATCCCACCGCTGTGGGCGTGCGCCCCGGCCGGCAACCGGGAATCCGCGAGGAGCAGGAGAGCCTGGCGCATCAGAACAAGAAGTAGCGCTGGGCCATCGGCAACTCCGCCGCCGGAGCCTCCTCGATCAGCTCACCGTTCACGTACACCGCGAACGTGTCGGGGTTGACGCGGATCTCCGGCGTGGCGTCGTTCAGCGGCAGGTCGGCCTTGCCCCGGCGTCGGACGTCGGCGACGGCGGCCAGCCGGCGGCGCACGGCGAGCCGGTCCGCCAGACCGTCCTCGAGCGCCACCGGCGCGACAAAATGCACGCTCGTGGCGCTGGCGACGGTCGGCCGCGCACCCCACATCGGCCGGGGGAAGATCGGCTGCGGCGTCGGGATCGACGCGTTCGCGTCGCCCATCTGCGCCCACGCGATCACCCCACCCTTCACGACGACGTGCGGCCGGACCCCGAAGAACTTCGGATCCCACAGCACGAGGTCCGCGAGCTTCCCGACCTCGACCGAGCCGACCTCGGCCTCCAGCCCGTGAGCGATCGCCGGGACGATCGTGTACTTCGCGACGTACCTCTTCGCGCGGGCGTTGTCGGCGGCGCCGTCGCCGGGCAACGCGCCCCGGCGCACCTTCATCGCGTGCGCGGTCTGCCAGGTGCGCAGCACGACCTCGCCGACGCGCCCCATCGCCTGGCTGTCCGACCCGATCATCGAGATCGCGCCCAGGTCGTGCAGCACGTCCTCGGCCGCCATCGTCGACGGCCGGATCCGGCTCTCGGCGAACGCGAGGTCCTCCGGGACGGCCGGGTTCAGGTGGTGGCAGACCATCAGCATGTCGAGGTGTTCGTCGAGCGTGTTGACGGTGTGCGGCCGGGTGGGGTTGGTGGAGGACGGCAGGACGTTGGGGTGGCTCGCGACCGTGATGATGTCGGGCGCGTGGCCACCCCCGGCACCCTCGGTGTGGTACGTGTGGATGCCCCGGCCGGCGATCGCGGCCAGCGTGTCCTCGACGAAGCCGGCCTCGTTCAGGGTGTCGGTGTGCAGCGCGGCCTGGACGCCGTACTCGTCGCAGACCCGCAGGCAGGCGTCGATCGCGGACGGCGTCGAGCCCCAGTCCTCGTGGAGCTTGAAGCCGGACGCGCCGGCCTTCAGTTGCTCCACCATGGACTCGGCCGACATCGTGTTGCCCTTGCCGAGCAGCGCGACGTTGATCGGGTAGTCGTCGAGCGCCTCGAGCATCCGGGCCAGGTACCAGGCGCTCGCGGTGACGGTGGTGGCTTTGGTGCCCTCGGCCGGACCGGTGCCGCCGCCGATCCAGGTGGTGATGCCGGAGCCGAGCGCCTCCTCGATCTGCTGGGGCGCGATGAGGTGGACGTGGCTGTCGATGCCGCCGGCGGTGAGGATCTTGCCGTTGCCGGCCAGGATCTCGGTGGACGGACCGATCACCAGATTCTCGTCGACACCGTCCTGGGTGTCGGGGTTACCGGCCTTGCCGATGCCGACGATCCGGCCGTCCCGTACCCCGATGTCGGCCTTGACGACGCCCCAGTGGTCGAGGATCAGCGCGCCGGTGATCACCAGGTCGGGGGCGCCGTCCGCGCGGGTGGCGCGGGACTGGCCCATCGACTCGCGGATCGTCTTGCCGCCGCCGAACACGACCTCCTCGCCCGCCGAGGGACCGCGGGACAGGTCCTGTTCGACCTCGACGAGCAGTGCGGTGTCGGCGAGTCGGACGCGGTCACCGGTGGTGGGGCCGTAGAGGAGGGCGTAGCGGCTCCGGTCGATGCTGTCGGTCACGCGGCGACTCCCGGCTCGTTCGTGTTCATGCTTCGGGGCCGCGTTCGTCGAGGAGGCCGGCGAATTCCGGGCGTAGGCCGGGGATGTCGCGGGTGCCGACGATCGCGACCAGGTCGACCTCACGGACGACGCCCGGCTCGAACCGCACCGCGGTGCCCGACGGGATCGCGAGCCGGTAACCCCAGGCCGCGCGTCGGTCGAAGCTCAGGCCGGTGTTCACGGCCGCGAAGTGGTAGTGGCTACCGACCTGGATCGGACGGTCGGCGGTGTTCGTGACCTCGAGGCTGCGCCGTTCGCGGCCTTCGAGCAGCGGCACCGCGTCGGCGGCGACGATGATCTCGCCGGGCGTCACGGGATGGGGTGGTGGACCGTGACCAGCTTGGTCCCGTCCGGGAAAGTCGCTTCCACCTGCACCTCCTCGATCATCTCGGGGACGCCGTCCATGACGTCGTCCCGGCCGAGCACGTGCCGCCCGGCTTCCATCAGGTCGGACACCGTGCGCCCGTCCCGGGCCGCCTCGAGCAGGAACGAGGTGATCACCGCGACCGCTTCGGGGTGGTTCAGGCGGAGGCCGCGTTGACGGCGGCGCTGCGCCAGGTCGGCCGCGTAGGAGATGAGCAGGCGCTCCTGCTCGTGCGGGGTCAGGTGCACAGCGTCGTCCTCATCCTCGGGCGCCAGTCCGCCCGGCAGCGTAACCGCGCCGTGTTACCAGCATGTTTTGCCCCGCCGACACGTGTTCACCGGCGTATTGAAAGCTCATTGGCACGTGTGTCAGAGTGTCGCTATGCGAGCGCAGCCGGTGGATCCAGATAGCCTCCCTCTCGACGATGCGGTGCGCGGCGTTACGACCGCGCGAGGTCGGGTCGAGGAGGCTGTCGTGAGCGCGGAGCCACGCTTTCGGATTCCCATGCCGCCGGACGGCGTGTGGACCGAGGCGGACCTCGACGCTCTACGGGCTGACGTTCCCTTCCGGACCGAAATCGTCGACGGGAACCTGATAGTGAATCCCCGCCCCTCTCTCTGGCACAACGACGTGATCGCTGTCGTGCGTAACAAGCTGGTAGGTGCAGCTCCGGCCGGCCAGTGGGCCTATCCGGATTCGGAGATCCGTTGGATCGACCACGGAGAAGTCCGGCGTTCACTCGCGCCCGATGTCCTCGTGGCTCCGAAGCACCTCCGTGACGAGAAACGACCCTTCGCCCCGCCGGACGTGGTGCTCCTGGTCGTAGAAGTCGAGTCGCGATCCTCGACGAGGATCGACCGGGAGGCGAAACCGCGGCAGTACGCCGAGTTGGGAATTCCGGCGATGTGGCGCATCGAGGAGGGGCCGCGGGTGGTCGAGTACCGGCTGACGCCGGACGGTGGCGCCGAGACCGTGCAGACCGTGACCACCGGCACCTTCACCACCGAAGTCCCGTTCCGGGTCACGATCGACCTCGACACCCTGCGCTAAGCGGGGGGCCGGCCCGCGATCCGGCGCCGGGCCAGTGCCAGCACCGATGAGGCGAGCTCGTTCCAGTCCGTCGGCTCGTCCCACGGCAACAAACGAACGTCCAACGCGTACCCGGCCATCACCGCCTCGGCGGACGGCCCGGTGTCCGTGTCCCGGATCCGCGCCACGGCCCGGAGATCCTGGGCGAGAACCGTCCGCGCGTCGATCAGGGCCAGCACGATCCCGTGCTCGACCGACCCCCGCTCCGATCGGCCCTGCGCGAGCAGCGTCGCCACCCGGGTCACGAGCGTGAGGAGCACGTCGAAAGCCGGCGGCGGGAGACGGTCGTCCAGCGCCACCGCGGCGCGGACCACCCGCGGGTGGATGACGCCGTGGAGTTGCATCTCGACCAGACCGGCGAAGACCACCGCGGCTTCGGTGTCGGTCGGCACCGTGCCGCGCCAGGCGGCGGCGCCCGCTCCGACGAGCGCGTCGAGACGCACGTCGCCGAGCAGGCGGGCCTCACCGCGGGCCAGCCAGTTCGCGGGCGCGGTGCCGAGATGGGCCCGGGACGACGCCCGTTCGAGCACCCAGCCGGGCCGCACCGTCAACGTGCCGACCACGGCCAGCCAGGCCTCGTCGTCGAGCGCCGCCCGCCATTGCCGCACCAGCGAGCGCCACCACGCCACCGCGTCGGTCCCGGCCGGGGCGAGGTCGGCGAGGGGAACCCGCCGATCCGACCCCAGCGACACGAGGTTCAGCGTGTAGATCGCGTAGTGGTCGAGAACGTCGCGGCCCGAGGGGTTGTAGGCGGCGGGCGTCCACGGCGTCAGCGTGCGCCGGGCGTCGGCGACCAACGCCGGCAGCACCTCGGCGGCGGCCTCGGTGAAGAACTCCAGCACCCGCGGGAACGTCACCAGCGGAACGTGGGAGAGCAGGGCGCGGAGCCGGTCGCTGTCCGGCGGCCCACCCGGCCCGGGCCGGCGGGCCGTCAACCGCAGTTGCGCGGCCAGGTGGGAGGCCACCAGGTACTCGCCGAACGTCGAGTGCAGGAACTCGTAGGTGGCCGGTAGCCCGTGGGTGGCGTCGACCACGGAGGCGTGCACGAAGAAGAACCGGCCCACGGTCCGGACGATGTGGTCGACCGGCTCCGGCGACGTGCCGAGGAACGCGGCCAGGTCGGCTCCGAGTTCGGGCTCGGTGACGTAGGTCCGGCCGCGGTTGAGCATCGCGAACGCCGCCAGCGTCAGCGGCCAGCGCCGCTCGGCGACGAACCGCTCGACGTCGGCGCGCGGCTCTTTCAGGGCCTCCCGGCGCAGGAAGTGCGTGACGAGCCGCTCGTACAGCACCGCGGTGGTGACGCCGGAGTCCAGCGACGGCGCCGACGGGTCCGCGGTGTAGAGCGCGATGAGCAGCAGCAACAGCGGTTGCCGCCCCAACTCGGCCAGCGCGGGCGGCACCGAGGACAGCGCGCGGAACCCCGGCGACCCGGCGTTCAGCCCGTTCCACACGCTGAGCCACTGCGCCACCTGCTCGTCGGAGAAACTCTCGAGCCGGACGACGAGCGTTCCGGGCGGGATCACCACTCGATCGGCCATCACCGTCCGGGACGTGACCACGACGGCCACCGGGCGTCCCAACGCCGCCTCGACCGCCTGGAACTCCGCGACCTCGTACAGGTACCGCGACTGCGACACCCCGCTGGCCTGCATCAGCTCGTCCAGGCCGTCGAGCACGACGACGCGGGTCGTCCCGGCGGCCGCGGCGTCCTCCACCAGCTGGGCCCACCCGATCCGGCCGTGCGTCGCGAGGTCGAGCGCCTCCTGGATCTGCGTCGCGATCGGCGCGTCGGCACGCACCCGGCGCAGCGGCACCCGCACGGCGGTCCAGCCGGCCACCGGTAACCGCGCGGCGAGCATCTGCGTGAGCATCGACTTGCCGGCCCCGGGGAGCCCGAGCACCAGCAACGGCACGCTGACGCTCGACGGCGAGGTCAGGTAGTCGGCGAAGAACAACTCCGGCGACGAGACCAGCCGCTGGTCGGCCCACCAGCGCGGGTCCGCGGGCGACGAGGCCCGGTCGGCTTCGGCGACCCGCAGGGACGGCGCGATGTACGCCTGCTCAACGGTGGGCAGCGTGGCGACGGCGTCCACGGCGGGGTCACCGAGCACAGGCCGGGCCAGGACGCTCCGGTGCAGCGCGCCGAGCACCTCCAGCGAGGGCGGCGCGCCCCCGGTGACCAGCCGCGACAACAGCTCCTCGACCACGTCGAAGCGCCGCCCGGTCGCCGCGACCAGCTCGCCGCCCCACGTTCGCACCTCGCGCCGCGTCTCGGACGACTCGCCGAGCACGAGCCAGAAGCCGAACTCGGGCACGTCCGCGGCGAGGCGGACGAACGTCGCCTCGTAGGTGGCCACCGCGCGCCGCACGAGGTCGGCCTGATCGAGCGTGACGGCCCGGGCCAGCCCGCAGACGAACGCCGCGCAGTCCGCGGCCAGCCGCGCGTAGTACGGCACCAGCCGCTCGTCGAGGTTCTCCCGGAACCCGAACCGTGGCCCGGGGATCGGCACCGGGGCCTGGGACAGCGCGTCGAGACGCGGCTGCTCGACCCGGCCGGTCGCGAGCCGGACCTTCTCCGCGTCGGTGAACTCCAGCTCGTCGTAGCTCGGCCCGAGTTGCGCCTGCAGCGCCTCGAAGAACGACGACACGACCACGGTGGTGTGCGCCGCCGCGATCAACTGCAGCCGGTCGTAACCGGAAACCCCGAGCAGCGTGCCGTGGACGCCGTCCAGGAAACCGCGGAGCAGGCGGACGCCGTCGTTCTTCGGGTCGACGAGCTCGAGCAGACCCCCGCCGAGCACCGAGACCGACACCAGCCGTTCGAGCCGGTCGAAGATCGGACGGTCGTACTTACCGAGGATGCTCAACGCCCCCCGGTACGTGAGCGCGGGCTCCGTCCACATGCCCGGCAGCGTATCGGTTCGGTCACGGCCATTGTCGACAGTGGAGAAACGGTGACATGGTTCAGGAGTACCGCGGAGCGAATGCGTTCGGTTAACTAGGAATTGATTAACGCGAATTAAGGCCGACGCCGGTGATCTTGCCGATCCCCGATGGCGCCGTCGCGACCTAGGTTGATCCGGTCCCATTCATCTCCTGAGGGGCCACTCAGCCAATGTCCGTCTTACTCACGGTTCGCCGTGTCGTCACCGCGGTCGCGCTGACCGCGACCGGTCTCACCGGAATCGCGTTCGCCGCATCACCGGCCACCGCCGCCTGCTCCGACGTGCAGGTCGTGTTCGCCCGAGGGAGCACGGAGGCTCCGGGGCTCGGCATTCTCGGCCGGCCGCTGGTCAGCGCGGTGCAGCAGCAGTTGCCCGGGCTGACCGTCGACTCGTACGCCGTCGACTACGCCGCGAACGTCAGCCAGACCAGTGCCGGTCCCGGCGCGACCGACATGAGCGACCACATCACCGAGGTGGCGGCGCGGTGCCCGGACACCGAGTTCGTGATCGGCGGTTATTCGCAGGGTGCGAGCGTCACCGATATCGCGATCGGAATTCGCACCACGCTCGGGCGGGGCGGAACGATTCCGGAGAACCTCGCGCCGCGGATCAAAGCGGTGACCGTGTTCGGTAATCCGCTCCGGCTCTCCCGGCAGACGATCAATTCCGCGAGTCAGTTGTACGGCCGGAAAGCGATCGACATCTGCGCGACCGGCGACCCGGTCTGTGGCAACGGCGCCAACGCGGCCGCCCACCTGCGGTACGCGTTCGACGGCTCGGTGACCCGCGCCGCCCAGTTCGCCGCCAACCTGGTGAGGACCACCTAGGAGAAGCTCCGGCCGCCGGCCCGGGGCCGGCCGGCGGCCGGCCCCGGGCCGCGGGGGTGTCAGCGGGCCGCGAGTGCCCGGGCCGCGCGACGCAGGTCAGCGCCCGCGGCCCCGACGTCGACGGTCAGCAACCGCTCGTCGCGCACGATCTCGCGGCCCTCGACGTAGAGCCGCGCCAGCGGGGGCGGCGACGCGTAGACCAGGGCATCGATCGGGTCGACGACGTCGGAGTGGAACGGACCGTCCACTCGCCACAGCGCGACGTCGGCCCGCTTCCCGACCTCCAGCGATCCGATCTCGTCCTGACGACCCAGACAGCGGGCCCCGCCGATCGTCGCGATCCGCAGGGCGTCGCGGGCGGTGAGCCCGGACGGCCCGTACCGCAGGCGCGCGGCGAACAGCGCCTGGCGCAGCTCGTCGGACATGCCGCCGTTCTCCTGCGAGGCCGCGCCGTCGACGCCCAGCCCGAGCGGGCCGCCCGCCGCGAGCAGCGACGCGACCGGCGCGATGCCCGACCCCAGCCGGGCGTTGGAGCTCGGACAGTGCGCCACCCCGGTACCCGCACCGGCCACCGTGACGACGTCCGCGTTGGACAGGTGCACGCCGTGGGCGAGCCAGACGTCGGGGCCGAGCCAGTCCACGTCGGCCAGGTACTCGACCGGCGTCATCCCGAACTTCTCCCGGCAGTACTCGTCCTCGTCGTGCGTCTCCGCGAGGTGCGTGTGCAGCCGGATCCCCAGCGCGCGGGCCTGGGCCGCCGACTCGCGCATCAGATCGCGGGTCACCGAGAACGGCGAGCACGGCGCGGCCGCGACGCGCACCATCGCGCCGGGCGACGGGTCGTGCCACTTCGAGACCGCGGCGTCGACGGCCGCCAGGATCGCGTCGAGCGGCTGCACGACCGAGTCGGGCGGCAACCCGCCGTCCTTCACGCTCAGATCCATCGATCCGCGCGTCGGGTGGAACCGCAGCCCGACGTCGGCGGCGGCGGAGATCGTCGCCCCGAGCACGTCACCGCCGGAGGCCGGGAAGACGTAGTGGTGATCGGTGGACGTCGTGCACCCGGTGAGCGCCAGCCGCGCCAGCCCGGCCCGGGCCGCCGCCCCCACGGTGTCCTCGGTGATGCCCGCCCAGATCGGATAGAGCGTCTGCAGCCACCTGAACAGCCCGTCGTCGACCGAGACCGCCCTGGTGGCCCACTGGTAGAGGTGGTGGTGGGTGTTGACCAGGCCCGGAGTGGCCAGGCAGCCGGTGGCGTCCACGCGTTCGGCGTCGGCGTGGGCGGGGGCCGGACCGGCGCCGACGGCCACGACGACCCCGTCGGACACCACGACGTGCCCGCTCCGATGTTCGGTGCCCGCGGCGTCGACGGTCGCGACCGCGCAGCCTTCGATCACCGTCGTCATCGGCGCACCGTGCCCTCGATCAGCCCGTAGGGCTCGGTGGGGGCGACGTACACCTGGTCGGGGTTGTCGAGGCCGAACGGCGTCAGGTCGACGAGGTGGTGGTGCTTGTTGGGGAGCGCGAGCCGCACCTCGTCCACCGAGGGACAGTCGGTGAGCACCCGCGACCCCATCGCGAAGAGCGTCTGCTGCAACGAGTAGCTGTAGGTCTCGGCGAACGCCGCGAGCAGGGCCGCCCGCGCATCGGTGTAGGCCCGGCCCCAGCCCACGTCGGAGGAGCCGTGGTCCCACCAGGCCTCCACCGACGTGGCGAGCATCCGCTCGGTGGTCTCCGGAAGTGTCGTGTACGAGTCGCGGGGGAAGCCGTGGAACTCCGAATCGGTCGTGTTCAGCAGCGTGAGATCGCCGAGCCCGGACGACACCCGCGTCTCGTCCTCGGTCACGATCACTCGCGCCCGCCGGGTCTCCGCCCCGGAACGCGCGAACGAGTGCTCGCCGAACCGCTCCCACTGGTGCTGCTCGATCGTGATCCGTGCCCGGCGGATCGGCTCCTGGGTGGCGACGAAATGCCGCCCGAGCCGCAGCCCGAACGCCTCCGGCTCACCGACGCCGAACTCGCGGGCGAGCGCGTAGACGGTGTTCTTCTGGGTGTCGGTGGCCAGCACCGCGCTGTTGTCGCCGGTGAGATGCGTACCCTCGAGATCACCGGAGAGCGCGCTGGCGACCGTGAGGTCCGTGACGACGTGCCGATCGCTCGACCGGTCGACGGTCACCAACCGCACACCGGCCTTGCCGTACTGGTTCGGCCCGAGCGTGAACGTCACGGTCAACTCCCTCGATAGGTGGAGTAGGCGAACGGGGACAGCAGCAGCGGCACGTGGTGGTGCGCGTCGGCGTCGACTATCTCGAACACCACTGACACTTCCGGGTAGAACGTGCGCTGACCTCGCGCTTCGAACCAGGGCCCGGTGGCGAACACGAGCCGGTGGACACCCGGGGCGGTGTCGCCGAACGACGGGACCCGCCCGTCGGCGTCGGTCTCCCTGGTGACGACCGCGGACCCGGAGTGCCAGGTGACCCGCAGCCCGGTGGCCGGCCGGCCGTGCACCGCGTCCAGGACGTGCGTCGACAGGCTCATGAGAACAGCTTCGCCAGTCGCAGCCGGGTGATCGCGGCGAGCTCGCCGCGCACCACGTCGTGTTCGTGCGCCGGGTCGTTGTCCAGCCGGTCCTGCAGGATGCCCAGCAACTCCTCGGCCGACTTCCCCGACGCGCACACCAGGTACACGTGCCCGAAGCGGGCCTCGTAGGCGGCGTTGCCGTCGGCCAGCGCGGCGAGCACCTCCTGATCGGCGTCCGCGACCCCGGCCTGCTCGCCCTGCGACCAGCGCTTCTCGGTCGTGGCCGCGACCTTCGGCCGGTCGCCGATCCGCGGGTGCGCGGCCAGGGCTTCCTCCACGTCGGCCCAGCTCAGGCCCTTCACCACCGGGTCCGACGCGGCGATCACCGCGTCCAGCCCCGGGTAGGGACGCCCCGCCACGATCGCCTTCGCCCAGGCCGTGGACGCGCAACAGGGGTGCAGTAGCGCCGCGGCGGTGTCGGCGTCGGCGTCGTTGAAGGCGTCCACGCTGGTCAACGGTGCCCCCCAAGTTCTGTGGTACGCGTGTGGCGAACTCTGCCACTCCGGCCGCTGACGCGACAGACGGGCGCGCTCCAACCCGCGCGAGCTGGGTGTCGGGGAGCTTGTAGGTTCCTCCAAGGAGGTGCGTCAGGTGCTGTTGGGGGACCTGCTCGGAACCGCGGACCTGGGCCTGCGCCCGCTGGTCCTGCCGCCGGGTGCCGACAGCCGGACGATCGTGGACGTCTACACGACCGACCTGCCGGACCCCGGGCGGTACCTGGCCGGTGGCGAGCTGGTGCTCACCGGCCTGGTGTGGTGGTCCCCGGAGGCGGTCGAGACGTTCGTGGACGCGGTCGTGGTGGGCGGAGCCGCCGCGCTCGGCGCCGGTGAGGCGGCCCTCGACGGTGTTCCCGACCTGCTCGTCGACGCCTGCCGGAAGCGTGGGCTGCCGCTGTTCGCGGTGCCGGCGTCGGTGTCGTTCGCCGAGATCACGCGGCGGGTGCTGGCCGAGGGCCGGCCGGCCCGCCCGGTCGGCCGGCGGTTGCTGGCGGTGCTGGCGGGGCGCGCGGGGTTGAACCGGCTGCTCGACGTCGCCGCGGCCGAACTCGGCGAACCGTGCGTGGTGCTGAGCCCGGTGGCCGGGGTCATCGCGGGGGCGGCGCCGCCCGAGCAGACCGAACTGACCAGGGCTTTCCTCGCCGCGCCGAGGCTGCCGACCGCGGTCGGGAAGATCCGGCTGCTCGCCGCCGACGCGCCCGACCGGCACCGCACGGTCAGCTGGTTCGTGGCCTGCCCGGCCGAGCCGGGAAACGCCGACGCGACCGCGCTCGCCGAGGAACTGGCCGGTCTGGTCGCGCTGGAACGGGCCCGGGTCGACGCCGGGCGACGGGCCGAGCGACGCCTGGCCGACCAGGTCCTGCGGGCGCTGACCGCTGGCCAGGACGCGTCGGCGGAGCTGCGGGTGGCCGGCATCGCCCCCGGTACACCGGTGAAGATCCTGGTCAGCGCGGGAAAGGCCACCACGCTCGTCGACGAGATCCTCCGCACCGCGGTGCCCGACCCGGTCGTCGGGTACCGCGACGGGGCCACGCTGGCCGTCGTGCCCCGCGCCGGGGACCAGCTGGCCGACGTGCTGAAGGCCGGGTTCGCGGCCGTCCGGTCCGGCCTCGGTGACCTGCGGCTACCGACCGGCCTGAGCGGCACCGTCCCCGCCGGACCCGCGCTCTTCGCCGCGCTGGAGGAGGCCAGGCACGCGGCCGGCCTGGCCGCCGCGCGCGCCGAACCGGCCGCCGTCGTCACCGCGGACGAGATCGACTCGCACATGCTGCTGCTCGGCAGCGTCCCGGACGAGGTGCGGCGCGCCTACCGCAACCGCGTGCTCGGCCCCGTGCTCGCCTACGACAGCGCGCACGACGCCGAGCTGGTCGCGACGCTCACCGCGTTCCTCGACCACGCCGGTTCGTGGAGCCGCTGCGCCGAGGTGCTCCACCTGCACGTGAACACGGTCAGGTACCGGATCGCCAAGGTGGAGCAACTGACGAACCGGAACCTGAGCCGCCTCGACGACCGGGTCGATCTCTTCCTGGCGCTACGGCTCGGCTAACGGCCGGTGGACCCGTCGATGTGCTCGCGTGAGATGTCCGCGTGGCCTGCGTGCCGCGCGGTCTCCTCGATCATGTGCACGATCACCCACCGCAGCGACATCCGGTGGTTGCGGTGTTCCTCCGCGCACGGCACGTCGAAGTTCGGCGCGGCCTCGATCAGCCGGTCGGACTCCTTCCACGCCTCCCGGTAGTCGTCGACGAGCTGGTCGACGGACACGTCGGCGGGGACGTCCCAGCTGTGCCGGTCCCACTCGGCACCGGGCTCACCGGCCCAGACGTGCCGGAACCAGTAGCGCTCGGAGACGGTCAGATGCTTGACCAGCCCGGCGAGGGTCCACCCGGACGGCGTGATCGCGCGCCGGGCTTCGTCCTCGGACAGGTCTTCGACTTTGCGGACGATGGATTGCCGAAGGTAGGCGAGGAACGAGAGCAGAGTCGTACGTTCGTCACCGACGATGAAGGGAGCCCTGCGGTCCGTCATGGGAGTCATTGTGGGGTGCAACCGGCCGGTGAATGGTGTGTTTCTCCCAGGTGTCGTCGAGCGCGTCCCGGAGGGCCTCGGGCAGGCCGGCCCGCCAGCGTGAGACCAGCGCGTCCCACCCGTCCGACGTCAGTTGCCCGAAGGCGCGAACCCGGGCGAGCCCGCCGTCCGGGAACACGTCCACCCGCAGATGGGTGGCCCGCACGCCGGGGTCGGTGGCGAACCAGTGCGGGGTGTCCGGGAGCAGGGCCTGCCGTTCCAGCAACTCCACCCAGCCCTCGTCCCCGAGCGGGTCGTGCCGCTCGGCGTCCACCGCACGCACCCGCACCGCGCCCGGCGCGTTCCCCACGAAGTGCGTCGTGTCGACGACCAGCTGCCGGACGTGACCCGGCCCGGCGAGCCGGATCAGCAGCCAGTCGTTGCCCTCGCCGCGGCGGCGCCGGGTCTCCCAGCCCTGCCCCATCGTCTGGGCCTGGCCGGGCAGCAGCACGTTGTCGGCGGGGGAGTAGAAGCGGTTGCTGCAGTCCTCGACCCGCCCGCCGTTCTCCAGCGCGGCCAGGTCCAGCGGGACACCGGCCAGCCGCCGGGGATCGGGTACGGCGTCGCCGAGCACACGCAGCCGGGCCACGCCGCCGTCCGGGGCGATGTTCAGCCGCACGTGCGTCACCAGCGGCCCGTCGGGGACGTCGAACGTGTTGGCGGAGTCCCCGGTCAGCGGCAGGCGCCCGGTGAGCGGCGTCCAGCCGTCGTCGTCGAGGGTCGCGTACCCGTTGACGTACCGGCCCTCCAGCCAGCACTCCTCGGGGTAGTTGCCGGTGAAGTGCGCGGTGTCGACGACGACCTGACGCACGAACCCCGGCGCACCCAGCCGCACGATCGCCCAGTCGTGGCCGGGGCTCCGTCGCCTGCGGGTCTCCCACCCGTCGTAGATCTGTCCCTTGTGGCCGAACGTGTGCGGCTGGAACAGCGGGACGTCCGGCCGGATCAGGTTCTCCTTCTCCGCGAACGTCTCGTCGTTGGCCGCGATCACGGCCCCGCCGAGCGAGCGCACCGCCAGATCGATCACGCCGTCCCCCTGGCCAGGAGTTGACCTGTCGGTTCGTCGCCAGACACCCGTTGCCCCCGCAGCCACGTCTCGCGGACGAGCCCGGCCAGCGGACGGAACGCGTACGGCGTCACCGGGTGCTTGTGGTGCAGTCGTTCCGGGTCGATCACCCGGCCGGCGTCGGGCTCGAACACGGCGAAGTCGGCGTCGTAGCCCAGCGCGATCCGGCCCTTGTGCCGCAGGCCGGCGATCTCCGCCGGTCGCTGCGACATCCACCGGGCCACGTCGGCGAGCGTGAACCCCCGCGCGCGCGCCTCCGACCAGATCGCCGACAGGCCCACCTCGACCGACGCGATCCCGCCCCACGCCACCCCGAAATCACCGATGTCGAAGCGCTTCAGGTCCGGTGTGCAGGGGGAGTGGTCGGAGACGACGCAGTCGATGACACCCCGGCGGAGCCCTTCCCACAGCAGCTCGCGGTTGCTCGCCTCCCGGATCGGAGGACAGCACTTGTACTGCGTCGCGCCGTCGGGCACCGCTTCCGCGGTGAAGCTCAGGTAGTGCGGGCAGGTCTCCGCGGTGATCCGGACGCCGTCCCGGCGGGCGGATTCGAGCATCGGAAGCGCGTCCGAACTGCTCAGATGCAAGATGTGGACGCGAGCGCCCGTCCACCGGGCCAGCTCGATCACCTGCGCGATCGCCACGTTCTCGGCGCCTCGGGGGCGGCTGGCCAGGAAGTCGGCGTACCGCTCGCCGTGGGCGGTGGGGGCCCGGTCGATGGCCTGGGAGTCCTCCGCGTGGACGATCAGCAGCGCGTCGAACGAGTGCAGTGCTTTCAACGCCTCTTCCAGCTGCGCGGCGTCGACCGGAGGGAACTCGTCGACGCCGGAGTGCAGCAGGAAGCACTTGAAGCCGAAGACCCCGTTGTCGTGGAGCCCACGCCGATCGGGGCCGTTGCCCGGTACGACGCCACCCCAGAAACCGACGTCGCAGTACACCTGCCCGGTCGCGGCCTTGCGCTTGACCTCCAGCGCGGCCGCGTCCGTCGTCGGCGGAATGCTGTTCAACGGCATGTCGACGATCGTCGTGACGCCGCCGGCGATCGCCGCGCGCGTCGCGGTGGCGAAGCCCTCCCACTCGGTGCGGCCGGGCTCGTTGACGTGCACGTGCGTGTCGACGACGCCGGGCAGGAGCACGTGCTCGTCGGGGAGCGTGTGCTCCTCGGCCGCGCTGAGGTCGGCGTCGAACGGCTCGATCGCCGCGATCCGGCCGCCGGCCACCCCGATCGCCCGGTCGACCTCGCCGGTCGCGGTCACCACCCGCCGCGCGCGGATCACCACATCCAACACCTGGGCCACCTCTCTGGTGCGGTTGGTTCCGGCCGCGCTGCCGGGGAGAACGTTACGAGCGGGGCCGGGAGAGCCGGCGGAGCGCGGGGACGTCGAGAGGCACCTCGTCGTCGGTGAACGCACCGCAGTCGAGGCCGCGGAGGATCACCGCCGAGAGCGCCCGAGCCGTCGCGGGTTCGTCGACCACGCTGCTGCCCTCGGACGACCGGCCGAGGTAGGTGGTCAAGCGGGTGACCGCGGCCGGCAGCGCGTCGCGGAAGAAGACGTAGGTGGCCAGGTACCGGGTCACCAGGTGGCCGGGGTGCATGTCCCACCCCTGGTAGTAGGCGCGCTCCAGCGACCGGCGCACCAGCCGGGCGTGGTTCGCCCAGGCCGCACGCACCTCGTCGGCGGTTCCGGTCGGCATCACGTTCGTCGAACCGTCCACCGCCGGTACCCCGGCCTGCACCGCAGCCAGCAGCATCACGGCCTTGGCGTGATCGGCGACCGGATGCTCGAGCGTCTGGAACGCGGCCGCGACGCCGAGCGCGGCGCTGTAGTCGTAGGTGCCGTAGTGGACCCCGGCGCACCGGGTGCCCGCGGCACGCACCAGGTTCGCGACGGTCGCGACCCCGTCGGGCCCCTGGATCGCGCTCGGCAACTCGATCTGCAGCTCGAGCCGCACGGTTCCCGCGGTGAGGCGATTGCCGGCCTCGATCGCGTCGATCACCGACAGCATCGCCTCGACCTGCGCGACCGACGACACCTTCGGCAGCGTGACGACGAACTCGCCGGGGATCACCGGCGGCAGCTCCGGGCCGTCGGGCCGGGCGCCGACGAGTGCGCCGACCACCAGGTCGAGCGTCCGTACCCCCCGGCGCCGGTCCCGCGCCTCCATCGACTTCACACGCAGCCCCAGCGTGAACGGCGCACCCTCCCGGCCGGCCAGCGCGGCGAGCGCCTGACCGGCCTTCTGGGCGTCGGCGTCCTCGTCGGCGTCGGGCCGGTAGCCGTACCCGTCCTCGAAGTCGACCCGCAGGTCCTCGATCGGCTCGGCCGCGAGCTTGACCCGCACCCGGGGCAGTGCGCCGGAGACGGCCTCCGCCGGCAGGCCGAACGCCTCCGGGCTCGACCCGTGCTCGTCGAGCAGCGTCAGCGCCTCGGCTCCCCAGCGCGCGGGCAGCCCGGCCGTGAACCGGTCCGCCGGAACGTACACGGTGTGCACGGGCTGACGGCCGGGCGCTGTCCGCTCGTGCTGGGCGGTCAGGGCCTCGTCGGTGTCGGCCAGCCGGGCGTCGAGCTCGTCGAGCAGCTCGTCGAGCATCTAGCGCACCAACGCGTAGGCCGGGAGCGTGAGGAAGTCGACGAAGTCGTCGGCCAGCGCGACCTGCTCGAACAGCGTCCGGGCCTGGTCGTATCCCTCACCGAGCTTCGCGACCTCCTCGTCGAGGATGCGGCGCACCAGCGACTCGGTGACCGTGTCGCCGGTGTCGAGGATCGTGCCCTGGTGCACCCACTGCCAGACCTGCGAGCGGGAGATCTCCGCGGTGGCGGCGTCCTCCATCAGGTTGTTGATCGCGACCGCGCCGAGCCCGCCGAGCCACGCCTTCAGGTACTGCAGCGCGACCGAGACGTTCGACCGGACGCCGTCCTCGGTGACCTCACCCGGCGTGTTCGCCACGTCGAGCAGGTCGCTGGCGGCCACGTGGACGTCGGGGCGTAGCCGGTCGACCTGGTTGGGCTTGTCCTTCAGGACGGCGTCGAACGCGTCCAGGCAGACCGGCACCAGGTCGGGGTGGGCCACCCACGACCCGTCGAAGCCGTCGCCGGCCTCGCGGTCCTTGTCCGCCTTGACCTGGGCCAGTGCCTTCTCGTTCACGTCCGGGTCGCGACGGCTCGGGATGAACGCCGCCATCCCGCCCATCGCGAACGCACCTCGCTTGTGGCACGTGGCCACCAGCAGCTCGGTGTAGGCGCGCATGAACGGGGCGGTCATCGTCACCTTGGCCCGGTCGGGCAGGACGAACTCCGGCCCGGCGTCGCGGAAGTTCTTGATGACGCTGAACAGGTAGTCCCACCGGCCGGCGTTCAGCCCGGACGCGTGCTCGCGCAGCTCGAAGAGGATCTCCTCCATCTCGAACGCGGCGGTGATCGTCTCGATCAGGACGGTGGCGCGGATGCAGTTGCCGAGCCCGAGCGAGGCTTCCGAGCGCGTGAAGATCTCGTTCCAGAGGCGCGCTTCGAGGTGGCTCTCGGTCTTCGGAAGGTAGAAGTACGGGCCGCTGCCCCGCGCGAGCAGCTCCTTCGCGTTGTGGAAGAAGTACAGGCCGAAGTCGACGATGGCGCCGGCGACCGGCTCGCCGTCGACCGTGATGTGCTCCTCGTCCAGGTGCCAGCCGCGCGGGCGGGTGACGACGACGGCGAGGTCCTCACCGAGCGCGTACTGCTTTCCGTTGCTCTCGAAACTCAGCTCGCGGCGGGTGGCCCGGTAGAGCGAGACCTGGCCGCCGACGACGTTGTCCCAGTGCGGGGTGTTCGCGTCCTCGAGGTCGGCCAGCCAGACCTTCGCGCCCGAGTTCAGCGCGTTGATCGTCATCTTCGGGTCGGTGGGCCCGGTGATCTCGACCCGGCGGTCCAGCAGGTCCTTCGGTGCGGACGCGACCTTCCAGTTCGAGTCGTCCCGGACGGTCGCGGTCTCGGCGAGGAAGTCGAGCTTGCCGGTGCGCGCGATCTCGGTGCGACGCTCTTTGCGGCGGGCCAGCAGCTCCTTGCGGCGCGCGCCGAATGTTCGGTGCAGGTCGGCCAGGAAATCCAGCGCTTCGGGCGAGAGGATTTTCTCCGCTCCGTCGACCGTTGTGGGGGTGGTTTCCACGCCGCTCACGCTGAGCCTCCTAGGTATTCGCCGTCGGTAACACCGTAAGCGGGGTCTACCCCGGAAGGACAAGGTGCGAAGCAGATATATCCGCTCTACGGGTGGCGCAGGCCGTTGTCGAGCACGCGGGCCCAGGGCGCGTCGACCTCGGCGGAGTCCATCGTGACGACGATCGAGCAGAGCGCGCCGTTGGCGAAGAACTCCTGCACGGCGTCGTCGTCGGCGCCGGAGGCCGTCCTGGCGTACTCCACGAGCGTCGCGTAGCCCTCGCGTACCGCGCGTTTGATCTCGGGCACCGAGACCGCCGCGCACTGGGCGTGCATCTGGAGCAGCAGCAGGTCCTGGTCGGCGATCAGCTGCGCGTAGGAGCCGCCCATCGAGTAGAGGATCGCCTCGGGTGAGTCGCCGGTGGCGCCGTCCCGGAAGCTGTCGAGGATGCGCTGGAACCCGCGCCCGACCACGGCGGCGAACAGCGTCTGCTTGTCGGGGAACAGGCGGTAGAGGTACGCCTGCGAGATTCCGGCGGCTTTCGCGACCTCGACGGTCGTCGTGCCGAAGTAGCCCTTGGCCGCGAACGCGCCGATCGCGGTGCCGAGGACCGTCTCACGCCGATCCGCGGCCGTCGATAGCGTTCGTGCCATGTGAGTAGTTAACCACACTATCGAATGCGTGCTCCGGAGATCGCCCGCGCGATGACCAGGCGCTGGATCTCGCTCGTGCCCTCGAAGATCGTGTAGATCTTCGAGTCGCGGTACATGCGCTCGACCGGGTGCTCCCGGCTGTAGCCGGCGCCGCCGAGCAGCTGCACCGCGCGCTCGGTGGCCCACACCGCGACCTCGCCCGCCTTGAGCTTGGACATCGAGCCCTCGCCGGCACCGAACTCCTTGCCGGTGCGCCCCATCCACGCCGCCCGCCAGACGAGCAGCCGGGCGGCGTCGATCTCCATCTTCATGTCGGCCAGTGCGAACGCGACCGCCTGGTTCTCGATGATCGGGCGACCCCAGGTCTCCCGGCCCTTCGCGTACTCGAGCGCGTACTCGTACGCGGCCCTGGCGATGCCGATCGCCTGCGCACCCACGGTCGGGCGGCTCACCTCGAACGTCCGCAGCGCGGCCTGCCCCTTGCTGCCCACGCCCTCCCGGGCCCGGGCCAGCCTCTCGTCGAGCTTCTCCTTCTCGCCCAGCAGGCAGCGGCCGGGGATCCGGACGTCGTCGAGGAACAGGTCGGCGGTGTGCGAGGCCTTCAGGCCCAGCTTCTTGACCTTTCGGGCAGTGCTCAGCCCTTTCGTGCCGGGCGGGATCACGAAACCGGCCTGGCCCCGCGAACCGAGGGACGGGTCGACCGAGGCGATCACGACGTGCACGTTCGCGATGCCGCCGTTGGTGATCCACGCCTTCGCGCCGTTGATCACCCACTCGTCGGTGGCCTCGTCGTACCGGGCGCGGGTCTTCATGCCCGAGACGTCGGAGCCGGCCTCGGCCTCGGACACCGCGAACGCGCCGAGCTTCGGGTCGGCCTCGTCGCCGAAGCACTGCGGCACCCATTCGGCCAGCTGGTCGGGCGTTCCGGAGGCGAAGATGCCGGCCACCGCGAGCGTCGTGCCGAAGATCGACATCGCGATTCCGGCGTCACCCCAGAACAGCTCCTCGTTGACGATCGGCAGCGACAGTCCGCTCTCGTCGCCCCACCAGGTCGCCAGCGACTCGAACCCGTAGAGGCCGATCTTCGCGGCCTCCTGGATCACCGGCCAGGGAGTCTCTTCCCGCTCGTCCCACTCGTGCCCGGCCGGGCGGACGACGTCTTTCGCGAACCCGTGCACCCACTCACGGAGATCGTCTTGCTCTTCAGAGAGGTCAAGGCTGAACATCGCGTCCTCGTTCTGACCGGGGAGTATTACTCAGTAGTAAACTTACTCGCGAGTAGATTACTGATCCGATAGGTAGGCTGCAACCGTGACCGGGCCCTCCAGACGTCTTCCCCGACGGGTGCGTGAGCAGCAGATGCTGGACGCGGCCACGGCCGTGTTCTCCGAGCGGGGCTTCCACGCCGCGTCGATGGACGAGATCGCCGAGCGTGCCGGCATCTCGAAGCCGATGGTCTATCTGTACCTCGGATCCAAGGGCGAACTGTTCAGCGCGTGCATCCGGCGCGCGGGCGGTCAGCTCACCGAGGCGATAAGCGCGGCGGCCGATCCCGGGCTGCCGGCCGAGCAGCAGCTGTGGGCCGCGGTGCAGGCGTTCTTCGGGTTCGTCGGCGAGCACCGGGAGGCCTGGGCGGTGATGTTCCGCCAGGCCCGGGGCGAAGGGGAGTTCGCCGGTGAGGTGGCGGGGATTCGCCGGCTCGTCGTCGACAACGTGGCGGATCTGTTCGCGCGCGCGATCCACTCGGCCGGTGCCGTCGACCCCGGCCCCGACGAGCTGCGTGCGCTGGCCCACGCGCTCGTCGGAACCGGCGAGTCGATGGCCGAGTGGCTGCTCGATCACCCCGACGAGAAGCCCGAGACCGCGGCCACCCGCCTGATGAACATGCTCTGGATGGGGCTGGGCAGCCTCATCCGGGGTGAGGTGTGGCGTTCCCCGGTGCCGGTACCGCCCGCCCGGTGAGGTGGGGGCGTCCTCCGGACGCCACCGAGAAGTCGCGGCCGCGGACGCCGAAGTCCACCGTCGACGGGAGGAGCAGCGGCTTCGCGAACCGCACCTCGGCCGTCCAGGCCTCCGGGAGGCGTCCCTCGATCGCGGCCAGGCAGCGGGCCTTCATCCACATGCCGTGCGCGATCGCCCGCGGGAAGCCGAACAGCTTCGCGGTGAGCGGGTGCAGATGGATCGGGTTGCGGTCGCCGGACGCGCGCGCGTACCGGCGGCCGACGTTCCCGGGCACCCGCCAGACCGCGGTGGTGGGAAGCACCTCTCCCGGCTCCGGGGCCGCCGCCCCGGTGCCGGCTCCCCGGCGCAGGTAGGTGGCGGTGCTGTCCCAGACCGGCTCGTCGCCGACCCGGGCTTCGGTGACGACGTCGAACTGCCGGCCCCGGCGGTGCGGGCGGAGGTTCCCGGTGCGTACCTCGAACGTGAGTCGCTCCGTGGCCGCGATCGGTCGCCGCTGGGTGATCGTGTTGCCGATGTGGACGATGCCCGGTAGCGGGAAGGGGAACGCCCGCTCGGACATCAGCGCGATCGCCAGCGGGAACGCCAGCACCTGGGGGTAGGTGCCCGGCAGTGTGTCGCTCGGCCCGAACCCGCACACCCGGTGGTACTCGGTGAGCCGCTCCCGCTCCACCGCGACGTCACGCAACCCCAGCCGCGTGTCCGGCAGCTCGTGGCCGCCCCCACGCTTCACCAACGCGCGGGGGTAGAGGATCGCCAGGTTGGGGGCCCGCTCGAGCATCCGGGTCATCAGGCGCCCAGGAGGGACTGGCCGCAGACGCGGATCACCTCGCCGTTGATCCCGGCCGAGCCCGGGGACGCGAACCAGGCCACGGTCTCGGCGACGTCGATCGGCCGCCCGCCCTGCGTCATGCTGTTCATCCGGCGGCCCGCCTCCCGGATCACCAGCGGGATCGCCGCGGTCATCCGCGTCTCGACGAAGCCCGGCGCGACCGCGTTGATCGTGCTGCCGCGGGACGCGAGCGTCGGCGCCAGCGAGCGCACCATGCCGATCACCCCCGCTTTGCTGGTGGCGTAGTTGGTCTGGCCCGGGTTCCCGGCGATTCCCGCCATCGAGGACGTGGCGACGATGCGTCCCCCTGGACGGAGCACGTTCTCGCCGAGCAGGACGTCGTTGATGCGTTCCTCGCTGGTGAGGTTGACGTTCAGGACGATCTCCCAGCGGGCGGCGTCCATGTTGGCGAGCGTCCGGTCGCGGGTGACGCCGGCGTTGTGCACGAAGACGTCGACGCCGTCGCGCAGGTGCCCGGCGAGCGCGGCCGGAGCGTCGCGCTCGGTGATGTCGAGCGGGTACGCCTCGCCGCCGTTCGCCGCGGCCACCTCGGCCAGGGCGGACGCCGCCGAGGGCACGTCGACGCACACCACGTGCGCGCCGTCGCGGGCGAGCACACCGACGATCGCCTCGCCGATACCCCGGGCGGCGCCGGTGACCACGGCGACCTTCCCGGCGAGCGGGCGCTCCCAGTCGTCGGGCGGCGGCACCTCGGCCGAGCCGACGCGGATCACCTGACCGGAGACGTAGGCCGACCGCCCGGAGAGCAGGAATCGCAGCGTCGACTCGACGCCGTCCTCCGCGCCCGGCGTCACGTAGACGAGCTGGGACGTGACGCCGCGCTTGACCTCCTTGCCGGTGGAGCGGGTGAAGCCTTCGAGCGCACGCTGGGCGGTGGCCTCGCGGGCGTCGACGCAGTGCTCGGGCGGTGTGCCGAGCACGATGATCCGGCCGCTCGGGGCGAGGGCGCGTACCTGCGGGGCGAAGAAGGCGTGCAGTGCGAGGAGCTGCTCGCTGCGCGTGATGCCGGTGGCGTCGAAGATCAACGCGTGCGGCGTGCGCTCGCCGGGTCGTTCCTCCGTTCGGGGGCCCAGCTCCCGCACCGCCACCCCGGCCGCCGCCAGCATCGGCGCGACGACCTTCGCCAGACGCCCGGCCGTGCCGCCGGGGTCTTTCGCGGCCGTGCCGCCGGGGGCTGCGTCGGCCGGGGCGCTGCCGAGGACCACGGTGCCGGGGATCAGCGGGTCGCCGGGGGTGTGGCGGCGGAGGTGGGGCGGCTCGGGCAGCCCGACGCGGCGGGCCAGGAAGCGGCCGGGAACGGTGGTGACGAGCTGCTGGTAGCGGTCGCGCATGGAGTCCCTCGCAGTAACGGATCTTACCGACTGGTAAGACTACTCGCGAGTAAGGTTGAGGCAAGCAGATCGGAAGGAGCCTCCGATGGTCGGAGCACCTCGACGGGTCGGCGTCGTCGGCGGGAACCGCATCCCGTTCGCGCGTCAGTTCGGGCCGTACGCGCGGGCGTCCAACCAGGACATGCTCGGTGCGGCGCTGGACGGGCTGATCACCCGCTACGACCTGGCGGGGGAGACGCTCGGTGAGGTCGTCGCCGGCGCGGTGGTCAAGCACAGTCGCGACTTCAACCTGACCCGCGAGACCGTGCTGGGCAGCGCGCTCGACCCGCGCACCCCCGCCTACGACGTCCAGCAGGCCTGCGGCACCGGCCTGGAGACCGCGATCCTGGTCGCGAACAAGATCGCGCTGGGCCAGCTCGACTGGGGCGTCGCGGGTGGCGTCGACACCGCGAGCGACGCCCCGCTCGTGCTCAACGAGAAGTTCCGCCAGGTGCTGCTGGCGTTCAACCGTTCCCGATCGGTCTCCCGACGGCTCTCGCTGCTGACGCGGCTGCGCCCCGGCTTCCTCGTGCCGGAGGTCCCGCGCAACGCCGAACCACGGACCGGCCTGTCGATGGGCGAGCACGCCGCACTCACCGCCGCCGTCTGGGAGGTCACCCGGGGTGACCAGGACGAGTTGGCGGCGGCGAGCCACCGCAACCTGGCCGCGGCCTACGAACGGGGCTTCTTCGATGACCTGGTCACCCCGTACCTGGGCCTGGAGCGGGACCAGAACCTGCGTCCGAACTCGACGGTGGAGAAGCTCGCGGCCTTGAAGCCGGTGTTCGGCGACACGATGACCGCCGGGAACTCGACGCCGTTGACCGACGGGGCGTCCACCGTCCTGCTGGCCTCCGAGGAGAAGGCCGCCGAACGCGGCCTGGACGTGCAGGCCTGGCTCACGCACAGCGAGACCGCAGCGGTCGACTTCGTCCACGGCGACGAGGGCCTGCTGATGGCGCCGGCCCACGCGGTGCCGCGTCTACTGGCCCGCGCCGGGCTCGCGCTGGCGGACTTCGACTTCTACGAGATCCACGAGGCCTTCGCGTCGCAGGTGCTGGCGACGCTGAAGGCCTGGGAGGACCCGATCTTCAGCAAGCAGTTCGACGCCCCGCTCGGCGTCGTCGACCGGGCGAAGCTCAACGTGAACGGTTCGTCGCTGGCGGCCGGCCACCCGTTCGCGGCGACCGGCGGCCGTATCCTCGCCACCGCCGCGAAGCTCCTGGCCGAGAAGGGCAGTGGCCGGGCCCTGATCAGCATCTGCGCCGCCGGGGGTCTGGGAGTCACCGCGATCCTCGAACGCTGAGCGATTACCCGGGGTCTCGACGGGTTCGCGGGCCTTCAGCCGCTGCGGTGGGGCCGACAAGATGTCGAGACCCCGGTTTGCTGCAGGGCGGGCGCGGGGCATCCACGAACCATGCCCGAGCACTGGTACCGCGAGGCGGTCGTTTACTGCTGTGACGTTGAGACCTTTCAAGACTCGAACGGAGACGGAGTCGGCGACTTCCCCGGGCTGATCACCCGCCTGGACTACTTGGCTCGACTCGGCATCACGTGCCTGTGGCTCAACCCGATCCACCCGACCCCCAACCGGGACGACGGGTACGACGTCGCGGACTTCTACACGGTCGATCCGCGCCTCGGCACGCTCGGTGACTTCGCCGAGCTCATCCACGAGGCCGGCAACCGCGGCATCCGGGTCATCATCGACCTGGTCGTGAACCACACCTCGAACCAGCACCCGTGGTTCAAGTCCGCCCGGGAAGACAAGGACTCGCCCTACCGCGACTGGTACATCTGGTCGGACACCGAGCCCGACGACCGTCGCGAAGGCATGGTCTTCCCGGGTGAGCAGAAAGAGACCTGGACCTACGACCGCACCGCGAAGTCCTGGTTCTACCACCGCTTCTACGACTTCATGCCCGACCTCAACACCGCGAACCCCGAGGTCAGGGCCGAGATCAAGCGGATAGCCGCGTTCTGGTTGCAGCTCGGCGTCGCGGGGTTCCGGATGGACGCCGCGCCGTTCGTCATCGAGTCCACTCCCGACGCCCCGAAGGACTTCGCGTTCCTCACCGACCTGCGCGCGCACCTGCAGTGGCGTCGCGGTGACGCGGTGATCCTGGCCGAGGCCAACGTCGGCGCCGACGAGGTCGGGCAGTACTTCGGTGACTCCGGCGGCTCGGCCAACCGGCTGCACATGCTGTTCGACTTCGCGCTCAACGCCCGGCTGATGCTGGCGCTGGCCCGCGGCGACGCCGAACCGGTGATCGACGCCCTGCGCGACACCCCGAAGCTCCCCGAGTCCGCGCAGTGGGCCACGTTCCTGCGTAACCACGACGAGGTCGACCTCTCCAAACTCACCGCCGAGCAGCGCAGCGACGTCTTCGCCGAGTTCGGCCCGGACAAGGACATGCAGCTCTACGACCGGGGAATCCGTCGCCGGATGGCGCCGATGCTCGGCAACGACCGCCGCCGGATCGAACTGGCGTACGCGATGCAGTTCTCGCTCCGGGGCACGCCGGTGATCCGCTACGGCGAGGAACTCGGCATGGGAGAGGACCTGAGCCTCCACGGCCGCGACGCGATCCGCACCCCGATGCAGTGGTCGCCGAGCGTCAACGGTGGGTTCTCGGCCGGCCAGGAACTCGTCCGCCCGGTCATCACCGAGGGCGAGTACGGCATCGGGAAGATCAACGTCGTCACCCAGCAGCAGAACCCGAGGTCGCTGCTGAGCTGGTTCGAGCGCATGATCCGCACGCTGCGTCAGTGCCCGGAGGTCGGTCTCGGTGCGTGCAGCGTCATCGACGTCCCGATGCCCCGCCACGTGCTCGCACACCAGGCCGACCAGCCCGAACGCGGCGCGATGGTGTTTCTCCACAACCTCTCTGATGAGGATGTGACGGTTGATCTGTCGGCATTGGGGAATCACGCGGAGCAACCGTACGAACTTCTCGCAGACAGGGACTACCCGTCCGTGGACGACACACTGAGCAAGATTCCGCTCGCCGGTTACGGCTACCGCTGGATCCGGCTCCGCGACAGCCGGGGTCGGCGCACCGGGGGCCAGGTCGTCACACGCGGAGGCACCGCGTGATCGGCGACACCGCGAGGGTCACCCGATCGGCCTCGGCCGACGAGTACCGCGACCCGGCCGACGACGCGAAGGTCGGCGCCACGATCGGCGTCGAGGAGGAGTTCCACGTCCTCGACCCGACGACCGGCGAACTCGTTCCCGAGGCGCTCACGCTGCTGGCCAACCCCACCCCGGGTGAACACGAGCCGGAAGCCGAGCTGCTGCGCTCGGCGATCGAGACCGCGACGCCGGTCTGCCGCAGTCTCACCGAGGTGCGTGCCGAGGTCGTGGCGGCCCGGCGCGCGCTGATCAAGGCCGCCGCCGAGCACGACGTCGCGGTGGCCACGGCCGGCACCGTGCCGGACTCCGGGGTCCGCCCGATGGGCGTCTTCCCCAAGGAGCGGTACCGGCAGATGGCCGCCGAGTACCAGCAGCTCGTCCGGGAACAGGCCGTCTGCGCGTTCCAGGTGCAGGTCGGCGTGCCGAACCGCGATCTCGCGGTCGCCGTGGTCTCGCACCTCCAGCCCTGGCTACCGGTGCTGCTCGCGCTCTCGGCCAGCTCGCCGTTCTTCGCGAACACCGACACCGGCTACGCGTCCTACCGGACGATCGTGTGGTCGCGCTGGCCCACCGCGGGCCCGGTGCACGGGTTCCGCTCGGCCGCCGAGTACGACCGGACGGTCGACACGCTCGTCGGCTCCGGGATCATCTCCGACCCCGGAATGGTCTACTTCGACGCCCGGCCCTCGGCCCGGTACCCCACGGTCGAGCTGCGGATCACCGACGGCTGCCCGCGGGTGGACGACGTCGTGCTGCTCACCGGCCTCGGCCGGGCGCTCGTCGTCACCGCGGCGAACGAGATCGAGAGCGGGGTCGCACCGGTCTCGGCGCGGCCCGAGCTGCTGCGCGCCGCCGACTGGCGTGCCGCCCGGTCCGGCCTGCACGGTGAGCTGTTCGACCCGGTCGTGGGCACGGCGGTGCCGGCCTCGGACGCGGTCCGGGCGCTCGTCGAGTACGTCGGCCCGGCGCTCGACGCCAACGGCGACACCGACGAGGTGCGGATCCTGCTCGCGGATCTGCTCGCCCGGGGCACCTCGGCCGACCGGCAGCGCGAGGCGTTGGGGCGCCGCGGCACGTTCGGTGACGTCGCGACTCTGCTGATCGAGGAAACCCGCGGAGGAGTTGACGAATCGTAGCGGCGAGGCTTGTGCGTCGCCTGATCATTTCCGAGGTCAACTGACCGAAGTGGTCGGTAAGGTAGGCCGCGTGGAACAGCACACCGCGTCGGACGTCGAGCCGGAACGGCCCAGCGCGGCGCGGGTCTACGACTACTACCTGGGCGGATCGCACAATTTCGCGGTCGACCGCGCGATGGCGGAACAGGCCATTCGCATTCTCCCGGAATTACCGGGAAACATGCGTGCCAATAGAGCCTTTCTGCGTCGCGCGGTCCGCTACCTGATCGCACAGGGCGTTCGGCAATTCCTCGATCTCGGGTCGGGGATCCCCACCGTGGGCAACGTCCACGAGGTGGCGCTCGGCGAGGCCCCGGACTGCCGGGTGGTGTACGTCGACAACGATCCGGTCGCCGTCGCACACAGTCAGTCCATTCTGGAGGATGTGCGGGCGGCGACGATCGTGCAGGCCGACGTCACCGACCCGGGCGCCGTCCTCGCCGAGGCCCGGCGCCACCTCGACTTCGAGCGGCCGGTCGGCGTGCTGATGGTCGCGCTGCTGCACTTCGTGCCCGATTCGGCGGCGCCGGCGTCGGTGATCGCGCGCTACCGCGACGCCGTCGCGCCCGGGAGTTTCCTGGCGATCTCGCACGGCACGGCCGACCAGCAGGGTGACCGCGGGCCCGCGATGGAGGCCCTCTACTCGCGGAGCGCGAACCCGCTGGTCTCCCGGGACCGGGCGACGGTCGAGAGCTTCTTCGAGGGCTACGAGCTGGTCGACCCCGGCGTCGTGTTCGTGCCGCTGTGGCGTCCCGAGCCGGGTGCGCTGCCCGCGGCGACGCCGCCCGAGCGCACCGCGACGTACGCCGGCGTGGGGCGCCTGCGGTGACCGCGCTACGGGATCCGGGTCAATCCGATTCCGGGTCTTTACTCGGCCGCCGCTGGGCCGCGGTGATCGGTGACACGTCCTACGTCACGGTCAGCGACGCCCAGCTGGCCCAGCTCCTGCAGGACCTGGTCGACCGGCTCCGCACCGCGGTGCGTGCCGAGCCCCCCGACACGGACGTCGCCGAGGAAGCCGGGGCCGCGCTCGTCGGAGCGCACTTCACCGGCGTCGACGCCCTGCAGCGCTCGATCGCGATGCTGGCCGCCGAACTCGACCGCGAGTCGCGGCCGCGCACCGCCACCTGGACGGTCATCGGCGCCTTCGCGGCCGGGTACACCCGGGCGCTGCGCGAGGTCACGCTCACCGAGCAGGAGTCGATCCGCCGCGCCGACCTGATCGCCCGCACCCGCACCGAACAGGCTCTCCGCGCCAGCGACGCCCGCTTCCGGGCGGTGTTCTCCGGCGCCGCGGTCGCGATCGGCATCGGCGACGTCCAGGGCGCGCTCATCGACGTCAACCCGGCGCTCTCGGAGATGCTCGGCTACTCCTCGGACGAGCTGCGCGGCCGGTCGGTGCTGAGCCTCGTGCACCCCGACGACGTGGCCGACGTCGCCGCCGAGGTGTACCGCGCGCTCACCGAAGGCGGACGGGAGCACGTGCGGGTCGAGAAACGTTTCGTGCGCCGCGACGGCGAGGCGATCTGGGGCCTGCTCACGGTCTCGATGGTGCCCGGCGAGGACGGCGAACCGGGATACGTCGTCGCGGTCGGCGAGGACGTCACCGACCTGCACCGCCTCCAGACGACCCTGCGCTACCAGGCGATGCACGATCCGCTGACCGGGCTGCCCAACCGGGTGATGTTCTCCGAGCGGATGGACCAGGCATTCGAGACCGCCGCCGACGACGCCCGGCTCGGCGTCCTGTTCATCGACCTCGACGGCTTCAAGATCATCAACGACACGCTCGGCCACGACATCGGCGACCGGCTCCTGGTCATGGCGGCCGAGCGGCTGGACCGCGGGGTGAGCAGCAGCGGTCACCTGGTGGCCCGGATGGGCGGCGACGAGTTCGTCGTGCTGGTCGAGCAGTCCGGCGGTGAGGGCGAGGTCACCGCGCTGGCCGAGAAGCTGCTGACCGAGCTGTGCCGGCCGTGCCAGATCGACGAGCACCTGCTCACGGTTTCGGCGAGCATCGGCGTGGTCGAACGGCCGGTGGCCGCCACCGACCGCAGCGAGCTGATGCGCCACGTCGACGCCGCGCTGTACTGGGCGAAGGCCGACGGCCGGAACCAGTGGTCGGTCTTCGACAGCGCCCGCAGCGAGGCCGAGGCGATGCGCTACGCGGTCTCCGCGTCGATGCCCGCCGGCCTCCAGCGGCGGGAGTTCTACCTGGAGTACCAGCCGATCACCGACCTCGACGACGGCCGGTTGCGCGGACTGGAGGCCCTGGTCCGGTGGCGGCACCCGTACTTCGGCGCGATGCGGCCCGACGACTTCATCGGGATCGCCGAGGACACCGGGCTGATCGTGCCGCTCGGGCGCTGGGTACTGGAGGAGGCCTGCCGGGAAGCGTGTTCCTGGGCCGAGCTGATGCCCGACCCGCCGTTCGTCAGCGTCAACGTCGCCGCGCGCCAGGCCGCCGACCCGGCCCTGGTCGACGAGGTGCGCGCGGTGCTCGAGCAGACCGGCCTGCCGCCGGAGCGGCTCCAGCTCGAGCTCACCGAGAGCGCCGCGATGGGCCCGGCACCGATCGACACCCTGCACGCGCTGGCCGCGCTCGGCTGCCGGATCGCGATCGACGACTTCGGCACCGGATACTCCAACCTCGCCTACCTGCGGTCGCTGCCGGTGACCAGCTTGAAGCTCGCGTCGCTGTTCGTGGCCGGTCTGCAGCCGGTACCGGGGCTGGACGGCGACGTCGACGCGGCGATCGTCGCCACGCTCGTGTCGCTGGCCCGGACCCTGCGCCTCACCGTCACCGCCGAGGGCATCGAGACCCAGACGCAGGTCGAGCGGCTCCGCGCGCTGGGCTGCCACCTCGGCCAGGGTTACCTGTTCGGTACCCCGATGCCGGCCGGCGAGGTGCGGAAACTACTGCACTGAGATGTGCACGTGGTTGGTGTGGTCCCCCGAGGGGGTCCCGTCACCGCTGTAGGACTTCCAGCCACTACCCGGTAGCCAGATCTGCCGGAACCAGATCACGTACAGGACGCCGAGCCGGTCGGCGTTGTCGACGCCCCAGGCCGCCAGGCGGTCGCCGTAGGCCTTCGAGTCGCCGGACGCGACGCCGCCGAAACCACCGCTGTCGGCCGCGAAGTCACACGCGCGCCCCTTCGGGTGCTCACCGAACGACGCCTGCCGGAAGCAGTGCGTGTAGTGGGTGAAGCCGTCGGACCGGGCCTCGTTGTACGTGTGCAGCATCCGGGGCGTGAGGCAGCCGCCGGACGTCGGGTCGTCGATGCTGCAGCTCTCGCCCGGCCAGCTGCCGTCGGAGTTGCGCGGCGCGGGCTTGGCGGCCGCCGACGTGCCGCTCAGGAAGCCGGCCGACGAGTCACCGCCACCGGCCTCGACGAGCGCCTGCTCGGCGTCGGCGCGGCGCTTGGCCATCGTCTTCTCTTGCTGACGCTGGAGCTTGAGCTCCTTGTCGACCTGCTCGCGCTGCGCCTTGAGCTTCTTCTGGGTGCTCCGCAGCTCGGTGAGCGTGCCGTTGGTCTTGCGCGAGATCGTCTCCATGTACCCGGCGCGCTCCACCAGCTCGCCGGCCGAACCGGAGTTCGCCAGCACGGTGAGCGGATCGGGCATCCCGCCCTTGTACGCCTCGGCGCCGAGCAGCTGGGCCTCGCTGGTGAGCGCGGTCAGCCGCTTCTCGGTGGCGGCGATCTGGCTGACGAGCGACTTCTGGCGCTTCTGCGAGGAGGCGACCTTCGCTTTGGCGTTGTTGTAGCCGCTGGCCGCCTGGTCGAGCTTCTTGCGGAGCGAGGCCGTGCCGCCCTCGTCGTCCTCCGCGGCGGAGGCCGAGTGCGGTAAGCCCACCAGGAGGGCGCAGAGCACAGCGAAGACCGAGACGGCTGTCACGAGGAATCGCCGCCGAGGCGCGAGCGTCACTGTGCGTATCCTCCCGAGATCGAGCCGTCGGCGTTCGTGGCCGGAGTCCGCCGGAACTGTACCGAAGGAACCTGGGAGTTCGGAGCGGCGGTCACAAAGCTGTGGATAGCGCAGACGGCTCGATAGGGCTCGGGAATCGGAAGAAATACGCAGGTCGGAGCGGTGGCCCCCGGGTGCGGGCCCGACTGGCTGCGCCAGGTGTACCCGTTATCACGGAGAGTGAGTTGAACGACTCTTAAGCTACCGAGCCGACCCGGTTAACCCCGCTCGCTCAGAACGGTTGAAAGCCGTCGCGCCGGTTCGGCCGGCCCACCGCCGACGTCGAGCCGTGCCGCCGGCGTGCCCGCATCTGGTCCGCGACCGCGGCGGCGCACGCGATCACGGCCCCGAGCACCAGGCCGAGCGGTTTCCCGGCCACGAGCGAGAACAGGGCGAACCCGGTCGCCAGCGCGACCACCATCTGCAGCGGCCAGCGGCGGTCGCGCCGGGGGGCGCGGGGCCGCCCCTTCGCGAGACCGGCGGCGAAGGCCGGGTCGTCGGCCGAGATCCACGCTTCGATCGCCGACAGCTGTCGACGCTCCTCACTGCTCAGCACCGTGGCGCTCCTTCCAGACCGCAGACGGCCGGCGAGGGTGGCTGCCACGCCGTGACCGCTTTGAGATCTTCCCCGCTGTAGCGCCGCGCACACGCGTAATTACGACTGCCCTCACATCTTCTTAGGGCCGCATTCGGAAAGAGGCCCAACCACTACGGTTGCGCCATGACAGCGAGCGCCGAGTACGACGTCGCGGTGATCGGCGCCGGGCCGGCCGGGGCCTCGGCCGCTCGGGTCGCCGCCGAGGCCGGCGCGCGCGTGCTGATGCTCGAGCGCGGGGCGCTGCCCCGGTACAAGACCTGCGGCGGCGGCCTGATCGGCCTGTCCCGGGCCGCGCTCCCGGCCGGCTTCACCCCGCCGGTCCGCGACCGGATCGACCGGCTGACGTTCACGCTCCGCGGCCGGCTGCGCCGCACCTGGCGCGCCGACGCGCCGTTCATCGATCTCGTCTACCGCGACGAGTTCGACGCCGCGCTCACCGCGGCTGCGGTCGACGCCGGGGCGAAGCTGCAGGAGGGCGTCACCGTCACCGGCCTGGAACCGGCGCCGGGCCTCGTCCGCATCCGTACCGCCGAGGGCGAGGTCACGGCCGGGGCGGTGGTCGGGGCCGACGGCACCTCGGGTCGCTCCGGCGGCTACGTCGGCGTGCGGCTCGCGCAGGTCGACCTCGGGCTGGAGACCGAGTTCGCCTGGCCCGACGCTTCGGCCGGCGACTGGGCCGGCCGGGTGCTCATCGACTGGGGCCCGCTGCCCGGCTCCTACGGATGGGTGTTCCCCAAGGGCGACGCGCTGACCGTCGGCGTGATCGCCGAGCGGGGCCAGGGCGCGGCCACGAAGGAGTACCTGGCGGCGCTCGTCGACCGGGCCGGCGTCGGCGGTGCGCCGGAGATCCGCTCGTCCGGTCACCTGACCCGGTGCCGCACCGACGACTCGCCGCTGTACCGCGACCGGGTGCTGGTGGCCGGAGACGCGGCCGGCCTGCTCGAGCCGTGGACCCGCGAGGGCATCTCGTACGCGCTGCGGTCCGGTCGGCTGGCCGGTGCGGCGGCCGTCGCGGTGGCCCGTTCCGATGCCGACGCCTTACCGCTGGCCACCGCCGGGTACGCGGCCGCGGTGGAGGCCGAGTTCGGGGCCGAGATGCGCGCCGGACGGCGGTTCCACACCGCGTTCAGCCGCCGGCCGACGTTGTTCCACGCCGCGATCGGGTGCGCCCCGCCGGCCTGGCGCCTCTTCCGCCGCCTGGTCGGCGGCGAGACGACCCTGGAACACGTCGCCGCCCACAAGTCGGTCGACCTGGCCCTCCGGGTGCTCTCAGCGGACCGCAGCCTCCGGAGCGGTCAAGCGTAGGACGTGCTGGACGAGGCGGACCAGCGCGTCGCGGCTCGAGCGGCGGTCGCGGGCGTCGACGAGCACGACCGGTACGCCGGGGTCCAGGTCGAGCGCGGCCGCGATGTCGCCGACGCCGTGCGTCTGCTCGTTGTGGAAGCAGTTGACCGCGACGATGAACGGGGTGCCCTGCCGCTCGAAGTAGTCGATCGACGGGAAGCAGTCGGTGAGCCGGCGCGTGTCGGCGAGCACCACGGCCCCGAGCGCCCCGCTGGCCAACTCGTCCCACAGGAACCAGAACCGGTCCTGGCCGGGTGTCCCGAACAGGTAGACGACCAGATCGTCCTGGAGCGTGATCCGCCCGAAGTCCATCGCGACCGTCGTGGTCTCTTTGCGGTCGGTCGACGAGACGTCGTCGATGCCGATCCCGACGTCGCTGAGCACCTCCTCGGTGGAGAGCGTCGGGATCTCGCTCAGCGCCCCCACCATCGTGGTCTTCCCGGCGCCGAACCCACCGGCGATCAGGATCTTGAGGGCGAGCGGAACTTCGATCCCCCCGGGCGCGTCAGATCGCGCGAAGTCCATCGATCACTGCCTCCAGTAGCCGGCGGCTCTGCAGCTCGGCCGTCGTCGGTGCCGGTCTGACGACCACGCAGCCCGCGCCCACCAGGTCGTCGATGAGAACGCGGACCACGCCCAGCGGGAGGTCGAGGTGAGCCGCCAGCTCGGCGATCGAGATCGGACGCCGGGCGGACTCGAGGATGTGCAGGTGCTCCGGTTCGAAGCCGGCCCCCACCGGCACGGTGTCCTGCACGCTCAGAACGAGGGCGACGACGTCCAGATCCTGCGCCGGGCGGGTGCGGCCACGGGTCATCGCGTACGGACGGACGACCGGGCCGGCCTCGTCGTCGTACCACGTTCGATTAGGCATCGCCCGACCACCGCCTCACATCGAATCCCTCACATCGGGCCCCGGTCATCCGGCCTCGGCGTCGCCGCGCTGCGCGGAGACGTGGAGAGATAGGTGCCGACCCGGGTGACGAGCATGGCCATCTCGTACGCGATGAGGCCCACGTCGGCGTCGGCGTCGCCCAGCACGGCGAGGCACGCGCCGCGCCCGGCCGCGGTGACGAACAGGAACGCCTGCTCCATCTCGATGATCGTCTGGCGGACGGCGCCGCCGCCGAAGTAGCGCCCGGCGCCACGGGCCAGGCTCTGGAACCCCGACGCGACGGCCGCGAGGTGCTCGCCGTCCTCGCGGCTCAGCCCGCGCGAGCCGCCGATCATCAGACCGTCGGACGACAGCAGAACCGCCCGTTGGGCGTGCGGAACCCGGTCGACGAGGTCGTCCAGGAGCCAGTTCAGTTCGCCGGTGGCTCTCGCCGTCTGCGTCATCGTTCACCCTCCAACGCGCCGGTGTTCGACCCTTGGCCGGCTGGTACCCCGTCCGGCTCGGATGCACTGTCTTGCGCCGCTGGGCCCGCCGGGTCGGACTCGGGGGCGATCGTACGCTCGGCATCCGACCGTCCTCGGACGGAGCCGCGCTGGTAGGACCCCATCACCGCGCGGATCTCCTCGGGCGAGCGCATCGTCGTCGGCTCGACCGGAGCCGGCGGAATCCCGGAGCCGGCTCGCAGCGGAGCCGCCAAACTTGCTTGACGGACGCGACGCGGGAGGCCGCCCGGGGTCGTCACGGCGGGCTCCGGGTCCGTCGGCTCCGGGCTCGGCGGGTCCGACGTGTCCGCCGGCTCGTCGGCGGGCCGGGCGCGGCTGGCGATCGGCGCTCGGGCCACGCCCCGCGGCCGCTGATCAGCCTGGTCGGGACCGAGGTCATCGGCGTCGGGTTCGACGCTCTCGGTCCGGGCGGGTGGCGCGTCCGGCGCGGACGGGCGGAGGCGCTCACGGCGGGGGAGCGGGCCCTGGGCCGTGAGGTGCTCCCAGCCGACACCCGGGTCACGCCGGGTCAACGGCGGCAACCCACCCGCCCCGGCCTCGGCCGGAGCGGCGTCGACCGGAGCGGCGTCGACCGGAGCGGCGTCGACCGGAGCCGGTTCGGCCCGGGCCGGTTCGACCGGATCGGGACCGGCCGGGGTGAAGTCGGCCTGGGTGAAGTCGGACGGGGCGAAAGCGGACGGGGCGAACGCGGACGGCCCGGATCCCGCGGGGGCGCGCAGCTCGTCGGCCGGTCGCAGCACGGTGTCGTCGGACAGCACGCTCCAGTCCGTGCCCCCGGACCACACGCTGGGGTCGAACACCGGCGGCGGTTCCACCGGAGCGTTCCCGTTCACCGCCTCCTCCGGCGCGCGATGCGCCCCACCCGGCTCCGCCGCGACCGTGAGCACCGGCGGCCCGACGGGCAGCTCCACCGCCTCCGCGGCGAGCGCCTCCGCCCGCATCGGTTCGCGCCGCTGCGTCGGGATCGCGCCTTCCGGCGCGACGATCATCGCGCCCGGCAGCAGCACGATCGCGGTCGTGCCGCCGAACGGCGACCCGCGCAGCACCACCCGGATGTCGTGCCGCCGCGCCAGCTGCCCGACCACGAACAGGCCGAGCCGCTCGCTCTGCAGCAGGTCGAACTCGGGTGGTTCGGCGAGCCGCTGGTTCACCGCCTCGAGCTGTTCGGGCGGCATGCCCAGCCCGCGGTCCTCGATCTCGATCGCGAACCCGGCCGGCACCAGCTCACCGGTCACGTGCACGGTGGTGTGCGGCGGCGAGAACGACGTCGCGTTCTCGATCAGCTCGGCCAGCAGGTGGATGACGTCGCTGACGCCCCGCCCGGCCAGCGATGCCCGCGGCGACCCCACCACCCGCACCCGCGCGTAGTCCTCGACCTCGGCGATCGCGCCGCGCATGACGTCGATGAGCGGCACCGGGTTGCGCCAGCCCCGGCCCGGCGTGGAGCCGGACAGGACGATGAGGTCCTCGGCGTGGCGGCGCATGCGGGTCGCGAGATGGTCGAGCGTGAACAGGTCCTCGAGCTCGTCGGGGTCCTTCTCCCGGCGCTCCATCGCGTCCAGCAGCGTCAGCTGGCGGTGGATGAGCGCCTGGCTGCGTCGGGCCAGGTTGAGGAACACCTCGCGCACACCGCGCCGGAGCTGGGCCTCCTCGATCGCGACCTCGACCGCGGTGGACCGCGCGGCGTCCATCGCCGACGCCACCCCTTCGATCTCCTTGATCGTGAAGCCGGTCATCGGCTGCACCTCGGCGTCGACGTCGACGCTCTCCCCGGAGCGGAGCCGCCGAACGACCGCGGGCAGCTCGTACGTCGCCAGGCTCTGCGCCGACCGCTGGACGCCGACCAGCTCACGCACCAGCGAACGTCCGATCCGGAGCGCCACGACGATCGACACGATCACCGCCACCAGGCCGAGGACACCGCCGACGGCGATCCGGATCAGCACCCAGGCCGCGGTCGGGATGAAGTCGTCGAAGAGCCGGTCGCTGACCTCGAGGCTGTAGTCGACCATCTGGCCCGACAGTGCGCGCGAGTTGTCGATCCAGTCGTCGGCGTCGATCGGCGGCGGGGCGTCGCCTGCTCCCGACCGCACGACCGAGTCCTCCGCCGCGGTGATCAGCCGGGCCGCAGAACCGCCGGTGACGTCGCGGTAGGCCTGCTGGTCGACCGGCTCGAGCTGGGGCAGGACGTCGGTGTAGAAGTGGCGCTGGGCGCCGATGAGCTGGACCGCCCGGGTGTACTCGTCGGCCTCGAAGCGGCCGCCGGCCGTCGCGCCGGCCAGCACCGCCATCTCCTCGCTCTGGGTCTCGATCGCGCTGGCCAGCTCCAGCGTGGCGTTCGCCCGGAGCGCGAAGTCGGAGACCGGCAGATGCGGGATCGTGGTGACGATCGGGAGCGTGAGGTCGAGTGCTCCGGTGAAGTAGTCGACGACGGCCAGCCGCGAGAGCGTGCGCCGATCGATCGCCGAGCGCCGGTCTTCGAGGTCGTCGAGCGCGTCGAGGAACGTGGTGACGCGGCTGCGCACGGCGTCGGTGTTGGCGCCGTCCACCGCCCGGTCGCGGAACCGGTTGAGGGCGCGGTCGGTGCGCGCCCGCTGCTCCCGCAGCGCCTCGGCGTTGCGTTCCGGCGCGGCCACCGCGATCACCGACTCCAGCCGCTCGGCCCGCAGCTCCCGGCCCAGCTCCTGCAGCGGGTCGACGACGTCCGAGACCTCGTCGTTGATCTTGAGCAGGTCGATGCCCTGGCCCAGGGTCGCGCTCGCGGCGATCGCCCAGAGCACCACGAGGGAGACGAACGGTAACGCGAGAAGCGTGATGAGTTTCGCCAGAACAGACCGGCTGCGGGACTTCATCGCACCTCGCACGGACGGGAGTGACCGCTCTGCCCGCCGTTCGGGGGCCACGGAATGGTCGTCCGGGAGGCGGTGCCGGGGAGGGCCGCGCCATTGCGTTGTTGCAGGACTTACCCGGAATGATCCTTCGGGCGGACGCTAGCAAAGTGACGGTTGGGGCGACAAGGATGTCTCCTATCAGGACCGTCAATACCCGTGGGGTGGAACGTCGAATATCCCCCGGTAACCCATCGATCGGTGGGATTCTGGGGTTAATCGCTCCCGGAAGGAGTCTTTAGTGACCCGTCCCGGTTTGATCGCCGCACTACTCGCCGCTGTGCTCACCACTACCGTCCTGGCCGGTTGCTCCGGTGACAATTCCTCCGACGACGACGGCACGCTCACCGTGTGGAGCCTGGAGAACCAGGCCGACCGCGTGGCCGCGACCCAGAAAGTGATCGCCGACTTCACCCGTAGCACCGGCATCGAGGTGAAGTACGTCGGCGTCGACGAGAACCAGTTCTCCAAGCTCGTCACCGCTGCGGCCGCCGGCGGTGACCTGCCCGACGTGATGGGCGCGCTCCCGCTCGCGGCGCTCTGGTCGTTGGACGCCAACGAGTTGCTCGACACCGGATCGGCCGGCGAGATCGTGGAATCGCTCGGCGCCGACACGTTCAACCGGCGGGCGCTCGCGCTCGCCAAGGACGGTGGCAAGGTGCTCGGCGTCCCCAGCGACGCCTGGGCGCAGTTGCTCTTCTACCGGACCGACCTGTTCACGAAGGCGGGCCTGACCGCGCCCACCACGTACGACGCCATCGCCGCCGCGGCGAAGAAGCTCACCAGCGGCAGCCAGGTCGGCATCACCGCGGCCACCGTCGCCAACGACGGTTTCACCGCCCAGACGTTCGAGCACATCGCGCTCGGCAACGGCTGCGAACTCGTCGACGACGGCGGGAAGATCACCGTCGGCAGCGACGAGTGCGTCGGCGCGTTCGAGTTCTACGACGACCTGATCAAGAACGCCTCGGTGAAGGGCGCGCAGAGCGTCGACTCGACCCGCGCCACCTACTTCTCCGGCCGCGCCGCGATGGTGATCTGGTCGTCGTTCCTGCTCGACGAACTGGCCGGGCTGCGGTCCGACGCGCTCCCGAACTGCCCGCAGTGCAAGAGCGACCCGGCCTACCTGGCCAAGAACACCGGCGTGGTCACCGCGATCAAGGGCCCCGACGGCCGGCAGCCGGCCCAGTTCGGCGAGGTCGTGTCGTGGGCGGTCAGCGCCACCGCGCAGACCGCGAACGCGAAGAAGTTCGTCGAGTTCATGATGGGCGACGGCTACACGCGCTGGCTCGGGCAGGCCCCCGAGGGCAAGGTGCCGGTCCGCACCGGCGACCCCACGAACAAGACCGCCTATGTGGATGCCTGGCGCAAGCTGCCGGCCGGCGTCGACAAGAAGGCACCGCTGGACACCGTCTATCCGGCGGCGCTCGTCGACCAGCTCGCCTCCTCGGTCGACACGTTCGGGCGCTGGGGCATCGAGCAGGGTGAGGGGCGGCTGGTCGGCGCCACGCTCGGTGAGCTGCCGGTGGCCAAGGCGGTGAACTCGATGACCAGCGGCCAACTCGACCCGGCCGCCGCCGCCGAGCAGTGCCAGGAACAGGTCGACGACATCAAGAAGAGCCTGGAGTGAGCGGCAGCCGGCAGCGCGGCGAGGCCCGCACGGGTTGGGCTCTGCTGACCCCGACGCTGCTCATCGTGCTGGTGGTGGTCGTCGCCCCGATCCTCTGGACGATCCTGCTGGCCTTCCAGCGGGTGCGGGTCATCGATCTGCGCCGCCGCGGGCTCATCGGCGAGTTCACGTTCCAGAACATCGAGCGGGTCTTCGGCAGCCCCGGGTTCTGGGACACGCTGTGGACGACGGTGGCCTACACCGTGTTCGGCGTCGCGATCTCGGTCGGGCTCGGGCTCGCCGCGGCGCTCGCGGTACGCCGTCCGTTCCGGGGCCGGACGTTCGTCCGCGCGTCGTTCCTGCTGCCGTACATCGCGCCGGTCGTCGGGGCCACGTTCGTCTGGCAGACGATGCTCAACCCCGAGTACGGCGTCCTCAACGCCTGGGGAACCCGGTTCCTCGGCTGGGACCGGCCGGTCGACTTCCTCAACGAGGTGTCCGGTTCACTGTTCGGGATCCCGGTGCCGACCGCTCTGGTCACCGTGATCCTGTTCGAGGGCTGGCGGTACTTCCCGTTCGCGTTCCTGTTCCTGCTCGCCCGGATGCAGGCGCTGCCGAGCGACCTCGAGGAGGCCGCGCTCGTCGACGGGGCGACGCCGACCCAGCGGTTCCGGCACGTCGTGCTGCCGCAGCTGCTGCCGGTGATCGCGGTGCTCACCGTGCTGCGCTTCGTCCTCACGTTCACCAAGTTCGACGACGTGTACCTGCTGACCGGCGGTGGCTCCGGCACCGAGGTCGTCAGCGTCCGGGTCTACGACTTCCTGACCAGCCGCGGTGACATCGGCGCCGCGTCCGCCGAGGCGCTGGTACTGGCCATCGCCCTGGCTGTCTTCGTCGGCATCTACCTGCGGCTGGTGAGGCGATCGTGACCCGGGACCGGATCGAGAACGTCGTGCTCGGCGTCGCGCGCTGGGTGACGATCGTCGTGCTGACCGTCGTCAGCCTGTTCCCGTTCTATTACATGGTGCTGCTCTCGGTGCGGCTCATCCAGGACGTGCAGCTCTCGCCGGCCTCGATCGTCATCAGCCCCGGTGAGATCGTCTTCGACACCTATCAGGAGGTGCTGCGGTCGGTCGACGCCGGTGGCCAGGGCTTCGTGCGGCTGATCGGGGTGAGCGCCGCGGTCTCGATCGCCACCGTGATCGTGACGCTCGCGGTGTCGGTCCCGGGTGCCTACGCGGTCACCCGGCTGCGGTTCGCCGGGCGTCGTCAGGTGGACGCGTTGTTCCTGGCGATCTACCTGTTCCCGGCGATCGTGCTGGCTATTCCGCTGTACGTGGTGCTGAGCCGGCTGGGGCTGCGCGGCTCGCTCGTCGCGTTGGTGCTGGTCTACGTCGCCCAGACCGTGCCGGTGACGCTCTACATGCTGCGCGGCTACTTCGAGACGATCCCGGTGAGCCTGGAGGAGGCGGCGCAGCTCGACGGGTGCGGGCGGCTCGGCGTGATCTGGCGGGTGAGCCTTCCGCTGTCCCGGCCGGCGCTGGCCGCCACCGCGCTCTACGTGTTCATGATCGCCTGGAACGAGTACCTGTTCGCGCTGCTGTTCCTGGTCGAGCGGCGGGACCGGTGGACGGTGTCGCTTGGCCTGTCGCAGCTCGCCGGCACGATCGAGATCCCGACGACCGTGCTGATGGCCGGGTCCGTGCTGCTCACCGCGCCGATCGTGGCGCTGTTCTTCGCCGGTGAGCGGCTGTTGGTCGAGGGCCTCACGGGTGGAGCCGAGAAAGGGTAGGTACTGTCCCGTACCGTGGCAGGCGATACAGCGGTACGCAGCGAAGACGCGTTCGACGTCGGCACCGTGCACGAGTGGCTGGCCGGACGCGTGGACGGCCTCGACGCCCCGCCGGAGGTGCGGCAGTTCTCCGGCGGTGCGTCGAACCTCACGTACCTGCTGCGCTACCCCGACCGGGAACTGATCCTGCGCCGCCCTCCGGCGGGCCGGAAAGCGTCGTCGGCGCACGACATGAGCCGCGAGTACCGCGTGCAGAAGCACCTGAAGCCGGTGTTCCGGTACGTGCCGGAGATGGTGGCGTTCTGCGACGACCACGACGTTCTCGGCGCCGACTTCTACGTCATGGAGCGGATCGTCGGCACGATCCCGCGCAAGGACTTCCCGCCGGAGGTCCAGCTGGACCCGGTGCAGGCACGCACGCTGGCCTTCACGGTCGTCGACACGCTCGTCGAACTGCACGACGTCGACCCGGCCGCGGCCGGCCTCTCCGACCTGGGACGCGGTGCCGGCTACGTCGAGCGTCAGGTCCGGGGCTGGTCCGACCGGTACCGCAAGGCGCGCACCTGGAACGTGCCGAAGGCCGAGAGCGTGATGGCCTGGCTCGACGAGCACCGGCCCGACGACGTCAAGTCGTGCCTCATCCACAACGACTACCGCCTCGACAACGTCGTGCTGGCGCCGGACGACCCACTGCGCGTGGTCGGCGTCCTCGACTGGGAGATGGCCACGATCGGGGATCCGCTGATGGACCTCGGCGGGGCGCTCGCCTACTGGATCCAGTCCGACGACCCTTACCTCTCCCAGCGCGCCCGGCGCCAGCCCACCCACCTGCCCGGGATGCCGACCCGGCGCGAGGTCGTCGAGTACTACTGCGACCGCGCCGGGCTCAGCTCGGCGAACTGGGCGTTCTACGAGGTCTTCGGGCTGTTCCGGCTGGCCGCCATCGCCCAGCAGATCTACTACCGCTACCACCACAAGCAGACCCGGAACCCGGCGTTCCGGCAGTTCTGGCTCAACGTCAACTACCTGGTGTGGCGTGCGCACAAGGCGATGCGCTGATGGCGGTCGTGTTGCTGGTGCGGCACGGCCAGGCGTCGTTCGGGGCCGCGGAGTACGACGAGCTCTCGGAGCTGGGCCGGGAGCAGTCCCGGATCGTCGGCGTGAACCTGGCGGCGCAGGACGTCCGGGTCGACCGGGCGGTCTCGGGCGGGTTGCGTCGCCAGCGTGACACCGCGGAGCTGTGCCTGACGGCGGCCGGCCGGGCGACCGACGTCCGCGTCGACCCGCGATTCGACGAGTACGACCACCTCGGCCTGGCCGCGCAACTGCACGACGGCCCGGTCCCGACGTCGTCACGCGACTTCCAGGCCGTGCTCGACGTCGCGCTCGAGCAGTGGGTCTCCGGAGCGATCGTCCCCGAGGGCATGCCGGCCTGGGGCGAGTTCTCGGACCGGGCGTGGGCCGGGCTGGACGAGTTCGTCACGGCGCTCGGCCGGGGCGGCTCGGGCGTGGTGTTCACGTCCGGAGGCGTCATCGCGGCGATCTGTGCCCGTCTGCTGGGACTCACGCCCGCCGGGTTCGTCGCGCTGCACCGCGTGGTGATCAACGGCGGCATCACCAAGGTCGTCGCCGGTCGGGGTGGAACCGCGCTGATCTCGTTCAACGAGCACTCCCACCTGCCCGCGGCGCAGGTCACCTATCGATGAAGTTGCAGGGGGCAACGCTAGCTACTGTTGCTCCTGTGGGGCAGGATGTCCGCCGGGGGAGAAGAGGGTTGGCTGGCAGTGGAAACCACGCACAAGGGAAAACGGCGCAAAGGGCGCGGCTGGCTCGCTTGGGGCTTACCGACGCTCATCGGTGCTGCGGTGCTCATCTCGGTGACCGCGCTGGTCCTCGGGCTCAAGGGCCTGTCCGACGCTGCCTGCGCGGCGGTCTTACCGCAGGCGTTGTCCGTGCCGGCCGCCGTGCCCCAACCCGGTGACAGCCGCTCCGGCCACACCACGTTCTTCGATCTCGCGGCCTCCGGCGGCTCCGGCTGCTCCTACGACGGCCCGCCCGCCGACGGCATGTACCTCGCGCTCGGGTTCGACGAGTTCGCCAACGGCGCCGCGTGCGGCACCTACTTCAACGTCACCGGCCCGAACGGCAACACGGTCCGGGTCCAGGTCGTCGACTCGTGCGCCCCGTGCGCTCCCGGCCACATCGACATGAGCGAGAAGGCGTTCTCGCAGCTCGCCGACCCCGAGGCCGGTGACGTCCAGGTGACCTACCGCGCGGTGGCCAACCCGTCGCTGCCCGGTTCGCTGAAGTTCAAGGCGCAGGAAGTCAGCGAGTACTACGTCGCGGTGCTGCCGATCAACCACGGAAACCAGCTCACCCGGGTCGAGATCAACGGCGGCAACGGCTGGCAGACCGGCACCCGCCGGGGTGACGGCTACTACACCGCCGACAACGCGGGCAGCGGGCCCTTCCAGATCCGGCTGACCGACATCCAGGGCCACACGACGACGGTCAGCGGCGTCGACCTCTCGGGTGGTTCGACCACGAGCACCGGCGTCTCGATGTACTCGGGCTCCGGCGGCGGACGCCAGACCACGACGACGAAGAAGTCGACGAAGTCCCCGTCGACGAGCGCCACGCCGAAGCCGTCGCACACGATCACCCTGCCCCCGGCGATCGGTGCCACCGACGCGCCGACGCCGTCGCAGCCGGCGGTCGGGCGTCCCGAGACCACGAACCTGGCCGACCCCAAGCAGTGCTGAACGTCCCGGCGTTGGCGCCGGGAGAGTGTCAGGTGTGGTGGGCCCGGCCGCTGACCGGTGATGTCCCGGGCGGGCTCGCGGCGCTGCTCGACCCGCTCGAGCAGGGTCGTCGTGCCGCCTACCGGCGCGACGCCGATCGGGCCCGGTTCACGGTCGCGGCGAGCCTGCTCCGCGTCGTCGGCGGCGCTCACCTGGGGTTACCGCCCGCGCAGGTGGCGATCACCCGGACCTGCCCGGACTGCGACCGCCCGCACGGACGTCCGGCGCTGCCGGTCGCCGGGTGGGAGTGCTCGGTGTCGCACTCCGGCGACCGGGTGGCGGTGGCCGTCGGGCGCACCGGCCCACTCGGGGTCGACGTGGAGGAAGCCGCGTCGCGCGCGAACGCCGGCCTCCGCGAGATGGTGCTCGCCGACGACGAACGCGGGGACGATTTCGTCACGTACTGGGTTCGCAAGGAGGCCGTCCTCAAGGCCACCGGCGAAGGGCTGCGTGTCGGCCTGACCGAGATCGTCGTCACCGCGCCCGACTCCGGCCCCGCGCTCGTGCGCGCCCACCGGGCCGATCTCCCCGCCCGCGCCACCCTCCGCACGCTCACGCCCGGTGACGGCTACCGCGCCTGCCTGGCCGCGCTGGACACCCCGGCGCTCACCGTGACCGAACTCGACGCGACGCCGCTCCTGATCGCGGCTGCGTCGGCGGGGTGACAGTGGCTGCGTCGGCTCGGCGACGATCGGGGCTGCGCGGGACGGCTACCGTCGGCCGGGTCGGCGCCGGTGGTGCGCCGCTGGCTCGAGAAGAGGCTCGGTGCGTCGGCCACTGCTGTTCACGTTCGTCGCGATCGTCGGTCTGGGGATCGGCGCCGGACTGGCGCTGTTCGAACCCTGGCGGATCTTCACCAGCACGACGGTCGAGGAGACGATCCCATCCGCCCCGGCCGGCACCGCGGCCCCGGCCGGCCAGAGCACCGAGACCACTGTGCTCGCCCGCGGCACGCTGATCACGCACGAGCACGAGACCACCGGCACGGTGGCGATCCTGCGCCTGCCCGACGGCAAGCGGATCCTCCGCTTCGAGGACCTGAGCACGTCCGACGGCCCCGACCTGCGTGTCTGGCTGAGCAACGCGAAGGTCGTCGAGGGCACCGCGGGCTGGACGGTGTTCGACGACGACAAGTACCTCGAACTCGGCGAGCTCAAAGGCAACAAGGGCAGCCAGAACTACTCGATCCCCGCCGACGCCGACTTGGAGACGCTCACCAGCGTCTCGATCTGGTGTGCCCGCTTCCACGTCTCGTTCGGTGCCGCCGAGCTGGCCGCCGCCTGATCGGGTGACCCGTCCTCCGAGGGTTCGGGCCGGGCGTGATCATCGCGCGCCGCAGGCGGAGACGTGGCCGCGGCCGCGGTGATCGCGGAACCGACGAGGGCGTAGCGGCCTTTGCCTTCGACCTTCGCGGCGTACATCGCGAGGTCCGCGGCGCGGAGGAGTTCGCCGACGCCGCCGTCGGTCTGGTTCACCGCGATCCCGACGCTGGCGCCGACACGCACGCGGTGCCCGTCGACCGTGGTGATCCCGGCGATCGTCGACACGATCCGTTCGGCCAGCTCGGTGCTGACCGACGGCGACGTCGTGCCCGGCAGCAGGACACCGAACTCGTCGCCGCCGAGCCGCGCGACGAGGTGGTCGTCGAGGCACTCACGCAGCCGGTCGGCGACCTTCGTCAACAGCGTGTCGCCGACGTCGTGCCCGTGCTGGTCGTTGACCGCCTTGAACCCGTCGAGGTCGACGTAGAGCACGGTGACCTCGTCGTCGTGCGCGGCGATCGCCTCCTCCACCCGCTGGTGGAACAGCACGCGGTTCGGCAGCTCGGTCAGCCCGTCGTGGAAGGCGCGGTGCCGGAGCTCCTCCTCGCGGCGGCGTAGCTTGGCGACGGTCGTGGCGAGCCGGGCGTTGAGCGTGACGTTCTCGCGCACCATGGTCAGCTGGCGGCCGAGCACGAGCATGACCAGCGCCGAGCAGCCGACCACGAGCACCGGGCCGATCCCACCGGTCGCGAAGTAGACCGCCTGCGCGGTGAAGATCGACAGGCTGAACGGGATGTACGGCAGCAGGGTGTAGGGCGGAACGGTGACCTGCTGCGGCTCGGTCCGAGGGTCGGTGGCGACCCACACGCCGCCCAGCAGCATCAGCATGTAGGAGAAGAACCAGACCAGGTTGACGGCGCCGTTGCTGCTGTAGTTGCCGAGGTGGTCGAAGAGCGCGTACGCCACGTCGCCGACCGCGGTGAGCAGGAAGCCGGCGCTGAGCAGCGAGAGCGGGGTGCGGGTGCCGGGAGCGCCCGCGCTCAGCACGAGCAGCACGACGGTGGCCATCATGACGTCGGTCACCGGGTAGGCGATCGAGATCGCCCAGTTGATCGGGGACTGCTGCTCGGCGGCGATCGGGCCGAGCACCATGCCCCAGCTGACCAGGAACAGCGAGCCGGCGATGATCACGCCGTCGAGGACCAGCCGCAGCGACACCGCCGGCAGCTGGGCGGCCAGCAGCGAGGTCAGGCCGAACAGCAGGATGGGGATCGCGGTCAGGTAGATGGCGTCGGTCGTCCGCGAGTACTGGTCGATGCCGCTGAGGTACCAGAGGAAGCTCGACGTGTTGCCGGCCGCCCACAGCGCGAGGCCGGCGGCCACCGCCGTCCAGCCGCGCCGGGACGTGCGGCGGGTGTGCCGGGCGGCCCAGGTGGCTCCGCCCGCGGCGGCGAAGCAGGCCACCGCGCCGCCGACCGCGGCGACCGCGGTGAACGCGTCGCTGTCGGAGACGAAGAACAGTGCGATCGCGTAGTACGCGGTGGCGAACGCCACGGCGGTCACCGCGAGTCGGCGACGTCGTTCCACTCGGCCTCCAGGAGTTCCGTCCGGTTCTCCTATCGGCGGTGGGGGGCGCCGCCTAAGGGCCGGTCGCGCCCTAGGAGCCGGGTGCGACCAGGCCGGTTTCGTACGCGAGTACGACGGCCTGGGCGCGGTCGCGGAGGTCGAGTTTGGCCAGGATGCGGCCGACGTGGGTCTTCACGGTCTGTTCGGCGACGACCAGGGTCGCGGAGATCTCGCCGTTCGAGAGGCCGCGGGCGATGAGCACGAGCACCTCGGTCTCCCGCGGGGTGAGCACACGCAGGCGCTCCGGCCGGGCGCGGTGGGTGGCCGGGCGGCGGGCGAAGTCGGCGATCAGCCGCCGGGTGACGCTCGGCGCGAGCAGCGCTTCGCCGGCCGTGACCACCCGCACCGCCTGGACCAGGTCGGCCATCGGCGCGTCCTTGAGCAGGAAGCCGCTCGCACCGGCGCGGAGCGCGGCGTAGACGTAGTCGTCGAGATCGAACGTCGTGAGCATCAGGACGCGCGGGGTGTCGTCGGCACGCAGGATCCGGTGGGTGGCTTCCAGCCCGTCCATGACCGGCATGCGGACGTCCATTAGCACCACGTCGGGCCGGACGCGACGCGTGAGCGACACCGCTTCGGCCCCGTCGGCGGCCTGACCGACGACCGTGAAGTCAGGCTGGGCGTCGAGCAGGGCCGCGAACCCCTGCCGGACCATGGCCTGGTCGTCGACGATCACTAGACGCACGGAGTCGCTCATTTCTCGGACGGCTCCAGTGGCAGGCGGGCGCGGACCGCGAAGCCGCCCTCGGGGGTGGGAGCCGCGCGGAGTTCGCCGCCGACGACGGTGGCGCGCTCGGTCATGCCGACGAGCCCGTGCCCGGCGGAGTGGGGTTCGGCCTGCTGGGCGCCCTTCCCGTTCACCACGGTGATCTCCAGCGCGTCGGCGGTATAGGCGAGCGTGACCCGCGCCGAGGCGCCGGGGGCGTGCCGAGCGGCGTTGGCCAGCGACTCCTGCACGATCCGGTAAGCCCCCACGTCGACGCCGGGGCGCGGCTTGCGCGGCTCACCGGTGCGGGTGAACTCGACGTCCGCGCCGGCCCGGACCGCCCCCGCGATCAGCTCGGGCAGGTCGTCGCACCCGGGCTGCGGCCGGAGATCGGCGGAGATCTCCTCGCTGCGCAGCACCCCCAGCAGCCCGCGGACCTCGTTCAGCGCCTCCCGCGCGGTGGTGCTGATCGCGGCGAAGTCCGCGGTGGCCTCGGGTGAGAGGCCGGCCAGCCGGTAGGGGGCCGTCTCGGCCTGCACCACCACCATCGACATGTGATGCGCGACGACGTCGTGCAGATCGCGGGCGATCCGAGCCCGTTCCTCCAGCACGGCGGTACGCGCCTTCTCGGCCTCGGTGAGCTCCCGCTCCCGCCCCAGCGCCGTCCGCGTGCGACGCAACGTCCGGCCCACGTCGGCCACGATCGGGATCGCGACGAGCAGCACGATCCAGCCGGCGCGCGCGTCCGCGTTCGCGTACGCCCAGAACAGCCCGGGTGCGATGACCCAGGCCCAGGCTGCTTGTCGCCGCGGCGCGCGGGCACTGATGTTCGCGTACGCGGCGATCAGCGTGAAACCCAGCAGCGGCGGCCACTGCCACGGATCGTCGTCGAGCACCTCGAAGGTGTTGGGTAGTACCAGCGCGAGCGCCGCGGCCGTGTACCAGGCCGCGACCGGATGGCCGCGGAGCAGCCAGAAGGCCAGCGCCATGGCGCCCGCGACCCCGATCAACCAGACCGAGTCGATCTTGAGCACGGTCGGGGCGCCGGCGAGGGCGAGCGGTAGGTACGCGCCGAGGGTGATCAGCACCCAGAGAGGGCTGCGGGCCCACCGGGGCAGCCGGGCCGGGTTCGGTAAGCGCACGGGGTGAGCGTAGGTGGGTGGGGGTGGCCGGGTCGTCATACCGCCGACGGTGTTCCGAAGGGGTACTCCGGTATGACGCCGGCTCTGTCGCCCGGGGTGGGCGCCGCGTCCGGGAGCTCACGGCGGGACCTACCAGCGGGTGACGTCCGCGCGATGTCGCTCCGGCGGACTACGCGCGAGATCACGCCTCGGCCGGACGACCGCTCGGGTTCCCGCTTCTAGCGTCCTGACCAGCGGGGACACGCTGTTCCCGGAGGGGAAGGGCGACATGGGACGGCGAGTGTGGACGGTCCTGCTGGCGACTGGACTGACCGGCGTCCTCTGCGGCGACGCCACCCCGACGAACCCGCCCGACCACCGCGACTCCCCCGCCGGAATCGCCGTCCGCGTCTTGACCGCCGCCACCACCCCGGCGGACGGCGCTGCCCCGTCGGAGTCGCATTCGTCCGCGGCCGAGCCGGCTCGTGCGGTGACCACAGAAGCCCGCCGGGACTCCGCCGAGGGCGGCTCGAGCGTTCCGCCTCCGCACCAGGCCCGTCCCACCGAGGGAGCCCCCGCGAAGGAGCCCTCCGCGAGGAGGGTCGCTGTGGAGGAGGTCCCTGGGAAGTCGGCACCTGGGAAGTCGGCATCTGGGAAGTCGGCTCCTGGGAGGTCGGCTCCTGTTGGAGGAGCGGACGGCGTGCCTGGTGGGGCTCTGGTGCCGGGGGACTTCGGGGAGGTGATGGGGTACTGGCCGGTGCGGGAGCACGGAAACTGGGTGACGCCGGAGGGGGCTTGTTCGGCGCCAACCGGGGCCACGCGGTACGACTTCTCGGGGGCGTGCAAGGCACACGACCTGGGCTACGACCTGCTGCGCTACGCGGCACGGATCGGGGAGCCGCTCGGACCGTGGGCGCGCGAGGCGGTCGATGCGGCGTTCGGTCGGGCGATGGAGGCCCGATGCCGGGCGGTGGGCGGATCGGGCTCGTGCCGTGCTGCGGCGGCGGTGTACCACGGGGTGGTCGTCGCGAACTCCTGGCGACAGGATTGGCGGGAGCCCCGTCCGGAGCCGTGGGTGCCGTGGGTGTTCGTCGCGCTGGCGTTGACACTCGCGCCGGTGGCGGTGAACGCGGTGAGCGCCCATCTGGACCGTGTGTCGCAACGACGCGACGGTTAGGTGCGTACGTTTTGTGACTATTTGTGCAGTACCGTGGGGAAGATGAGGAGGCTCGGAGCGGCGTGCGTGAGTGCCGGTATCGCCACGGTGTTGCTGTGTGGACCGGCGGCGCCGGCGATGGCCGACGACGGGTGGGGACCGCGGTGGGACGCCCCGAGTGACTGGGAGGTGCCTCGGTACGGCACCGACTCGTGGCCGTACGACCAGGGCTGGCCGGGCGACTGGTCCGGACCCTGGGGAGAGGCGCCGCAGCCGCAGCAGGATTGGCGCCGGGCTCCTGGTGCGCCGGCCGGACAGTCGGGGCAGCGGCGGAGTGGCACCGCTCAGCAGTCCACCGAGCGCACCCGAGCCGCCGCCCAGCAACGAGCCGCCGCCCAGCAACGAGCCGCCGCCCAGCGCCGAGCGGCCGCCCGCGCCGCCGCCCAGCGGCAGGCCGCCGCTCGCACGGCGGCCCAGCAGCAGGCGGCCCAGCAGCAGGCGGCCCGACGGCAGGCGGCGCAGCGGCAGGCGGCGCAGCGGCAGGCGGCCGAGCAGCAGGCGGCCCGACGGCAAGCGGCGCAGCGGCAGGCGGCGCAGCAGCAGGCGGCCGCTCGCACTGCGGCCCAGCGGGAAGCCGACGCGCGGACGGAAGCCCAGCAGGCCGCGGCCCAGCGGCAGGCGCAGCGGACCGCCGGGGAACGGACCGCCGGGGAACGGACCGCGGGGGAGCGGGCGGCGGGTCAGCGGCCCGGGCAGTGGAGCCAGCAGCGGGATGCGGCTCAGCGCTCGGCCGCTCGCCGGGCGGACGTGGAAGCCCAACGCGCCGAGACGCAGCGGGTGCGGGCTCAGCGCGCGGCTGCGCGTCGGGCCGAGGCCCAGCGTGCGGCGGCCGCTCGTCGGGTGGCCGAGCAACGCGCCGCCGAGATGCGCACCGACGAGGACAGCCCGGCCGCCGACACCGCGGTCCGCCTCCGCGAAGCCGCCGAACGCGCCGCCGCCCAGCGTGCGGCCGCCCAGCGCGCGGCCGCCCAGCGCGCCGCCGCCGAACGCGCCTCGGCCCAGCGCGCCTCGGCCCAGCGCCAGGCCGAACAACGCGCCGCCGAACAACGAGCTTCCGCCCAGCGCGCTGCCGAACAACGCGCTGCCGCACGGCGCACACAAGAACAACGCGCCGCCGCCGAACACCGCGCCGCCGAACAGCGCGCCGCCGAACGAGTCGCTCAACAGACCGAAATAGCGCCCCCCGCCGGCCAAGCAGTCGTACCGCAGGACCAACAAGGCATAGCCCCCGCCGCCCCCGAACAACCAGCTCCGGGCGTCGAGGCCCCCACCCGCGCACCCAGCCTCGAAACAGCTCGCCCCATGGCGTCAGAATCCGGAACGGGAACCGACGGCGGGCCGGTCGCCGGGCGACCGGAGTACCCCGGCGGGCCGGTGGCCGAGAACATTTTCCCGGTCGCGCCGGACCCGACGCCGGTCGCCACCCCGGTGACACCGGTCAGCCAGCGCCTACCGGTGGGGCTGCAGATCGGTGTCGCGCTGCTGTTCCTGTACCTGGTGCTCGTCTACTTCGACCGGCGCTTCCTGCTGGTGCGGCGCCGGCCCGAGGCCGAACCCCAGGACGTAGGGCTCGACCTGGTCCAGGACCACGTGCACGACCGCTAGGCCGCCTGCTGTCGGTGGCCCGCCGCCGCCTGGCGTCGGTGGCACGCCCTCAAGTGGCTGCCGACGAGCGCGGGGAGCCCGGAGCGGACGCACGCGTCGGCGCCGGCTTCGAGTACCTCGACCACCTGCTCGGCGGTGGCGTACGGGTCGACGACGCCGACGACCGGCGTGCCGGGGTGCTGCCGGACCGCGGCTCGGACGCGCGCGCCGCTGGCACCCCCGATCACGAGCAGGTCGGTGTGGTCGACGTCGGCGAGGTCAGCGCTCTCGACGCGCCAGTGCGGCGGCAGCTGATCGGCGAGTGACGCGGCGGTGCCCGGGGTGCCGACGACGGTTACGAGGACCGCGGTCTCGATGCTCGTGAGTGTCATGTTTCCTTTTTCGGACCGGAGCCTGAGGCTGCGCTGAACGGAGCATGTGCGTGTTCTGTGAGACCCCGTCGTTACGGTGGCCCCGTGCGGAACGTGTTGATCGATCGGCTGCTGCGGCTTCCCGGGAAAACTCGCCGCTTCCGGGTGGAACGAAACCTCCGAATACCGATGTCCGACGGCGTGGAGCTCCTCGCCGACCGCTATGCGCCGGAAGTGGGCGGTCCGGCGCCGGTGGTGCTGGTCCGCACGCCCTACGGCCGCGGTCGGCAGCTGGCCCTGTTCTACGGTGCGCCGTTCGCCGCCCGTGGTCTCCAGGTGGTGGTGCAGGGTGTGCGGGGCACGTCCGGGTCCGGCGGGCTCTTCGAGCCCTTCCACCACGAGAAGGACGACGGGCTGGCGACGCTGAGCTGGCTGCGCGAACAGCCGTGGTGCGACGGGCGGGTCGCGATGATGGGGTCGAGCTACCTGGGTTTCACGCAGTGGGCGCTGGCGCCGTACGCCGATCCGCCGCTGGCCGCGCTGTGCCCGGCGATCACCGCGTCGGAGTTCACCAGCTCGACGTACCTCGGCGGTGGGGTGGGCCTGCGTGGCGCGTACGAGTGGGGGATGGGGGTGGCGCAGCCGGGCCGGTTCCGCGGGCGCCGCAACCGGCGGGCGATGAGCCGGTTGCCGCTGGCGAGCATCGGCACGGTCAGCTCCTACTGGCAGGAGGTCGTCGCGCACGACGATCCCGGCGACGACTTCTGGGCCCCGGTCGACCACTCGGCGGGCGTGTCCTCGGTGACGGCGCCGGTCTCGATGTACACGGTCTGGTGGGACATCTTCCTGCTCAACCAGCTGCGTGACGTCGTCGCCCAGCAGAAGGCCGGCCACTCACCCCGGCTCACGATCGGCCCCGGCGCCCACGCCGAGCTCCGGGGTGCGCTGGCCGCGAGCCGGGACGCCTTCGAACACCTCTCCACGGTGCTCCTCGGTGCACCGGCACCCGAGCGCGCGCCGGTGCGGCTCTGGCTCCAGAACGGCGACCGCTGGCTCGACGCCGAGCGGTGGCCACCGCCGAGCGCGCCGGTGACCTGGCACTTCGGGAGCGGCCAGCTGGCCGCCGACCCGGTGGACCAGGCGCCGCAGGTCACGTTCTACGACCCGGCCGATCCGACGCCCACCGTCGGCGGCCCGGTGATCGGCCGGGACGCCGGTGCGGCCGACAACCGGGCGGTCGAGGCCCGCGCCGACGTGCTCAGCTACACGAGCGCGCCGCTGAAGTCCGATCTGGACCTGGTCGGGGAGCTGAGCGCGATGGTGCGGGTGCGCAGCGAACCGGGCCACGCCGACGTCTTCGTCCGGCTCTGCGACGTCGAACCGTCGGGCCGATCGATGTCGATCTCCGACGGTTTCGTCCGGCTGCGTCCGGGCTCGCCGCTCGAGGTGCCGGTGGAGATGCGGCCCACCGCGTACCGGGTGCGAGCGGGGCACCGGCTGCGGATGTCGGTCGCGGGCGGGGCGTATCCGCGGTTCGCCCGCAACCTCGGCACGGGCGAACCGGCGGCCACCGCGACCCGCATGGTCAAAGCCCGCCGCGAAACCTTCGGCGGCTCGGTGACCCTCCCGGTGTACCAGCAGGCGCGCCCCGCCTAGCCCCAGAACCCCGCGTGCACCGCGCGGGCTTCGGGGAGGTCCACCGGGCCGTCGACCGTGATCTCGCGCTGCCCGCGCGCGAACACCTCCCGGCACGGCAGCGACAGCGTCGGGTTCTCCGGGTCCGCGCCGGTCATCTCCCCGAGCGCGTCCTCGCCCAGCGCGTACACCACCCGGCCGATGCCGGCCCAGTAGATCGCTCCGGCGCACATCGCGCACGGCTCGGTGCTGGTGTAGAGCGTGAACTCGGCCAGTTCCGACGGCGCGAACCGCCCGGTCGCCTGGCGCACCAGGTTCGTTTCGGCGTGTCCGGTCGCGTCCCGGCCGGTCACCACGCTGTTCTCGGCGGCCAGCACCTGGAGGCCGCTCGCGTCGACGAGCGTGGCTCCGAACGGGTGGTTGCCGTTCACCCGCGCGTTGCGCGCCACCGAGATCGCGGTGCGCAAGTGGTCGGTGTCGACGTCGGTGATCGTCATGGCGTCATTGTCCTCCTGCCACTAGGTGTCAGGAATTACCGCCAGGCTCACGGTCAACCAGTTCTAGGGAGCCGCTCATGACCCGCGCCACCGCGTCGTTCACCGTCGACAGCTTCGACCCCGTCGGCGAGCCCGACGGCATCATCTCGTCGGTCGTCCTCACCAAGACGTTCACCGGCGACGTCGAGGCGACGAGCACGGTCCGGATGACCGCCGCCGCCCAGACCGCCTACGTCGCGCTCGAGCTGATCACCGGCACCCTGCACGGCCGGAAAGGCAGCTTCGTGCTGCTGCACGCGGCCACGCCCGAGGACACCCGCTGGGTGATCGTCACCGACTCCGGTACCGACGAGCTGACCGGCTTGTCCGGCACCGCGGTGCTCGTGCGTCACGACGACGGTTCCCACACGTTCACTGTGGATTACGACCTTCCGAAGTGAGCGGGGGTTTACGGTGGGGAGGCCGCCGACGAGGAGGTCAATGATGACCGTCACCGCCGCCACCGGAAGCACTCTCCCGCAGCTGGCCGAACGCTCCTGGGAGAGGCTCGGCCAGGAGAGCGTCCAGATCTTCGAGGGCCGTACCTGGACGGCCGCCGAGCTCGGGGCCCGGTCCCGCCGATTCGCGGCGGGCCTGCTCGCCGCCGGCCTGCGCCCGGGCGACCGGGTGGTCGTGTGCATGGCCAACTGCCCCGAGGTGGGCGTCGCCTATCACGGCATCTGGTGGGCCGGTGGCGTCACGACCCCGGTGTTGTTCCTGCTCAGCGACGCCGAGATCGCGCACATCCTGCGCGACAGCGAGGCCGCGTTCGTCATCACGACGCCGGAGTTCCTCCCCAAGATCCAGAACGCGGCGGCGGGCATCCCCACCGTGCGCGGCATCATCGTGGCGGGCGAGGGCTCGGGCGCCCTGGATTTCGCGGAGCTGGAAGCCGGAGACGAGGCACCCCAGGTCTCCCGCGTCCCCAGTGACCTCGCCGGCCTCCTCTACACCGGCGGTACCACCGGCCGCTCGAAGGGCGTCATGCTCACGCACGACGCGATGTCGGCCGCCGCCTGGGCGATGGTGCACAACTCCGACGAGGACGACGATCTGCAGGTGGCGCTCCTCCCGCTGCCGCTCTCGCACGTCTACGGGCTCACGGTCAGCGTCACCGCGGTGCACGCCACCACCCCGCGGACCGGTGTGCTGATGCGGTGGTTCGATCCGGTCGGCTGGCTGCAGCTCGCCGAGCGGCACCGCGCGCAGCTCGGCGCGGTCGTTCCGAGCATGCTGCAGCTGGTCATGGCCCAGCCGATGGAGGATTACGACCTCTCGTCGCTGCGCCGGATCGCCAGCGGCGGCGCGCCCCTCCCCGCCCAGGTCGCGGCGGATTTCGTCAAGAGGCTGCCGCAGGTGGAGGTGTACGAGGGCTACGGCTGCTCGGAGCTCGCCGGTGGCATCACGGCCGGGAAGCCCGGCCGGCCCGTCCCGGTGGGCAGCGTCGGCGTCCCGATGCCGAACATCGAGATGAAGATCGTGCGCCCTGACGGCACACCCGTCGACCCGGGTGAGGACGGCGAGATCTGCGCCCGCGGCCCGATGATGATGTCCGCGTACTGGAACGCCACCGACGAGACCGCGCACGCGATCCAGGACGGCTGGTTCCACACCGGCGACATCGGTCACCAGGACGCCGAGGGCAACCTGTTCGTCGTCGACCGGATCAAGGACCTGATCATCCGGGACGGCTTCAACGTCTACCCGCGGGACGTCGAGGAGGCCATGCTCACGCACCCCGACGTGGCGCTGTGCGCGGTGGTCGGCCGGCCCGACCCGCGTCGCGGCGAGGAGGTCGTGGCGTTCGTGCAGCTCGGTCCGGGTGCGACGGTCACCACCGAGGAGCTGATCGAGCACGGGAAAGCACGGCTCGCCGCCGTGAAGTACCCCCGTGACGTCCGGATCGTCGAGCAGATCCCGCTGACCAGCGTCGGCAAGCTCGACCGCAAGACGCTCCGGCGGAAGCTCAGCTGACCCAGGCGCTGCCGACGCGGAGCATCGGACCGGCGAGGCTCCGCGCGGCCGGTTCGCTGCTGATGCCGACCTCGTCGAGCAGTTCGCTCACGCACGCCACGTCCGCGGCCACGCCGGCCACCAGCGACGCCACGTCGTCCATGCCCGCGGCGCGCGGGCACACGTCGATCTCGACGTGGGGGAAGTCGGCGAAGCCGGTCTCGGCCAGCACCGCGTCCACGGTCGCGCGCAGCACCCCGCTGGTGGGGCGCAGCGGGGAATCCGGGCGGGCGTGCAGCGGCAGGTGCCGGCTGATCCGCCACGGACCGGCGCCCGGCAACCACGTCAGCGCGTACGGCAGGTCGTCGGCGGCGCGGGTCAGGCCGTCCGCGCCGCGCTCACGCACCGGCTGCGCGACGTCCGAGGTCAGCGCGGTGAGCGCGCGGCGGGTGGCCGGATCACGCGGATCGTCGACCTGAAGCGCGGTGGCCGCCTGCACCTTCTGCACGGTCAGGCCGGCCCGGTACACCGCGGAGATCGCCGCGGCCGGATCCACGAACGAGACCGCCAGCGCGCACGTGTCGACGCACACCCCGACGTACTCCGGATCGACCCGCCCGGCCAGCCAGCGGACGGCGTCGAGCACGGTGTCGAACCGGAACCCCGGTGCGGGCTCGAACGCCAGCGTCACCGGCCGCCCGTTCTCCCCGTCGAGAGCCCGTAACCGCTCGACGAGCAACCCCAGGTACGCGGCCGCGGTCGCGTCGTCGGCGACCGACCACGGCGTCCGCCAGCCGAGCGGCACGGTGCCGATCGTGCCGTACGCGAACCGGTCGGGCAGCAGGTCGGCCAGGACCGTCGCGCAGTCGATCGAGTACCGCAGGCGCGCCGGGTCGTTCCAGCGCGGCGACTCGCTCCCGGTGTTCAGCGTGACGACTTCCAGACCCCGCGCGTCGAGTTCGAGCCGGAGCCGGCGGCGAGCCGACCGGTCCGACGCGAGGCCCGCGGCGACGAACGTCGGCAGCCGCAGCCCGAGTCCGAGCCGCTCCAGCGGCACGGATCGCCGGATCGGCTCCGCGTAACGGTCGAGCTGCGCGACGACATCACCGAGGTCGGAGGCCGGGTGAATATCGGCACAGTACGAGAGCGGCCCGTCGGTCATCAGCCGTCCGATCGACCGGCGCCGTTACTCAACGGTGCGCCGCCTAACCACGACGTCATCGATGTCCTTTACAAAGAGTGAATAAAGGATCTTTCGTCACCTGGGAGCAGCACCATATCGGATCGGCGAGGGCGGTATCCATACTCGGTGATCGATCAGTCACCGAGAGGGTGCCTAGTGGGGCCGGTGTGACAGGAGTCAGAATCGTGGTCTGCCGCCACCGCAGGACCGGGGGACCTTTCGATGCCACGAACCGTCCGCGCCAACATCCTGATCACCGGAGCCAGTTCCGGGCTCGGCGCCGGTCTGGCGCGCGAGTTCGCCGCCCGGGGACGCAACCTCGCGCTCTGTGCCCGCCGCCTCGATCGCTTGGAAACTCTCCGTGAGGAACTGGTGAGCGCCAACCCCGGTATCCGGGTGGCGATCCACAGCCTCGACGTCACCGACCACGACGCGATCTTCCGGACGTTCCGCTCGTTCGCCAGCGGGCTCGGCCAGATCGACCGGGTCGTCGTCAACGCCGGCTCGGGCCGCGGCGCGTCGATCGGCACTGGGCGCTTCGCCGCCAACCGGGAGACCGCCGAGACCAACTTCGTCGCCGCGCTGGCCCAGTGCGAGGCCGCGATGGAGCTGTTCCGCGAGCAGAACTCCGGCCACCTCGTCGTGATCTCGTCGATCGCCGGGCTGCGCGGCGGGCGCCGGGGCGCCGGCGTCTACGCGGCCACCAAGGCCGGCCTGTCCACCCTCGCCGAGGGCATCCGCCTGGACGTCGCCGACACCCCGATCCGCGTCACCACGATCGAACCCGGCTACATCCGCACCGACCTCAACGCCGGCGCCACCACCCTGCCGTTCGCGGTCGACGTCGCCACCGGGTGCCGGGCGCTCGCGCGTGCGGTCGAGCGCGAGCCCGCCTCGGCGTACGTTCCCGGCTGGCCCTGGCGGGTGGTCGCCCCCCTCTACCGGATCGCTCCGGCACCACTTCTCCGTAAATTCCTGTAGACGCCGCCCGGCGAACCACCGCCCGCAGCTCCGCACCTCCAGCGGTGGTCCCGACGCGCGCCTCGCGTCCCCCCGTCGGTGGGGGAGTCAGGCCAGATAGATCGCGTCGCCGGACACCGTCACGGTCTTGCTCGGCAGCGCGGTCTTCGCCGGGCCCGACACCACCGACCCGTCGGCCGCGGAGAAGTGGCTCTGGTGGCAGTTGCAGATGATCTCGCCGCTCTTCACCGAGGACACCGTGCACCCCTGGTGCGTGCACACCGCGCTGAAGCCCTGGAAGGTGCCGGCGGTCGGCTGGGTGACGACGACCTTTTCGGTCGGGAAGATCTTGCCCCCTCCGACCGGGACGTCGCTGGTGGGCCCGAGTTCGGTGCCGGCAGGCGTCGCGTCGGCCGTGGTTCCTGTCGTCGTTTCGGTCGTGGCCGGCGTGGACGCGGTGGTGGCCTCGGTGTCCGATCCGTCGTCACCGTACGAACTGCACGCGGCGAGCATTCCGATCGCTCCCGCTCCGGCGACCACACTTCGTCGCCGAACCGCCCTGTTCTCACTCATCTGTCCCCCCTCGTCCGGGCCAGTCTGTCGCACGCAGAGTGATCAGTGAACCCCGAAAAGTGATGAGGGTTGATCGGGGGTCACGCATACCACCCGCCGGTGGGAACGTCGGGGCCCGACGCGGGGGAACGCAGCCCGTTGGGCTGGGTCGCGTCGAGGCGGGGACCAGGGGTGGGGCCCGCCGATTGTCGGGGGGCAATCATGCTGTTATCCGTCGTGGCGGTACCACCGTCGTCGGGGCGAATCGAGCAGATCACCGAACAGATCGCCGAGCGCCAGTCGCCGACGCCGGGCTGGCTGGTGGTGTTCACCGGCCTGCTCGCGCTGATGTTCGTCGGTACCGGCGTGATCCGCCGCCTGGCGACCAGCAGCCACGAGGGCGCGCACGCGATGGCGGCGAGCCTGACCGGCCGGGTCGGCGGGGTCACGTTGCCGCGGAAAGGCGACGCGGCCACCGAGGTCGTGGTCGCCGGCCTGGCGGATTTCGTCACCACGTTCGTGGGATACCTGGGGCCTCCGCTGTTCGGCCTGCTGGGCGCGTGGCTGCTCTCCCGGCACCATCCAGTGGCCGTCCTGTGGCTGGCGATCGTCTTGCTCGTGGTGCTGTTCTGGCTGGTCAAGAACCCGTTCGGCCTGTTCTTCATCGGCGCGGTCGACGGCGTTCTCCTGCTGGTGGCCTGGAACACGACGACCGGCGCCCAGACCGTCGTCGCGTACTTCCTGGTGTGGTCGCTGCTGTTGCGCGGGATGCGGCACATCAGCCCGTTCCTGAAGGCCGAGCACCGCAAGATCGACCGCAAGGCGAAGGGGAAGTCGGACTACCTGGTGCTGCGCGACCTGACCTACGTGCCGCAGATCGTTTTTGTGGTGGTGCATCTGGGCTTGTGCTGGGCCGCACTGGCGTTCGGAGCGTGGCTGCTGCTCATTGCCTGAGGGGTGGGGGCGTGCGGGCGCATGGGGCGCGGCGCGGGGCGGGATACGTGAGCGCGCGGTCGGATGTGTGGCGGTGGCGTGTGGCTCCGGTCACAGGCGTATCAGGGGGCGACTTCGGCGGTCTGTTCCGGTGAGTTTCGATACCGGAGGGGATGGAACGTCATGGGGTACCGAGTCAGTTTTGGGCTGCGGCTGTTGGGTGTCGCCGCGATCGTGGGCCTGGTGGTCTGGGCGGCGAACGCGGCCGAGGTCGCAGCGCCCAAGGGTCTGAAGACCGCCTTCAGCGCGTTGACAAGCGGGCCGGCCGCCGCGAAGGCCGCCACGCCCAGCACCACACCGACCGCGGCGCCCACCGCCGCGGCGACCACGTCCACCGGGGCGACCACCTCGACCGGGGCGACCACGTCCACCGCGACGACGGCGACCACCGGCGCGACGGCAGCGGCCACCGTCACCGCCACCACCGCGCCCTTCATGGCCACGATGACGAACAAGTGCGTGCCGGACGCGTCCCTGCCGAAGACCTACTACGCGGGCAAGAACTGCGCCGACCCGGACCTGCGCTACAACAAGTACCTGGTCACCCTGTCCACCGAGGTCTACAAGGTCTTCGGCTACCAGCCGAAGATGGTGCAGCTCGGCGAGGAGACCTGCGGCGAGCTGAAGATCTACGACCAGACCCGCGTGGTCATGGACGTCACCCAGTGGCTGGTCGCCGAGCAGGCCCCGGCCAACCCCCGCAAGGCCGCCCTGAGCGTCTTGAACGCCGCCACCAAGAACCTGTGCCCCGACCTGCGCAGCAAGGTCACCATCGCCTGACCACCCCCGACCGAGGGCGCGCCAAGAGGCGCGCCCTCATCGGCGTTTCCCCCTTGCCCGCCGCCGTCTGCCCGCCACTGGCGCCGTTCGCACGCCCACGTTGTGCGTAGTCGTGTCCCGCCTCCTGGCGACGAATCAGTCGGCACCGAGTGCGTCGACGGTGTGCGTCAGGTGCCGGGTCAGCAGCGCGGCCGCGGTCTCGGCGTCGCGGGCGAGCGTGGCCTCTTCGAGTTCGCGATGCTCGCCGAGATAGTCACGCTCGGGGGCGCGGCCCGACGACCAGCGGCGAGCCAGCTCGCCGGCCAGCCACATGCGATCGAAGGTCTCCAGCAGTACGGCGTTGCCGCTGCCCTCGAGCAGCGCGCGGTGGAAGTCGCGGTGGGCGCGTGACCACTCGGCCGTCACCCGGGTGCCCTCGAACGCGGGAGTGCCGGCCAGCCGGTGGTGCGACGCCCGGATCCGGGCCTCCCACTCCAGGTCGCCCCGCTCGATGGCCAGCCGCAGCGCGGCCACCTCGACGACGCACCGGGCCTCGGCCAGGTCCTGCCAGCGCCGGTCGGACTGCAGCGGAACGGCGAATCCGCGGTTCGTCCGGCGGTCGGCCAGACCGTCGCCGACCAACCGCACCAGGGCCTCGCGCACCACGGCCAGGCTGACGCCGTGCTCACCCGCCAGCTCCTGTGGCTTGAGCGCGTCGCCGGGGGCGAAGTCGCCGCCGAGGATCGCGTCGCGCAACACGTCGTAGACGCGTCCGGACAGCATCTGCTTGGCATCGACCACGCAACTGATCATAGACCATGTGGCAGATAATCGATTTTCGGTGTTACTGTCGATTGCATGAACGATCCTTTCGCTCGCCTCCCGGAGGCGGCCACCTTCACGGTCACCAGTTCGTCCGTCACCGACGGGGCGCCGTTCGCCGCCGAGCAACGCGCCGGGAAAGACCTGTCGCCGCAGCTGTCGTGGAGCGGCGCACCCGAGCACACCAAGAGCTACGCGGTCACCGTCTACGACCCCGACGCCCCGACCGGTTCCGGTTTCTGGCACTGGGCCGTGGCCGACCTCCCGGCGACGGTCACCTCGCTGCCCGAGGGGGCGGGTGACGACACCGGCTCCGGGTTACCGAACGGTGCGTACCAGCTGCCCAACGACGCACGGCTCGCGCGCTACATCGGCGCCGCCCCGCCGTCCGGGCACGGCGAGCACCGCTACGTGATCGTCGTGCACGCGCTCGACGTCGAGAACATCGGCGTTCCGGCCGACGCCACCCCGGCGTTGCTCGGCTTCACGATCTCCGGCCACGTCCTGGGCCGTGCGGTGCTGACCGCCACCGCGGAAACGTCCGCCTGACGCGAAAGCGCCGCACGCCGAGGACGTGCGGCGCTTTCGCGATCGGTCAGCTCGTGATGTAGCCGACCAGTTGTTCTTTCTCGGTCTCGAGCTCGGAGATCGTGCTCTTCACGACGTCACCGATGCTCACCAGGCCCACCAGGCGGCCCTCGTCCACCACCGGTAGGTGCCGGATACGGCGGTCGGTCATCGTCCCTCGGACGTGCGCCACGTCGTCGGTGCTGTGACAGGTGTGGACGTCGACGGTCATGATCGACGACACGCTCTCGTCGAGCAGGCGCGCGCCGTGTTCGTGCAGACGTCGCACGATGTCGCGTTCGGACACGATCCCGGCGATCGTCTCGCCGTCGTTCGACACGATGAGTGCCCCGAAATTATGTTCGGCCAACCGGGCCAGGAGTGCGCGGACGGATTCGTCGGGCCGGACGGTCGCTACCTCGGAACCGCTGGACTTGCTGCGTAGGACATCGCTGATCAGCATCGGACATCGCTCCCAACGCAGGTCGGGGAGTGTTTTGTCCTGGGTACCGGTTCGGTCCGTCTCGCGTCAAGGGTCCGGACTCCTGGTGACTTCTGGTGATTGCCGGACATCGACCGTTCCCGAGGCGCACTCTGGTGAGACCTGGATCACAATGACGTGAGCCGCAGGAGGCCGCATGGCGCGCACCCGGACGGTTTTCTCCCTCTCCTTCGTCGCGATCATCGCGTTGGTGGCCGTGGTCGCCGGGGTGGTGGTGGGCCGCGCGACCGGCAGTGGTTCGGGCGGCGGCGGGAGCGGTGACGGCGGGGCCGCGAGCGGCACCCGGATCGACGTCATCATCAAGGCCAGCGACTCGTCGTTCTGGCAGGTGATGCTGGCCGGCGCGGAGCAGGCCTCCGACGACTTCGGCATCGAGGTCGACACGTTCGGCCCCACCTCGGAGACGAACATCGACGAGCAGGTCCAACTGGTCGAGAACTCGATCTCACGCGGCGTGGACGGCATCGTGATCGCGCCGAACTCGTCCAGCGCGCTCGACTCTGTGATCGAGCGGGCGCGGAAGGCCGGGGTCAAGGTCATCACGGTCGACACCCGGGTCACCACGTCGTCCGAGGGTTTCATCGGCACCGACAACGTGAAAGCCGGGCAGCAGGCCGGGCGGCGGATGTGCGAGCTGCTCAAGGCCCAGGGACGGACGTCCGGCGCGATTCTGGTCGAGTCGTCGGTGGCGGGCATCCAGTCGCTCGTCGACCGGGACCGCGGGTTCCGGCAGGGGCTGGCGGAAGGCTGTCCCGGCGTCGACGCGAAGCTCCAGCGGTACAACAACAACGACATCAACACGGCCGCTTCGCAGGTCAACGACGCGTTGACCGCGAACAGGAACCTGCTCGGCGTGTTCGCGGACAACAACACGTCCGGCGTGGGCGCCGCCCGGGCGGTGGCCGACAACAAGGCCGCCGACCGGATCCCGGTCGTGGCGTTCGACTCCGACCCGCAGGAGAACGCGGCCCTCGCGAACGGCACGATCGACGCGCTCATCGTCCAGAACCCGTATTTCTTCGGGTACCAGGGCGTGCTCGCGTCGGCGATGGCGGCGAGCGGCCGCACGCCGCCGCGCGAGATCGACCCCGGTGCGGTGGTCGCCGACCAGAAGAACCGCACCACTCCCGAGGTGAAGTCCCTGCTCGAACCGCCCACCGCCGAGCCCGGCTCATGACCCGTCCCGCCGACCGCGACCCGCCCGCGCCGTCCGACCCGGCGGGTGATCCCGCGCCGATCGACCGGGTGACCGGTGAGCCGGTGCCCGCCGAGGACCCGGCCGCGGACGGTGGACCGATGCCGGTCGACGACCCCGCCGCCGACCGCCGCCCCGGCGCGGACGGGCCCGCGCCGATCGACCCGCCCGGTCTCGGTCCGGCCGTACTCGAGCTGGTGGGGGTGTCGAAGGCGTTCGGGCCGGTCCAAGCGTTGAGTGACGTCTCGCTGCGGCTGTTGCCGGGGCAGGTGCACTGCCTGGCCGGCGAGAACGGCGCCGGGAAGTCGACGCTGATCCGCGTCCTGACCGGCGCGATCCGGCGCGACCGGGGCGACTACCGCATCGACGGCGCCGAGGTGGCGTCGGCGACCCCCGCCGCCCTGCGCGCGGCCGGTGTCCAGGCGGTCTATCAGGAGCTGAGCCTGCTCCCGCATCTCTCGGTCGCCGAGAACCTCTACATGGGACGCCTGCCTGCGCGCCGCGGGCTGCTGGACTCCCGCCGGCTCCGCCGCTCCGCCCGGCTGGCGCTGGCCGACGTGGGCCTCACCGACCTCCACCCGGACACCCCGGTCGAACGCCTCTCGGCGGCGACGAAGCAACTCGTCGAGATCGCCAAGGTGCTCACCGCGGAGGAGGTGAAGGTGATCGTGTTCGACGAGCCGACGACCGCGCTCACCGAGAGCGAGTCGGCGCGCCTGCTCGACCACATCCGACGCCTCCGCGAGCAGGGCGTCGCCATGCTCTACGTCACCCATCGCCTGGAGGAGATGTTCGAGATCGGCGACCAGGTCACGGTCCTGCGCGACGGCGGGCTCTCCGAGACCGGGCCGATGACCGACTACGACGAGAACCGGCTGATCGCCGCGATGGTCGGGCGCGAGGTGACGTCGCTGTACCCGGAGGAGGCCCGGGACGCGGGCACTCCGCTGCTCCGGGTACGCGGGCTGCGTCGGACGGCGGACGGACCGTCGGTGGACCTCGACGTCCGCGCGGGCGAGATCGTCGGCATTGGCGGGCTGCTCGGGTCGGGGCGCAGCGAGCTGCTGCTGTCGATCTTCGGCGCCGAACGCATCGTCGCGGGGGAGATCCAGGTCGACGGGCGCACCGTGCGCCCGACCGGGCCGCGGGCGATGATGAACGCGGGGCTCGGGCTGCTCACCGAGGACCGGAAAGTGCTCGGGTTGCTCCCCGAGCTCTCGATCCGGGAGAACGTGACGATCGCGAGCCTGCGCCGGGCGTCGCGAGGAGGGCTGCTGCCCGGGAAGGCCCAGGCCGCGGAGGCCGATCGGCTGCTCGACTCGTTGCGGCTGCGTGCCGGGTCGTACGACCAGCCGGTGTCGACGCTCTCCGGCGGGAACCAGCAGAAGGTGCTGCTCGCGCGGTGGCTGCTCACCGAGCCGAAGGTGCTCGTGTTCGACGAGCCGACGAAGGGGATCGACGTCGGCGCGAAGGGCGAGCTGTACGACGTCATCGGTGACCTGGCCCGGCGTGGGCTCGGCATCGTCGTCGTGTCGTCGTACCTGCCCGAGCTGATCGGGCTCGCGGACCGGATCGTCGTGCTCCGCGACGGCGCGATCGCCGGGGAGCTCCCGGCCGGCGCCTCCGAGGAAGAGGTGCTCCGCCTGGCGTCCGGCGGAGCCGCCCCCGAGTCAGCCCCCGGCGGCGGCCCGGCCGCCGGGGGCCGCGACGAAGGCCAGGAAGGGGACCGTGGTGGTGAATAAGTTGATGTGGCGGGAGGAGGTGCCGACCACCACGATCACCAGCGAGGCCGAGAAGCCGGCGGCGCCGTCGCACCGGGTGCTGACCCTGGGCGACATCGCCGGGCGGGAGAGCGGCGGGCTCGTGGTGCTGCTGGTCGCGGTCGGCGCGCTGACGCTCGCCAGCGACACGTTCCTCACCGGCGGCAACCTGGCGAACCTGGCCCGGCAGGTCGCGATCTTCGGCATCATCGCGGTCGGTCAGCTCCTCGTCATCCTCACCGCCGGTATCGACCTCTCGGTCGGCTCGGTGCTCGGCCTCTCCGGAGCGGTCACCGCGCAACTGCTCGTCGCGGGCTGGCCGGTGCTGGTGGCGATCGCCGTCGGCGTCGCGATCGGCGCCGCCCTGGGCCTGGCCAACGGTCTGCTCGTCACCCGGGCCAAACTGCCTCCGTTCATCGCGACGCTGGGCATGCTCGGCATCGCTCGCGGCGTCGTGCTGGTGATCACCGACGCCAAGACGGTGCAGGGCCTGCCCGAGGGGTTCCAGGAGATCGCGAACGGCACCGTGCTCGGCGTCCCCAACCTGCTGCTGATCGCGGCGGCGGTCGTGCTGATCGTCTGGTTCGTGCTCACCCGCACGGTGTTCGGGCGCTACATCTACGCGGTCGGATCGAACCCGGAGTCCGCCCGCCTGGCCGGGGTGCCGGTCACCGCGGTGACGATCTCCGTCTACGCGATCTCCGGGCTGCTCGCCGGCCTGGGTGGCGTCCTGCTCACGTCCCGGCTGGGCGCGGGTATCCCCACCGCGGGCACCGGGTTCGAACTCAACGCGATCGCCGCCTGCGTGATCGGCGGCGCGAGCCTGTTCGGCGCCAAAGGCGGGGCGCTCGGCGCGGCGACCGGAGCGCTGATCATGGGTGTCCTGAACAACGGCGGCAACCTGCTCGCGATCAACGCGTTCTATCTGCAGATCGCGATAGGTGTTCTGATTCTGGTGGCTGTCGGCTTCGATCAATGGAACAGCCGAATGCGTCAATAACCCTTTTTATCGCTATTGTGCAGAAATGAGGGAGGGTCGCGCCGGCATCGTCCGCTGGGGTGCCGCCGTGATTACCACCGCGACGGTGATCGCCGTCGCGGCCGTCGCGTCGTTGTTCGCCGCGCACGTCAGCGACCGCACCCGGGACCGGGAGGCGAAGGCGCAGACCGTCGCCGCGGCCACCCGCCTGGAACGGCAGGTGGACCACTACGTCGAGGCGCTCCGCGGGGTCGCCGCGTGGCTGCGTACCGAGGGATGGCCCAGCCGCGCGGAGTACCAGCGCTACGCCGACGCGCTGGCGGTACGGCCGCGCTACCCGGGGATCCAGGTGGTCGGGGCCGCGCAGTTCGTGGACGGGTCCGCCCGCGCGGTGTTCAGCCGGCGGACGGCGACCGACCTGGCCGCGGCCCGCCAGGGCTACCCGGCGTTCCGGATCCGGCCGAGCGGCACCGGGGTGGCGCTGCCGATCACCTACGTCGACCCGGTCGGGGGCAACGAGGCCGCGGTCGGCTTCGACCTGCTGAGCGAACCCCGGCGCCGCTCGGCCGCGTTGGCCGCGCGTGACCTGGGCGTACCGCGGCTCACCGCGCCCACGAAGCTCGTCCAGGAGACCGGGCGGCAGCACGGCGCGCTGGTGATGGTGCCGGTGTACCGCACGACGACGACCCCGGCCACCGCCGCGGCCCGGCGCGAGGCGTTCACCGGCGTCGTCTACGCCGCGTTCCGGATGGGTGATCTGGCCGAGGGTGCGCTCGGCGCCGACGCCGACCGGCTCCAGCTGGACGACATCGGCGCTACCGCCGCCCCGGCGACGAGCCCCGACGCCCTGTACGCCCCGGCCGCGGCGGCCGGCGGAACCCCGGAGCGGGCCGAGCTGTCGATGCAGGGACGGCGGTGGCTGGTGCGGTTCGCCGCCGCCCCCAACCTCGGGCCGCTCACGCAGTACGGCCCGCTCGCGCTGGCTATCGGCGGCGCCGCCGTCGCCGTGCTGGCCGGTGCGCTGCTGCTCGCGCTGACCTCGGCCCGCACCCGCGCGCGTGTCCTCGCGGTCTCGATGACCGCCGAGCTGCACTCGGTCACCGACACCGCCACCGACGCGATCGTCACCGTCGACCACACCGGCAGCGTCACCGCGTGGAACCGCGGTGCAGCCAGGCTGTTCGGCGTCGAACCGGCCGGGATCCTCGGCGCGCCGGTCGACCGCGTCATCCCCGGCGGCCTTCCCGCGCTCACCGACGGGCCGGAGGCGGCGAGCCCGCACCCGGACCCGACCATCGAGCTGGACGCCACCAGCGCCGACGGCTCCGAGCTGCACCTCGAGGCCTCGGTCTCCACCTGGAAGAGCCCGCGCGGCCTGTTCGCGACCGCGATCCTGCGCGACGTCACCGAGCGCCGACGCGCCGAGGCCGAGATCCGGCGGACCAACGACCTGCTCGAGGGCGTCCTCCGGGGCGCCACCGAGTGCGCGATCATCGGCTGCGACGCGACCGGGCAGATCACGGTCTTCAACGAGGGCGCCCACCGGATGCTCGGCTACCGGGCCGAGGAGGTCATCGGCACGTCCGTGCTCGACGCCCTGCACGACCCCGCCGAGATGGCCGCGGTCGCGCACGAGCTCGGCGTCGAGTCGGCGGCGGACATCTTTCCCGTACTGCTCCGCGACGGCCTGCCGAGCACGCGCGAGTGGACGTTCGTCCGCTCGGACGGGTACAAGCTCCCGGTTCTGCTCACGGTCACGTCGCTACGGAACGTCGACGGCACGGTCGAGGGACACATCGGCATCGCGTTCGACCTCACCGAGGCCCACCGGCTCGAGCGCGAGCGGGCGCGGCTCGCGAACCGGTTCGAGCAGCTCGTCGACTGCTCCGGCGAGGGCATCTACGGGCTCGATCAGGACGACCGGATCACGTTCGTCAACCGGCAGGCCGCCCGGTCGCTCGGCTGGGACGTCGAGGAACTCCTCGGGCGGGTCGCCCACGAGGTGCTCCACCACCATCTCCCGGACGGCTCGCCCTACCCGGCCGAGGACTGCCCGATCGCCAGAACGATCGCCGGGGGCAGCACGAACCGTGTCGACAGCGAGGTGTTCTGGCGCCGCGACGGCACGCCGCTGGCCGTCGAGTACGTCGCCGCGCCGCTGCGTCGCGACGGGCAGATCGAGGGCGCGGTCGTCACGTTCGCCGACATCACCGACCGGAAACGCACCGAGCAGGCGCTCAAGGACGCGGTCGCGGGCCTGCGCGAGATCGACCAGGTGCGCACCGACCTCGTCTCGACCGTCTCGCACGAACTGCGGACGCCGCTGACCAGCATCTCCGGCTACCTCGAGCTGTTGCTCGACGGCGACGTCGGTCCGATCACCCCGGCGCAGGCCCAGATGGTGCAGGTGGCGCACCGCAGCTCGCAGCGCCTGCTGCTGCTGGTCGAGGACCTGCTGACGCTCTCCCGGATCGACGCCGGCGTGTTCCGGGTGCGCCAGGACGAGGTCGACCTCACCCCGCTGCTGGACGCCGCCGTCGGTGCGATCAGGCCGCTGGCGCTGAGCAAGAACATCACGCTGACCTGCGACGTCCCGGCCGACGTCGGGGTGGTGCGCGGGGACGCCGCTCACCTCGACCGGGCGCTGCTCAACCTGCTGTCCAACGCGGTGAAGTTCACCCCGGGCGGCGGTGCGGTGACACTCGCCGGCCGGCGGGTGGGCGACGAGGTGGTGATCACGGTGGCCGACACCGGGATCGGCATCCCGGCCGACGAGCAGAGCCGCCTGTTCGACCGGTTCTTCCGCTCGTCGAACGCGATGGACGAGGCGATTCAGGGCACCGGGCTGGGGCTGTCGATCGTGCGGACGATCGTCGAGCACCACGGGGGCCGGATCGGCGCCGAGTCCGAGCTCGGCACCGGAACGACGTTCACGCTCACGCTTCCGGTGCACGCCGCCGTTCGAGTCTGAGCACCGCGCCCGCGCCCACGGCCAGACGCTCGGCCGCGCTGCCCTGGTTCACCGCGATCGCCACGCGGCCGGTCGAGTCGAGCAGCACGACGAGCTCGCCGGGCGGCACGTCGCCGAACGTCTCACCGCGGGCGAGGTCGTGGCGCCGGGCGTCCGGAAGAAGGACCCGCACCGATGGACCGAGCGGATCCAGTTCCGCCGCGGTAGCGGCGAGTTGCAGTGACCCGAACCCGTCGACCGCCCGCACCTCGGCCTCCAGCCAGCCCGGGCCGGTGCGGGTGACCGCGCCCGGAAGCGCGACGAGCGTGTCCGGGCGGACCGCCGGCCCCAGTGAGGCCGCCGACGCGCCGTTGACCAGGCGCGCCGCCGCCGGCATGAACAGGTCCCGCCCGTGGAACGTCCGGGCCGGCGCGACCTCGGTGAGCTCCACCGCGGCCACCACCCCACCGAGCGCCTCGGCGGCCGGGAGCAGCAGCCCGTTGTCCGGCCCCACGAGGTGCCCGCGCGGCGTCTCGACGACGATCGCCCTCCGGGCCGTGCCGACGCCGGGGTCGACCACGGCCACGTGCACGGCGTCGGTCGGCAGGTAGGGAACGGCGTCGGCGAGGACCGCCGCGCCGCGGCGCACGTCGGCGAGCGGCACGAGGTGGGTGACGTCGATGATGCGGACGCCGGGCGCGGCGCTCAGCGCCACGCCGTGACAGATCGCGACGAACGCGTCCGACAGCCCGTAGTCCGTCGTGAACGAGATGGCACGCATCTTTAGCCCCCATTCAGCAGTCGGATGTTCACCGCTCGCCTGGGTAGCACTTTCGCATGGCTGACATCACCGCTCACCACGGCATCTTCAGGGACACCAAGCTCCACGTGGACGACACGGGCGGTGCCGGGCGTCCGGTCGTGCTCGTGCACGGCTGGCCGCTGTCGGGAGAGTCGTTCAAGTACAACGTTCCGGCGCTCGAAGCGGCCGGCTACCGGGTGATCACCTACGACCGGCGTGGTTTCGGGCGCAGCGACAAGCCGCTGACCGGCTACTCCTACGACTCGCTGACGCAGGATCTGCACACGCTGCTCACCGAGCTCGAGCTGACCGACGTCACGGTCGTCGGGTTCTCGATGGGCGGCGGTGAGGTGGCCCGGTACTTCACCAGGTACGGGGCGGAGCGGCTGCGCAGCGTGGTGTTCGCGTCCGCCGTACCGCCGTATCTGGCGAAAACCCCGGACAACCCCGAGGGGCCGCTGGAGAAGTCCGCGATGGCGAAGATGACCGCCGGTCTGACCGCGAACCAGCACAAGTTCTACGACCAGTTCATCACCGAGTTCTTCTCGGTGAACGGCGTGCCGGCGGTGACCGAGGCGCAGCGTCACGAGGCCCTGGAACTGGCCGGGCAGTCGTCGAAGGCCGCCGCGCTGGAAGCGATGACCGCGTTCGGCACCACGGACTTCCGCGACGACCTTCCGCGTGTGTCGGTTCCGGCCCTGGTGTTGCACGGCGACAGCGACGCGACCGTGCCGTTCGAGGGATCGGGGGCGCGGACGGTGAAGGCCGTGCCGCACGGCGAGCTGTATCTCGTCGCCGGTGGCCCGCACGGCTGCAACGTCAGTCACGCCGACGAGTGGAACGAGGCGTTGATCGCGTTCCTGGCCAAGTGAGCGCGCCCGCGGCGCGTCGGAGAGGGCCGTTGGGGTTGCGGCCCGCTCCGGCGCATCGCGGGTAGGAGGGGGAGGGGCGGCCCGGCAGTTGCCGGGCCGCCCCTCGCGTTTCAGACCTCTTCGCCGACGGGGTCGCGGAGCAGGCGGGGGAGGTAGACCGCGCCGGGGCCGGCGCCGGCCGCGCGGTCGCCGGGGTTGGAGAGCCGGCAGCGCTGCAGCGAGAGACATCCGCAGCCGATGCAGGAGTCGAGCCCGTCGCGCAGGGCCATCAGCGCGCTGATCTGCTCGTCGAGGCGCGACCGCCAGCTGCGCGAGAGCCGCGTCCAGTCCTGACGCGTCGGGGTGCGCCCGGCAGGCAGCGTGGCGAGCGCGTCGCGAACGTCCTCCAGGCTCAGCCCGACGTGGCGCGCGGCCCGGATGAACGCCAGCCTGCGCAGCACCGACCGGTGGTATCGGCGCTGGTTGCCCGTCGTGCGGGTGGCTTCGATCAACCCCACCCGCTCGTAGTAGCGCAGTGCCGACGGCGCGTGCCCACTGCGGTGCGAGACGTCGCCCATCGTGAGCAGATCGTTCATCCCGGCCTCCGGAAGCTTGACCTGAAGTCAACTTCACTTTTTACCGTACCGGCAGCGCATCGACGAACGGAGAACATCATGCCTGTCGGAATCATCACCGGTGCTTCGCGTGGACTCGGCCGGGTCACCGCGCTCGCGCTCGCGGCCCGCGGCTGGGACCTCGTCGTGGACGGCCGGGACGCGGCCGCCCTCGATCGCGCGGTCGCCGAGTTCCGCAGCCGCGGGGGACCGGGAACACAGGTGCTGGCGGTTCCCGGCGACGTCGGCGAACCGTCGCACCGCGCGACGCTGGCCCGCGTCGCCCGCACGCTCGGCCCGGTGGACCTGCTCGTCAACAACGCGAGCACGCTCGGCCCGATGCCGCCGCTCGCGGACTACCCGCTGCACCGGCTGGCGTCGGTGCTCGCGGTGAACGTGCTCGCGCCGCTCGGCCTGATCCAGCTGCTCGACTCCGTCGACACCGTGATCAACGTCAGTTCGGACGCCGCCGTCGAGGCCTACCCGAACTGGGGCGGCTACGGGGCCAGCAAGGCCGCGCTCGACCACCTGTCGGCCGTACTCGCGGTGGAGCGGGCCGACCTCCGGGTGTATGCGTTCGACCCGGGTGACATGCGGACCGCGATGCACCAGGAAGCGTTCCCGGGCGAGGACATCTCGGACCGGCCGGAACCGGAGACGGTCGTGCCTGCGTTGCTCCGGCTGGTGTCCGAGCGGCCGCCGAGCGGACGGTACCGGGCCTCCGACCTGCTGGCGGGGGTGACCGCGTGAAACCCAGCACGGTGTTCACCCTGCCCGCCGACGCCGACGCCCACGAACCCCCGGAGGCGCGGGGATCGGCCCGGGACGAGGTCCGGCTGCTCGTCGCCTCGCCGTCCGGTCTGACGTCCACCCGGTTCGGGCGGCTGCCCGCCTACCTCGAGCCGGGCGACCTGGTGGTCGTCAACACCTCGGCGACGCTCCCGGCCGCCGTCGACGGCCACCGTCCCGACGGCACCCCGGTGGTGATCCACTTCTCGGCGCCCCGCGGGGCCGGCTGGGTGGTGGAGGTACGGGTTCCGGACGGGTCCGGCCCGGTGCTCGACGGGGTGAGCGGCGAACGGATCGCGGTTCCGGGCGGGGCCGGCCTGACGCTGCGCGAGCCGGCCGACGAGCGTGCGCACGGCGTGCGGCTCTGGACCGCGGACGTCGCGCTCGAAGGGCCCGTCGAGGCCTGGCTGAACCGTCACGGACGCCCGATCACCTACAGCTACCTGCACGGACGCTGGCCACTCTCCGACTACCAGCCGGTCTTCGCCCGGGAGCCAGGCAGCGCCGAGATGGCCAGCGCCGGGCGCCCGTTCACCGACCGCCTGGTCACCGACCTGGTCACCCGGGGCGTCGCGGTGGCCCCGGTGCTCCTGCACACCGGCGTCTCGTCGCCGGAGGCCGGCGAGGGGCCGCAGACCGAGTGGTTCCGCGTGCCCGCCGCCACCGCGCGCCTGGTGCGGTCGACACGCGACGCCGGGGGTCGGGTGGTCGCGGTCGGCACGACCGTCACCCGTGCGTTGGAGAGCGCGGTCGACGAGACCGGGCGGGTGCGCGCGGCCGAGGGCTGGACCGACCTCGTGATCGGCCCGGACCACCCGCCTCGCGTGGTGAACGGGCTGGTCACCGGCTGGCACACGCCCGAGGCCTCCCACCTGCTGCTCCTCGAAGCCGTCGCGGGCCCCGGCCTCGTGCAGGCCGCCTACCGCGCCGCCGTCGCCGAGCGGTACCGCTGGCACGAGTTCGGCGACAGCTGCCTACTGCTCCCCTGAGCGCACCACCACCGGCTCCGCCGCCCGTCCGGCCCGCTTCACCCGGTACATGGCCTGATCGGCGATGCTGAGCAGCGCCTCGGACCCCAACGCGGTCCCGACCCCGACGCCGACGCTCGCCCCGACCGCGAGCTCGTCACCGTCGGCCTCGATCGGCGCCCGCAGGAGCGTGCGGAAGCGCTCCGCGACCGCTTCCGCGTCGGCCGGCGTGGTCTCCGGCAGCACGACCGCGAACTCGTCCCCACCCAGGCGCGCCGGAGTGTCCCCGGGACGCGCGCACTCCCGGAGGCGCCCGGCGACCGCCACCAGCACGGCGTCGCCCGCCGGGTGCCCGTGCACGTCGTTGATGAGCTTGAAGTCGTCGAGGTCGACGAGCAGCAGCGCGCACGGCCCGGACGCGCCGGCCGCCAGCCGCTCGTTGAACAGGGCCCGGTTCGGCAACCCGGTCAGCGGGTCGTGCGTGGCCTCGTGCTGCAGCTGGTCGCGGAACCGGCGCGCCTCGGTGACGTCCCTCGCGTTGCAGACGACCCCGCCGACGCCCGCCATCTCCAGCAGGTTCGTGCTCGCGCCGTCCAGCCAGCGCCAGCTGCCGTCGGCGTGCCGGTACCGCGCGGAGATCGTCATCGTGCCGCCCTGCCGGGCCCGCAGCTTGCGGAACGCGGCGTCGGTGGCCTCCCGGTCGTCGGGGTGGAGCAGGTCCGCCAGCCGGAGGCCGAGGGCCTCGTCGGGGGAGAGGCCGAGCACTCTCTTCACCGCGGGGCTGGTGAACGTCAGCACGCCGTCGGCGTCCACCACCAGCGTGATGTCGGTGGAGTGCTGGAGCAGCGACCGGTACCACCGCTCGTTCTGACCCAGGGCCGCCAGGCTCTTGTCCAGGCGCTGGATCAGGGCTTGGTTGTCGGCGAACGCGTCGATCTGCCGGATCGAGACCAGGACGCTGATCACCACCACGGCCAGCAGCACACCCCAGGCCTTCGGCCCGGCACTGCGGGGCAGAACGGCGACGAGCGTCCCGGCCGCGGCCAGCGTCGCGACGTACGGCAGCTTGTTGTGCGAGCGCTGCAGCTTCCGCCGGCGCGGGTGCAGGCCGGCCGCGAACTCGAGTTCCTGGATGCGGAAACCGGTGCCGATCAGCATGGCCGCCAACACCTGGAGCGCCTGGGCGGCTCCGGCGTGTTCCTGCGCGCCGAGCGCGCTGCTCGCGAAGATGCCGACGCCCTGGGTGACGGCGGACGCGATGCACGGGAGCACGGCGATCCTGGTCATCGGCGCCGCGTCGGCGTAGAGCAACTTCGTCGAGGCGAACGTGGCCACGAGCACCAGCCCGGCGGCGATCAGGCCGGAGACCCGGTCGACGCCGGGCTCCGCGGCCAGCGCCCAGGCCAGCGCGGCGCCGCCGAGCAGCACGGTCGCGGCGTCCAGCCAGAACCGCAGCCGCTCCCGGACGGTGCGTACCGCCGTCGGGTACAGCAGCACCCCCGCCACGGCCGCGGTCACACCCACCAGGAACGACGCGGTCTGGATCGGGCCCGCCGTCGCGGCGTCCGGGCCGGCGCGGGCGAACACGATGACGATCTGGCTGACGTCACCGACCGCGAAGCAGACGCCGGTGAACGTGATCGCGCGGTAGAACGGGCGCGCCTGGCGGGGGAGGTCGGGTCGGCGGGCGATCCGGAACGCGAAGACGGCCAGGCTCGTGTCCAGCACCAGCTGCGTGAGCCAGCTGACCCGCAGCTCGTAGGCCAGTTCGGCGCCGGCGACGAGCAGCCAGGTGGCCACGACGAGCGCGCCGCCGACATAGACGAGCAGGACCGGATCGCGGAACAGCGCTCCCCGGAACTTGAATCGCCTCACACCCGGCACATCTGTACATCGGTCGGACGAGCGTGCGGTTGACGCGAACGGGCGTCGGTTCAGTGCGCCCGGGGTGCCTCGGTCTTTTCGAGCGCCGCGGTCGCGCCGTCCGCGGTGGTGTCGTCCGCGGTGGTGTCGTCCGCGGTGGTGTCGTCCGCGGTCGTGCCGTTCGCGGCGGGGGCGGAGCGGGCGTCGCGGCGGGCCTGGAGTAGCCACCACCAGCCGCTGAGGGCCGCGCCGAGGCTGAAGCCCAGAAGTGCGGTGGTGAGGAGGCGGGCGACGGGACCGGGCCACGGCACCGCCGGGACAGCGTGCGCGAATGTCTCGTAATCCGGCAGCCCGCCCAGCAGCGCGAGACACACCCCGGCGAAGGCCAGCGCGAACGGGCCCGCGTCCGTACCGCGGATCGTGACCACCGCCGCCGCCAGCGCGGCCAGCGACACCAGCAGGCCCACACCCTGCCCGGTCAGCACCCCGGTGACGACACCGAACCCGGTCGAGCCCGCGACGATCGTGCGCCCCACCGCGTCGGCGAGTTCGGCCAGCGCCGCCACCCCGAGCGCGCCGGCGACGAGAAGGCGCGCGGCCGGACGTCGGCCCCAGAAGTAGGTGACCGCGAACAGGGCGGCCGCCGCCAGCACGACCGCGGCCCACCACAGCGTGGGCGTGGGTGGTGGCTCGTAGTCGAGGGTGCCGCTGACCGTGGTCGGGGTGCCGGCCACGACGAGCGCGACCGTCCAGGACGCGAGGCGATGCGACGACGCCGGGGCGGCGGTGACGGCCGGCGGCGGGCTGGTGCTCATCCAGTGCGAGCGATGGTCGTGCCAGCGCACCACCCGCTCCGAGCTGACCTTCTGCCACTGCGGCGCGGCGGCGGTGTCGACGCGGGCGCTCGCCGGGACCGGGCTCTTGCCGTCGGCGGTGGCGTTGATCCAGGTGGCGGGCGAGCGGGTGTTCGTCCAGACGCCGTCGGCCGAGATCTTGAGGTAGGGCTCGCCGGAGTAGCCCCGGACCTCGACGTCCTGGGTGGTGTCGCTGCGCAGCTCGAGGCGCGCGCCGTTCTCGATGACGTGCACCGTGACGTCGTCGGTCGACGGGGTGACCGCGGTGATCGCGGTGCGGTAGTCGGTCGCCTCGGGTTTCGCGTCGGCGCCGTGGGCCCGGGCCGGCGCCGCGGTTCCCAGCAGCAGCGCGACCACGACCGCGAGCAGGGTGACGACGGTTCGCTGCATGGCCCCAGCATATCTGCCCTGTTCAGCGGCCTCTTCGACGAATTCCGGAAAGCTCGTGAACCACTCCCGTCGCATTTCCGTGTGATGGGCGTGGGCAAACTCCGAAGCTCATCCGGGTGCGCCGGACACAGGAGAAGCAATGCGAGGAAAAGGTCGGTCAGGTTGGACTCTGGGCGTGGCGATCGGTGGAACCGCGCTCGCGCTGACCGGAGCGGCTTTGGTGGGTACGTCGTCCGCCAGCGAGGAGGCGTCATCGGCTTCTTCGGCTAGCGTCGGTACGATCTCCTGTCCAGACGTCGAAGGTAAGCTGCCTGCTGTTCCGGCGTCGGCCCAGGCCGAAGTCGACCGCAATCTGCAACTGTTGCAGACGCAGATTTCGGAGGCCCAGAACAGGCTCGAGACCACCGTCGGCCAGGGCGGTAAGAACTTCGTTCAGAACGCGATCCTCGGCCCGTTGGCCGACAAGCGGAAATCGACGATCGACCGGATCGAGATCTCGATCGGTCGCACCGCGGCCCGGCCGGATCTAGGCGCCGACGCATTGTCGGTGTGCTCCGTGCAGAACGGTGACGCCCCGTCGGCCGATCCCGCGAACGAGGCTCCGCCGGCCGAAGCGCCCGAGGCGCCCGAGACGTCCGCACCGCCTGCTGACGGTGGGGACAACGGGGGGAACTCTGCTGGTCAGCAGATCTCCTGCCCGGATGTGGAAAGTCAGCTGCCGGCGATCCCGGCTCAGGCCCAGGCGGAGGTGGAGCGCAATCTGGCGTTGCTCGATACGCAGATCAATGAAGCCGAAAACCGACTCGTCACGTCCGAAGGCGAAGGAGGCGCGAACTTCGTCCAGAACGCGATCCTCGGGCCGCTCGCTGACAAGCGAGTAGCCACCATCAACCGTATGCAAACCGCGATCGGCCGGAACGCGCCGCGTCCGAACCTGGACGTCGAGTCGTTGTCGGTCTGTTCACTCGCCTGAATCTGGAAGTGCGGTTACGCGGTCTGTGGCGGTCCGCGTAATACCGAATCCCGGTCACCGGGTTCAGGCTTTCCAGGGAGCATCGCCGGTCACCCCACCGGCGGTGCTCCCTATTTTTGTGCCCTTTTTCGTGGTGCTGTTGACCCAGAAACAGTTAATTCGGATCAGTGAACCTGTCGTTGAATAGCGGCGTTCTTCAGTCTCGTGGGCGCAAGAGGCCCTTCCGGGTGCATCTATAGGGAGAGCGGAATGCGGAAACGAGCAGGACGGTCGCGGTGGGCAATCGGTGCCGCCGTCGGAGGAACCGCGGTCGCACTGACCGCAGCGGCGATGGTCGGGGTTTCTTCGGCGAGCATGGATTCGAATGCGGATCCCGCGGCTGCGAGCGCGGACAAGATCGTCTGTCCTGACGTCGCGAGCCAGTTGGCCGTGGTCCCCTCGGCCGCGCAGGCCGAAGTGGCGCAGAACGTGGTGCTGCTGGAGATGCAGATCTCCGAGGCGCAGACGCGGCTGGAGACGTCGAACGGTGAGGGTGGGGCGAACTTCGTCCAGAACGCGATCCTCGGGCCGCTGGCGGACAAGCGCCAGGCGACGATTCAGCGGATCGAGACGGCGATCGGCCGGAAGGCCGACAAGCCGGACCTGAACGCGGAGGAATTGGCGACGTGCGAGGTAGCGGCTGCGGACGCGGCCGACGCCCCGTCGGCCGACCCCGCGAACGATCCGGCGGCCGACGACGCCGCTGCGGACGACGCCGCTGCGGACGACGCTGCGGCGGACGGGAACGCTGCGGCGGACGGGAAGCACGAGAAGAAGGGCAAGCACGGCAAGGGCAAGGACGACGCTGCTGCGGCCGATGACGCTGCTGCCGCCGATGACGCTGCGGCTGCGGATGACGCCGCCGCCGAGGACGCTGCGGCTGCGGACGATGCTGCGGCTGCGGATGACGCGGCCGATGCGGCGGACGCCGGCGACGGTGGCGCTATTCAGTGCGGGGCGGCCGCGGACTACGTCGATGCGGCCGAGATCGACGCGGCGGATGTTCCCGACGAGGCGGCCGACGTCGTCGACGAGGGCCTCGAGGAGATCGCCGCGAAGGAAGCGGCGGCCGAGAAGGAAATGGCCAAGGCCAAGCACGCCGGCCGGAAGTACGTCCAGGAGAACATCCTCAACCCGCTGGAGGTCCAGCGTGTGGGGCTGCTCGCCCGGATGGGTCTCGCCGTCGACAAGTACAACGACGCCGCGGTGAAGGAAGGCGCCAAGGCCGACGCGGCTGACGACGCTGCTGCTGCTGATGACGCTGCTGCTGCGGATGACGCCGCTGCTGCTGCTGACGACGCCGCTGCTGCTGATGACGCGGCGGCCAAGGACGACGCTGCGGCCGAGGACGACGCCGCGGCTGACGACGCGGACGCCGCTGCCGACGATGACGCTGCGAACCAGGCGCTCGAGGACGCGCTGGAGCTGATCATCGCCGCTGCGGGTTGCAGCATTGCCTGAGTGAGGTAGCGCTCCCCGGATCCCGGCCCGAGTCTGATGGGCAACGTCGGGCCGGGATTCCCGGAGCCACCGGGGAGGCGATCGGAACGCGCGGTCTGTGGCGGCCCGCGCGTGACCGATCCCGGTAATCCACTCAGGTCGCCCAGGGCGCACCGCCGGCCGGGGAAGCCGGCGGTGCGCCCCCTTCTACGCACGACGAAGCGGGGACGGAGTCTTCACTCCGTCCCCGCTTCACGTGGTGTGAGGCGCGACCCCGCCGGTTCCGGGCGGACGGGGCCGCGCGAATGAATAGTCGCCCGTCGGGACCCTCGGTTCTCATACCTGGCGGAGTAAGTCCTACTCGCGGTGGCGTCTCGGGGATTCCCACTCTGTGCGTCGAATCGCTTGTGGACATCGACGTCGAGAGTGGTCGGTCGCGTCACGAGTGGCTCGCGCCGAGCTCCACCAGGAGCACCCCGGTGGCGATCAGCGCGATGCCGGCGAGCATCACCCTCGTCAGCGGCTCCTTGAACAAGACCTTCGAGGCGACGGCGGCCAGCGCCACACCACTCGCGGTCCAGATGCCGTAGCCGACGCCGAGATGCAGTCCGCGGTCGAGGGCGAGCGACAGCCCGACGAACGCACCGAGGTATCCGGCCACGACGGCGACGTACCACGCGGAGCGGCCCACGGACGCCATCCGCAGCGCCAGCGTGCCCCCGAGCTCCATCAGGATCGCGGCGGCCAGGAAGACGTACGTCACGCGTCAGCCCTCGCGCTCGGCCCGGGCGGCTTGCGAGCCGATCTCGACCAGCAGCACCCCGGCGATGATCACCGCGATGCCGAGCCCCATCAGCAGCGTGAGCGGCTCGCCGTAGATGACCGCGGAGAGCACGGCCGTGCACACGACGCCGAGCGCTCCCCAGATGCCGTAGGCGACCCCGAGGCCCATCCCGCGCCTCAGTACCGCCGCCAGGAGCACGAACGAGGCCACGTAGCCGGTGGCGACCACCACGTAGAGCGCCGGACGGTCGAGCGCGGCTTTGAGGGCCATCGTCGCGGTGACCTCACTGGCGATCGCCGCGCCCAGCAACAGCCACTTGTTCATCGGAGTCCGAGCGACACCGCGGCGAGGTTCACCGGCACTCCACCACGGCGATCGAGTTCCCTTCGAACAGCCGCAGGTGCGGGTGGCCCGCGAAGATCCGGACCGCCTCGTCGTGCGAACCCGCCTCGTAGCCGGTCGTCGCGTCGACGAAGTCCTCCACCCCGCGCGCCGTCACCCGCTTTTTCGCGTTGAGCGGCGCACCCGGGTCGACGAGGGCTCCGTGGTCGGCCTGCGCCCACGCCGCCCACGCGTCCAGGAATTCGGCCTGCTGCTGCGCGCTGAGCTCGTCCTTGTCGGCCTCGTCGGCGGCGCCGTTGAACAATGCCAGGAACTTGCCCATTGTCGTCTCCCGTCGGACGTCTCGCTTACCCTGACCAGGGCCCTATCGATGAGGTGGCATGGCGCAGCAGTCACGGTACAAGTCGGTCGACATGAACCCGATCCTGCTGCCGAGCCGCCTCTGGAGCCGGTCGCTCCCCGCCGACGCCTGGGAGGCCCCGGAGTCGTGGGGCGAGCGCCGAGCCCCGGTGCGTGCCGATCACTTCGCGAAGCAGGCCGCAGGCGTCTGCGAGCTCTACAGCGTCTGCCTGGCCCGAGCGACCCCGATACCGGCCGGGCACGGAACGATCGCGCTGCGTGCCGTGGAGCCCGATACCGAAGGCTTCCAGCCCGGCTACTCGGAGCCGTATCCCCGCACCTCCGACATCGCCACCGCGCGTCTCGACCCCGCCCTGCTCGATCTGCCGCCCGAAACCCGCCCGAGCGCGTACCTGAACTGGCTCCAGCCCGTCCTCCTGGGCCTGGCCGCCACCCGCGGCGTGTCCGCCGCCGGCTTCCACGAGGCTTACGACGCCACCCTGGCCGAGGGTTGCCTGATGAGCTGGGAGGGTCCGGGCCGAAGCAGCCCCGACCGCCGCCACCGAGCGACCCCGCACTACGCCATCGACGCCCAGGGCGACGCGTGGCTCCGCGTGGTGATCCGCAGCCGGGACGGCACGCCGGTCGCCGAGGGCGGCCCCTGGGAAAGCGACCTGAGGCCGTACCGCTGGCGCCGCCACGCGAGAACCCTGACATGGCCGACCCCGGCCGAGGTGTCCATAGAGGCTTTCCTCACCACCACCGCCGACGCCTGGGGCGTGGAACAGCGCCACACGCTGACAGTTCACCCCCATGGGGTTGACCGCTGAGCCCGTGATCGCGGTTGTGGGGCGGAGCTCGCCGCTTCGCTCGTCGACGACGGTGGCGTGGCCTTCGCCGGCCGTAGCGGTCGGTGATCAGCGGTAAGCGGACTCAGGTGCTGTACGTGCCGTCCCACGGCTCGGTGAACCCCAGCCGATCTGGATACAGCTCGGCCCAGGCGTCCCGTTCGGCATCTGACTCGTCGATGAGGCCGAACGTGACGCCGTCGTACAAGACCCGGAACGGCCGGATCGCGATGTCGCCGTAGTCCCGGTCGACAAGGTCATCGAGTAGTTCCCGCAGGCGTTGCTCGGCCCGACGGCGGAATTCGCCGCGTACGTAAGGGGCGACGCCGATCAGTGAGATCTCCGAGCGGACGTGGTTGCCCGCGTGATCGAACCGGTGGAGGTAGGCGTACCAGCGGATGCGCTCGCGACGCAGATCGAGCTCTTCGTCGTCATCTCGGTGCGCGCCGTGGATCACGGCGTAGAACTGGCCCTCGGCGAACCGGCCGATGGTGTCGGTTCGGTAGCCCGGCTCGCGAGCGATGGGGATGAGGGCTGGCACTGGCACCGAGTCAGGCTACTGGCGGCGACAATCTACGACCTCCGCGCAGACATCCGGCCGCCCGCCGTCCGCGTGATACGGCACCACGGCGTTCGCAGCGTAGTGCGATAGCCCCGGTTGCTACCGCGGCAATCGAGCACAGCCCCAACCCGGAACGCACCGGCGGTCGATGATTCGAGGAAAGGGGTGTCATCCCGTACATCGGGAGGCATGGCGCGCCGCCGAAGAAGCCCAGAATCCCGAGCGCCACTGCCACGAGCGTCAACCGATCACGTCCCGTACCCGACGACGTCAGTGTGGACGCGTCTGTCAGGTAAGACCGAACCCGATCGGCCAACGGGCTAGCGACCCGACACTCGTCCCATCTGCCGTCGACCCACCCCCCGGGTAACGGCCCGGCGGCGGCGCCGCTCCATGCCGCCACGTCGGACAGCGGCCCAAGGGAGGATGGCTGTCCCGCTGGTGGACGGCTCGCTCGTCTGGGCCATGCCTCATCCCTGGCGCCCAAGCGCCCCGGCGGAGTCAAAGCATGGGCTGACCGCGGGGTTCGCCGCAGTCAGGGGCCGCGGCCCACTGAACTGCGGAAGCAAGAAGAAAAAGTGCGCCAACAGGGACTTGAACCCCGAACCCGCTGATTTCAAAATTGCAGTTTTCGACGTTATTCACTAACCATCGTGCGTGTGCTCTGAGCTGCTAGGACACTATTCGGTGTCGTGCGCTCCTGTTCACTAGAATTCAGCGTTTCCGTGGGGTAAGTGCGGTATCTTTGTGGAATGGGACGGCCGACTCTTCCATTAGGAACGCATGGCGCAATCAGCATAGAGAAGTTCGGTGCGGGCTATCGGGCGCGTACGCGGTACCGGGACTACGACGGTGTGACCCGGCAGATCGATAAGCACGGACCCACGAAAGGTGCGGCGACCAACGCGCTCCTGGAGGCGGTCCGTGACCGTGGCCGGCGGAGCGGCATCAACGAGATCAACCGGCTGACGCTCATGCAGGTCGTCATCGACGCGTGGTGGGACAAGATCGAGGCGGGCACACTGAGCCCCGGAACCAAGGAGGCGTACCGGTACCGGCTCGACGGTCAGGTGATCCCGGCGCTGGGGAAGCTCCGCGTCCACGAGGTCACCGTGTCGGTCGTCTACCGACACCTGCGGAAGGTCCTGGAGAAGCACGGTCCGGCCATCGCCAAGATGACGAGGACAGTGCTGTCGGGCGTGCTCACTCTCGCTGTGCAGCACGACGCGCTCGACCGGAACCCGGTGCGGGAGATGGGTCCGCTGACCGACCGGAAGCCTCGCCGGAAGGCGCGGGCACTGACGGTCGACGAAGCGCGAAAGCTCCGGGCGTCGCTGGCGGCAAACAAGAAGGCAGTCGATCGGGACTTGCCCGACTTCGTCGACATGATGCTGGCAACCGGTCTTCGGATCAGCGAGTGCAGCGCGATCGTCTGGGACGCACTCGACCTCGACGCCGCGACGGTGGAAGTCCGCGGCACGGTGATCCGGATCAAGGGCGTCGGCCTGGCGATTAAGCCTGAGCCGAAGTCCGAGGCTGGCTACCGGACCCTCGTGCTTCCCCGGTGGGCGGTCGAGATGCTGCGGCGTCGGCATTCGGCGGCCGGCGGTTCGCCTCGCGGGGATGACCCGGTGTTCCCGGCGCCGCTGGGTGGACTCCGGGACCGCTCGAACACGTCAGCGGACCTCGCTGATGCCTTCGAGGATGCCGGGATGGGCTGGGTGACGTCCCACGTGTTCCGGAAGACCGTGGCGACGTTGATGGATCGCGCCGGCCTGACCGCTCGGGCCGCGGCCGACCAGCTCGGCCACGCCAAGCCATCAATGACCCAGGACGTCTACATGGGACGGGACGTTGCCGATACGGGCGCGGCCGTCGTCCTGGAGCAGCTAGCGGGGTGACCTATCCGTTTGCCCTGCTGGCTACCTTTGGTAGTAGCTGGATGACAGCTTGATCGTCTGACTCCAACTCTGCGGCTGGGCCGCATCGACGTGACGTGTGCGTGGCGCTGTCGATGCGGGTCGCTCATCCGGGGGCGGCTCCCTGAGCCGAGAGGAGGCGGCGATGGCGGCTACGGAGTGGCTGACGGTGGATGAGCTGGCGGCCGAGTTGAAGGTTCCGAAGGCCACGATCTACAAGTGGCGTGCGAACCGCGAGGGTCCACGGGCGGCCCAGATCGGCCGGCACCTCCGCTTCCGGCGTGGAGATGTCGACGCCTGGCTGGAAGCCGTATGCCTGGAGACTCCGCGCTGACCGTGAAGACTGAAGGTGCCCAGTCGTTTCTGACATCACAAACTATGCATGGACTCGTGTCCGTGGCTAAGTCTGTGCGGGTATCATCATCACGAACGATATGGCATATCGGCTGTGCGTTCATGCAGGTGAGAGAAGCAGGGCTCGGCCGCACAAGCGACCGAGCCCCACAGGACAAGTCTCGGAACTAGTTGGGTCGCTCCGTCCAAAGAGAATCCCAAACAGCTTCGGTCAGCGTCCAAAGTGCCGCCGCGAACATCGCGGCGGTGCTTCTTCCTGTCGCGATCAGGACGATCTGCCAAATTGCGAAGATAGCTCGCAAGATCGGCCTAAGGCGCCAGTCTGGTTCCTTGGAAAGACGGGCAAAATTAGCAGAACCAGACACCTAATCTCCTCTCTCCTCCGCGGGCTAGCCGGAAGGCTCGGCGTTAACTGCGGCACGAGAGTACCAATGTGATGCGCCTGGCGAGCTAGCGGAGGCGTGCATCGATGCAGGGTGAGGGTGGCTATTAGGGCTACTAGACCCACTAGTAGCCCTGTCGGCAAACCTACGTTGGGGGAATTCGGAATGCGTCAGCAGTAACGACCTGCATAAGTGCCGAACGGCTCTCCGGATTGCGCCCAATGGGTCCGATAAAAATAGCCGTGACACAGATCACAAAGCTGCTAGGAGGGTCGTAGTCGGCCCGCTGGCGACGTGGGTCCGTGCGGTGGGGTGGCGCGTCAGCGCCGGGCCCCCGTCCGCGCGGAGACGCGGCGGCGGCCGGTAGGCCGCCCTTGATCTAAGTAAGGGGACTTTGAACACAAGGGGGCATAGAGGAGCGCCGGTATGAGGTCGCATCCCAGCGGTCAGGATGGAGCCGCTCCAGCCGAAGGGTTACGAGGGCGCCCGCAAATCCCGCAGAGGGCGACTGAGCGGCGGGGGCTAGCTATGCAGGGCCAGCGGACGCTACGGGGCTGGATGTATGTGCTGGTGACGCTCGCCTGCTACCTGGCGTTCTGCCTTGTGGGTCTCCTGATGGTGCTTCCGGTCGACTATGGCGGCGGCGAGGCCTCAATCGGTCTGACCGGGCAGATTCTTGGCGCCTGCATCCTCGTAGTCTTCGCTGGCCCTTTGATTCGCACCCCGTTCCTCCGGGTCGTTCTGAGTGACGAGGGCATCGTGGTGCACAACCCGGTCCGAACCCGCCGGTACACCTGGGGTCAAATCGCGCGGTGTGAGGTCGGCGAGATAGGCGGCAACCTTGTTCCGCTCGTCGCGCCGATTCTGACCCTCGCGGACTCTGATGAGTCCTTCGGCATCCGCTTCCTGGAGTCGTTCTGGCTATTCCGCAAGCCAGAACAGACGAGGGCCGGCAGGCTCGCAGCGACTATCGAGGCGCGCAGGTTGTCCGCGATCGGCTGAGTTGATCACTGGGGTGACACGGAGCTAGGCGACCCGCTGCGCAGGCCGTGGCAGTCGCGGTCGACGAGCGCGACGAGCGCACAGCCGTAATGGATGGTTCACGGAACGTGCTGCTGTTGCTACTCTGGCTCGGTGAGGTGGACGCGCATAGTCGAGTGTGAGAGGAGCGGAAATCCGATGCTGTCCGTTCCTTTGGCACTTGTGGCGCAGTGTGTCTTCTCGCCCGATTATCGGGCTGGATGCCGTGGTCGCGGCAGTAACGGGTTCGTCGCCGCGACCTAGGCTCTGTGGTTCGTTCGCCCCGGTGTGGGGTGTCTGGGTTGGCCGCGTCCGGCGGATCGTTGCTGCCGGGTCGCGGCCTTTTTCGTGTGTGCTGAGCGCCGAAGAAGCGCTCCCGCCTGGGGCGGTGAGTAGCGCGTAGGCGTGAGCGTCCGATGGAGGCGCTGACCATGAGCATTCTCGAACATTTTTTCTCTGCCTTTTCGGGCTGTGTGTCGGATTTCGACGCACGGCGGGGGAGGTGCACGCCAATTCCGGGAACCGCTGGAATGGCCATTTCGTCGTACCCGAATCCGCCTAGAATTAATGCTTGCGTCTAGATTGATGAGGGTCGTTTACTGATTCCGGGCCGCACGGACGTGGCCTGAGGAAAGGCCGGTCACGGATGACTGGTCGTAGACGCGGGTTCCCATTGCTGGGGTGCCCACCCGCGTCTATTCCTCTCGGGTTCTCCACGGATGGGGTTGGTTTGTCATGGCTGTGAATGGTCTTCCGAACGTGCTGCATCTGGACTCGACCCAGGTCGGTTTCCTGGCTCTGTCGGCGCCGGAGGCGCGGGTGGATCAGGCGGGTCGGGCGGTGGTGGACAAGCAGACCGGTCTGCCGCTGTTCCGGGTTCAGATCGCGCTGCTGCACCCCAACGAGCCGGCGGGTCTGGTGTCGGTGACGGTGGCGGGCCAGCCCGAGGGCATCGCTCCGGCAACGCCGGTCACCCTGACTCGGTTCACCGGCCGGCCGTGGATCGGCGATCAAGGCAACTGGGGTATCGCGTTCCGGGCCGAAACTCTTGCGCCGCTGGACGGCGAGACGCGGCGGCGGCATTCCTCGCCCTCTTCCGGTGCGGCCTGACGGGCGCGCGAGCGGAGGGAGGTGATCCGGCATGTTCCTGCTCGCGCTGGTGATCCTGCTTCGGCGGGGTCCGTGGCCGGCGGTGCGGTTCCTCGTCAAAGCGTGGCTGTGGATCGTCGGCTCGATCGTCTGGCTGGTCCTGTTCTTCAGGCGGCCTACCGCTGCACTCCTGCTCCTCGTCGCTCTGCTGGTTGCGCTGGTTCTGTGGCGGCTCCGGGGCTGGCTGTGGGGCCAGTTGTGGCGGTGGAAAGGCGATCGGATCGCGGCGGTGATCCCGGACCGGGCGTGGGTGTGGGTGCGGCGCTTCCAATGGCCGCAACTCGCGTGGCGGACCGGTCTCACCCGGCCTCAAGCGGTCGGCGCGGGCGCGTCGATGGAGTACCTGGGCGGTCGGTGGCGGCCGATCCCGAACGGCTTCGTCGTGGTCGGCCGGCTGCTGGATGGTCAGACACCGGTCGACTACGCGAAGGTCTCCGAGCCACTCGCGGAGTCCTGGCAAGTGGCGCGGGTGGCGGTCGACTCTCCGGCGCGGGGATGGGTGCGGCTCAAAGCGTTGTGGTCCGATCCACTGGCCACACCGCTGCGGGCACCGCTACCGAATCCGCGGCCCGACCTGCGGGCGCTGTTGCTGGGCCAGCGGGAAGACGGGCTGGCCTGGACGGAGCGGCTAATCGGCCGTCACCTCTTGGTCGCGGGCGCCACGGGTGCGGGTAAGGGCTCGGTGCAGTGGTCGGTGATCCGGGCGCTGGCTCCGCTGATCCGGTGGCGGGTCGTGGAGGTGTGGACGCTCGATCCGAAACGAATCGAGTTCGCGTCGGGCGGCCGGCTGTTCGCCCGGTACGCGGCCGAACCTGTCGACATGGTCGAGCTGGTCGAGGCGGCGGCACAGTTGGTCGCTGATCGCGCACGGCGGATGGCTGGTCACGCCCGAACCCACGTGGCGCGGCGCGGTGATCCGTTCGTGCTCCTCAACATCGATGAGTTGGCGTTCCTGACCGCGTACCTGACCGATCGGAAGCTCAAGGACCGGTTCGCTGGCGCGCTGGCGACCGTGCTCACCCAGGGGCGGGCGCTCGGCGTGGCGGTACTGGCAGCAGTGCAGGATCCGCGCAAGGAGACCGTTCCGCTGCGGCAGCTGTTCACCACCCGGATCGCGCTGCGGCTCGACGAACCGTCGCAAGTGGATCTGGTGCTCGGTGACGGCGCGGCCGATCGGGGTGCAGCGGCGCACCTGATCCCACGGGACGAGGCGACCGGCGCCGGCATCGCCTACGTGATCACCGATGGCGACGCCACGCCTCGGCGGGTGCGTGCCGGCTACCTCTCCGACCGGGACATTGCTTGGACCGTCGCGACCTTCGCCCGATGAACGGCCGACCCAGGACCGGTCCGGGCTCCTGCGGACGGGCAGCTAATGCGGCGGCTGCCCGTCCGCGCTCCATTCACCGCGCCTCGGAAAGGGGGCGAGCATGACCAAAGACTCAGGTGCGTTGGCCGGGCTCCTCGACTCCGCTGGGCTCACTCCGGACGTCCTCGCCGGTCTGATTGACATCGTCGGCGCCGGCGACCTGTCGGAGTTGCGGCGGCAACTGCGGACCGTCGGTGGCTGCTCCCGGCCGATCCAGCTGTCCGGAACCGTCTTCCGCCTCGACCCGGCCTCCGGCGTAATTGCGCCGTCCTGGTATTCGACGGAGGAGGCGACCGGAACTCTGCTTGTTCCATGCGGCTCCCGGCACGGCGTGCTGTGCCAAGCCTGCGCCCGGCGATATGCCGGTGACACCTGGTTCCTGATCTATGCCGGACTCGCGGGCGGTAAAGGTCGGGCGCCGTCGGTGCGGACACATCCGCGGCTGTTCGTCACGCTGACCGCACCCGGCTTTGGTCCGGTCCATTCCTCGAACGTCGGCTCGGACGGGAATCCTGCGCTCTGTCGTCCTCGGCGGGACCGGCCGATCTGCCCGCACGGCCTTCCGGCCTGGTGCCCGGCTCGGCATCCGGCGACCGATCCGCTGGTCGGTGCTCCGCTGTGTCATGGCTGCTACGACTGGCCCGGCCTCGTCCTGTTCAACGCGCACGCCTCGGCGCTCTGGCACCGCTGGCGTATCCAACTCGGCCGTGAAGTGGCTCGGCTCGCCGGTCGGACCGTGCGGGACGTCGCTGCGTTGGTGCGGGTCGCCTGCATGCGAGTCGCCGAGATGCAAGCGAGGGGCGCGGTCCACCTGCACGCGATCATCCGGGCCGACGCTGCGACCGATCCCGACCGGGCGCCTCCGGCCTGGCTGACTGCCGACCTGCTCGCAGAGGCGGCGATCGAGGCGGCCGGCCGCGTGTGGATGGCGGCTCCGCTGAATCGGGTGGGGGAGTGGGAGTTCGCCTGGGGCCGGCAGGTGACCGCTGATCCGATCCCGCCCGGCAACGATGACGAGACTGAGCGGCGGCTAGCGGCCTACCTCGCCAAGTACGTCACCAAGTCCCTCGGCGTCGGTCTGGCACGGCGGATTGGCGCACCGGCGGAGATACCGATCCTCGACGTCCCATCACACATCCGGGCCGTGATCGGTGTCGCCTGGCGGCTCGGCGCACTGCCAGAGCTCCAGTCGCTGCGGCTCCGGGCGTGGGCACATCAGAACGGATTCCGCGGCACCGTCGCTGCGCGGACACGGACGTACTCCACCACTCTGACCGCGCTCCACCAGCAGCGGCGTGACTACCGGGCCGCTCAATCGGACGACGACCGGTTCGGCGACGACGTCGCTGGGCCCACTCGCTTCCGCTACGCCCGGAACGGCCTCGATGCGGCCGGCGCCTGGCTCGCCGCTACCGAACACGACACCAACCCGGAAGGAGACTGACCATGACACGGAATCGGCCACCCGGGCGCCTAGTCGCTGCCAGATCTCGTAGCTGGCTCCTGCCGGGTATCCCGCCACCACGCACCATCAACGCGCGTGCCCCGACCGACGATGACGAACTCCTAGAGATGGGCCGGCGGCGTCCGGTCCTGGCGCTGGCAGCAACCGGTGTGGTGCTGGTGCTCGGACTGGTCGCCTGCACGGTCGGCATCGGCTTCTCGGTCGTGGACGACACCCCGAACGATCCCGAAGTCCGCGTGATGTGGTTCCTCAGCTGGGCGTTCCCGGACGTCGGCGAGAAGGGTCCGTGGCGGCGGAACGTCTGCGGCGACGCTACCGACCGAATCGGGGCGGTCATAGACACAGAAGATCGGCGGCTACACGACCAGTTCGCGCCCGACTGGATCGCCAGCCACGCATGGAATCCGGACTACCGCTCGACGGAGAACAAGAAGCGCGCGACGGTGACGGTCGAGGGCCGGCTAGAGATTCATCGGGCTGACGAGAGCGGCTTCAACCCGTACTCGGTTCCCGACCGGACGTGGACGTTCACGCTGCGGCGCAACTGGATGCGGGAGTGGGTCTGGTGCATCGATCATCTGGAGACTCGGCCAGCGTGAGTGTCGCCGACGTCCTGTCCCCGTACCCGCCAAGCGTCCGGTACGGGGACCGTACGGCGTCCTTCGGCCAGCGCCGCTCCTGGAACTCTCTTCGGGAGCGGCGCTGGCCTGAACTGCTCCTCGCCGGTGGTCATGACCGCTCGGCGAGCGCCCGGACTGCTCGGCGGTGCTCCGGTTCGAGTCCGAATCGAAGACCGGTCGGTGTCGGGCCGCTGTCCCACAATGCGGCCTGAGCGTTGACCCAGTGCAGGAACTCGGCTCGCGCCTCTGCCGTCGTGTTGCCGCGAGCGATGGCTACGTCAGTCCACTTCGCTCCACCTTCGATCGCCTCGCGCACGTCCGCCTGTGAACCCCAGCTGAGGGCACGGCTGATCGCGGTGCGAAGGGCCAGCAGATAGAGGAAGTCCTCGGCCACCAACTCGTCCGGAAGGTAGCCCGCCCGCGTCGCGTGTGCGCGCTGACTGAGGTCCAGTTCGTTCGCCAGAAGCGAGCTGAGCGGAACGTCGAGCAAGTCGCTCGGATTCGGCGCGACAGGGCGCTCTCTGTCTAGCCCTGTGGCCGCGAGCGGGCTGCCGTAGCGAGCTAAGCCGTGCATCATCAGCGTGCCTCTCGATAGCGATTACCAGCTCAACGAGACTCTCTTAGTGAGAGTCTCATAACCAGACCGCGAGGCTTCTTTCGCGCGTCTCACGGGGAGACAGACAGAATGAGTGCGTGACGGGAGATGGGCCGATGTCCGGAGCGGCAACGCCTACAGTCGTACGTCGCCAGCTCGGCCGGCGGTTGCGCTTACTTCGTGAAGCGGCCGGTGTCTCGGTGGAGAGCGTCGTCGCTGACCGTCGTCTCGGGATCTCGCGAGCGAAGCTCTACAAGCTCGAAGCCGGCAAGCATCCGGCTAAGCCTCAAGACGTCGCGGCCCTCTGCCGTCACTACCGGGCGTCGAATGAGGAAATCGAAGCCCTGACGACGCTCGCGCTGGCGACGCAAGGCAGCAGCTGGTGGCACATTTTCGGTGAAGACACGGTTCCGGCGTGGTTCAGCCTCTACGTCGATCTCGAGCCTGCCGCAGCGTCGATCCGGTCGTACGAAGCTGAGCTGGTGCCTGGCCTGCTCCAGACACCTGAGTACGCGCTGGCGGTCTACCAGGCGCGCAACCCGACCGACGATGTGAACGACCTGCGGCGGCGCGTCGCAGTGCGGATGGAACGGCAAGCCATTCTCGATCGGCCGACACCGCCAGCCTTCCACGCCATCCTCAACGAAGCGGTCCTGCTTCGGGAGGTCGGCGGGCCGGCGGTCATGGCGGCTCAAATCGACAAGCTGCGCGGGGCTGCGGATCGTCCGTCGACCATGATCGACGTGCTTCCGTTCAAGGCTGGCGCGCACGCTGCCATGGAAAGCTCGTTCGGGATCCTCGACTTCCCCGACGCGGAGGAAGACCCGTCCGTGGTCTACCTCGACTCGCCCAGCTCGGCCGCCTACCTCCAGCAGCGTGCAGAGTTGGAGCGGTACACAACGATCTTCGAGACCGTCCGGACCGGCACCATTCCCCTCCAGGAGTACCTGACATGAGCGACCCGCGGTTCTTCAAGAGCAGCTACTCCGGCGGTAGCGGGGGCAACTGCGTCGAGTGCGCGTATGGCTCCGACTCCGTGTTTGTCCGCGATAGCAAGGACACTGACGGAACTGTGCTCTCGTTCGGTCGGCCGGCCTGGGCGACCTTCATCGATGACGCTCGGCGTGGACTCTTCGATCAGCCGCGTTAGCGATGCATCTCCTGCGGGCCGCTAGCATCTGATCGCTTCCCGCGATGGGACTGCCGGTGACTTCGGAGGAGATGTGACGGGACACCTTCGTGTGTGGCTAGCTATTTTGCTCAGCGCGGCTGGCACGCTTCTTCTCATCGCCCGGCTCGTGCCGGAGGTGGACCTCCTCGAGCTCGCCCTCCGGTGGTGGCCGATTGTACTGATAGGTCTCGGTGTAATCGGCATCCTGAACTTAGTGCGGGCCCATGTTTCACTGGTGGCGCCGTTAGGTGTAATCGGGCTCGGCGGGATACTGCTCGTGTTTACTCTAGACCCCCTCCCTGACGACTATAAGCCGATTTTCGTTCCCCTGCTTTTGCTGCTGTCGGGCCTCGCGCTACTCGCTCAGGGTGCCTTGAGTCCAAGAGTTAAGAACTCTGGCGTCAAACGGAAAACGTTTGCATTTTCCGGTAAGTTCATTCAGTGGAATCCGGGTGATGAGCCCCTCGCAATCGTGCAGTCGCTGTTCAGCGGATGCATTATTGAAGTAAGCTCGACCTCCGGGGATTTAAAGGATGCTCGCCTCGAAGTCACTGCGCTGGCTGGTAGCGTAGAGATTAGATTTTCGGACATGTGGACGGTGGATCTGGCAACACGCAATTCCGGTCAGTCTATTGAACAAAGTTTCGCAAGTAGTCCGCCTGGCGGACCACGTTTGAAGGTGGTTGCGCTCTCGCTAGGGGCTGCGATTAGGACCGCTCGACTCAACGGACAAGTGCTTGATTAGATAAATTCGCGGCTAGCTAGGCTGGATCCTCGTCAGAAGTGCTTGCTTGACGATGATCAACGCGAATGCCGAAATCTTGATCAGTAATGGCGTTGGTCAGCTTAATTTTCTTGCTGTTTAGTCCGCCACTCCACAGCTGTGTCAGATTTTCGTGTATCGAACGCTCGGCGTCCGTATCCACGGGGAGGGCGAGGCCCATTTCTTTAATCAGCCGGAGCCGGAAAACATCGATGGCAGATGTTACTACGACCCCGTAGTTCGCCGCGGCAGCCAGGCTTGCTCTGTAGGCCGCCCATGAGCCAGCCGCGAACAGCGCCGGAACGAGCATCCATATAGGATATTGCAGTAGAAGTGCGAGGGAACTGCAAGAACAGAGTGCGAGTGCCATACATATCCGACATGCAAAGTCCAACTGGTCGCGGTGCGAATCTATGATCTTTAGGGCGGGCTCTGGAAGTACGTAATATAGTCGACTCCAGAACGCAATTGCTTCGATCCCCAAGCCAAAGCCTGCTTTTGATTCGAATGCGAGCATTCGGTTGCCTAAAGCTGTTGGCCGGACCTCGCCTGAGAAAGGCCAATCTTCTCGTAAGCGCTGTCTTGAATCTTCCACCATGCCGGGCGGCAGCGTGGATCGGGAGATCCACTTGTGCCGTCCGCGTCGACGTCTCTGAATCCACGACCCAAGTTCGGCCGCTCCGCCCATGAATCCAGACCGTGACCAGTATCCCTCCATAAATCGAACTGAGGCGAACTCAAGAGGTTGTAGAAGCAGTGAAGCAATGGCTATGAAGATCGTCGCCCCGACCGCACCAACCCAGCCGTAGTTTCGCGCTCTGTCGAGTAGTAGATCCAATGATGGTGACTGGGTGGGGGCGCCAGATAGCAGTAAGCATGCCGGGGTGATCGTTACGAGCGTTGCGGGCAGAACATTTACGATACGGAAATGGAGCGGAAAATCAGATTCGCTCAATCCGATGCTTCCGAGGTTCGTCATAACTCTGCCCTGCGGTGTATCGAGCAGTAAAAATCGATATACGTATGAAGTCCGGGGTCATAAATGGTTTCCAGAGACATTTCCTCGCATTGCTCAAAGAAGCACGACACTGCAACTTGCTCTCCTGGTCGTATGAATTCGACCGAAAATGCGCCGTGCACTAAACAGTGATTGACGGCTTCATCGCCTAAAACCATGAAATCGCGCCATCGGCATTGATCGCCTGGAGGGCGGCATACGGCGAGCCGCTGTCGCGGCCCGCCCGCCAGTCTGCTGTAGGTCATATTGTGATGCCGGAGTAATCGGATATGACCACGACCGGACGACACGAACGGATACCTGAGCCGGATGTGACAGGCTCTAGGTAAAGAAGGCTGACCATGCGACCACCCCACCGAACGCGTCGCGTCCCCATCAGTGTTCCGTGGGTCGCCGTACTTGCGCAGGCAATCCAGCTAAGTAGCCACACGGCGGACCTGGAAGGCAGCAGAGACCAGGACCAGGTGGTAACCGCTGAGACCTAGGTCGTTCTTGCGTGCTGAGGCGGGCGTCCTCGTGCGAGGAGGCGGCTACTGCCAACAGGTGGCATAGAAGATGCCTGCCACCCCGTTGTTCAAGCTGGCGAGCATGATCAAGCCGGGCAGCCCGAGCGAACCCGTGACCACCCCGGCGAGGGCGAGACCGGATCCGCGGCGGCGTTCTCGCTCGCAGCGTCGCAGCGCGATGGCCCCTATCGCTACTGCGGCGGCCGAGCATGCCGCCAGCAGAAACGAGCCCGCAGTCGACGGTGCGGCAAGTGAGGCGTTCATCCCGTAGATCGGGAGATACGGCGCCCCACCGATGAATCCCAGAACTCCGAGCACGACCGCTACGACCGCGAGCCGATCACGTCCGGCACCCGGCGACGTCGGCATGGATGCATCTGTCATCTGGCACCCCCGCCCGACCGATCGACCCATAACCGCACGACCTGAGCCGCATCCCGTCTGCCGTCGACCCACCCCCTGGGGAGCGGGCCGGCGGCGGGGCCGCCACATGTCATCACGCCGGACGGCAGCCAAGAGACGATGGCGGTCCCGCTGTTGGTCTGCTCGGCTTGCCCTGGGTCGCCGGCAGACGGGATGCCCCATCCCCGGAGCCCGAGCGCCCCCGACGGAGTCAAAGCGTGGGGTAAACGTGGGGCCGGTAACCGTGGGGTCAACCGCAGCCAGGGGCCGTAGCCCGCTGACCTGCGGTGATGAGAAGAAAGAGTGCGCCAACAGGGACTTGAACCCCGAACCCGCTGATTAAGAGTCAGCTGCTCTGCCTATTGAGCTATTGGCGCTAGCCATCCCCGGACCGTTTGACCGCCCCGGTGACGAGAACCAACGATAGCAGCCCGCTCTCGAACGCTGAAATCGCGCCTCTAGCTGAACCGCCCCCCTAGTTCACGCGTAGGGGTTGACAACGTCATGTACAGGTGATTCACAGTGTTGTGTAGGTATACGGCAGGCGGATGAGCGGGGTGACGATGCGGGCGGTCCGCACCTCTAGGCAGCACCTGGTTGAGCGGGTCGGCGTCGCCGCGCTCGCGCTCGGGTTACTGGCGGCGTGCAGCAGCGGACAGGAAGTGGCGACCGGCAAGTTCAGTCCGGCGGCGAACGCGGTCAAGAGCCCGGCGGCGGCGCCGACGACGTTGGCGCTCTCCAAGCCGGCGAACAAGGCCACGAAGGTGCTCACCAGTTCGGTGCTCACGTTCGCCACGAACGGCACCGTCGACGCGGTGACGCTCACGGGCCCCGACGGGAAGCCGGTCGCCGGCAACGTCGCGAGCGACAAGAAGTCCTGGGTGCCGGCCCGGCAGCTCGCGTACAGCACCACGTACAAGGTCACGGCCACGGCGTCCCAGAAAGGTCAGACCGCCACCACCACCAGCACGTTCTCGACGATGGCCAAGCCGGGTTCGATCACCGGCGCGGATCTGTACGTCAACGACGGCGACACGGTGGGCATCGGCCTGCCGATCGTCGTCGAGTTCACGAACAGCATCCCGAAGGCGCAGCGTGCGGCGGTGGAACGCCGGCTCTTCGTCACCAGCACCCCGGCGGTCGAGGGCTCCTGGCACTGGTTCGGCGGCAGCGAGATCCACTACCGCCCCCGGGAGTACTGGCCCACCGGCACGAAGGTGTCGGTGCGGCTCGGGATCGGTGGCCTGCCGATGGGCAACGGCAACTACGGCAAGCGTGACCGGTTCGCCACGTTCACCGTGGGGCGCGCGATCACCAGCAAGGTCGTCAACAAAGACAAGACGATGTACGTCTACAAGGACGGCAAGCTGATCCGTAAGTTCCCGATCAGCCTCGGTAAGCGGAGCACGCCGACGTCGTCCGGCAAGATGGTCGCGATGGAGAAGGCGTACGAGAAGACGTTCGACTCCGGCACGTTCGGCCTCCCGGCGGACTCGCCCGGCGGCTACCGCCAGAAGGTGTACTACGACGTCCGGTTCACCTGGGGCGGCGAGTTCGTGCACGCCGCTCCCTGGTCGACCGGCTCGCAGGGCAACACGAATGTCTCGCATGGATGTGTCAATGCGTCGACGGCCAACGCGAGCTGGTTCTACGAGCTGACGCTCAAGGGCGACCCGATCGAGGTCGTCGGCACCGAGACCCACGTCGACAAGGGCAACGGCTGGACCGACTGGGAGATGACCTGGGAGCAGTACAAGGCCGGTAGCGCGATCAAGTAAGACCGAGAAAGGGCCGGTCCGTGAGGACCGGCCCTTTCTCGTTGGGGTGACTGATGGGATTTGAACCCACGACACCCGGGACCACAACCCGGTGCTCTGCCAACTGAGCTACAGCCACCATGCGCGCGTCGACTACCCGCGAGGCTCATTCATCATAGCGGTCCCGCGCGGACGCCCTCGACCTCGGGATCGGATGTACGTCACTTCAGGCCGGGCAGCCCCGCCGCGATCGCCCGGGCCTGCTCGACGTCCGGACCGGGCGGCGGGACGAAGATCGCCTGCCGGTAGTACTGGAGCTCCCGGATGCTCTCCTTGATGTCGGCGAGCGCCCGGTGGGCGAGCCCCTTCGCCGGCTGCCCGAAGTACACCCGCGGGTACCAGCGGCGGCACAGCTCCTTGATCGAGGAGACGTCGACCATCCGGTAGTGCAGGTAGTTGTCGAGCGTCGGCATGTCCCGGGCGAGGAAGCCCCGGTCGGTCGCGATCGAGTTCCCGCACAGCGGCGCCGACTTCGGGTCGGGCACGTGCTCCTTGATGTAGTTCAGCACCAGGGTCTCGGCCTCGGCCATGGTCACGGTCGACTCACGCACCTCGGTGGTCAGCCCCGATTTCGCGTGCATCTCGCGGACGACGTCGAGCATCCCGTCCAGCGTCGCGTCGGGCGCGTTGATCACCACGTCGACGCCGTCACCCAGGATGTTCAAGTCGGAGTCGGTGACGAGCGCGGCGACCTCGATCAGGGCGTCATGGCCCAGTTCCAGCCCGGTCATCTCGCAGTCGACCCACACCAAACGCTCAGTCACGAACGGCAGCCTATCCACCTCGCTGGTCAACCGTGTCGAGCGCTGCCTAACTATCCCGCACAGTCCGAAATGCGAGCAGGCCCCCGAACGCCACCAGACCGGCACCGGCGATCGAGTCCACGGCCTGCAGAAGCCGGGTACCGACCCGCTGCCGGGCCAGAAACACGACGAAAGCCAAACCCGTGAACCAGCCGACGCTACCCAGGCCGACGCCGGTGAGCAGCGAAGCCGCCGCCCCGAACGAGGACATGAGGGCCGCCGTGGACGCCGCCGCGAAGATCGACGCCCAGGACACGATCGTCAGCGGGTTCGACGCGGTGGCGAGCACGGACGTACGCAGCGCGGCCGCCACCGAAGCGACCTCACCCGAGGTCTCCAGCCCCAGCCGCACCCGATGAGCGGTCCAGAGCGTCCGAGCGCCCATCCACACCAGCACCAGCGCCCCGACGAACCCCAGTGACCACCGCACGACGTCCGAACGGATCAGCTGCGCGACCCCGAGCATGCCCAGGAACGCGTAGAAGACGTCGACGAGCGCGGCGCCGAGCCCCACGGCCAGGCCGGGAGCCAGCCCGTGACGCAGCACGGTCCGCACGCACAACAGGGACACCGGCCCGACCTGGGCCGCGACGAACAGGCCGAGACCCAGTCCGGCCAGGGCAGCGGTGAACATGTGCTGAATTCGAGCACGGTGGACCAACTAATTTCTGGGCATGAGAAGCAACGTGAACGGGAGTATTGAGGACTACGCCGTCATCGGCGACCTGCACACCGCCGCGCTCGTCGGGCGCGACGGCTCGATCGACTGGCTCTGCCTACCCCGTTTCGACTCCGCGGCCTGCTTCGCGAAACTGCTCGGCGACGAGGAGAACGGCCACTGGCAGATCGCCCCGGCCGGCGAGGCCACCTGCACCAGCCGGAAGTACCGCGACGACACCCTCATCCTGGAGACGATCTGGGAGACCCCGGAGGGCAAGGTCCGTGTCATCGACCTGATGCCGCCGCGCGACGACGCGGTCGACGTCGTCCGGGTCGTCGAGGGCCTGGAAGGTCAGGTCTCGATGCGCAGCGTCCTGCGGCTCCGGTTCGACTACGGCCGGATCGTGCCCTGGGTCCGGCACATCAACGGCGAGTTCGCCGCGGTCGCCGGCCCGGACGCGGTCTGGCTGCGCAGCAGCGTGCCGCTGCACGGCGAGAACCTCTCGACCGTGGGCGAGTTCACGGTCAGCCCGGGGGAGTACGTCCCGTTCGTGCTCACCTGGCGCGAATCCTGGCAGGAGAACGACCGCGACGTCGACGCGATCGAGCAGGTCAACAACACCGAGGCATACTGGCGCGGATGGGTCCAGCAGTGCCGCTACGAGGGCCGCTGGGCCGACGCGGTCACGCGGTCGCTGATCACGCTCAAAGCGCTGACCTACGACCCGACCGGCGGCATCGTCGCGGCCGCCACCACGTCCCTCCCGGAGCAGATCGGCGGTCCCCGCAACTGGGACTACCGCTACTGCTGGCTGCGTGACGCCTCGTTCACTCTTCAGGCGCTGGTGTCCAACGGCTACGACCAGGAGGCGGTCGCCTGGCGCGACTGGCTGCTGCGTGCGGTGGCCGGCGACCCCGCCGATCTGCAGATCATGTACTCGATCAAGGGCCGCCGACGCATCGACGAATGGGACGTTCCGTGGCTGTCGGGCTACGAGAACTCCGCGCCGGTGCGGATCGGCAACGCGGCGAGCGAACAGCTCCAGCTCGACGTCATCGGTGAAGTTCTGGATTCCTTGCACTTCGCCCGGGAATCCGGGATCAGCAGCAGCGAGGACGCCTGGAGCCTGCAGAAGCGTCTGATCCAGCACCTGGAGACCACGTGGCGGGAGCCGGACAACGGGCTCTGGGAGGTACGCGGCGAACGACAGCATTTTGTGCACTCGAAGGTGCTGTGCTGGGTGGCGTTCGACCGGATGGTGAAGGGCGCCGAGGCGTTCGGGCAGCACGACGACGCCGAACGCTGGCGGGTGATCCGGGACACGATCCACGCCGAGGTGTGCGCCCGCGGTTTCGACCGCACCCGGAACTCGTTCACGCAGTACTACGGCTCCGCCGGTCTCGACGCGTCGCTGCTGCTCATCCCACGCCTGGGGTTCCTGCCGGCCGACGACCCACGGGTCATCGGCACCGTCGAGGCCGTGCAGCGCGAGCTGGTGGCCGACGGGTTCGTGCTGCGGTACCGCCCGGAGCAGGAGGCCGTCGATGGGCTACCCGGCCAGGAGGGTGCGTTCCTGGCGTGCAGTTTCTGGCTCGCCGACGCGCTCTACCTGATCGGACGCAAGGACGAGGCCGTGGCGCTCGTCGACCGGCTGGTGGGCCTGGCCAACGACACCGGACTGCTGGCCGAGGAGTACGACCCGATCGCCCGGCGCCACCTGGGCAACACACCCCAGGCGTTCAGCCACGTGGCGCTGGTGAACTCGGCCGTACTCCTCGGAGGCGCCTAGAACCGCTGCTCTTCGTGGCCCAGACCCAGGGCCTGCGCGATCGAGCCCGCGTTCTCGTACTGCGCGTCGGCTGGTAGGTCGCGCACGACCGTCACCAGGCGCGTGGGAGCGTTGTTCTCGACCAGCCGGTCGATGATCTGGTCGCGGTACGCGGGGTAGACGGCCCGACCGAGGTACGAGGCGAGTTCCGAGCGCTCGGCGACGCCCTCCGGCGTGAGCCCCTCGGGGATGCCGCCGACGAGGGTGGCGTCGGGCGCGAAGTCGGCCTCGGGCTGGTCCTCGCCGGGCGCTTCCGGGTCGAGCCACTCCTCGGCGCGTCCCGAGCGTCCCCCTTGAACGAGCCCACGCGTCTCGCGGGCCATCGCGTCGTCCTGCCGTGGTCCGTGTTTGTCGCTGCGTTCCATGCGCCAGCAGTTACCCGGCGGCCCGGACCTCAATCACGGCGCGTGAGCTGACGGTACGCGCGGTCATACCTGACCAGCGGATCCTTCGTTCCGATCGCGGCGCCCACCACCGCGGCGGTCACCAGCAGGTGATCGCCGACCTCGCGGTGGGAGTCGGTGACGCACTCGAGCGTGGCGCCGGCCCGGTCCAGCAGCAGCGCTCCGGTGAGCGCGCCCCGGTGGTGCTCCTCCGACGCCAGCAACAGGCGCGCGCTCGGCCGCCCGGCGGCGGAGAAACGACCGGCCAGGGCGGCCTGCGACGACCCCAGCACCGACAGCCCCCAATGCCCCCGGCGCTGCAGAACCTCGGCCAGGTAACTCGAAAGATCTACCGAGATCGCAACGATCGGCGGGAACAAAGAGACCGGCATGAACGCTGTCAGAGTGGCGGCGATGTCGTCGGCGGGGTCGTCGAAGTCCTCGTCGGGGTCAACGTCGAAGGCCCCGGGCGGTGCCCCCACAGGGGGTTTGCCGTCCCGGATGCTGAGCACCACGACACCGGTTGCGAACCGGCCAAGTGCAGATTTGACCTGGTCAGGCGTGATTTGGGGCGAGGCGTTCGTCACAGAGCCGTCCAGAAGCTCACCCGTTCAGGTTACCCGGCCGATCCCGGGGGCAATCCCTGACGGATAGCCGCTGGGACGCGACGTTGCGCGGATCACCCAACGAAACCGGAATCTCCGTCGGGTGAACGCCGTTGAGGGTTACGTACGTGTGAGGCGCAAAGAGGGATTGGGGAGACGATGACGACGGACGTTGTGGAGCCGAGTACCAGGGTCGTCGAGGCGGACGACTCCGCGGTGCCGGACCGCGACCTCGTCGGCACATACCTGCACGAGATCAGCCGCACTCCGCTGCTGAACGCCGAGCAGGAGGTGGAGCTGGCGAAGCAGGTCGAGGCCGGCCTCCTCGCCGAGCACTGGCTCGACGAAGGAACCTTCCCCGAATACATCACGCGTTCTGAGCTTACCCGGCTGGTTGCGGAAGGCCGCCGGGCGAAGGACGCCTTCATTCTGGCCAACCTCCGGCTGGTGGTTTCGATCGCGCGGCGCTACACGCGCTCCGCGATGCCGCTGCTGGACCTGGTGCAGGAGGGTAACTCCGGCCTGGTCCGCGCGGTCGAGAAGTTCGACTACCAGCGTGGATACAAGTTCTCCACGTACGCGACCTGGTGGATCCGGCAGGCGATCAGCCGGGCCATCGCGCAGCAGGCCCGGACGGTGCGGCTTCCCGTCCACCTGGTGGAGGAGATCAACCGGATGCGTAACGTCCGGCGTGATCTGACCCGTGAGCTGGGCCGCGATCCCGAGATCCCGGAGCTCGCCAAGTCGTTGGACATCGAGCCGACGCGTGTCGAGGAGCTCATTCGCTGGGCCCGCGAGACCGTCTCGCTCGACACCCCGGTCGGTGAGGACGGCGAGACCTCGTTGTCCGATCTGGTCGCCGATGGTGACGAGCCGTCGCCCGAGGACGTCGTGATCGCGGCGATCCAGCGTGACGGGCTCGGTCAGATGATCGAGCGGCTCGACCCGCGGTCGGCCCGGATCGTCCGCGCCCGGTACGGGCTCGAGGACGGTCGGCAGCAGTCGCTCACCGAGATCGCCGGCACGCTCGGCCTCTCCCGCGAGCGGGTGCGCCAGCTCGAGAACGCCGCACTGCACCAGCTCCGCGAGCTCGCCGCGTCGGAAGGCGTGGTCGCAGCCTGAGTGGTTCAAAGCCCCGGCCCGATGGGCCGGGGCTTTGTCGTGTCCGGCGCAGTACGGTCGGGACCGACGCTTTCGAGGAGGAATCACGTGTCGTCGGAAAAGCAGATCATCGGACGGGTCGACGAGCTCGTCGCCGAGGAGCACTCGCTGCGCCAGCGGCTGAGTGCCGGCGAGCTCACCGCCGCCGAGGAGCACGAGCGGCTCAAGCAGGTCGAAGAAGAGCTCGACCAGTGCTGGGACCTGCTGCGACAGCGCCGGGCCCGGCGTGACGCCGGCCAGAACCCGGAGGACGCGACCGCACGCCCGGTCAGCGAGGTCGAGGGATACCTGCAGTAACGCTTCACACCCCATTCAGTCTGGTTTCACCAGTAATCTGACTGGCTCCGCTGGGCTGCTCGAGGCGGGGCGACATCCACGTCGCCGCGCCTCGAGGAGGAGTCATGCGGATTTCCCGACCGGGGGCATGCTCAGCGCTCGCCCTGACCGTGGCCGCCACCGTCGTCGCCGGGTTCCCCGCCGCGGCCATCGCACAGCCGAGGCACGGCACGTCGTCGACGCCGGCGGTCATCGCGCACCGCGGTGCCAGCGGATACCGGCCGGAGCACACGCTCGCGGCGTACGAGCTCGCGATCGAACAGGGCGCGGACTACGTCGAACCGGACCTGGTGATCACCAAGGACGGCGTCCTGGTGGCCCGCCACGAGAACGAGATCGGTGGCACCACCGACGTTTCCGGACACCCCGAGTACGCCGGCCGCAAGACCACGAAGACGATCGACGGCAAGGCCGTCACCGGCTGGTTCACCGAGGACTTCACGCTGCGTGAGCTGAAGACGCTGCGCGCGATCGAGCGCCTGCCCGCCGTCCGCCCGGCCAATACCGCCTACGACGGCACGTTCGCGGTGCCGACGCTCCAGGAGATCATCGACCTGGTGAAGCGGCAGCACCGCACGGTCGGCATCTACCCCGAGACCAAGCACCCGACGTACTTCCGGTCGATCGGCAAGCCGCTCGAGGAACCGCTGGTGAAGATCCTGAAGCGGACGCACCCGCGGAAGGTGGTCATCCAGTCGTTCGAGACCGGCAACCTCCGTCGCCTCAACCGGATGATCGACGTGCCGCTGGCCCAGCTCGTCGACGCCACCGGGGGCCCGTTCGGCGAACCCCGTACCTACGACGACCTGGTGACGCCGGCCGGTCTCCGAACCGTCTCCACCTACGCCGACGGCATCGGGCTGAACACCGCCCGGGTGATCACCGCGAGCGGAACCCCCACCACGATCGTCGCCGACGCCCACCGGAGGGGCCTGGTCGTCCACGTCTGGACCGTCCGGGCCGAGAACCAGTTCCTCCCGGCCTCGTTCCGCGACGGCACCGACCCGAACGCCCACGGTGACGTCGAGGGATGGATCGCACTGCTGCTGGCTCAGCGGGTCGACGGCTTCTTCACCGACCTCCCCGACGTCGGCCGCGCCGCGGTGGACGTCGGGGCCGCCGCGGCCTGACCGCGGTACGAGCGGGCGACGCCCCCTCACCAGGCGGACCGGGTGTGACCGTCGCATACTGGGGATATCAGAAGGACGTCACCCGCTCGCCGGTCAGGAGGAGAACGCGCCGATGGAATCCCCGGAGTCAGCGGGGCTTCCGACGGAGCGCTCCCCGGACCTCCTGCTCGGGCGGTTGGAACTCGCCCTCGACGCGTCCGGCATCGGCTCGTTCGACTGGCACCTCGCCACCGACGAACTGATCTGGGACGACCGGCTGTGCCGTCTCTTCGGCGTCGACCCGGACACGTTCGGCCGACGCATCGCGTCCTTCTACGACGGGCTGCACCCGGCTGATCGCATCCGGGTCCGGGCGCTCATCGAGCGTGCGATCGACGAGGTCGGCGAGTACCGGGCCGAGTACCGGGTGCTCCGCCCGGACGGCGAGACCCGCTGGGTCGAGGCCAGGGGGCGCGTGTTCGCCGACGCCGACGGGCGGCCCGAGCGTCTGATCGGCGTCGCCACCGACTTCACCGACCGCCACCAGGCCTGGCAGCGCCAGCAGGACGCCGCCCGGGCCGAGTGGGAGCGCGCCGCGCTGATGACCGCGGTGACCCGCGCGCTGGCCGAGGCGCTGACGCTCAAGGACGTCACCCAGGTCCTCACCGGGACGCTGCGCGGCGCGATCGGCGCGTCCGCGCTCGGCGTCGTGCTGATGGAGGCCGACCGCCTGCGGGTCGTCGACGCGGTCGGATACGACCCGCTGGTGGTCGCGGACTTCGACGGCGTCGCACTGACCGACCCGCGCCCGCTCGCCGAGGCGGTGCGTACCCGTGCGCCGCTGTTCGCCGGAGACGCCGAGCAGTTCGCCGCCCGCTGGCCGGGCGCCGCCGAGGTCGGCGGCTCGGCCTGGGCGTACCTGCCGATGATCGCCAGTGGCCGGCCGGTCGGCGGGTTCGCGGTGCGCTGGGACAAGCCCCAGCCGTTCACCTCCGACGACCGGACGCTGCTCGTGGCGCTCGGGGGCCTGGCCGCCCAGTCGTTCGAGCGTGCGCGCCTCTACGACGCCGAGCACGAACTCGCCGCCGGCCTGCAGCGGGTCATGCTGCCCCGCCGCACCGACGGCATCCGTGGCGTCTCCACCGCCTGTCGCTACCTGCCCAGCACCGACGGTCTGCAGGTCGGCGGCGACTGGTACGACGTGATCGCGCTGCCGTCCGGCCACATCGGGCTGGTGGTCGGCGATGTCGAGGGGCACACGGCGCACGCCGCCGCGGTGATGGGCCAGCTCCGGATCGGGGTCCGCGCGTACGCGGCCGAGGGGCACCGCCCCGAAGAGGTGATGGCGCGGACCAACCGGCTCCTGGTCGACCTGGAAACCCGCCTCCTCGCGACGTGCTGCTACGTCACTCTCGACCCGGCCACCGGCGACGGCGTCGTCGTGCGGGCCGGGCACCCGCCGCCGCTCGTCGTCCGCGCGAACGGTGGGGTGGAGCTGGTCGAGTCCGCCGGCGGCCTGATCCTCGGCGTACAGGACGCCGAGTACCGGACCATGGCGATCCACATCGGGCCGGGCGACGCGCTGGTCCTGGTCACCGACGGCCTGATCGAGACACCGGGGCTCACCATCGACGCCGGGCTGCGGTCGCTCGCCGAGCTGGCCGCGGCCGGTGCCGGGGAGAGCGCCGAGCACCTCGCCGATCGCATCGTCGCGCCGGTGGGACCGGCCGGGCACCGCTTCGACGACGTCGCGGTCGTCGTCGCCCGCCGCGATCTCGGCGACGAGAGCCGGATCGACGAGGCGCGGCACGCGATCGTCCGCGGTGCGCAGGGCGCGATCGGCCGGTCGCGTGCGTTCGTCGGCCGGACGCTCACCAGGTGGGGCTTCGGCGAGATCGTCGTCGAGCAGGCGGTGCTGTGCGCGTCCGAGCTGGTCACGAACGCGATCCGGCACGGCGAAGGGCTGGTGGAGCTCGCGTTGATCCGCTACCCCGACCGCGTCCGCCTGGTGGTCGAGGACGACTCCCCGCGCCCGCCGCGGGTCGTGAAGGCGCCGGCCACCAGCACCGGGGGTCGAGGGCTCGACGTCGTCGAACGCCTCTCGGTGGCCTGGGGCTCGGAGGCGCGCGGGACCGGCAAGATCGTCTGGGCCGAGTTCACGATGTGATCGGGTCCAGCTCGTCGAGCGGACCGGTGGGGAGGGCGATCCAGCCCTCCTTGGCCGCTGCTGCGGCGTCCTCGGGCAGCGGCGGGTGGGTGAGGCCCAGGGCGGCTGCGCGGGCGGTGAGGCCGGCCAGGACGGCGTCCAGGGCGTGGTCGGAGGCTCGGCACAGCGGTTCGTGCGGTCCGAGGTCCAGCCAGGGCGCCCGGGCAAGGAGCTCGTCGACCAAGGCATGCCGCGCCGGGGCGTTCGCGGTGCCCTTGTAGCGGCGGTGCGGCAGGCCCCAGCACTTCAGCGAACCGGCCGGGTACGCCTCGACCACGACCCGGTCCACCCGGACCCCGTCCGCGGCGAGCCGCGCGAGGATCCCGGCGCACCGCAGCGCCGGGTGCGCGATCCGGTCGGCCGCGACGCTCAGCGGCACCAGGCCCAGGCGTTCACGCACGACCTCGTCGGTGCGGCGGTACGCGAGCCGCCGCCGCCAGGCCTTGTCGGTGCGGACCGGCGGCTCGAACGTTCCGGCCGACCAGGCCACCAGGAACCGCACGAACTCCGTCGGCCAGCCCAGCGGGCAGTCGATGCCGGTTCGGGTCGCGCCGCGTACGGCGTCCACCAGGACGTCGTCGGTAATCGAGACCTGAACGTGATGCACCCGCGCGCCGGACGGCGCCCAATCGATCGTGGCGAGCGCCGTAGTGGCGGCCTCGGCCGCCAGATCCACCCCGAGAGTCCGCACCGCACCACCGTACGGACGGCGGCGGGGATGCAGCGGGGCTGCTACGGAGAGTATTCAGATCGTGCCTTCTGCGCGCTAAGCTGTTCGCTCGGGCGCGGTGCCCTCGGCAGGACTCGAACCTGCGACCAAGTGCTTAGAAGGCACCTGCTCTATCCACTGAGCTACGAGGGCATGGCGCGGGAGCAGGATCAGTCGACGGCCCCCGCCGTGCCCCACCGGTCCCCGCTATCTCGGAGAGCAGAGTAACCCGCAGGTCAGAGCAGTGCTCGGGGATCTGGAGGGACACACCCGACGCGTCTCCTGCCATCCGCGTCAGTTGATACTGACGGACAGCCCGGGTCGTGCTTTTCCATCAGGTTACTAACCCATTTGTCCCGGGCGCCGATCCCCGCGCTTTTCGACACGTGACTACTGTCAGTGTGCGGAAGCGTTGATAACGGTGATGGTCAGGATCCAGGCCAGCATGAGGACGGCAGCGAACGGAACGGTGACCTTGCTCATGGGGAACCCCCTGCGCGGATCGAGAACGAACGATGGCTCGTCGACCCGGCACTGCGCACTGCGGCACTGACGTTCGAAGTCAGGGAGGGAAGTCAACACCTCAGCCGCGGATCGCGTGCCGGGTATGACTACTGGAGGGATCGTTCGATGACACGACGACCACCTCCTCGACCTCGGCGTTTGACCCGCGGCGAAGGCTACACGCTTTGCGCTGCGAGCGCACATCGATGCTGGTCAGGGTCAGAATCCGTGCCGTGTCGACGGTCACCATGTCCTTTGTGGATAGTACGAGTGACCCCTCGGCCGGACGGGGGAACAACCCATGGTCAGCGGGTGAAGAGACCCGACGGCGTCGCGACGCGATTCCGGCCCGCTTCCTTACAGGTGTAAAGAAGTTTGTCGGCCAGCAGAACGAGATCCGACGACGTGCTCACGTTCGCCGGCAGCGTCGCGACACCCACCGAAACCGTGGTCGTGATCGACGTGTCGCCCGGGACCGCGATCGGGGTGGCCTCCACCGCCGCCCGGATCCGTTCCGCGATCATCGACGCGTCGACCGGGGAGGCCCCGGGCAGCAGCACCGCGAACTCCTCGCCGCCGTAGCGGGCCACGACGTCGCCGGTACGGACACACTTCCGGAGCCGCTCGGCGATCTCCACCAGGACCAGATCGCCGACGCCGTGGCCGTAGCGGTCGTTGATCCGCTTGAAGTGGTCGACGTCGAGCAGCAGCAGCGCGACCGGCCGGGCGTCCCGCTCCGCTCGGCCGACCTCGATGTCCAGCGTCTCGTCGAAGAAGCGGCGGGTGCGCAACCGGGTGAGCCCGTCGGTGATCGCCAACTGCCGCTGCACGTCCACCTGGTGCCCGAGCCGGGCCACGACCAGCAGGAACAGCACCGCGCAGGTGCTCGCGACGAGATAGACGTGGAGCGGGGCTTCGCGGACGTGCTGGACGACGAGCGTGGCCGGCGCCAGCACCGACGCGCCCGCGAGCAGCGCCAACCGGGGGCTGCTGACCAGGGGCGGAGCGGCCGGGGCCTGGACGTCCACGGTGCGCATCGACGGGTGGAGCGCGGAGGCGGCCAGCAGGGTCGAGGACGCCATCCAGATCAGGTCGAGCCGGCCGCCCGCCTGGTAGGTACCGGCGTTCACCTGGAGCGCGTAGAGGGCGTCGGCCGTGAACAACGCGGCCAGGTAGCCGGCGAGCAGACGCAGAGCGACCGGCCGGTCGCCGGCGCCGAGCAGGAGCCGGGCGGCGACGACGAGCATCAGCAGGTCGCTCGCCGGGTAGCTCGCCGCGACCACGGAACCGGCGAGCGTCGTGCCGGACGCGGCCGCCGGTGTGATCAGGAACACCCAGGACAGGAGCGCCGCGGAGGCGGTCACGATGGCGGCGTCGACGATGCTCGGGATGTCCCAGCCGGGGGTGCGCGACCGCACGAGCAGGAGCAACCCGGCCGCGGAGAGCGGGTACTGCGCGAGGTAGAAAGCATCGGCGACGCTCGGGAACGGGAGCGGGGCGACCAGCGCCGGCCAGCCGAAGAAGATGCCGTCCGCGCACGTCGCGGCGGCCTGACCGGCTCCCAGCAGCCACCAGCCGAGGCGGACGCGTGGCCGGTGGAGGCGCACGGCCACGAACACCGTCACCGCCGCCGCCGCGCTCACCGCGGTGTACAGGGCGGCGTGTACGAGATCGGGCAGGTCGAACGCGTAGACGCCGATGATGGCGGCGCCGACGAGAAGCGCGGTCACCCACATGCTTTATTCGTCGGCGGGCGTTGCCCTGGGTGGCATTGTTCTTGGCGTGTCTTTGGATGACATCGCTGACGAGCTGTACGGGCTCGATCCCGCCTCGTTCACCGCCGCGCGTCTCGCGCGTGAGAAGGAGGCCAGGGCGGCCGGTGACCGCGACCTCGCGGCGCAGATCAAAGGCCTGCGGAAACCGTCGATGTCGGCCTGGCTGACCAACCAGCTCATGCGGGAGCGGCGAGAGCAGATCGAGCCGCTGCTGGCGCTGGGGGAGCAGCTGCGTGAACTCCAGGCGTCGGTGAGCGCCGAGCAACTGCGTGCGCTGACCCAGCAGCGCCACCGGCTGGTGTACGCGGTGGCCCAGGAAGCGCGGTCGCTGGGGCACGAGCGCGGGCAGCAGATCACCGACGCGGTGGCCCGCGAGCTGGAGCAGACGCTGCACGCGGCGCTGGGGGACCCGGCCGCGGCCGAGGCGGTGCGCAGCGGTCGGCTGGTCAGCGGGTTGCAGTACGCGGGGTTCGGGCCGGTGGGGTCGGCGCAGGCGGCTCCGGCCCCCCGGCCGGCGGCTCCGGCCCGCCAGGACGACCTCGCCGCGAAGCGCAAGGAGCGGTCCGAGCAGCTGCAGAAGGCGCGAGCCGAGGCGCAGGAGGTGCTCGACCGGGCCCGGGCCTCACTCGTGGACGCGGAGGCGTCCCGGGACGAGGCGGCCTCCGCCGCGGCCGAGGCCGAGGAGCGGTTCACCGAGGCGCGGGACCGCGTCGACCAGCTCAAGCTCGACCTGGACGACGCGGAAGAGGCCGCGAACGCGGCCGACCACGAGCTGAAGGCCGCGCGCCGGACCGCCGAGCACGCGCGGAAGGCGGCGCAGCTGGCCGCCCAGCGCGTGACCGGCGCCGAGTACCGCCTGAACGAGCTGCCGGAGCCGTGAATCAGACGACGGCCGCCGCCTGGGACGCGATCTCGGATTCCTCGTCGGTGGGGATCACCAGCACCTGGATCGGGCCGGTGCCGATGCTCGTCGGTTCGCCGACCCCCACGGCGGCCCGGTTGGCGTCCTCGTCGAGCTCGATCCCGAGGTGGGAGAGCGGTCCGCAGACCTCGGCCCGCAACCGCCAGTCGTTCTCGCCGACCCCGGCGGTGAACACCAGCGCCTGCACCCCGGGCACCACCGCGAGGAACGCACCGATGTACTTCCGGATGCGGTACGCGTAGACGTCGAGGGCTCGCTCGGCGTCCTCGTCGCCGTTCGCCGCCTTCTCGCGCACCGCACGCATGTCGGACGCTCCGGCGAGCCCCCGCAGCCCGCTCTTCTTCGTGAGGATGTCCTCGATCGCCGCCGGATCGAGACCGGCCCGGATCAGGTGGAACGGCACCGCCGGGTCGAGATCCCCGCTGCGGGTGCCCATCACCAGGCCCTCCAGCGGCGAGAGCCCCATCGAGGTGTCGACGCTGCGCCCGTCGCGCACCGCGGTGGCCGAGGCGCCGTTTCCGAGGTGGCAGATGATGAGGTTGTCGAGGTTCGCACGCCGGGTCACGTACTGGCAGCTGGTGCCGTGGAAGCCGTAGCGGCGAATCCCGTGCGTCTCCGCCAGGTCGAGCGGCAACGCGTACGTCGCCGCGACCGCCGGGATCGTCGCGTGGAAGGCGGTGTCGAACACCGCGACCTGCGGGACGTCCGGCAGCAGCTTGCGCAGCGCCCGGATGCCGGCCAGGTTGACCGGGTTGTGCAGCGGCGCGAGCGGCGAGAGCTCCTCGATGCCGGCTTCCACCTCGTCGTCGACGATCGTCGGTCCGGTGTACTTCGTGCCGCCGTGCACGACGCGGTGCCCGACCGCCAGCAGTTCGTCGAACTCGAGCTTCTCGAGCATCCAGGCCAGGGCGTCGTCGTGGTCCTTCGCCGCGCGCGTCTCCTCGTGCCCGTCGTGGCGGAGCCGGGCGTGATCGGAGCCGATCTCCTCGATCAGCCCCTTGATCGTCCGGTTCTCCGAGATCAGCTGGTACTTCAGCGACGACGAGCCCGAGTTGACGACGAGTACCGGTTTCACCGCATTGCTCCCTGCGCCTGGACGGCCGTGATGGCGACCGTGTTCACGATGTCGGCGACCGTGCACCCGCGGGACAGGTCGTTCACCGGCCGACGCAGCCCCTGCAGCACCGGGCCCACCGCGATCGCCGACGCGGCGCGCTGCACGGCCTTGTACGTGGTGTTCCCGGTGTTCAGGTCGGGGAAGATCAGCACGGTCGCGTGCCCGGCGACCGGGTTGCCGGGCAGCTTCGCGGCCCCGACGGCCGGGTCGACGGCGGCGTCGTACTGGATCGGGCCGGCCAGGGGGAGGTCGGGGTGTTTCGCGCCGACCAGTTCGGTCGCGGCACGCACCTTGTCGACGTCGACTCCCGTTCCGGACTGACCGGTCGAGTACGACACCATCGCGACCTTCGGCTCCACCCCGAACTTGACCGCGGTCTCGGCCGCGCAGACCGCGATGTCGGCGAGCTGGGCGGCGTCCGGATCCGGCACCACCGCGCAGTCGGCGAACACCAGCACCTTCGTGGGCAGGCACATCAGGAACGCGCTGGAGACGAGCGAGACGTCGGGCAGCGTGCGGATCACCTCGAGCGCCGGCCGGATCGTGTGCGCGGTGGTGTGCGCGGCACCCGAGACCATGCCGTCGACCTCGCCCGCGTGCACGAGCATCGTGCCGAAGTACGACACGTCACCGACCACGTCGTACGCCATCGCCGGGGTGACGCCCTTGTGCGCGCGCAGCTCGGCGTAGGTCGTGGCGAACGCGTCGCGCAGGGGTGACGTCAGCGGATCGATGATCCGGACGTTCGTGACGTCGGTGCCGAGTTGGGTGGCTTTCGCGGTGATCTGCTCGACGTTGCCGAGGAGGACGAGGTCGGCGACCCCGCGCTGGGTGAGTTCCTCGGCGGCGAGCAGGATGCGGTCGTCGTCGCCCTCGGGGAGCACGATCGTCCGCTTGTCGGCGCGGGCACGGGCGATCAGCTGGGCGGAGAACATGTGCGGCGTGACGACGTCGGGCTTCGCCAGCTGGATGCGTGTGCGCAGCACTTCGGTGTCGACGTGGTCGGCGAACGCTCCGAGCGCGGCGGCGACCTTGCGCGCGCTGTCCGCCCGGAGCTGGCCGGTGAGGCCTTCGAGGCGGTGCAGGGTGGTGTACGTGTCGGCTTTCACCGCGATGACCGGCAGGCCCGAGGGTTCGAGCAGCTTCAGGCTGCGCTCGTCCGGGACGTGGCCGACGGTCAGGACGATGCCGGCCGGCGTCGGCAGGTCGGGACTCACCGCGGCGGCGGCCACCCCCACCGCCAGGTCGATGCGGTCACCCGACGAGACGAGCAGCGTGCCGTCCTTGAGCAGCGGCAACACGGTCTGCAAGTAGGCCGAACCGGCCAGGTACGAGTCGACCTCCCGCTGCAGCGCCGGTCCGTCGCCGCTGAGCAACGTGCCGTCCAGCGCGGCGACGACCTCGGCGACCGTGAGCGCGGCCAGCACCGGCAGGTCGGGCACGACGTAGACCGGCGGGGTCGCGCAGGCCAGGTTCCCGTGCTCGGGGCCGGCGCGGTTGACGATCGTGGCGAGCACTTCGCAGCCGTGCGTCTTGAGCACCGCCGCGCCCTCGCGGAGCGCGGTGCTCACCGCGTCCGCGGTGCGGCTGTGCCCGGAGAGCACCTGGATGACCGGTGCTCCGAGGTTCGCGGCCAGGTCGGCGTTGAGGTCCAGCTCGACCGCCGGCGACGGACCGGTGAAGTCGGTGCCCACGCACAGCACGAAGTCGTAGCGCTCACGCAGGCGGGCGACGTGGTCGACGATCGCTTCGATCAGCTTCTGCGGGCCGCCCGCCTCGATCAGCTCCGCCGCCGTCGAATAGGTGAATGCGACCGCGTCGTCCTCGGCGATCTCGAGGTCGTAGCGCTGGCGGGCCAGCTCGACGATCGGATCGGGCCGGCTGTGATCGGGCACGACCGGGCGGAAGACCGCCAGCCTCCGCACGTCGGCGGCCAGCAGGTCGAGGAGGCCGAGCGCCACCGCTGACTTGCCCGAGCGTGGCTCCATCGACGTGAGATAGAGGATATCGGACATCTCGGTCCTTCCGGGTCGGTCTGATCGCAGCTTACGTTTCGGGCCGGGCCCGGGCCGAGTCGGCCCGGTGAACAGTTGGGTCAAGCGGTATTTCTTTCGGCGTAACCGCTTTCGGCGAAATTGCTCTGAGCGAACATTTGGTGGTGGGGGTCGGGTTGGCATTTAGCGTCTTACCCATGCCGAAAAATTCTGTTTCGACGTCGCGTCCCCGCGTTTCCGGCCGCGCGACGGACACCGTCCCGTACTGGTCGACGCTGCCGGTGGTACGAGCATCCATGCCGTTCTCGTCGGCGCCGGTGCCGAGCGGGGGAGGGTTGGACGAGCAGGTCTATTCACGCTTGCTACGTGACCGAATCGTTTTTCTGGGCAGCGAGGTGAACGATTCGGTAGCGAATGCCATTTGCGCACAGCTCTTGTTGCTGAACGCGGAAGATCCGGAGCGGGACATCTGGCTGTACATCAATTCGCCGGGCGGATCGGTGACCGCCGGAATGGGGATCTACGACACGATGCAGTGGGTCAGTAACGACGTCAGCACGGTGGCACTGGGTTTCGCCGCCTCGATGGGGCAGTTCCTGCTCTGCGCCGGGACGCGGGGCAAGCGGTATGCGCTGCCGCACTCACGGATCGTGATGCACCAGCCGCACGGAGGATTCGGCGGTACGGAGACCGAGATCCGCATCCAGGCCGAGCAGATGCTGCACACGAAGAAGACGATGGCGGAGTTGATCGCGCAGCACACGGGACAGCCGCTGGAGCGGATCGAGGAGGACTCGGACCGGGACCGCTGGTTCACGGCGCCGGAGGCGCAGGAGTACGGGTTCGTGGACCAGGTGGTCCGCACGCTGACACCGGCCGGTGTGCCGGGGTGAGGGCGGACGTCGGCAGGCGTGGCGGGGTGAGGGCGATGTCGGCGGGTGTGGCGGGGTGAGATCGGGGCGTCGGCTGAGCGCGTGTCGCGGTGATCGTGGGTCGGGCTGGGTGCTGTAGTGCGGTCGTGCGCATGGTGCGGTTGTGCGCGGCGGGGAGTCGGTGTCGCGGTGCGGGTGCTGCATGCGGGCGCGGCGATGTTCGGGCGGCGCGGTGGTGCATCGCTCCCGGCGCGGTGACACCGTGCAACGCGGCGCGCCTGGACAGCGATTTTGCGCCGCGTGGTGCATGGCTGTGTTGCGCCGCGTGGTGCATGGCTGTGTTGTGCCGCGTGGTGCATGGCTGTGTTGCGCCGCGTGGTGCACGGCTGTGTTGTGCCGCGTGGTGCATGGCTGTGTTGTGCCGCGTGGTGCATGGCTGTGTTGCGTCGCGTGGTGCATGGCTGTGTTGCGCCGCGTGGTGCACGGCTGTGTTGCGCCGCGTGGTGCACGGCTGTGTTGCGCCGCGTGGTGCACGGCTGTGTTGCGCCGCGTGGTGCACGGCTGTGTTGCGCCGCGTGGTGCACGGCCGCGGCGCGTCGCGTGGCGCACGGCCGCACGGCCGCGCGGCTGATGGGGCCGTGGCCGTGCGGCGAGGGCGCGGGGGGCTACGCGGCGGTGCCTCGGCGGGGGGAGGTGCCGGCGGTGTGGCAGCGCGGGGTGGTGGGTGGGTGATTCGCGGCCTGCTGGTGGGTCGCGGCGTCGGCCAGCAAGCGGATCCGGAGCAGATCGAGCGCGCGGCCGACCGCGTCGCCGGTCTCGCCGGACAGGGGCGGAATCATGGGCAAATTCTACGTCCTGTAGACGACAAAATCCACGCACTGACTGGGGCGCCAGCGCCTTCCGTGAAGTGTCGTTACTCCGTGAGCCAGTAGCAATGACACGAGGCGGTTTTCTCGTGAAGTGAACACTGTGAACGTGCGCACCCGGTCGCATTTCGGGACATCGCGAAAGCCTGTACGGAAGCAATGAACTCTGGTTCACTGCTTCCGTGCCGTACCGCCAGCCTCCGCGGGTCGCGCACCGTCGAGCGGCGGTGCGAGAACGGCTCGTGGCCGAGGCGACGAGCATCATCGCGGTACAGGGGTGGTCCGGCGCCACGGTCGCCGCAGTGGCCACCGCGACCGGCATCTCGACCGGCGCCGTGTACCAGCATTTCCCGAACAAGGGCGCGCTGGCCGCCGAGGTGTTCCGGCGCGCCACCCAGCGGGAGCTCGAGGTGCTCGCGACCGTGCTCACCGCGGCCGAGCCGGTGTCCACCGCCGAGCGGCTCGCGCAGGGCGTCGGGCTGTTCGCGCAGCGGGCCATTCTCGGGCGGCAGCTGGCGTACGCGCTCATCGCCGAACCCGCCGATCCGCCGGTGCTGATCGAGCGGCTGACGTACCGGCGGCGGTACAACGACGTGTTCGCGGCGCTCATCGCCGAAGGGGTCGGCAAGGGCGAGATGGTGCCGCAGGACGCCGCGGTCACCGCCGCGGCGCTCACCGGCGGCGTCGCAGAAGTACTGATCGGCCAGCTCTCCGAACCGGTGGACGGGCCCGGCGCCCGCTCGCTGGTGTCGGAGCTCACCGCGCTGGCGCTCCGGTGCGCCGGCGTGCACGTCCGGGAGGCGACATGTCCGAGGCTGTGACAGATTCTTCGGTCTCCACCGCCACGCACGGCGTCACGAATCAACCGCCGCCGCTGGTCGGCCACGACGTCGCGGACGACGCGGCGCTGCTCGCGGGCGTGGTGCGTGAGGGCGCGTCCTGGTTCCTCCCGGAGCTGCACGAGCTCGGTGTCTGGGCGAGCAGCGCGGAGGCCCAGACCTGGGCCGACGAAGCGAACCGGTACGAGCCCGTCCTGCGCACCCACGACCGGTACGGCCACCGCGTCGACGAGGTCGAGTTCCACCCCTCCTGGCACCGGCTGATGGAGGTGTCGGTCGGCGCCGGCCTCGGCGCCACGCCCTGGGCCGACGATCGGGTCGGTGCGCACGTCGCGCGGGCCGCGGGTGTGTTCGTCGCCGGTCAGGTGGAGGCGGGGCACCTCTGCCCGCTGGTGATGACCTATGCGGCCGTACCCGCGCTGCGCGCCGCACCCGACCTGGCGGACGTGTACGAACCGCTGCTCGCGAGTCGGGTCTACGACTTCGGGCTGCGGGTGCCGACGACCAAGCGCGGGCTGCTCGCCGGCATGGGCATGACCGAGAAGCAGGGCGGTTCCGACGTCCGGTCGAACACGACGGTGGCCCGGGACGCCGGCGACGGAACCTGGCGTCTGCGCGGGCACAAGTGGTTCACCAGCGCGCCGATGAACGACGTCTTCCTGGTGCTGGCGCAGGCGCCGGGAGGCTTGTCGTGCTTCCTCGTGCCGCGGGTGCTGCCGGACGGCACCCGGAACACCTTCCGTATCCAACGGCTGAAGGACAAGCTCGGCAACCGCAGCAACGCCAGCTCCGAGCCGGAGTTCGACGACACGGTGGCCTGGCTGGTCGGCCCGGAAGGACGCGGTGTCCGGACGATCATCGAGATGGTGTCGTTGACGCGTCTGGACAACGTCATCGGCTCGGCGGCGGGTATGCGTGCGGCGCTCGTGCAGGCCGTGCACCACACGCGGCACCGGGCGGCGTTCGGCCGGCTGCTGATCGACCAGCCCCTCATGGGCAACGTGCTCGCGGACCTCGCGCTGGAGTCGGAGGCCGCGACCACGCTGGCACTGCGTCTGGCCGGAGCGGTGGACCGGGCCCAGTTCGGGAACGACCAGGAGAAGGCGTTCGGACGGCTGGCCACCGCGATCGGCAAGTACTGGGTGTGCAAGCGTCAGCCGGCGTTCGTGGCCGAGGCGCTGGAGTGCCTCGGTGGCAACGGGTACGTCGAGGAGAGCGGAATGCCCCGGCTCTACCGGGAGGCGCCGCTCAACGGCATCTGGGAGGGCTCGGGCAACGTCAACGCCCTGGACGTCCTGCGGGCGCTGGGCCGTTCGCCGGAGGCGTTCGCGGCGTACTCGGAGGAGGTCGAGGGGTCGCTCGGGGCCGACAGCCGGTTGGACGCGGCGTGGACGTCGCTCCAGCGGGAGCTGGCCGACACCCACGAGTGGGAGTACCGCGCACGCCGGCTGGTCGAGCGGTTCGCGCTGGTGCTGCAAGGTGCGCTGCTGGTGCGTCACGCACCGGAGGACGTGGCGAGCGCGTTCTGTGGTTCGCGGCTCGGGGGCGAGAGCGGATACGCGTTCGGAACCTTGCCGCGCGGCACCGCGATCGACACCCTCCTGGACCGCGCCGCCCCGCCTCACTAGCCCGCCGAAGCGCCGAATCAGACTTATCACCCTCATGTGACGCCCCGGAAACAGTGGCCGAGCACGCTTGCCCCAACCGCAAGCAACGCGGAGGTGAAGCGGGTGGGGAACAGCGGGGCCGAACGGCCGCCGGGAGGCTGGCTCGTGACCACGCCCGCGACCGCGTCGACTCCGGCCGGCCCGAATGTGGTCGGTCCGGCCCCAGCCGGCCCGGACGTAGCCAGTCCGGCCCCAGCCGGCCCGGACGTAGCCGGCCCGCTCACATCGCCCGCGAAGGCGTCGGTGGCCGAACCGTCGGCGATCCAGGTGTTGACCCCCGCGGTGGTCCATGCCGCGCTGGTAGGCGGAACCGTGGTCGCCATCCGCCCGGCCCGGCCGCGCGACGCCGCGGCGGTGGCCGACCTGCACCGCCGATCGGCGCCCGCGTCGCTACGCGACCGGTACCCGGGCACACCACCCCCGGCGCTGACGGATCCGGAACAGTGCCTCGCGGCGGTGCCCGGTAGCTGCACGCTCGTGGCGTTCAACGGATTCCGGCTCGTCGGGATCGCCCAGATCACCGGGCACGTCCCCGTCGCCGACTTCGGGGTTCTCGTGCGCGAGGACCACCGGCGTCGTGGACTCGGCGCGATCCTCGCCAAGCACGCGCTGCACGTCGCATACGAGTTGGGACACCGTGAGGCGGTGTCGTTCGGCGGCCCGGAGAACCGGGCGCTCCGCGCGATGCTGCACCGACTCGGTCTGGAAGGACGGACGCGGTACACGGGGGACCTCCTCGTTACCCGAATTGCTTTGCCGTACGAACCCGAACCCGCGGATCCCGAGGCCTCCGATCGCACGGAGCCGGCCGTCCGCATGCCCTACCCGGTGATCAATCGCCGCCCGATCGCCACCGCCTGATCCAGCGAAAACGCCCACCCGGGTCGGGCCGGAGCCCGGCCGACGGCAGCGCGTCGGCCGGGCCGGTCGGCCCGACCCGTGGGGCCGGCTTCGAGCCGGACCGACCGCTCTCAGGCCGGAACCGGAGCCGCTCCCCGACGACGAGCCGGCGGCCGGGGAGTCGGCACCGGCGCCGCTCCGCTCGCCGCCGACTTCTCCTTCCGCGCCCCGCCCGACTCCTCCGCCGGCGCTCCCGCGGCTCCACCGCTCGAGCCGGCTCCACCACTCGAGCCGGTCTCCGCGGCTCCGCCGCTAGAGCCGGTCTCCGCGGCTCCGCCGCTAGAGCCGGTCTCCGCGGCTCCACCACTCGAGCCGGTCTCCGCGGCTCCGCCGCTAGAGCCGGTCTCCGCGGCTCCGCCGCTAGAGCCGGTCTCCGCGGCTCCACCACTCGAGCCGGTCTCCGCGCCCCCGCTCTCGTCGCCACCCGAGACCGAGGACTCCGGGCGGACCGGGGAGGCGTTCTCGAACGCCTCCCCGGCGTCGACGTCCGGCTCGTCGAAAGCGTCGTCCGGCGAGCCCTCGGATGCCGCACCGTCGGCGGTGACCGCGCCGCTCGAGATGTGCGCGTCGATCGAGCTGCCGGTCGGCATGCGGTCGGGGCCCACGTCGTCGACGGTGACCGCCCGGGTGGCGGACACCCGCTTGAAGTCGCCCCGGCCGCGGTTGAGGTCGAAGCCGATGGCGGTGGCTTCGATCTCGTAGGAGGCCCGCTTCCCGTCGACCACCTCGTAGGTGCGGCTGAACAGGCGCCCGGTGACGATGACCGGGTCACCCTTGACCACACAGGCCGAGGTGTTCTCCGACAGCGCGCGCCAGCACGTCACCTTGAGGAAGAGCGAGTCGCCATCGGTCCAGCGGTTGGTCACCCGGTCGAACCGCCGGGCGGTGGAGGCCACTCGGAACGACGTGACGCTGACGCCGGATTCGAGGGTCCGTTTAGTCGGAGCGTCGACGACGTTCCCCACGATCGTGGTGATCGTCTCGTTCATCTGGAGTTCCCTGCTTCCGCGAATGGTCTGCCCGGACACCCGGGCGCGGTCCCACGGTCCCCGCGCCACCCGCCCCGCGTCAGAGCCCTCGCCCGGCCCTGGGGACAACCGGCCCGGCTGTGGATATCCGCACACGGAAGCCCGCCCTGCTATGGCCGCCCACCGGCGAACGTAGGCTCGAGCGGTGTCCGCCCCGTCCCGCTCCGACCTGCTCGCCACGGCCACCGGCCTCGCCCTCGGCGCACTGCTCGACCACGTCGTTCCCGACCCGCGTCGCGGCCACCCGGTCGCCGTCTTCGGCCGTTTCGCCGGAGCGCTCGAACGACGTCTCTACGCCCCGACCCGTGCGCGGGGAGCCCTCTTCGCGGCGCTGGCGGTGGGGGCTCCGGTGGTGGCCGGTGTCGCGGTCGACCGGCTCACCCGCCGGCGCCCGGTCCTCCGTGCCGCGGCCACGGCGGTCACCACCTGGGCGGTGGTCGGGGGTACGTCGCTGCGTCGCGAGGCGGCCGCGATGGACCGCCTGCTCGCCGCCGACGACCTGCCCGGAGCCCGCGCGCGCCTCTCCCACCTGTGCGGACGCGACCCGTCCGGTCTCGAGCCGCCGGCGGTTGCCCGCGCGGTCGTCGAATCGGTCGCGGAGAACACCGCGGACGCGGTCGTGGCCCCCTATTTCTGGGGCGCGGTAGCGGGTCTGCCCGGTCTGGTGGGGTATCGGGCGGCCAACACGCTCGACGCGATGGTCGGGCATCGTTCGCCGCGTTACGCCGAGTTCGGCTGGGCATCCGCCCGCTTCGACGACCTGCTCAACCTCGCGCCGTCCCGGCTGACCGCCCTGCTCACCATCGGCGCGGCCCCGGCGGTCCGGCGCGACTCCGCCGCTGACGCCTGGCGCACCTGGCGGCGCGACGGCAACGCGCACCCCAGCCCCAACGCCGGCCAGTGCGAAGCCGCCACCGCGGGCGCGCTGGGCATCCGGCTCGGCGGGCGCAACACCTACGGCGGAACCGTGGACGAGCGTCCCGTGCTCGGCGACGGGCGGGCCGCGGAACCGGCCGACATCACTCCCGCCGCCCGTCTCTCCTTCCTCGTCGGGGCCACCGCCGCCGCCCTCGGCGCGATCGCGCTGTCCCTCCGCGCCGCGATGACATCGCGCTCCGGCCCGCGCCGCGCGAGGGCCACCGCGTGAAGGGTGCTCTGCTGGTCGCCGGGGCCACGTCCGATGCCGGTAAGAGCTTGCTCACCGCAGGCATCTGCCGATGGCTCGCTCGCCAGGGCGTCCGCGTAGCGCCTTTCAAAGCGCAGAACATGAGCAACAACGCGGTCGTGACGCCCGACGGCGGCGAGATCGGTCGGGCGCAGGCTCTTCAGGCCGAGGCGTGCGGGCTCGCTCCGAGTGTCCGGTTCAACCCGGTGCTCCTCAAGCCGGGCAGTGATCGCAGGTCGCACCTGGTCGTGCAGGGTCGCGCCGCCGGTGAGGTGAGCGCGATGTCCTATCGCGACGTCAAGCCCAGGCTCCTCGAGCTGGTGCTCGGTGCACTCGACGACCTGCGCCGCGACTTCGACGTCGTCATCTGCGAAGGAGCGGGAAGCCCGACGGAGATCAACCTCCGCGCGACCGACATCGCCAACATGGGCCTGGCGCGCCCGGCGAACCTCCCGACGATCGTCGTGGGTGACATCGACCGCGGTGGGGTTTTCGCCTCGTTGTTCGGCACGCTGGCTCTGCTGAGCGAAGAGGATCAGCAGCTGGTCAGCGGTTTCGTCATCAACAAGTTCCGCGGTGACGCCCGCCTGCTCTCGCCGGGGATCGACCAGCTCACCGCGATCACCGGACGTCCGGTTCTCGGCACCCTTCCGTGGGTGGACGGTCTCTGGCTCGACGCCGAGGACTCGCTGTCGTACAGCCCCGACGGGGTGATCGGGCGCGGAGCACCGCCGCTCGGTAGCTCCTGGCTGCGAATCGCCGTGCCGCGGCTGCCGCGGATGTCGAACGTCACGGATCTCGACGCGCTCGCGGCGGAGCCGGGCGTCCAGGTGCGCCTCGTACGGCATCCGGCCGCGCTTGCCGACGCCGATCTGGTGGTCGTCCCCGGCACCCGCGAGACCGTCGACGACCTGGCCTGGCTGCGCCGCACCGGTCTCGCCGACGCGATCGTCGCCCACCACGCCGCCGGCCGCCCGATCGTCGGCATCTGCGGAGGGTTCCAGATGCTCGCACGGACGATCGCGGACGACGTCGAAAGTAAAAAAGGGACAGTCGACGGCCTGGGACTCGCACCGGTCGAAATCACCTTCGCGGCGGAGAAAACGCTCGGTCGGCCGACGGGGCGCAGCTCCGGTGAGGTCGTGACCGGGTATGAGATCCACCACGGCCAGGTGACCGATCGCGCGCCGAATGTGCCGGCCTGGATCACATCCGATTCCGGAGGCGCCGAGGGGGTCCGGTACACCGAGGGTGCTGGGGTGGTGTACGGCACGCACTGGCACGGGGCGCTGGAGTCCGACGGCTTCCGCAGGCGCCTGCTGGCCGAAATATCCGACCAACGGTCATTGGTCGGGTTCGTGGTTCCGCCCGATACTGCATATCAGCAGGTCAGAGCCGAGGCTTTGGACGCGCTGGCTAATCTCGTCGAGCGACACCTGGACACGAACGCACTGATCAGACTGATCGACGAGGGCGCCCCAGCCGGGCAGCCATTCATTTTGCCGGGAGCACCATGATCACCACGAGTGTGGCAGGCTGCGAAAGCGGCCTTTAGCGGAACAGGTCGCCGGGTAACGACCCGAACACAGATGTCCGGGGCTACCAGCGGTCTTCCGGCGTACCTCGTCGGGTGACTCACGACCCGGATGCGGTGCGGCGCGACGACTGAACCGGGCGGATCGTCGGTGTCGAACCGATGTAGGAGGTTAGGACTTCATGCCGCTCTTCGAGGTCGGGCCCGACGGCCTGGTCCCGCTTCAGCGACTGGACCAAGCGGTCGGAGACTTCGACCGGCAGATCGAGGACGCGTTATGGCGTGACCCTGATCCCGTCTACGGCACCCGATTACTTCGCATCCAGCAGCGCCCGACGCTCAGCGCAGGCGGCAACCCCACGCTCATCGCCGTGGACAGCGAGGGCCGCCTCGTTGTTATACACGCACGGCAGCGCGTCGACCGCAACGAGTTAGCGGAGTGTCTCGAGTATTTCGGTTGGGCCCGCGCGGCCACTCTGGAGGAACTCGCGTCGCTGTACTGGCGCGGCGAGGACATCTTCTGGAGCGACTGGCAGCGGTTCTCCGAGGACGAAGGCATCAGCAAGCTCGCGGGCAACCCCAAGCTGGTGCTGGTCGCCGGTGAGCTGGCCGATCGCACCACCGCCACGTTCCAGCTGCTGGTGGAGAATGGTCTTCCGCTGACCGTGTCCACATTGGGCGTCTGGCGCTCCTCGGTGGGCACGCTTTTGTTGGACATCGGCGACCAAGGACATGGTTTCGGTCGGTCGTCCGGTTTCGGCCGTGTTGATACCGACGTCGAGCAGAGCGACGCCACGCAGAGCCGGCCTTACTCGTCGGTGCCGTACCCGAGCGGGTTGGGGGCGGAGCCGCGTCCCGGGCCGAAGCCTCCGGTGACCGCGGCTCCCGATGGTGCTGTTCCTACGCCCTTGGCTGCGCCGGACACCGGGGCGGCCGCGCTCGGTGGGCCCAGTCCGTTGTCCGAGCTCATCTCCGAGCTCAGTTCGCGTGGTAAGTCCGGGCCGGGTACTCGGGACGGAGCGGGTCGTCCGCAGGGTGCGGGCGGGACTCCGACGGGACGGGAGCCGTTGCCTCCGGTGACGGACGGCCCGGCGGAACCCCACCCCCCTGCGACGTCGTCCCCCGAGCCGAGCGGGGCTGCCGGTGACGAGCCGGGGCGGTCTGCGGTCGTGCGCGGTGGCCGCGCGGCGCGTCGGATCGGTGCGGAGCCGGTGAGTCCCGCTCGGGGGCCGGGCCTGACCGTGGTCGGCAGCGGGGCGGGAACGAGTAGCTCCGACGCGCCGACCCAGGACGGCTCCTCGGGCCGTACCGACGAGCCGGGACCGGGCCGCGGCCCTGGCGACACGCCGGATCGTGCTGACGCCGTCGGCAGCGGTTCGGCTCGTCCGGGGGACGACGACCTGGGTCGTGCCGATGGTCCGGCGCGGCCGGTTTCGCCGGTGAGCGGGCTGAGTGTCGTGTCCACGGGCGGCGATCGGCGGCCGGAGCCGGTGCGGCCGGATGGCCCCGCGCGAGGGGACGAGCCCGTCCGCCCGGGGACCGCCGCGCGCTTCGACGATCCCGCACGTGCGGGCGGCGCTGTTCGTCCGGAGACGATCGGTGCGTCGGGCGACCGGCCCGATGCGGGGCGTCACGGCGCCGCGGACACTCCGACGGTGCGACGGCTCGGACCACCGACCTCACACGCGGCCGTGGACGAACCGACCGACCGGACCGCAGAGATCCGCCCCGTCGACCCGCTGAACGACCCGATCGCAACCCTCACCGGTGGCCTGGACGAGGATCCGTTCTCGTCGCAGCCGTCGGGAGGTCGCCACGGACAACCATCGACGCCGGATGCGCCGCCCAGCGAGACAGGGGTGCGCCTCACCCAGCCGCGCCGTCCGATGCCGTCGGGTGACCGCGGTGGACGCCCGGGTCCGGAGAAGCCCCGGCGCGGCCCGTACCCGGTGAGCGGTCCGATTCCGCCGAGCGGCCCGTCGAAGCCGGGTCGCCCGGAGCCGGACGCGGTTGCCGCACGCTCGAACGGTGACGCCGGACCAGGGCTCGGCGAGCCTCCCGTGGTCGCCGGTCCGCCTCCGACCACGGTGCTCGGTGCACCCCCGGAGTTCGGCCCGCCGTCCGGCACCCGCGCGCCCGACCCACGTGACGGGGCTCCCCGCGACGCCGGCGCGGTTGCCGGAGGTCCGCGCGATCTCGGGCCGCGTGCTGATGGGCTTCGCGATTCCGGTCCGCGTGTCGAAGGGCTCCGCGAGCCTGGCCCGCGTGTCGGCGGCCCTCGCGATGGTGGGCCAGGTGCTGGCGGTCCGCGTGATGGTGGGCCGGGCGCTGGTGGGCCTCGTGACGGTGATCCGCGTGCTGGCGGTCCTCTCGACGTCGGCCCGACTGCCGGCGGGCCCCGTGATGGTGCTCCGCGCGGCGGTGGGCTCCGCGATGCTGCCCCGAATATTGGCGGCCCTCGTGCTGGTGGTCCCCGTGATGGTGGGCTTCGTGACGGTGGTCCTCGTGATCCAGGGCTGCGTGAGGTGGGCGGCCGGGAGGGTCGCGAGTCGGCTGGGCGTGAGCCCGAGCCGATTGGTCGCGAGTCGGGTTCCGGTCCGCGCGATCCGGGTCTTCGGGACGCCGGCGATCGCGGGCCCGCCTTCCGCGAACCCGGCCTGCGTGCCGGTGCTCCTGGCGACGGATTCCCGGGCGAGGGCGGTCCGCGTGAGCGTGGCCCCCTGGAGGGTTTCCCGAGCGATCGTGGCCCTCTCGAGAGCTTTCCGATGGACCGTGGTCCACTCGACGGTTTCCCGAATGACGGTGGTCCGCGTGAGCGAGGTCCTCTGGAGGGCTTCCCGAGTTCCCGGGGTCCGCTAGAGGGTTTCCCGGCTGCTCGTGGCCCTTTGGAGGGCTTCCCGCGTGACGGTGGCCCGCGTGATGGTGGCCCGCGTGATGGTGGCCCGCGTGACGGTGGTCCTCGTGACGGTGGCCCGCGTGACGCTGGTCCTCGGGAAGGGTTCCCGCGTGATGGGGGGCCGCTCGAGCCGGGCCTCCGTGAGATCGGGCGTGACGGTCGTGACCAGGGGCGGCGTGAGGCGATCGGCCGCGAGGCAGGTTCGAATTCGCGTGAGCCGGGGCTTCGGGAGGTCGGGCGGGACGATGCCGGGCGTCGAGGGCCCGGGGGTGAGCCTGGCGCTCGGCCGGACCAGTTCCGAGGCTTCCCGGACGAGTTCTCCGACGGTGGACGTCCCAGTCGAGGGCGTGACCCGCGTGATCCTCGTGACCTGCGTGATCCTCGTGAGCAGGGCGACCAGCCGCCGGTGCCGGATCCGCGGTTCAGCCGGGACCGCGATGTGCTGTCGTTCGAGCGGCCGACCGGAGAGTTGCCGGGGCTGGGCGGGCCGGTCAGCGCTCCGCCGGTGAGCCCGCGGTCCGGTCCGCCGTTGCCGCGACCGCCGTACGACGATGCCGAGGACGACACCAGCGAGATTCCGGTGGCTCGGTCGCCGCGGTCCGGGCGTCCGGCTGGTCCCGGCCGGGTCAGCGTGACCGGTACGCACCCGGTGCCGTCGTTCCCGCCGGGCGGTGCGCCGTTCGGTGGTCCGGCTGGGCCCGTTCCGGACGGCCCCGGCCCGAACCAGTTCGGTCGCCCCGATGCTGACGGATCCGCGTTCGGTCGGCCCAATGCGGACGGACCCGCGTTTGATCGACCCGCCCCGGACGGACCCGCGTTCGGTCGACCCGGTCCCGGTCCCGGCCCCGACCGTTCGGACGGACCCGCGTTCGGTCGACCTGGCCCCGGCCCCGACCGTCCGGATGGTCCTGTGTTCGGCCGTCCCGGTCCTGATGGTCCGGATGGTCCGGCGTTTGGTCGCCCCGGGCCCGACGGCCCCGGTCCGAACGGGTTCGGGCGTCCTGGTCCTGATGGGCCGGACGGGTCGTTCTTCGGTCGGGGGCCGAGCTCGGATGGGTCGGAACCGCCGTTCGGGCGGGGTGGACCCGGCGGCGACGGTCCGAACGGGTTCGGGCCGGCTGGGCCTGGGCCGCTCGGTGTTGTGCCTTCGGGGCCGGACTCGAGTGGACCGGTGCCACGGCAGGCGGACTTCGGTGGGCCGAACCGGTCCAGTGGGCCGATTCCTCGTCCCGCTGACTTCGGTGCTCCCACCGGGATGGGAGCCCCGCCGCCGCGGCCGACCGAGATCGGGGTTCCGCCGGAAGCGGCGGATGCTCAGTTCCGGCGTCCGGATGGCTTCGGGGGTAGCGAGTGGGAGGTGCCGCCGCCCCCGCCCAGCGATTGGGACCGGGGCGATCGGCGCCGGGGATCCGACGAGCGGCGGCCGGCTGGGCCCACGTCCGGCGGCCCGGCGTTCGGCGGCCCTCAAGCGCGCGGCCCCCAAGCCGGCGGCGCGCAGTTCGGCGATCTGGGTCCGGACGGGCCCGCGTTTGCTGGTCCGGGTCCGGACGGACCCGCGTTCGGTGGTCCGCGGCCGGACGGACCCGCGTTCGGTGGTCCGCGGCCGGACGGACCCGCGTTCGGTGGTCAGCGACCGGACGGACCCGCCTTCGGTGGTCCGCGGCCGGACGGTGCGTTCGGCGGACCTGGTCCGGACGACGGCGCCTTCGGTGGTCCCGGGCCCGAGAGCCCCTTCGGAGGCCCGCCGGTTTCGGGTGGGCCCGTGTTCGGCGGTCCGCCCACCGGTGGGCCGGATGGTCGGTTCGGCGGTCCGCAAGGAGGGCCCGTTTTCGGGGGCCCGCCGGGACCGGACGGCTCGTTCGGAGGGCCGCCCGTGGGCGGGCCTGACGGTTCGTTCGGAGGGCCGCGGCCCGGTCGACCCGTGCCCGGCGGACCGCGGGGCGATGGCGCCTTCGGCGGTCCGAGCCCGGACGGACCGGCCTTCGGTGGCCCGCCCCCGAGCGGCCCGGTGTTCGGTGGTCCGCCGTCGGACGGTCCCGCCTTTGGCGGCCCGCCGTCGGACGGTCCCGCCTTCGGTGGTCCGCCGTCGGACCGGCCGGCCTTCGGTGGTCCGCCTCCGGGCGGTCCGCCCCTGGGTGGTCCCCCCGCGGGTGGTCCGCCCGCGAGTGGTCCCGGTCAGTTCGGGCCCCCGTCGGCCGGTGGATGGCCCGGTACTCCGGAGTGGCCGGCTGGACCCGGCGACGACAATCGCGAATTCCGCGACCGCGCACCCCGCGACCGCGACCCCCGAGGCCAAAACCCCCGCGACCCACGGGACCGCGATCCCCGCGACCAAAACCGTCGCGAACGCCGGGACGACGACGATCAACCGACCGCGCTCCGTAGCGGCCCGACCCTCGTCTGGGACGCCCGCACCCACGGCGAAATGATGCACGAAAACGGCAACAGCGGCCGCTGACCAGCACCGGGAGGGGCGCTCACCGCACGAACGGTGAGCGCCCCTCCGGCATCACAGATCACACCAGCAGCCGATCCCGGAACAACTGCAGCACCTGCTCCAGCGCCTCGTGCGTCGGATGCCCGGGCTCGTCCACCAGATCCTCGGTCAGCACCGAGTGGGCTTTCGGCCCGGCCGGCACGGTCGACGACGGGATCTCCACGCCGACGAAACCGTCGCCCAGTTCTCGCCGTAGCCGGTCGAAGCGCTCGGGGGGCGAGATGCCGTCGCCGGTGAAGCGGAGCCCGAGCACGCACAGTCCCTCGTCGGCGCAGCGTTCCTTCACCCGGGCCAGCGACGCGGTGTCCAGCCCGACGTCGGACTTGCGGGCCGCGCCCAGCGGGAACGGCAGCGACGGCTGGGCCAGCACCGGTGCGAGCATCCGCCGGTCGACGGCCATCGCCAGCGCGAACCCGCCGGTGAAGCACATGCCGACCGCGCCGACGCCGGGGCCGCCCGACTCCTCGTGGGCCTGCTTGGCCAGCGCACGCAGCCACACGGTCACCGGGGACGCCTTGCGGAGCGCCAAGCGCGTGAACTCCCGGGAGACGCAGACGTGACGCAGCGCCGTCGCCATGGCCTTGCCGTCCGGCGCGCGCCCGGGGATCCCGAACAGTGATGGCAAGTAGACGGTGAGCCCGAGCGCGGCCACCCGCTGGGCGAACTCGATCACCCGCGGCGTGATGCCCGGGATCTCCGCGATCACGATCACCGCGGGGCCGTTGCCGGCCCGGTACACCGGATGGGTCACGCCGTGGTGCGTGAAGTCGAATCGGTCGAAGCCTTCGAGCATCGGCGCCATGCAGGCACTCTAGGGGGCTTCGACCGCCACGGTCTCCGGCTCGGCGACGGTGGCGCGCGGGTCGTCGTCGCGATGGGCGTAGTTCCGCGCGAAAATGCCGTAGCCGACGATGAACATGACCGCGAACAGGTACCACTGGACGGCGTACGCCAGGTGGGGGCCTTCGTCGAGATCGTCCGGTGCCGGGAGCGCCTCCAACGACGGGTCGGCGGGCGAGACGAGCTCGACGAACGCGTCGTAGGCGGAGCCACCACCGGCCGTCAAGGCGTCCGGCGTGATTCGGGTGATCAGGTTCCGGCCGCTGACCTGCACCGAGCCGGTGGACCCGCTCTCGGGCTTGCGGACCCGCCCGATGATCGTCACGGTTCCGCCGGGCGCCGGATCGGTCGTCGGGATCTGGGTCGCGCCGCCGGAACCGGCCTCGACCCAGCCCCGCACCACCCACAGCACCGGGCCGTCGGTCGTGCGCAGCGGCGTCAGGACGTAGTAGCCCAGGGTGGCGTTCAAGGTCCGGTTGCGGACCAACACCTCACGCTCGGCGTCGTACTGGCCGGAGACCTGCACCCGGCTGTACTCCTGCCGCTTCCCCGGCGCCGACGACGTGCTCAGCACCGCCGCGGGCGGCATCGGGGACGCGTTGCGCGCCGCGGTGATCGACGCGTTGATCGCCCGCTTCTGGTCGAGCCGGTCGAGCTGCCAGTGCGCGAGCCGTACGCAGACCAGGGCGGCCAGGACGCACAGCAGGAACGCGGCAACCCACTTCGGGCTCAGCAGGAAGCGGTACACGGTCTGACGCTACTCCCGCTCAAACGTAGGCCTCTACCCAGCGTAGAAGTTCTTCGAGATAGCGGTCACGCACCGGAGCGGCGGACAACGCGAGGTCGTGCACACCGTTCTCGATGCGTACCAGCGTGACCTGGCGGCCGAGCCGGTGCGCGCGGCTCGCGATGTGTTCGACGTCGAGCACCGCGTCCGTCCGCAGCACCGATTCGTCCCACCGCGACGACCGGAACGTGGCCGTGGAGCACGCTACGAAGACCGGCACCTCGATCGCGAGGCCGGCCTCGATCCGGCGGTGTCCGTTCCGTATCGCGCGTAGCCACCCGGCGTGGATCTGCACGCCGGACATCGGCTTCCAGGCGAGGTCGTAGTCCCACTCGCCGTTGTGGTCGCGGTGCAGGCTGCGCCCGTAGTAGTTCGACGAGGGCGCCGGCATCACCTGGTACGGGCGGAACGTGCCGAGGGGCGCGGCGAAGTAGTCGATCGCGTTGCGCAGCATCCGCGGCTGGTTCATGTCGAAGAACGGGCTGTTCAACGCGATGCCGTCGACAAGCGACTCGGTGCGGTGCCGGTGCGCCCACAGCGGCGCGATCAGACCGCCGGTGGAGTGGGCGTGGACCAGCACGGTCTCGTGCGCGTCCTCACCGCGGATGATGTCGACCGCCGCATCGAGGTCGGCGAAGTACTCGGTGAGGCTTCGGCAGAAGTACGGCGTCTGGTGCGGACGCAGGCTCCGGCCGTATTTGCGCAGGTCGATGGCGTAGAAGTCGAAGCCCTCCTCGACCAGGCGGTCGGCGAGGTGGGTCTGGAAGAAGTAGTCGACGAATCCGTGGACGTGCAGCACGGCGCGTCCGGTGGGCTGCTCCGCGCGGCGGCGGATCAGCGTCGCCACGACCTCGCCCTGGTCGTCGCGACCGAGCGGGATCGTGCGCTGTTCGTACGGCTCACCGAGTACGTCGGTGGTCCAGGCTTGCGCCTCCGTGGAGATCGCCATGAACAGAGGTTAACCGGCCAGTAGGGGAGCCCGGGAAGTCGGGCTCGGCGCCCTCGAACTCGGGACGCCGGGCGTCGCACGGTGTTCCCAACCGAAGGAGAACCCCCGATGACCACCACGTATACCGCCACCCCCACTCGCGAGCAGAACAAGTCCGCCACCCGCACCTGGGCCGCGATCGGCGTCGCCGCCGGCGTCACCGGGGTCGCGAGCATCCAGACCAGCCTGACCATCGACGCCGGCTACGCCCCCGACACCATCGGTGACCCGGAGAAGGTGGTCGAGCGGCTGGCCGACCAGACGGTCGCGATCCTCGTCACCCACACGCTGACGATCGTCACCGCGCTCCTGCTCGTGGTGTTCGCGGCCGGCCTCAAGCGCCGGCTGGAGGCGCAGGCCCCGGTGGGGAGCCTGCTGCCGTCCGTCGCCGCGTCCGGCCTCGGGCTCGTGTCGGTGGCCGGGCTGCTGGGCAGCGGCCTGACCACTGAGTTCGTGTTCGGGGCCAACGCGCCCAAGGGTGAGCTGGTGGCCGAGTCCGGCGACTTCTACGCCCACTGGATCGCGACGATCCCGTGGCTGTGGGTCGGGGCCGGGCTCGCGGGCGTCGCGGTGGCCGCGGCCGCGCTCAAGCACTCGGCCGCGCCGCGCTGGATCGGCTGGGTGGGCGTCGTGCTCGGCGGCCTGACGCTGGTGGCCGGCATCTCGCCGCTGCAGTACATGGCCGGCTTCACCGGCCCGGTGTGGCTGCTCGTCACCGCGCTGGGCTTCCTGTTCGCCGACCGGCGTCACGTCTGATTCCCGACCGGAAATGTCGTACGCCGACGGTACGGTCATCGACCGTGACCACCGCCACTGTCAGCGCCCTGGCCAGCGAGAACGCCGGCCCGGGCACTGACGGCACGCCCCGGGTGGCGGCCGCGGTCACGGCGCTGGCCTGGCTGCTGGCGGTCGGCTCGGCGGTACTGCTGCTCGCGGCCCGGCCACCGGTGAACGAACTGCTCTGGTTCTTCACCGTCGACGCCACGGTGGCCGCCGTGTACGGAACGGTCGCCGGGCTGACGCTCTCCCGCCGCCGGCACCCGGTGCCGTGGCTGGTCGCGCTGATGGCCCTGGGCGGTGGCGTCTCGGCGCTCGCGATGGCCTACGCCGCGCTCGGAGCGCAGCGGTCACTGCCCGGCACCGGCCTGGCCGCGAACCTGATCAGCGTCGGCTGGGTGCCCGGCACGATGGCGATCTTCCTGGTCGTGCCCTGGCTCGTGCGTGATCATCCGCTCGACCGCATCGGCCGGGCCGGCGTCAGCCTGGGCGGTGCGGTGAGCGTCGGCTTCCTCGGCGTGAACCTGACGCAGCCCGAATCCCCGAGCCCCGTCGTCGTCCTGGCCACCGCGTCCGTCGCCGTCGGTCTACTGGCGGCGGCCGACGTCACCCGGCGCCGGTTCCGCGGCCCCGCCGGCGAACGCGTCGGCCTCGGCTGGCTCGCCGCCGGCACCGCGCTCATGGCACTCTCGTTCCTACCGTTGGCCCTGGTCGGAGTCGTCGCGGCCCCGATCTGGTTCACCCCGGTGCTGCACCTCGCCGCCCAAGCGGTGTTTCCGGCGGCGATCCTGGTCGCGGTGCTGCGTCAGCGGATGTGGGGGCTGGACCTGGCGATCAGCCGGGCCGTGCTGGGCGGGTTGCTCACCGTCGGTCTGGTGATCGTCTACGTCGCGGTCACCGCCGTGCTCACCCGGCTGCTCCCCGGCGACGGCATCGCCCAGATCGTGGCCGCCGCGGTCGTCGCGGTCGCGGTGCAACCGTCCCGGCTCTGGCTGCAGGGCCGGGTCCGGCGACTGGTCTACGGCGACGCGGCCGAGCCCGAACGGGCCGTGCGTCGTCTCGGCCGGCACCTCGGCGGCGCGCAGAGCCCCGAGGAGCTGCTCGACGGGCTGGTCGAGAGCGTCGGGCACGCGCTGCGCCTGGAGTCGGTGGCGCTCGAGGTCGAGGGCGTGCCCGCGGCGTCCTGGGGCTCGCCGACCGCGTCGCCGCTGCTGGTGCCGCTGCGTCACCGCGGCTCCGAGGTCGGCGTCCTGCGCCTCACCGCTCCGCCCGGTGAGGCGCTCGATGCTCGCGCGCTGCGCTCGCTCGACGAGCTCGCGTCGGTCGTGGCGGCGGGCGTCGTGCTCGCCCGAGCGTCCCAGGATCTGGCCGACGCCAGAGCGCGGCTGACCTCCGTGCGGCTGGAGGAGCGGCGGGTCATCCGGCGCGAGCTGCACGACGGTCTCGGGCCGTCGCTCGCCGGCATCCGGCTCGGTCTGCAGGGGGCACGAAACCTGATCGGGAGCGACCCGAAAGCCGCGGGCACGCTGCTCGCCGCCCTCCAGGACGAGCTCGACGGACGCGTCGAAGACGTGCGCGCGCTCTCCCACAACCTGCTGCCACCGATCCTCGACGAGCTGGGACTGGAGGCGGCGCTGGCCGAGCTCGCGTCCCGGCACGCGGAGGGCGGCCTCGACGTGCGGGTGCGCTGCGCGGGCACCGAAGCGCTCGAACCGACGCCGGCCGGCGCCGCGTACGGCATCGTCGCGGAGGCGGTGATGAACGTCGCCCGGCACGCCGACGCGTCCGGCTGCTCGGTCGAGGTCGTGGCGGCCGCGGACGAGCTCCGGATCGAGGTCGAGGACGACGGCACGGGGGTGCGGCCCGACGCCGTGCCCGGTGTCGGGACCCGCTCCATGCGCGAACGTGCGGAGGAACAGGGCGGCACGTTCGAGGTCGGGCCAGCCCCGACCGGTGGCACCCGGATCACTGCCGTGCTGCCGCTGGCCGCGCCGTGACGCGCCCCGGCGAGGTCATCCGGGTGGCGGTCGTAGACGACCACCCGGTGTTCCGGCTCGGGATGGCAGCCCTGCTGAGCAGCCTCGACGGCATCCAGGTGGTGGCGCAGGCAGCCTCCCGAGCCGAGGCCCTAGCCGCGATCAGCCCCGGCACCAGCCCCGCCCCCGGCCCTCGCACCAGCTCCGGCCCTGGCGTCAGCTCCGGCCCTGGCGTCAGCTCCGGCCCTGGCGTCAGCTCCGGCTCCGGCCCCGGCCCTGGCGTCAGCCCCGGCCCTGGCGTCAGCTCCGACCCTGGCGTCAGCCCCGGCCCCGGCCCCGGCCCCGGCTCCGGCTCGGGCACCAGCCCCGGCCCTGGTGTCGGCTCCGGCCCCACGCCCGACCTCGGCTCCGGCTCGGGTACGGACCCCGGCCCTGGCGTCGACGTGGTGATCATGGATCTGCATCTGGGTGGCGACTCCGGCGTCGAGACCACCCGGGAACTGATCCGGCGGTGGCCCGACCTGCGTGTCCTCGTCGTCACGATGCTCGAGGACGACGAGTCGGTCGTCGCGTCGGTCCGCGCCGGTGCTCGTGGCTACCTGCTCAAAGGAGCGACGCCGGCCGAGGTCGAGCGGGCCGTTCGGGCGGTCGCGAACGGCGAGGTCATTCTCGGTCCGCAGGTCGCCGCGCGGGCGATCAGCTACCTGTCCGGCGCCCGCACCGCCGGGCCGGTGCCGTTCCCCGAACTCACCGACCGTGAGCGCGAGGTGCTCGACCTGGTGGCCCGGGGGTACGACAACACGACGATCTCGCGGCGGCTGGTCCTGAGTCCGAAAACCGTGCGGAACCACGTCGCCAACATGCTGACGAAGCTCGGGGTGCCAAGCCGGGCGGAGGCGTTGCTCCTGGCTCGGGAACGTGGTCTCGGAGGCGTGTGACCTGGGGAAGCCGGGTAATCACCGGTATCCGGAGGTGTCATATGTCGGACTACTTCGCTGATCGGGCCGAGGCGGGCCGTGCGCTGGCGGTCGCCGTGGCCGACCATCTCAAGGAGCACGAGGTGCCACTCGTGCTGGGGCTGCCGCGCGGTGGTGTTCCGATCGCACGCACCGTGGCCGCCGCGGTCCACGGCGAGTTGGACGTCGTCGTCGCGCGGAAGATCGGGGTGCCGTGGCACCGCGAGCTGGCCGTCGGGGCGGTCACCGTGGACGGGCCGGCGCTCTTCGACCGGGGACTGCTCGGTCAGGTGGGCCTCACGCTGGAGGAACTCGAGCCCGACGTGGAGCGCGAGCGCGCCGAGGCGGTGCGTCGCACCGAGCGGTACCGCGACGGACGGCCGGCGCCGGTGGTGACGGGGCGCACCGTGGTCGTGGTGGACGACGGGCTCGCGACCGGGGCCACCGCGCGGGCCGCGCTGCGGTCACTGCGCGTGCTGCGGCCCGGCCACCTGGTGTTCGCGGCACCGGTGTGCGCGCCGCAGGCGGTGGCGATGCTCGGCGCCGAGGCCGACGCGGTGGTGTGCGTCGCCGCGCCGCCGGAGTTCCGGGCCGTCGGGTACCACTACCGTTCGTTCCCGCAGCTCACCGACGAGGAGGTGGAAGCGGAGCTGGCCGCGGCCCGGCGTGAGTCCGCGTCGCTGCGGCTCTGAGGCGGTGACGCACGTCTCGCGCCTTTGACGGCGGGCGCGTGGTGAGTCAGAGTTACCGCGAGCGGAGGGCAGGAAGACCGGTGAGAATCCGGCGCGGTCCCGCCACTGTCACCGGGGAGCCGACCTCACTCAACGGTCACGGCCGGTAACGGCTGGAAGGCCGAGGACACGCTTCGATCCGGGAGCCAGGACACTGCGTCCGCTCCCTGCGAGCCTGCTCGCAGGCCATCGCACACGCGGGCGCGGACACCCGCGGGAAGGATCCTGGCATGCCCTCGTGCGTGATCGGCGGGTGACTCCGCCCTATCCGTTCTCCGCGGTCGTCGGGCTGGACGACCTGCGCTTGGCGTTGACGCTCAACGCCGTTTCGCCGGCAATCGGCGGTGTGCTCGCCCGGGGCGAGAAGGGCACCGCGAAGTCGACGGTGGTCCGGGCGCTGCACGCCCTGCTCCCACCGGTCACGGTGGTGGCCGGCTGCCGCTTCGCCTGCGACCCCGCCTCTCCGGACCCCCAGTGCCCGGATGGCCCCCACGCCGACGTGACCGCCGAGAGCCGGCCCGCCCGGCTGGTGGAGTTGCCGGTGGGTGCCACCGAGGACCGGCTGGTGGGTGCGCTCGACCTCGAGCGGGCGCTCACCGAAGGCGTGCGGGCCTACCAGCCCGGGCTGCTCGCGGCCGCGCACCGGGGCGTGCTCTACGTCGACGAGGTCAACCTGCTCGCCGACCACCTGGTCGACACGCTGCTCGACGCGGCCGGCATGGGCCGCGCGTACGTCGAGCGCGACGGCGTCTCGGTGCGGCACGCGGCCCGGTTCCTGCTGGTCGGCACGATGAACCCGGAGGAGGGCGAGCTCCGCCCGCAGTTGCTCGACCGGTTCGGGCTCACGGTGGAGGTCACCGCCAGCCGCGACCCCGCGGAACGGGCCGAGGTCGTGCGCCGCCGGCTGGCCTACGAGGCCGACCCGGAGGGCTTCGCGGCCCGGTGGGCCGAGCACGACGCGGAACTGGCGGGCCACATCGTCGAGGCGCGCGCCCGGCTGGCCGACGTCGTGCTGAGCGACGCCGCCCTGCGCCGGATCAGTGCGGTGTGCGCCGCCTTCGACGTGGACGGGCTCCGGGCCGACCTCGTCACCGCGCGGACGGCCGTCGCGCTGGCCGCCTGGCACGCGCGTGACCACGTCACCGACGACGACATCCGGAGCGCCGCCGAGCTGGCCCTGCCGCACCGCCGCCGGCGCAACCCGTTCGACGCTCCCGGCCTCGACCAGGACCAGCTCGACAAGGCCCTGCAGGAAGCCGCCGACAACGACCCGGACGACGACCCCGACGACGACCCGGGCCGCGGGCCGGACGACCCCGGCGGCCCGGACGACGGCGGCCCGGACGACGACGACCCGGACCACGGTGGTCAAGCCGACGGCGACGCGACCGACAGCGACGCGACCGAGGCCGACGCGAACCAGGGCGGCCCCGACCGGCGTCAGCCCGACGCGGCCCCGAGCGCACCGCACGACGGCCCGCCTCCGTCCGGACCGCAAGCCCCGGCCGACCGGGCCGCCGACGACGACACCGACGATCGGCCGCGCCGGCTCGCCGCCGCCGAACAAGCCGCGGTCCGCGCCACCAACCCGTACCGCACCAAGCTGCTCACCGTGCCCGGCATCGGGCGCTCCCAGTCCGACGCCTCCGGCCGCCGCTCGCAGGCCGAGGCCCGCCGCGGCCGCGTGGTGCGCTCCACCCGCACCGACGGCCCGGTGACCGACGTCCACCTGATCGCGACGTTGCTGGCGGCGGCGCCGCACCAGAAAGCCCGCGGACGCACCGCCGGCCTCCGGCTCGAGAAGCAGGACCTGCGCGCCGCCGTCCGCCGCGGTCGGGAGAGCAACACGATCCTGTTCTGCGTCGACGCGTCCGGTTCGATGGCCGCGCGGCAGCGGATGGCCGCGGTCAAGGGCGCGGTGCTGTCGTTACTGCTCGACGCCTACCAGCGTCGCGACACCGTCGGCCTGGTGACGTTCCGGCGGGACACCGCGACGCTCGCGCTACCGCCCACCGGCAGCGTCGAAGTGGCCGCGCGCCGCCTCGAGGAGCTTCCGACCGGCGGCCGGACCCCGCTCGCCCAGGGGCTCGTCAAGTCGGCCGAGGTCCTGAAGATCGAGCGACGACGTAACCCGCACCGACGTCCGCTGCTCGTCGTGGTCACCGACGGCCGGGCCACCTACGGTCCGGACGCCAGAGCCGCCGCCCGCCGCGCCGCCGCGTACCTGGCCGCCGAGGGCACCGCGTCCGTCGTCGTCGACTGCGAGAACGGGCCGATCCGCTTGGGGCTCGCGCAGGAACTCGCCGTGCACCTCGGGGCCACCGCGTTCCGGCTCGAGGAACTGAACGCCGACAACCTGGCCGGTGTCGCGAGGGGAGCAGCCTGATGCCGCAGGGCAAACCGACCACCGTCCCGAACGACGGCCTCACCACCCGCCAGCGCCGCCGCCGCCCGATCCTGGCCGTCCACACCGGCCCCGGGAAGGGCAAGTCCACGGCGGCGTTCGGGCTCGCGCTGCGGGCCTGGAACGCCGGCTGGCCGATCGGCGTCTTCCAGTTCGTGAAGAGTGCGAAGTGGCGGGTGGGGGAGGAGGACGCGCTCACCGCGCTCGGCGAGTACCACGCGCAGACCGGCACCGGCGCGCCCGTGACCTGGCACAAGATGGGCGAAGGCTGGTCCTGGATCCAGCGCGCGGGCACCGAGCAGGACCACGCGCGCGACGCGGCCGAAGGCTGGGAGCAGATCAAGCGTGATCTGGCTGCCGAAAATTACGGCCTGTATGTCCTGGATGAGTTCACTTATCCCATGAAGTGGGGTTGGGTCGACGTCGATGATGTGGTGGAGACGCTGGGGAACCGCCCCGGCAGCCAACATGTCGTGATCACCGGCCGTGATGCCCATCCGTCCCTTCTCGAAGCTGCTGACCTGGTCACCGAGATGACGAAGGTCAAGCACCCGATGGACGCCGGGCAGAAGGGCCAGAAGGGAATCGAGTGGTGACCGTCGTCCCCCGCCTCGTCATCGCCGCCCCGGCGTCCGGCCACGGCAAGACCACCGTCGCGACCGGGCTCCTCGCCGCGTACAAAGCGCGTGGCCTGCGGGTCAGTCCGCACAAGGTCGGCCCGGACTACATCGACCCCGGCTACCACGCCCTGGCCTCCGGGCGGCCGGGTCGCAACCTGGACCCGTATCTCGTCGGCCCGCACCTGATGGGCCCGCTGTTCGCGCACGGTGCCGCCGGTGCCGACCTCGCGGTCGTCGAGGGCGTCATGGGCCTCTACGACGGCGCGGTCGGGCACGGTGACCTCGGCTCGACCGCGCAGGTCGCGGCCGCGCTCCGGGCGCCGGTCGTGCTCGTCGTGGACTCGTCGGCGCAGGGCCGGTCGGTCGCCGCGCTGGTGCACGGGTTCCGCACGTACGAGCCGAGCGTCTGGCTCGGCGGGGTGATCCTCAACCGGGTCGGCTCCGAGCGGCACGAGAAGATCCTGCGTGACGCGTGCGAGGAGATCGGCACGCCGGTGTTCGGGGCGTTGCGTCGGCGCGACGCGATCTCGACGCCGTCGCGGCACCTGGGCCTGGTGCCGGTCGCGGAGCGCAGCCAGGAAGCGACCGAGGCCGTCGACGCGATGGGGCGGATCGTCGCCGAGAGCGTGGACCTGGACCGGCTGCTGTGGCTCGCGCGGTCGGCTCCGCCGGTGTCGGCCGACCCGTGGTCGCCGTCCGAAGCGGTCGGCGGCCGGGTGTCGGAGCGTCCGGTGATCGCGGTCGCCGCCGGAGCGGCGTTCACTTTCGGTTACGCCGAGACGGTCGAGCTGCTGGAAGCCACCGGGGCGGTCGTGGCGCGGTTCGACCCGCTGCACGACGAGTCGTTGCCGGAGGGTGCGGCCGGGCTGGTCGTCGGGGGTGGGTTCCCCGAGGTGCACGCCGAGGCGCTGAGCGCGAACGAGCCGTTGAAGAAGGCGGTGCGTGAGCTGGCGGCGTCCGGGGCGCCGATCGCCGCGGAGTGCGCCGGGCTGCTCTGGCTGACCAAGTCGCTGGACGGCAAGCCGATGTGCGGTGTGCTCGACGCCGAGGCGGGGATGACGCCCAACCTCACGCTCGGTTATCGGAGTGCGGTGGCGATCTCGGATTCGCAGCTGCTGCCGGAAGGGACGCGGGTGCACGGGCACGTGTTCCACCGCACGCAGGTGGAGCCGCGGGCCGGGGCGCGGCCGGCCTGGCAGTGGCAGGGGCGCCCGCCGGAGGGGTTCGTGCAGGACGGGATTCACGCGTCCTACCTGCACCTGCACTGGGCCGCGCATCCGGTGATCGCGCGCCGGCTGGTCGATGCGGCGGCGCGCCTGCAGCGTCGTGCGTTGCCCGCCGTCGCTGCCGGTCCGTCGAACACCCTGGTCGACGCTCCGCGCGCGCTACCGCCCGCGTCCGCCGACCCCGCCCCCACGAAGATCGACACCCCCGCCGACCCGGCCTCGGCCGCCCCGACGGCCGTGGCCCCCGCCCCGACCGCGGTCGAGCCGGCCGTACCGACCCCGACCGCTATCGAGCCGCCGGCGGCGACCCCGACCGCGGTCGAGCCGACCCCGACCCCGACCGCTATCGAGCCGGCCGGCGACGAGACGCCCACGGCGGTGGTGCCGGCGGGTGGATCCGGTGAGGACCGGGAAGCGGCGGACGCGGCTGCGGCCCGGGCCCGGGCGGAGGCCGACGCCGCCGCCGCCCGCACGCGTGCCGAGCAGGACGCCGTGGCAGCCGGCACGCGCGACGCCGTGAAGAGCGGCACGCGGGACGCCGTGAAGAACGGCGCCGGGTCCGACGATGCGGCGCACGAGGCCGCCGGGATCGGGCCCGACCGGAGGGCCGATGGCGACGAGGGCACCGACGAGGCGGTGGCACCAGGTGTGGCGTCGATGAAGGAGAACGGCACCACCGCTGACGGGAATGACATCGCGACGGCCGACAAAAACGGCGATTCGGGAAGTTTGCCCCGCGTGTCGCGGAGCGACGGTCCGGCGTCTGCGCCGGATCGCGACGGATCATGAGTTCTCACGGCGGGTGGTCGAGCCGGGCCGGGTGGGACGGCCCCGACCACCGGCGGAGGAGCGTCGCATGAAGCTGATCGGCGTCGGTGTGGGCCCGGGCGATCCCGAGCTGGTCACCGTGAAGGCCGTGCGGGTGATGCGCGCGGCCGACCGGGTCTACGTGCCGGTGCTCTCCGCCGACGAGACCGGCTACGCCGAGCTCACCGTGCGTACGCACGTGGACCACGATCGGCTCGAGCGGCTCGTGTTCACGGCCGGTGATCCCGACGGGGCCGCCGACGTCGTCGCCCGTTTCCTGCAGTCGGTCGGTCCCGGCGGCTCGGCGGTGTTCGCGACGATCGGCGACCCGAACGTGTACTCGGCGTTCACCCAGCTCGCACAGGCGATCCGGCGGCTGCTGCCGGAGGTCGCGGTCGAGACGGTCCCGGGGGTCACCGCCGCGCAGGACCTGGCGAGCCGCTGCCGGGTCCCGCTCGTCGAGCACGGCGAGTCGCTCACGCTGCTGCCGCTCGGCACCGGCGTCGGCGGTCTCTCCGACGTGCTCGACCGCCCGGGCAGCGTCGTCGTCTACAAGAGCGGGCGGCACCTGATCGGCGTGAAGGAAGCGGTCCGGCGCGCCGGACGCCTGCACGGCGCGCTCTACGGAGCGCGGCTCGGCCTGCCGGGCGAGGAGGTGCGGCCGCTGGCCTCCGCCGACGGCAGCACCGCGCCGTACCTGTCATCGGTGCTGGTCCCCGCGCGGCGGACCGGCGTTCGGAGTGGAGCACAGTGAAGCCGTTAGCGGTCTACGTGGTCGGCGTCGGTGCGCGGGCCGGGGTGTCCGCCGCGGAGGTCAGCGCGCTCGTCGACGAGGCGCTCGCGGCCGCACGCATCGGGGCGCACGAGGTGGCGCACCTCGCGACCGTGGAGGCGAAGGGGACGGAGGCGGGGATCCGCACCGTCGCCGCCGACCGGGGCTGGCGGCTGGTGACGTGGCCGGCCGCGCGGCTCGCGCAGGTATTGGTACCGACGCCCTCCGCGCTGGTCGGCGAGGTGGCCGGCACGGCGAGCGTGGCCGAGGCCTCGGCGCTGCTCGACTCGACCGGCCGGCCGACCGGCGCACTCGTCGTGCCGAAGCGCACGTCGCCGACCGTGACGGTGGCGATCGCCCGACACAGTGGTTGATCTCCGGCACCACGGCGACGCCGAGGTACGCGAGGCCGGGCTCGTCGATCTCGCGGTGAACGTGCGGCAGGGGGCGATGCCGGGCTGGCTGGCGGGGCCGGTGCGGGAGTCGCTCGAGGACCTGGCGGCCTACCCGGATCAGACCGGAGCACGGGCGGCGGTGGCGGCCCGGCACGGTCGGCCACCGGAGGAGGTGCTGCTGACCGCCGGGGCCGCGGAGGCATTCGTGCTGCTGGCGCGGGTACTGCGACCCCGCAGGGCGGTGGTGGTGCACCCCCAGTTCACCGAGCCGGAGGCGGCGCTGCTGGCCGCGGGGCACGCCGTGACACGAACCGTGCTGCGGGCCGCGGACGGGTTCGTGCTCGATCCGGCCCTGGTGCCCGACGACGCCGATCTGGTCGTCATCGGCAACCCGACGAACCCGACGTCGGTCCTCCATCCGGCGGTTTCGCTCGCCGCGTTGGCGCGACCGGGGCGGACGCTCGTCGTGGACGAGGCGTTCGCGGACACGATCGCGGGCGAGCCGGAGTCGGTGGCGGGGCGGCGGGAGCTCCCCGGGCTCGTCGTCGTCCGGAGCCTGACCAAGACCTGGCAGCTGGCCGGGCTGCGGGTCGGGTACGTGCTTGCGCCGGCCGGGCTGGTCGGCGCACTGGGGGAGGCGCAGCCGCTGTGGGGGGTGTCGACGCCGGCTCTGGCGGCCGCGGTGGCGTGCAGTTCGGCGCGGGCGGTGGCCGCCGCCGACGAGTTCGCGGCCGCGCTCGCCGACGAGCGGGAGTACCTGCTGGCGGGGCTGCGCGCGGTGACGGGGGTGCGGGTGCACGGGGTGCCGGCGTCGTCGTTCGTGCTGATCGAGACCCCGGGGGCGGCGGCGCTGCGGGAGCGGCTGCGCCGGTCGGGGTGGGCGGTGCGCCGGGGCGATACGTTCCCCGGGCTGGGGCCGGACTGGCTCCGGGTCGCGGTCCGGGACCGGGTCACCACCGACCGGTTCCTGAGCGCGCTCGCGGCGGCGCGCTGAGGGTTGCGCCACGTGCGTGCGCGCGGAGTGGGGAGGGCGGGCGCGGTTACGGAGTGGCGCGGTGCACGATTAAGGGAACGGCCCTGGGAGGAACCACCTGATGAGCCTGTTGAGCTCCACCGTTGCGGCGATCGGTCCGGCGGATGCCGCGGCCGCCGCGCAGGCGCGTGACCGCCAGGCTCGGATGACGAAGCCGGCCGGTTCGCTGGGCGTGCTCGAGGACCTCTCGATCCGGCTCGCCGGGCTGGCCGGGCAGTGCCCGCCTCCGCTGCCCGAACCCGCGGCGGTAGCGGTGTTCGCCGGGGATCACGGCGTGCACGCCCAGGGCGTCACGCCGTGGCCGCAGGAGGTCACCGGCCAGATGGTGGCGAACTTCCTGGCCGGCGGTGCGGTCGTCAACGCGTTCGCGGCGCAGGTGGGGGCAGCGGTGACCGTCGTCGACGTGGGCGTGGCTGTCGCGCCCGCGGCCGGTGCCGGCCTGCTGGAGCGCAACGTGCGCCGGGGCACCCGGGACATGACGGTCGAGCCGGCGATGACGCGGGACGAGGCGATCGCCGCGATCGAGGTCGGGATCGCGGTGGCCGGGGAACTGGTGGACGCCGGGCACCGGGCTCTGCTCACCGGCGACATGGGCATCGCGAACACGACCGCGTCGGCCGCGCTGGTGGCCGCGTTCACCGGCGCCGACGCCGCCGCGGTGACCGGCGCGGGCACCGGGATCGACGCGGAGACGCTGGCCCACAAGACGGAGGTCGTGCGCCGCGCACTCGCCCGCCACGACCTCGACGCCGACGACCCGATCGGCGTCCTGGCGGCGGTGGGTGGCCTCGAGCACGCGGCGATCGCCGGGTTGGTGCTGGGCGGGGCGGCCCGGCGGGTGCCGGTGATCCTCGACGGGGTGATCGCCGGGTCGGCCACGCTGGTGGCCGCCGCGCTCGCCCCCGACTGCCTGGACGCCGTCGTGGCCGGCCACCGGTCCACCGAGCCCGGCCACGGGGTGGCCCTCGACCACCTGGGCCTGACGCCGCTCGTCGACCTCTCGCTGCGGCTCGGCGAAGGCACCGGTGCGGTGCTCGCTCTGCCGCTCGTGCAGGCCGGCGTGCGCGCACTGCGTGACGTGGCGACGTTCGACTCGGCCGGTGTGACGGAGAAGCAGTGACGTATCCGGTCGGATTGCGGCTGACGGGACGGCGCGTCCTGGTCGTCGGCGGCGGCACGGTCGCGCAGCGGCGCGTGCCCGCCCTCCTCGACGCCGGTGCGCAGATCGTGCTCGTGGCGCCGGAGGTGACGCCGGCGCTGGACGCGCTGGCGGCGGCCGGGCGGCTGCGCTGGGAACCGCGCGAGTACACCGCGGGTGACGTCGACGGCGCCTGGTACGTGATGGCCGCGACCGACGTCCCGGCCGTCAACGCGGCGGTCGCCGAGGCGGCCGAGGCCGCGCACACGTTCTGCGCCCGCGCCGACGACGGCTCGGACGCCTCCGCGTGGACACCGGCGGTCGGGCGGCACGGAAACCTCACGGTCGCGGTGCACGCGGACCGCGACCCGCGGCGCGCGGCCCTGCTGCGTGACGCGCTCGTCGACCGCCTCAACGACGGTTCGCTGGACGCCGCTCCGCAGCGCGGCCGCGGCCCCGTGCCGGGTGTCGCGCTCGTCGGGGCCGGCCCCGGCGACCCGGAGCTGATCACGGTCCGCGGGCGGCGCCTGCTGTCCCAGGCCGAGGTCGTGGTGGCCGACCGTCTCGCGCCCCAGTTGCTGCTGGACGAGCTCCCGCCGCACGTCGAGGTCGTGGACGCGTCGAAGGTGCCGTACGGGCGGGCGATGGCGCAGGAGGCCATCAACGAGACGCTCGTGTCGCGGGCCAAGGCCGGGCGGTTCGTGGTGCGGCTCAAAGGCGGCGACCCGTTCGTGTTCGGCCGCGGCAGCGAGGAGCTCGAGGCGTGCCTCGCGGCCGGGGTGCCGGTCGAGGTGGTGCCGGGGGTGACCTCGGCGGTGGCGGTGCCCTCGTCGGCGTGGATCCCGGTCACGCACCGGGGGGTCGCGCACGAGCTGGTCGTGGTGTCCGGGCACGTCGCTCCGGAGGACCCGCGGTCGCTCGTCGACTGGTCCGCGCTGGCGCGGCTCAAGGGCACGCTGGTGATCCTGATGGGCGTGGAGCGGTTGCCGGCGATCACCGCCGCGCTGATCGCCCACGGCCGGGCGGCGGACACTCCGGCCGCGGTGATCCAGGAGGGTACGACCGGGTCGCAGCGTCAGGTGCTGGCCACCCTCGGCACGGTCGCGTCGGACGCGCTCGCGGCCGGCCTGTCGCACCCGGCGATCTGTGTCGTGGGCGAGGTCGTGACGATCGGGGCGCGTCTGACGGCACTCGCCTCCGCCCTCCCGGCGAGCGTCCAGGGCTGACCGCTCAAGGTTTGGTTACCCTTAGTAACAAGGGATGCTCGCTTATGGCCGGTCGACCGGCGATCGTCGTCCGCTCCCGCGACGGCGTCGCACAGTGATACGTCCCATTTGTGGAGCCGATCAAGCGGCGTGAGGGCGAGTGCGTTTTGCGTTGCTTTGTCCCTTTCGGGAAGGCATACTCCTAAGGGCACGAACCCGGGGCCGCGCCGCCGTCCAGTGTGGTGGTGACCACCGGTGTGTATCGCTCGCACAGCACGGAATCCCAGGTCGAACGGTCAGTATTCGCCGTGTTCGCAACCGTTCCGTGCTGCTGCCGACATTCGCCATCCAGTCGAAAGGAGCTCTTTCGCCTTGTCTTCCAAGTTCATGCGCGGGCTCGTCCTCGCGGGCGTAGCGACCGCAAGCCTGGCCAGCGTGGCTGCCCCCGCGTCGGCCGCGACGCAGAGCACCGCTCCGGCCGCCAAGAAGGCCGCCATCGTCGTCATCTGTGACGGGTACGCACCCGTCTACGGATGCCAGTACCCGGACTACCTGGACTACCCCTGGGCCGGTGACTACTACCGCGGTGGCGATTACTACTACTACGGCCGTCCCGGCTTCTACTGGGGCCGTGGCGACAACTGGGGTTGGGGTGGCCGCCACCACCGTCACTGGCGTGGTCACCACCACCGCCGGTGGCGTTGAGAGGCTGACCGCCTCACGCACGGAAGCTTGACGCCGTCGTCGGGAGACTAGGCCGGGCCGCCACCCGGGCTCTCCCGACCACGGCATGAGGCCGCCCGGTTCGTCCGGGCGGCCGACCTATGTCCCGACGTGCAGCCGTCGCTCCTCGGAGAGCAGCGCGAACATCGCGACGATCGCCTCGGGATCGTCCACTCGGTACTCCGCGGCCGTCTCGCCCGGACCGACCTTGACCCCGACGTCACCCGGGCGCAGCACCGCGAACGCCTTCTCGTCGGTCACGTCGTCGCCGGCGAACAGCACCGCGTCGGCGCCCGTGCGCTCGCGTAGGACGTCCAGCGCGGTGCCCTTGCTGGTCTCGACGACGGCCAGTTCGAGGACCTTCTTGCCCGCCGTGGAGTGGACACCCGGCCAGCTCCCCGGCCCGGCCGCCACGCCGGCGAGAAGCTTCTCCCCGGCGTCGGCATCGGCGTTGCGGACGTGCACCGCGACGCTGGCGATCTTCTCCTCCAGCGCCGCGCCCGGCACCGTTCCGACGAGCGAACCCAGCTCGGCGAGCAGCCGCGCACGCAGGTCGGCGGCCTCCGACGGAATCGCGAACCCGTCGTCGAACTCGACGCCGTGGGTACCCACCAGCAGCGCCTCGCCGCCCAGCCCGGAAAGCCGGGCGAGGTCGACGAGCGCGCGCCCGGAGAGCAACGCCACCGACGTGCGGGGGAGCGTCACCAGCTCCTGCAGCGCGTCGATGCCCGCCGGCAGCGGGAACGCCTTCGCCGGGTCGCTGACGATCGGCGCGAGCACGCCGTCGTAGTCGGTGGCGACCAGCAGGGTCTCGACGGCGGACAGGCGAGCGATCGCGTCCCGCAGCGTCATGCCTCGATCCCCATCGCCTGGAGGAAGTCGGCGGCCCAGCGCGACACGTCGTGCTCGGCGACCTGCCTGCGCATACGGCGCATCCGGCGGCGCGCGTCGGCCGGGTCGGCGTTGATGGCCTGCAGCACGCGCTCCTTGACGCCGTCGATGTCGTGCGGGTTGACCAGGTAGGCCTGCTTGAGCTCCGCGGCCGCGCCGGTGAACTCGCTCAGGATCAGCGTGCCGCCGTGGTCGACCCGGGACGCGACGTACTCCTTGGCGACCAGGTTCATGCCGTCACGCAGCGGGGTGACGAGCATGACGTCGGCCGCGCGGTAGAACGCGGTGAGCTCCTCACGGCTGAACGACTGGTGCAGGTAGTGCACCGCGGGCGCGCCCACGTTGCCGTAGTCACCGTTGATGCGCCCGACCTGGAGCTCGATCTCGTCGCGCAGCACCTTGTAGTGCTCGACCCGCTCCCGGCTGGGCGTCGCGATCTGGATCAGCGCGACGTCCGGCACGCTCACCGAGCCGTCCTGGAGCAGCTCCGAGAACGTCTTGAGCCGGATGGCGATGCCCTTGGTGTAGTCCAACCGGTCGACGCCGAGCAGGATCGTCTTCGGGTGGCCGAGCTCGTCCCGGATCTCGGCCGAGCGCTTGGCGATGCGCTCCTCGCGCGCGATCGCGTCGATGCTGGCGAAGTCGATCGAGATCGGGAACGACCGGGCGCGGACCGTGCGGCCCTCGAAGTCCACCTCGCTGCCGCGCGGCTTCAGGTCGATCAGCCGCCGGGCGAGGCGCAGGAAGTTCGCCGCCCCGCCGGGCAGCTGGAACCCGATCAGGTCGGCGCCCAGCAGCCCGCGGATCACCTGCGTGCGCCACGGCAGCTGCATGAACAGCTCCTGCGGCGGGAACGGGATGTGCAGGAAGAACCCGATCCGCAGATCCGGCCTCCGCTCACGGAGCATCTGCGGCACCAGCTGGAGCTGGTAGTCCTGCACCCAGACCACGGCATTGTCCGGCGCGGCCTCGGCGGCGGCGTCGGCGAAGCGGCGGTTCACCGTGACGTAGTCGTCCCACCAGCTGCGGTGGTACTCGGGCTCGGCGATGACGTCGTGGTACAGCGGCCAGAGCGTGGCGTTCGAGAAGCCCTCGTAGTACGAGTCGACCTCGCGGTGCGAGAGCGGCACCGGATGGATCTGGATGCCGTCGGCCTCGAACGGCTCGGGCGCGTCGCCGGCGTCACCGGACCAGCCGACCCAGACGCCCTGCCGCTTGCGCATCACCGGCTCGAGCGCCGTGACCAGGCCTCCCGGGCTGGGACGCCAATGAACGGAACCGTCGGCTCTCACCTCGCGATCGACTGGCAATCGGTTGGCGACGACGACGATCGAAGTGCGATCCGACACGGGCGGAACCCCCTCGGGTTGTCCGTACGGCCGTCATCCTATCGGGCGTTCGCCGAGGCTAGACCACCGACTTGGGCTATCCGGACCGTTCGGGTCCGGTCGATCACCCGCTGTGCCCCGTAAGGAGGCCCATCATTCACGACCGGGCCAGCTCTATCGATTCAGTTTCCCGGCGTCGGAACCTCGGTCTACCAGGGCCGGAGTTAGCTGCTTCCGGATCGTTACCTGTTTGAATCCCAGGGATGTTGCGCTGGAGTTAAGAAAGCGCTTTCATCGCCATACCGCCCGGGGGATCGAGGCGTAGCTCACACGGTGACCGGTGGAGCGGTCATTGTGCGACACGCATCCCTCGTCAAGAAGGAGGTTGCAAACGATGGTGTTTGGTGTGCCGCGCCGACGAGCCTTCACAGGGGCTGTGGCAGCGGTGGGGACGGTGATTCTCCTCGCGAGCTGCAGCACCAGCGGCTCCGGGGCGGACAAGGACTCCGCCGAGTGTGAGCCCTACAAGAAGTGGGCCGTCGAGGAAGACGCCACGGTGACGGCGTACTCGTCGATCCGTGACGTCGAGGCCGACCGGCTCGAGGAATCCTGGAAGCAGTTCGAGGACTGCACGGGTATCACCATCGAGCACGAGGGCTCCGGTGAGTTCGAGGCCCAGCTCAACGTCCGTGTGGACGGTGGCAACGCTCCTGACCTCGCGTTCTTCCCCCAGCCGGGCCTGCTGGCCTCGCTGGCCAAGGAAGGAAAGGTGAAGCCGGCTCCGGCCGCCGTCAAGACCAGCGCCGACGCGAACTTCTCGCCGGACTGGATCAAGTACGGCACGGTCGACGGCAAGTTCTACGCCGCGCCGCTCGGTGCGAACGTGAAGTCGTTCGTCTGGTACTCGCCGAAGACGTTCAAGGACAAGGGCTACCAGGTCCCCACCACGTGGGCCGAGCTGATCGCCCTCTCCGACAAGATCGCCGGAACCGGCGAGAAGCCGTGGTGCGCGGGCGTCGAGTCCGGTGACGCCACCGGCTGGCCGGCCACCGACTGGCTCGAGGACGTCCTCCTGCGCACCGGTACGCCGGAGGAGTACGACGCGTGGGTCAACCACACCACGCCGTTCAACTCCGCGCCGATCGTGGCGGGCCTCGACCAGGTCGGCAAGATCCTGAAGAACCCGAAGTACGTCAACGGTGGTTACGGCGACGTCAAGAGCATCGTGACCACGTCGTTCCAGGAGGGTGGCCTGCCCATCCTCGAGAACAAGTGCACGCTGCACCGTCAGGCGTCCTTCTACGGCAACCAGTGGCCGGAAGGCACCACGGTGGCCGCTGACGGCGACGTGTTCGCGTTCTACCTGCCCCCGATCGACCCCGCCAAGGGCAAGCCGGTGCTCGGTGCCGGTGAGTTCGTCGGTGCGTTCGCGGACCGCAAGGAGGTCCAGGCCGTGCAGGAGTACCTCTCCACGCCGGAGTGGGCCAACAGCCGGGCCAAGATCGGTGAGGGTGGCTGGATCAGCGCCAACAAGGGCCTGGACGCGAACAACCTGAAGAGCCCGATCGACAAGCTGTCGGTCGAGATCCTGCAGGACCCGAAGTCGGTCTTCCGCTTCGACGGTTCGGACCAGATGCCCGGTTCGGTGGGCGCCGGTTCGTTCTGGAAGGCCATGGTCGCCTGGCTGAACGGCGAGGCCACCAAGCCCGCGCTCGACTCGGTCGAGAAGAGCTGGCCGAAGTAGTTCCACGGGGTCGGCTCGTCCGACCGGCCCGGGCGGTGCTTCCGCACCGCCCGGGCACCTGCTTGCCCACCGTTCGGTGGCCGAGCGTTACGAATTTGCCGCCACGAGTTTCCGCTGATGCCCGGCCTGGTGCCGGGCGTCGGCGCAAGATGGTGAAACTCGCGTGACGGCCGTGACGCGCCACGAACGAGAAGGCGTAATTCCACTGGCGTCACGGCCCGGACCACGGGCGTGCGCTGACGAAACCTGTGCGGGTCGGGTGCCCGGGGGCTGGACCCCCGGGCATTCCGGCATCGGAAGGAGTGGGCCGTGGATTTTGTCGACTGGGGCCCGAAACTGTTCAACGCTCTGCTGGCCGTCGCCGTCTTCGGCGCGGTCGTGGGGCTCCTCCTGCTCGTGGTCGATCGCGCCCCCAAGCGCGGCCACGACAGGTACCAGCTGGCGGTGTTCCTGCTGCCCGCGGTCGTGCTGCTGGCGGTCGGGCTGCTGATACCGGCGGTCCGGACGACGATCCTGTCGTTCACCAACGCGGCCGGTGACTTCGTCGGGTTGGACAACTACAAGTGGTTGTTCACCGAGGACGAAGCGCTGATCACGATCCGCAACACGATCATCTGGACCGTGCTGACGCCGATCCTGGCGACCGGCATCGGCCTGCTCTACGCGATCGTGATCGACAAGGCGCGCACCGAGGCGATCTCCAAGACGCTGGTGTTCATGCCGATGGCGATCTCGTTCGTCGGCGCCGGCATCATCTGGAAGTTCATGTACGCCTACCGGGGTGGCGGCAACGAGCAGATCGGCCTGATCAACCAGTTCATCGTCTGGTTCGGCGGCGAGCCCAAGCAGCTGCTGCTCGACCCACCGCTGAACACGTTCCTGCTCCTCATCGTCATGGTGTGGATCCAGGCCGGTTTCGCGATGGTCGTGCTCTCGGCCGCGATCAAGGGCATCCCGGCCGACATCGTCGAGGCCGCGCGCATCGACGGCGTCAACCCTTGGAGCATGTTCTGGCAGGTCACTCTGCCGTCGATCCGCGGGGCGGTGATCGTCGTGCTGTCGACGATCACGATCGCGGTGTTGAAGGTCTTCGACATCGTCCGGACGATGACCGGCGGTAACTTCGACACCAGCGTCATCGCGAACGAGATGTACACGCAGGCGTTCCGGTTCCGGGAGCCCGGCCGCGGTGCCGCGCTCGCGCTCCTGCTGTTCGTCCTGGTGATCCCGCTGGTGCTCTACCAGATCCGGGTTCTTCGTCAGCGGGAGGAGACCCGATGAGCACGGTCGCGGCCACCGCCGCCCAGACACCCCCGGTAGCGGTCACCGAACCGATGGCCAACCGGGTGAAGAAGCGGCTGACATCGCGGACGGCGTCGATCATCTCGCTGCTGATCGCGGTGGTCTGGACGATCCCGACGTTCGGGCTGCTGCTCTCGTCGTTCCGGCCGGAGCGCGAGATCAAGACGACCGGCTGGTGGACGGCGTTCACCAACCCGTCGTTCACGCTGGAGAACTACGAGACGGTTCTGTTCGGAACGTCCTCGACGCAGCTGGCCAGCTACTTCGTCAACTCGATCGTGATCGCCGTCCCGGCGACGATCTTCACGCTGACGCTCGCGGCGATGGCCGCGTACGCGCTGGCCTGGATCGATTTCAAGGGCCGCAGCTGGGTGTTCATCGGCATCTTCGCGCTGCAGATCGTGCCGCTGCAGATGGCGCTGATCCCGCTGCTGCAGCTCTTCTCCAACGGTGCTCACATCGGCAGCATCACGATCGTCCCGGACTTCAACCTCACCGGCACGTTCGTGACGGTCTGGATCGCGCACGCCGCGTTCGGTCTGCCGCTCGGCACGTTCCTGCTGCACAACTTCATCTCCGAAATCCCTCGGGAGATGGTGGAGGCAGCTCGGGTCGACGGTGCCGGGCACGGCGCGATCTTCCGGAAGCTGATGCTCCCGCTGATCACGCCGGCGCTGGCCTCGTTCGGCATCTTCGAGTTCCTGTGGGTGTGGAACGACCTGCTGGTCGCGCTCACGTTCACCGGCGGCACGAAGGACGTCGCACCGCTGACCGTGCGGCTGGCCGAGATGGCCGGCTCGCGCGGCGACCGGTGGGAACGATTGACCGCGGGCGCGTTCGTCTCGCTGATCGTTCCGCTGATCGTGTTCCTGTCCCTGCAGAAATACTTCGTGCGAGGTCTGCTGGCCGGTGGCCTGAAGGGCTGACCGGTCGATCGAGCCGAAGCGCCGGGCCCAACCCCTTCGGGCCCGGCGCTTCGTCATGCCAGGAGTGTTTTCAGGTCCGCCGCGAGACGGTCGGGGTATTCGGCGTTGACGGCGTGTGAGGCGTCGTCGTAGACCTTCACGGTGCTGTTCGGCAGCAGTCGGCGCGCGTTCTCGGCGCCGGCATCCGGATCGTGCATCCGGGATTCGCCGCCGAAGATCACCAGCGTCGGTATCCGCAGATTCCGGAGCTGCCCGTCGCTCGGGCGGGACGGCGCCGACAGCTTGATCACGTAGGACTGCATGCCCTGCTCGATCATCCGCGCGACCGGCTCGTCCTCGACCGGGGCGTCGTTGGCGGTCCAGCGCGCGAAGCCGTCCCGCCAGGACTTCGGGAACCACTTGACGCTCGCCGGCACCGAGCGGAGCACCGCCTGGGCGGAGAGGTTCCCGAACACGACGACCGGGTCGAACAGCGAGACGCTCGCGACCTTGGTCGGCTCGTGCACCGCCAGGTTCGCCGCCGTCCAGCCGCCGATCGACCAGCCGACCAGGTGGACCCGCGGCTCCGGCAACACCTCCAGGACCTCGTGCAGCCACCGGGCGTGATCGGCCGGCGTCGTGATCGGCCGCTGCTGGACGCTGTAGCCGGGCTCGCCGAGCAGGTCGACGGTGTAGGCGCTGCGCAGCCGTAACAGCGACGGCAGGTTGTCGGCCCAGATCGGCGACGCCGAAGCGCGGCCCGGAAGCAGCACGAGCGGGTCCTCGTCCGGCGCGGCACCGGCGAAGTGGTAGACGCGGACGATCCCGTAGCTGGTCCGCACGTCGAGAGTGCGGTCGGGAGCGGGCAGGTCGTCCATCGCGTCGTCGTAGGCGGCGAGGAAGCGGTCCTGGGCCTCACCCGAGGTGAAGTAGCCGATCGGGGACGGGTCGCGCAGCGCGTAGGCGGTGATCAGGGCGAGCGCGCCGAGGACTCCGAGGCTGCCGAAGAGCAGGCGGCGGTTGCGTGACATGAGCTGATCCCTTCTACCGTGCGGTCGATTTACTAACCACATGGTAGAACGCTAGGGTCGAAAAGTGGCACCCGGGAAACCCCTGACCTTCGTCGAGCAGGCGCGGCGTGCGCAGATCGTCGGCGTCACGATCGACGTCGTCGCCGAGCACGGCTTCGCGAAGGCCTCGCTGCAGCGGATCGCCGACGCCGCCGGGCTCACCAAGGCCGCGGTGCTCTACCACTTCCCGTCGAAGGACGCGATCGTGCGCGCCGCCTACGGATCGGTGCTGCACAGCCTCACCGACGACGTCGGGCGCGCCGTGGACGCGGCCTCCGGGGCGGCGGCGCTGGACGCGTACGTCCACTCGCTCGTCGCGCACCTGCGGGCACACCCGGCCCACGTGCGGATGATCGTCGAGGCCGTCGTGGAGCGGACCGGCGCCGACGACGTCCCGAGCGGTCCCAGCCGGCGGGACGCGGTCGCCTCCCTGGTGGAGCAGGCCGTCGCGGCCGGCGACTACCGCGAGGGCATCGACCCGATCGTCGTCGCGGTCCTGGTCAACGGGGCGGTCGACGCGATCGTGGGGCAACTTCTCGACGACCCGGCGTTCGACACGGCGGGCGCCGCCACCGAGCTCACCGAGTTGCTGCGCCGCGGGTACGGACGGAATACCGGGGCGTAACGGCGCGTTCTACGCGCGGATCCCCCCCGGGGGCGTTGATTTCGCCGCGCCGCGCAGACCTGGGAGGATGGAAGGACGTACGCGATCCGCGGAGGAACGACCCCCTGATGGCCCAGTACATCTACACGATGCGCAAGGTGCGCAAGGCGCACGGCGACAAAGTGATTCTCGACGACGTCACGCTGTCGTTCCTGCCCGGCGCGAAGATCGGCGTCGTCGGTCCCAACGGTGCCGGTAAGTCGACGGTGCTCAAGATCATGGCCGGAATGGAGAACGCCTCGAACGGCGACGCTCTGCTGGCCCCCGACGCCACCGTCGGCATCCTGCTCCAGGAGCCGCCGCTCAACGAAGACCTGGACGTGCGCGGCAACGTCGAAGAGGGCGTCGCCGAGATCCGCGGTGTCCTCAAGCGGTACGACGCGGTCAACGAGGCGATGGGCGAGCCCGACGCCGACTTCGACAAGCTCCTGGCCGAGCAGGCCGAGCTGATGGACAAGATCGAGGCCGCCAACGCCTGGGAGCTCGACAGCCAGATCGAGCAGGCGATGGACGCGCTGCGCTGCCCGCCCGGCGACGCGGACGTCCGCGTGCTCTCCGGCGGTGAGCGGCGTCGCGTCGCCCTGTGCAAGCTGCTGTTGCAGGCGCCCGACCTGCTGCTGCTCGACGAGCCCACCAACCACCTGGACGCGGAGAGCGTCCTGTGGCTGGAGCAGCACCTCTCCAAGTACGCCGGCGCCGTGCTCGCCGTCACGCACGACCGGTACTTCCTCGACAACGTCGCCGAGTGGATCCTCGAGATCGACCGCGGCCGCACCTACCCGTACGAGGGCAACTACTCCACTTACCTGGAGAAGAAGGCCGAGCGGATGAAGGTCGAGGGCCAGAAGGACGCCAAGCGCGCCAAGCGGCTCAAGGAAGAGCTCGAGTGGGTGCGGTCGAACGCGAAGGCGCGTCAGGCCAAGAGCAAGTCGCGTCTGGCCCGGTACGAGGAGATGGCGGCCGAGGCCGACCGGCACCGCAAGCTCGACTTCGAGGAGATCCAGATCCCGCCGGGCCCGCGCCTGGGCAACGTGGTGATCGAGACCGACAAGCTCACCAAGGGCTTCGGTGAGCGGGTGCTCATCGACAACCTGAGCTTCACGCTGCCGCGCAACGGCATCGTCGGCATCATCGGCCCGAACGGCGCCGGTAAGACGACGCTGTTCCGCACGCTGATGGGCGAGGAGAAGCCCGACAGCGGCGCGGTGAAGATCGGCGAGACCGTGCAGATCTCCTACGTCGACCAGGGCCGTGGCGGTATCGACCCGAAGAAGACGCTGTGGGAGGTCGTCTCCGACGGCCTGGACTACATCCAGGTGGGCAAGGTCGAGATGCCCTCGCGTGCGTACGTCAGCGCGTTCGGCTTCAAGGGCCCCGACCAGCAGAAGCCGGCCGGCGTGCTCTCCGGCGGTGAGCGCAACCGGCTCAACCTGGCGTTGACGCTCAAGCAGGGCGGCAACCTGCTGCTCCTGGACGAGCCGACGAACGACCTCGACGTCGAGACCCTGTCGTCGCTGGAGAACGCGCTGCTGGAGTTCCCGGGCTGCGCCGTGGTCATCACCCACGACCGGTGGTTCCTCGACCGCGTCGCCACGCACATCCTCGCGTACGAGGGTGACTCGCAGTGGTACTGGTTCGAGGGCAACTTCGAGTCGTACGAGAAGAACAAGGTCGACCGGCTCGGCGCCGAGGCGGCTCGTCCGCACCGCGTGACCTACCGGAAGCTGACCCGCGACTGACATGCCGCGGCACACGGAATGGTGTCAGGTCCGCTGGTCGGACATGGACGCGTTCGGGCACGTCAACAACGCCCGGTTCCTGACGCTGTTCGAAGAGGCCCGGACGGCGCTGATCCTCGACGGGGGAGAGGCGCTGTCCGGGATGCTCGACGGCTGCGTGGTCATCCGGCACGAGATCGACTACGTCCGGCCGGTGAGGTACGGGCGCGGTCCGATCCGGGTCGACTGCTGGGTCACCGAGGTGCGGGCCGCCAGCTACGGCGTCGGCTACGAGCTGTTCAACCACGCGGAGGAGTCGGCGGCGCGCGGCCTCACGAAGCTGGTGCCGGTTTCGCTGCCGGCCGGGCGTCCGCGTCGACTGCGTCCCGAGGAGCGTGAGTTCCTCGAGGCCTGGCGGGAGGAATCGTGACGGTTCCGGTGGTCGAGCGACGTGACCTGGGCGTTTTCCTGGGGCGGGTGGTCCGGCTCGACGCGGGTGCGCTGGTGCGGATCCGGCCGTCCGGCCCCGACCACCTGACGCTCTGGGCTTCGTTGCCGTTCGACGTCCTGGTCGCGCGCACGGTGCCGGGCATGTGGTTGGACGACGCCACGGTGCGTGCCACCGAGCTGCTGGAGTCCGAGTCGCCGCAGCGGCGGGACTCGGAGTGGCGGGGTTCGCTACCGCCCGAGCGGGGCTGGCAGGTGCTGGACACCGTGCCCTCCGCGGTGGTTCGTGATCTGATCACCGCCGGTCAGAAAGCCTTCCGCGCGGCCGGCACCCAGGCCGCGGGCGAGTCGCTGCTCGACCACGAGACCCTCCGGGTACGCGGCGACGCGCCGGGCGCACCGGAGGTCGCGGTGACGTTCCGCCTGCTGCTGGCGCTGGCCCGGATGGCGTTCCTGGGCGACCGGCCGGTGGAGGTGGCCACGTGCGGCCCCTGGGTCCGGCTGAGCGCCGACCACGGCACCGCCTACCACCGCACCGCCGCGTTCGGCGTCACGCTTCTGCGCTAGTGCACTTCAGCTCGACGTGGACCGGATCGCCGTCGCGCGGGAAGGTCAGGACACCGGCGTCGCTCAGCCGGGTCGGCAGCCGAAATTTGTTGATCTCGCAGGTCTGCGCGAATCCGACCGGATCGTAGTCGCGGTCGAGGCCGGTGGCGTCGAGTCGCAGCACGCCGGGTGTGACGACGTAGGTCTCGAGCGGCCCGTCCGTGCCGTTGGGATCGCGTGAGTCCCGCACGCTGATCGCGGGTCGGCGGACGATTCGCCACCGTTGCGTCGTCACGTCCTCCGGGTCGACCAAGCCTTTTTCCGTGTCGTATCTGCTGTCGTACCAGGGCGCCATCGTGCATTGCGCGGTGCGCAGCGCAACGCAGTCGTCCAGCACCGCGTCCACGGCGGCCTGCGCGGTTCGGTTACCGGCCGCCGTGACGGTGAATTCGGGGTCGTACGAGCCCTGGTCCGTCACGATCAGCCGGGGGTTCTTCGGCGCCAGAGCGGTGGAAGGGACATTGGCGTACGGCGTGTACACGCCGGGGAACATCCAGAACCGGGTGGCATCGGACCGGACCGTGGTCGGATCGTCGGGCCGCAGCGGCACTCGCACCGGGCCGATCTGCAGGAAAGAGAACAGCCGGGGCCAGAAGGGGACGCTGACCAGCGGATCGTCTATTCGCCAGCTCCAGCCGTCCTCGGCCAGGCGGAACTCACCGCGGTGGCCACCGCCCAGGCGGTAGGCCACGGAGTAGACGTCCTCGTTCTCGAAGTCGGGTATGCCGCCCTCGACCACCTTCGGGGTCTCGACCGCGTCGATCGTCCAACCGCGGGACAGCGCCTCCCGGCGGAGGAACGGGCCGGTCGGGACGTCCTCGGCGCGGGAGATGTCCAGGGCCTCGGCGGTCCGGCCGGCCGACAGCGCCTCGAGATAGTCGCGGACGACCTCATCGGGTTCGTCGCGGCCGATCCAGGCGACGAACCACACGAGCACGACCAGCGCCGATACGCCGGCGGCCAACACCCGCGCAGGCCGGTCCAATGTCACGAGGCCACACGGTAGCGTCGCCGGTCCACATCGGCCGGTGGGCGGCCCGCGCCGGGTGGGCGCGGGCCGCGGTCGCTCAGACCAGCCAGGCGGCGGCGTCGCCCGGGAGCTTCCCGTCGACCAGGGGGACGCTGGTGAGCAGCAGCTCGCGGTGCTCCGGCAGCTCCACCGGGTGGTTGGTGAAGTTCACCAGGCAGGTCAGGCCACCGTCGCGGCGGAACGCCAGGCACCCCTCGGGGGCGTCCAGCCACGTCATCTCGCCGGAGAACTCCTCGCGCGCCTTCCGGAGCGCGATCGCCTCCTTGTACAGCGTGTGGGTGGACCCTTCGACGCCGACCTGCGACTCCACGGCCAGCGGCGACCAGCCGGCGGGCTGGGGGAGCCAGGTGTCGACGGGCTCGGGCGAGAACCCGTACGGCGGCTCACCCGGCGTCCACGGCATCGGGATCCGGCACGCGTCGCGTCCCCGCACCGAGTGCCCGGAGCGCTCCCACGTCGGGTCCTGCAGGACCTCGTCGGGCAGCTCGACGTTCGGCAGGCCCACTTCGTCGCCGTAGTAGACGTAGACGACGCCGGGCAGCGCGAACGTCAGCATCGACGCGGCGCGGGCCCGCCGGTCGCCGACCAGACCCTCGCCGAAGCGCGAGACGTGCCGGACGATGTCGTGGTTCGACCACACCCAGCACGGCGGGGCCGGCGTGCCCGACACCGTGTCGCGCGAGTCGTCGATCGCCTTACGCAGCTCGTCGGCGCGCCAGCGGGCCTGCACGATCACGAAGTTGAACGCCAGGTGCAGCTCGTCGGCACGCAGGTAGAGCTTGAGCCGCTCGACGTCCTGGACCCAGATTTCGCCGACCGCCATCGAGTCGGGGTACTCGTCGAGCACCTTGCGGATGCGGCGGTGGATCTCGTGGACGCCGTCGTAGTCGAAGCGCGGGTGGCCGTCGCCGGCCAGCGTCTCCTTGACCGCCTCCATGTCGGGCAGGCCCGGCGGCTTGGCCAGGCCGTGCGCGACGTCGATCCGGAACCCGTCGGCGCCGCGGTCGAGCCAGAACCGGAGCGTCTTCTCCAGGTCGGCCATGACCTCCGGGTTGTCCCAGTTGAGGTCGGGCTGCTCGGGTGCGAACAGGTGCAGGTACCACTGCCCGGGCGTGCCGTCCGGCTCGGTGACGCGGTGCCAGGCCGGGCCGCCGAAGACCGACGTCCAGTTGTTCGGCGCCTCGCTGCCGTCAGGCCCGCGGCCGTCGCGGAAGATGTAGCGCTCCCGCTCCGGGCTGCCCGGAGCCGCCGTGAGCGCCTCCTGGAACCAGACGTGCTGGTCGGAGCTGTGGTTGGGGACCAGGTCGACGGTGACCTTGATCCCGAGCCGGTGGGCCTCGGCGACCATGTCGTCGAAGTCCGCGAGCGTGCCGAAGACCGGGTCGACGTCGCGCGGGTCGGCGACGTCGTAGCCGTGGTCGGCCATCGGGGAGCGATAGAACGGGTTCAACCAGAGCGCGTCGACGCCGAGGTCGGCGAGGTAGGGCAGGCGGGACTTCAGCCCCGCCAGGTCGCCTACTCCGTCGCCGTTCGAGTCGGCGAAACTACGCACGTAGACCTGGTAGAACACGGCATCGCGCCACCACGTGCCAGCCAAGATGTACCCCCGGGGTTCCGGAATCGTTTCAGAGCCCACATGCTGCCAGAGGCTCGAGCGGAACTAACCCTTACCCCGATTCGACCGGCTCAAATCTGCGCGGCGCGGCCCTGCTGGATGTCCTCGATGTGGTTGACCATGAAGTCCGCGGCCCGGACGAAGTACTCCCAGATCGTGGCGTCGTATTCGGCCGGCAGCGCGATCTCGTCCATCGCGTCACGCATCCGGTTCAGCCAGGCGTCACGCTCGGCGACACCGACGCGGAACGGTGCGTGACGCATCCGCAGACGCGGGTGCCCGCGCTGATCGGAGTAGGTGCGCGGGCCGCCCCAGTACTGCATGAGGAAGAGCCGGAATCGCTCCTCGGCCGGCCCGAGGTCTTCCTCCGGGTAGAGCGGACGGAGCACCTGGTCCTCGGCGACACCGCGATAGAACGCGGCCACCAGCCGATGGAACGTGTCGTCCCCACCGACCGCTTCGTAAAAATCCGGCGAGGGCTGCGTCATGACCCCATCCTACGAGCGCCGCCAGGCGCCTTGTTTCGTGCGTGAACCCTGGGCGGGACGCCCACTCAGGCGGGCGGTGCGGGGATGGGGGCGATGCCGGAGGTGATCTCGGCGGCGGCCAGGTCGGTACTGATCCGGGCGCGGAGTTCGCGGGCCACCCGCCACTGGGCCGCGGTCGTGGTGCGAACCGTCACGCGGAGCATGAGGCCGGTGGCGGTCATCTGGTCCACGCCGAGCACCTCCGGCGGCGCGAGCAGGTCGTCCTTGAACTCTTCTTCCTCGGTGAGCCGGGCCGCGGCCTCGGTGAGCACCTCGTGCGCCTTCTCCAGGTCGGTGCCGAACGGTATCGGGACGTCGATGACGACCTGCGCCCAGCCCTGGCTCTTGTTGCCCACCCGCAGGATCTCCCCGTTGCGGATGTACCAGACCACCCCGCGGACGTCGCGGACCGTCGTGATCCGCAGCCCCACGCCCTCCACGGTGCCGCTGGCCTCACCCAGATCGACGATGTCGCCGACGCCGTACTGGTCCTCGAGGATCATGAAGATGCCGGACAGGTAGTCACGTACCAGCGACTGGGCACCGAACCCCAGCGCCACACCGGCGATACCGGCGCTGGCCACCAGCGGCGCCAGGTTGATGTCGAACAGCCCGAGGATCGTCGAGCCCGCGACGACGAGGATGATCACCGACGTCACGCTGCGCAGCACCGAGCCGAGCGTGCTCGCCCGCTGGGCCCGCCGCTCGCTCATCAGGCCCGACGCCAGGAGCGCGGACTCGGCCTTCTCCCGGAACGGGCGCAGGATCCGCGGCTTCTTCTTCGGCTTGCCGTCCGGCGTCGTGGCTTCGGCGTCGCCGTTGCCGACCGAGGTGATCGCCCTGATCGTCCGGTAGATCGCCCAGCGGATCAGCATCGCCACGACGACGATCAGCACGACGGCCAGCGGCTTGGCGAGCAGCCATTCCGATGCGTTCGCCAGCCATCGGCTCTCGGTCGAGTCCCAGACCCACTTGCAGACCGAGCCCTCGTTCTCTTTGCCGAGCGCGCAGCTGGGGGCGACGTTGTCGTTCAGGAAGCTGGGCCACTCCTCGAACCACGAGGGGACGGCGGCGGGTAGACGCAGACTCACAGTGTTCTTGGTACAGCACCGGGCCCGGTGGCGTGCTCACCGCCCTGGGGACGGATCAGGACGAACCAGTCCGCGTGCGCGACTGTGACGAAGAAGGGATTCAGTACCTCCCGGATCATGCGTGCAGAACCGCGTCTGGTAAGCGATCATTGCGGCAGCGGAGGTGATCCGATGCCTGGTACAGCCGTATCGCTGGTACTCAATGCCACGTACGAACCATTGTGCGTGGTACCAGTACGGCGTGCTGCCGTATTGGTACTCACCGACAAGGCCGTCCCCGTGACCGAGGGGGACGGCCTTCTTCGTTCCACGACCACGATGGTGGTCGCACCGGCCGTCGTCCGGCTCACGCGTTTCGTGAAGGTGCCGTTCCGGGGGCAGGTGTCCCTGACCCGGCGGGCGATCTTCGCCCGCGACGGCGGGCGCTGCGCGTACTGCACCTCGTCGGCGACGACGATCGACCACGTGATGCCGCGCAGCCGGGGTGGCCGGCACGTGTGGGACAACGTGGTCGCCGCGTGCACCCGGTGCAACCACGTCAAGGCCGACCGGACGCTCACCGAGCTCGGCTGGCGCCTGCGTCGCCGCCCCGCCGCGCCCACCGGTGTGGCCTGGCGGGTGCTGGGCCATCGCACGCCCGATCCGCTCTGGTACACGTGGCTCGACATCCCGGAACAAGCCTCGGCGTGACTCAGGGGAAACCCTGGGGTTGTCGTCCTTCGGTCGCAGTGAGCCCGAGGACTGGGGTCGTGTAGGTACCGTAGGGGTTCCTGGCGACATCAGAGGACGGCGCAAATGACCAGTGTGGGAGCGGACACCGTCGACCTGGTCTGCGGGCCGGACGGACCGCTTCCCGAGGGGCGCCAGCGGTACCGGCTGACCGGCCGGCTGGGCTCCGGCGGGCAGGCGGACGTGTTCCGCGGCGTGCGGCTCTCGAGCGGCGTGCGCTCGGCTCCGGTGACCGTGAAGGTGTTCCGCGAGGACCACCGGCGGCCCGTGCTCGACCAGATGCGCTCCTGGGACAAGGGCGACGCGGTCCTCATGGACCTCAACACGCGCGACGTTCCGGGCATCTGCCTGCGTGTCGACGGGTTCTACGGCGCGCCGCCGGTCGCCGCGAACGCCACCTCCGTGCTCGGTTCCAGCACCGACCGGCGGATCCCGTTCCAGGTGCTCGACTACCTGCCCGGTCACACGCTGCTGCAGCACGTGGCCAAGCAGGCCGGGGGCGAGGCCGTTCCGCGCCTGAACGGCCCGGCCGTGCTCACCACGCTGGCGCGCACGATCGCGCTCCTGCACCGGCCGGCCGACCGCGGTGACACCTCGGTTCTCCACATGGACGTCAAGCCGGCGAACGTGCTGGTGCTGCCCACCGGTGAGATCCGGCTGATCGACTTCACCGCCGCGCGCTACCACGACCCGCAGCACATCACGACGATCGCGCACACGCCCGAGTCCGCGGGGCCGGAGGCGTTCACCGGCGTGGTCGGGCCCTCGTACGACGTGCACGGGTTCGGGTCGGTCGCGTATCACCTGGTCACCGGCTGGTTGCCGCGCGCCGACCGGGCGACGTCGCACTACGACGGTGCCCTGGTGGCCCCGGGCGCGCTGCGCCGTCACCCGCTGCTCGACGCCAACCCGGCGCTCGCCGCGCACCTGCTGGCGCCGCTCGACGACGACCCGGGCAAGCGTCCGCTCAGCTCGGAGCTGGTCAACTGGGTCACGACGCTGGCGCGGCTGGCGTCGGCGGTGCCCGCGGCGAGCACGCACGTCGACTGGATCGCCGGCGCGGCCACCGGGCCCACCCCGACGCGCGTCGAGCGCATCCCGCCCCAGGCGCCGTCCGCGCCCGCGGCCCGAGCGTCCGCGCCGATCCGTGGGGCCGCCAAGGTGGGCACCGCCGCCGTCGGCGGCGCTGCCGCCGCGGCACCCTACGCGGCCTCCGCTCCCGCTTCCGGCGGCCCGGCCTACGGCGCCGCCCCGGGTTCCGGCGGCCCGGCCTACGGCGCGTCGGGGTCGGGCGGGCCCGTGTACGGGGCGCCTGCTTCCGGTGGGCCCGCCTACGGTGCCCAGGCACCGCGGCCGCCCGCGCCGTCGGCCCCGTCGTCGGGCGGGCCGGCGTACGGCGCCGCGGCGCCGGGCCCGGGCGGGCGGGTGGCGCCCAACCCGACGGCGCCGCTGCCCGATCTGCCGGGGGCGAAGGGGGCGCAGTCGGCGCCGCCGAAGACCACCGCCATGCCCCGGTACTCGGACGCCGACGCGCCGCAGTCCGGCCCGCCCGCCGGGCCGAAGATCCGCAGCGGGGTGGCGAAGGTCGGCCCGCGCCAGCCGGGCGTCGACGACGTGGACAACTCACGGCGGCGTCGTGACGAGGGCCACGACCCGTACGGCGACCAGCACGGCGGCGGCCAGCCCCCGCAGCAGCAGCCCTCCGGCCCGCTGCGCCGCAGCGGCAAGAAGTACACGACGTTCGCGACGGTCGTCGCCGCGGCCGGCTGGCTGCTCTGGCTGGCCACGGTCGCGATCATCAGCGGCGCCGACACCGGCGAACCGATCACCGCGGCGATCCTCGTCGTCGTGGCGGCCTTCGCGGTCTGGTGGCTGGTGCGCCTCGGCGGTCACCTGATCCGCTCCACCCTCGAACGGGGCTCACGCCGCAGCACGTTCCTGCAGAACGCTGTGACCGGCACGTTCATCCTGCTGTGCGGGCTGTTCTTCGCCACCCGTGGCGTCAGCAACTTCTCCGACGTCGGTGCGATGGTCAGCGAGTGGTGGTCGAACCTGTGGGACAGCATCTGGCCGTTCTGACGGTCCACAGCCGACCGCCTACGGCGAGGTGAAACCCCGGCGTCACCGGGTACGACGGCGGACACCCTTCACATGCGGTGGGACCGCCCTCCGCTACCGTAAGCGGCGTCCACACGTCCGCTCGCTCGTGAGAGAGAGTGAGAGCTCCCGATGTCCGTGCTGGAGACCACACTCATCTTCGTCCTGATCCCCCTGGCGGTGGCGGGCGTCCTGGCGCTGCTGACGCTCGGCGTCGGTGGCGGCAATCGCACGCCGCGTTACCGCCCGGGTATGCCGTTCGAGTTCACGCCGGTGTGGTTCCTCTCGGCACCGCCGACCGGCCTGTCCGTCAACGGTCAGCAGCCGGCGCTGGAGCGGGCCGCGGCACCCGGCGTGCTGCAGTCCGGTGGTGTCATCGACCGTGCCGCTCCGGTGACGGTTGCCAACTCCGGTCCGAAGGGAGGGGCACGTGGCACCTGGTGACTCCCCGGAGATCCCGGCCTCGCAGCTCACGTCCAGCCAGCTCACGTCGATCGCGAACGGTGCGGCCGCGGCCGGGCCGTTCAGCTCGCGGCAGCTGTTCCGCATCGACGAGGCACTCACCGCCGCTGACCGGGAGACCGGGCTGACGTTCAGCGTGTACGTGGGTGGGCTCGAGGAGCCGCTGCGCGGCAGCGCCGAGACGATGCTCGACGCGTTGCCCGCGCCGGAGGACTCGGTGCTGCTCGCGGTCTCGCCCAACCAGCGTGCGCTGGAGATCGTCACCGGTCAGCGGGCCGCGAAGCGCATCCCCGACCGCGCCTGCGAGCTGGCCGGCATGTCCATGCGAGCGGCGTTCCAGGGCGGCGACCTGGCCGGCGGCATCGTCACCGGCCTCCGCATGCTCGCGGACCGGGCGGGGGCGGCCCGCTCAGAACGACGCTGACAGACGAGCGCGAGCCCTTGAGTATCAGTTATACGAGGCGGTCTCGCGCTCGACTGCCAGCGCCGCCCTGAGCGGGCTCCAGGTTCAAACATTTGGCGCGCCCCGCACACCCCCAGCAACCGGAGGGTGGGCGAGTCACCACTTACGGCGGAGCGGGGCGTCTCGCGCCGAACTGGTGAGCGCCGGTTGCGGAAGCAACCGGCGCTCACTCGGCAGGCGTAGGTCTAGGAACTGGCGGAAGCGTCGCAGGCGCGCGCCCGCAGAGCTCGGACCAGGCGATCCTTGCCCTCCACGACCAGGCGGCGCAGCGCCGGCGGGTGGTCGGCACCGGCCAGCCACGCGTCGGTGCGGGCCACCGTGTCCTCGCTCACGGCCCAGGCCGGGTAGAGCAGCACCGCGACGTTCTGGGCGACCTCGCTGGTGCGCCGGGCCCAGACGTCGGAGACCGCCGCGAAGAAACGCTCGACGTACGGCTCGAGCAGCGCGGCCTGGTCCGGGTGGCCGAAGCCGCGGATGACCGAGAGGCCGACCTGGTTGGGGATCGTGTCGTCCTCGGTGGCCAGGTGCCACGCGGCCGCCTTGGCCTCCGCGGTGGGCACCAGTGCCCGGGCGGTCGCGGCCTCCTTGCTGCCCTGGTCGGTGTTGTCACGCTCGAGCTCGGCGGTGATCTCCGCCTCGCCCGCGGCGCCCCTGGCGACCAGCGACTGCAGGAAGTCCCAGCGCAGCTCGGTGTCGACCTCGAGGCCCGGAACGATTTCCGAGCCGTCGAGCAGCGCCTTCAACACGGCGATGTTCTCGTCGGTACGCGCGGTGCCGGCGAACGTACGCGCCCACACCAACTGGACGTCGCTGCCGGGCTCGGCGGCCCGCAGCCGCTCCAGCGCGGCGTCCGCGACCAGTGCGTACCCGGTGGGGGCCCACTCCGGGTCGGCGTAGGAGGCGAGTGCCGCCCGCGCCTGCCGCAGCTGCGTCTCGACGACGCTTATCGTCGACTCGGCCGCGAGCCCGTTGAGCACCAGCCGCACGTAGTCGCGGGTGGGCAGCTCGGCGTCGCGGCACATGTCCCAGGCGGTGGCCCAGAGCAGCGAGCGGGGCAGCGACTCGGTGAACCCGCCGATGTGGTCGACGACGGTGCTCAGGGACCGCTCGTCGAGGCGGATCTTCGCGTACGTCAGGTCGTCGTCGTTGAGCAGCACCACCGCGGGCGGGGTCTCGCCGACCAGGTCGTCGATCTCGGTGCGCGCGCCGTGGATGTCGGTCTCGACGCGACGGCGGCGGATCAGCTTGCCGGTGGACTCCGACAGGTCGTAGAGGCCGATCGCGATGCGGTGCGCCCGGAGCGTGCCGTGCTCGGCCATGCCCTCCTGGGTGACCGCGAACGAGGCGTACGAACCGTCGGGGGCCAGCGTGAACGACGGGCGCAGCGTGTTGACGCCCGCGGTCTCCAGCCACTGCGCCGACCAGTTCGACAGGTCCCGGCCGCTGGCCTCGGTGAGCGCGGTGAGCAGGTCGGCGAGCGTCGTGTTGCCGAACGCGTGGGCCTTGAAGTACGACCGCAGGCCGGAGACGAACTCGTCTTCGCCGACGAAGGCCACCAGCTGCTTGAGGACGCTGGCGCCCTTGGCGTAGGTGATGCCGTCGAAGTTGACCTCGACCGCCTGCATGTCGGGGATGTCGGCGGCGATCGGGTGGGTGGAGGACAGCTGGTCCTGCCGGTAGCCCCAGCCCTTGCGGTCGGTGCAGAACGCCGCCCACGAGTCGGTGAAGCGGGTGCCGCCGGCCGCGGCCCAGTGGGCGGCCCACTCGGCGAACGACTCGTTCAGCCAGAGGTCGTCCCACCAGCGCATCGTGACGAGATCGCCGAACCACATGTGGGCCATCTCGTGCAGGATCGTGTTGGCGCGGTTCTCGCGGACGTAGTCGGTGACCTTGCCGCGGAAGATGTAGGACTCGGTGATCGTGACGCAGCCGGCGTTCTCCATCGCGCCCGCGTTGAACTCGGGGACGATCAGCTGGTCGTACTTCCCGAACGGGTAACGCACGCCGAAGTGCTCGTGGAAGAAGTCGAACCCCTGCTTCGTGATCTCGAAGATCTCGTCGGGGTCGAGGAACTCCTTGAGCGACTGCCGGCAGTACAGGCCCAGCGGGATGTCGTCGTGCAGGTCGGTGACCTTGTGGTACGGGCCGGCGACGAGCGCGGTGATGTAGGTGGACATCCGTGCGGTGGGCGGGAACTTCCGGACCGCGCCGGCCTTCTCGGGGGTCGTGTTCGACACGACCTCCCAGTGGTCGGGTGCCGTGACCTCGAGCGTGAACGTCGCCTTGAGGTCGGGCTGGTCGAAACAGGCGTAGACGCGCTTGGCGTCGCCGGTCTCGAACTGCGAGTACAGGTAGACCTCGTCGTCGACCGGGTCGACGAAGCGGTGCAGGCCTTCGCCGGTGTTCATGTAGAGGCAGTCCGCGTCGACGACGAGGACGTTGTCGGCCTCCAGGCCGGACAGCTCCAGACCCTTTTCGGGGTCGTAGCCGCTGACGTCGAGCGCCGTCCCGTTGAGCGTCGCCGCCCGGACGGTCTTCGCGATCAGGTCGATGAACGTGCTGGCGCCGGGTCGTCTGGCGCTGAACTTGACCTCGGTGACCGAACGGAACGTGTCGGTTCCGGGTTTACCGGTGCCATCGGTCAGGTCGAGCGTGATGTGGTACGACGCGACCTCGAGAAGATCTCCGCGTTCCCTGGCTTCGCCGAGGGTGAGATTGGTACCGGCCAACTGTCGGGTACTCCTTCGCCGCTCCGATTCGCAGAGGACGCGGTCCGCGTCCTCGAGCCGTGCCAATGAGTCTCCCACGCAGGCCGGGCGGTAAACGATGCGCCGGAGACCAGTGCTGCACCAGGTGTTTACGCAGCTCTCACGGGAAACGTACGCCGCAGGGCGGGAATACCCCGGTGTGGGTATGGGTCTCGTTCGGTGAGTTCTTTTCCCGAGGAGGATCGATGAGTGAGCAGAGGACCCCGGTCGATTTCTGGTTCGATCCGCTGTGCCCGTGGGCGTGGATGACGTCGCGCTGGGTGCTGGAGGCGGCGAAGGTCCGCCCGCTTGACGTCACGTTCCACGTGATGAGCCTGGCCGTGCTCAACGAGGGCCGGGATCTCGAGGAGCACTACACCGAGATGATGAAGAAGGCCTGGGGGCCGGTGCGTGTCGTCATCGCCGCCGAGCAGGCCCACGGCAACGAAGTCGTGCTGCCGCTCTACACCGCACTGGGCAACCGGATCCACCTGCAGAAGGTGGAACTGGACGACCCGTCGCTGCTGACCGACGCGCTGCGCGAGGTCGGGCTCCCGGAGTCGCTGGCCGAGGCGGCCACCTCGACCGAGTACGACGAGGCGCTGAAGAAGTCGCACCACGCCGGTATGGACCCGGTGGGCATGGACGTCGGCACGCCGGTGATCCACGTGCCCGGGCCGGACGGACCGGTGGCCTTCTTCGGGCCGGTCGTGACGCCGGCTCCCAAGGGCGAGGCGGCGGCCCGGCTCTGGGACGGCGCGGTGCTGGTGGCGTCGGTGCCGGGCTTCTACGAGCTCAAGCGCACCCGTACTTCGGGACCCATCTTCGATTAGAGGCCGAGGCGGCTCATCTCCAGCTTGGCCAGGGCCGCCACCGCCTCCGGGTGACCCGATCGCCACGCCTCGCCCGGGTCGACCTCGAGGCGGCGGGCCACCCGGATCACCTCGGACAGCGGCTGGTGCGCCAGCGCGCGCAACGCGAAGAACGACGCGTCGGCGCCGCCGCGCACCAGCCGCCGGGCCGCGGTGGCCTCCCGGCTCCAGCGCCAGCGCCGCAGCACCCACCAGAGCACGACGATCAGCGGAATCGCCGCCGCGATCAGCCCGGTGACGAGCGCGGCCTGCTCGATCGTGTCGTGCAGCGTCTTGCCCGCCTCGGCGACCTGCTGACCGGCACCGGCGGCGCGGTCGAACGGTTCCCGGAGGTCGTCGCCGACGCCGGGGATGCGCCCGACCTGTTTGCCAGCGTTCGAGAGTCCTCCGCTGAAGCCGTTGCCGGCCGACTGCAGGGTCTCGCCGGGTGCGGCGAGTTTCGAGATCTGGTCGTCGACCCATCCCTGCAGACGGACCGCCCACCACACCAGGCCGACCGCGATCAAGTCCCCGACGAGCTGGCGCATGGCCTGACCGGTGCGTGCGGAGTAGAGCACCGGGGCCGTGCGAGGGGCGACGGACTTACTCATGGGGGGGTTCCTTCCTCCGGGGCGGGCTTAACCCATAGCGCACGTCCCCAGGACGCGGCGCGCCCATACCTAGTGAGGAGATGCTCGGTGCACACGACACGCGGTAGCCTCGGGGCAATGAGTGCAATACACCCCATACCGGTTGGATGGGTGTCGACCGGAGGAACAGGCGCACAGAACTACGACGAGTTCGCTGACGACGCGGAGATCACGGCGCTGGTGGCCGGCAATCCCGACTCCATGCTCGGGGTGGAGATGCCGCACCGGACGCCGGAGGCCGTCGCCGACGGACTCGACTTCGCTGCCGCGCTGCCGACCGCGGTCGCGCGGCTGCGAGGCCTCGTCGACCGGGAGAAGTTCACGCCGTTCACCGAATCGATCGCCGTCTACCGGATCGGTGAGAGCTTCCTGGGGATGTTCTGCCTCGTCGACACCGCCGAGATCGGTGGTGGCCGGGTGATCCGCAACGAGGAAGTGTTCGCGGCGAAGGTGGCCGAGCGCACCGCGCTGATCCGCGCGCTGGGCGTGCTGACCAGCCCTGTGCTGCTGGTGCAGGCCTCGGACTCGCTGCGCTCGGCGTTGTCCGCGCTGACGCTGGGGGAGCCGGCGGTCTCGGACACCGACCGGCACGGGCAGACGCACTCGGTCTGGCTGGTCGGGCCGGGCGCCGACCAGGATCGCCTGCTCGCGGCGGCCGACGTGGGCGAGCTCGTCGTCGCCGACGGCAACCACCGCAGTCTCGCGGCCCAGGAGGCCGGCCTGTCCCGGTTCCTCGCCGTGGTGGCCCCGGCGTCGTCGGCGTCGATCCGGCCCTACCAGCGGCTCCTGCGGCGCCTGTCGATGCCGGTGGCCGGGGTGCTGGACGGCCTGCGGTCCGTCGGCTGCGGCGTCGACGCCGTGGACGCGCCCCCGGCCACGCCCCGGCGCGGAACCGTCGTGCTCTACGCCGAGGGCCGCACCTACGAGGTGAAGCTTCCCTCCGTCGCCGGCGGCACCGTCGACCGGATCGACCACACGGTCGTCGAGCAGTTGCTGGTCCGCCAGGTTCTGGGCCTCACCCCGGACGACCCGGCGATCTCCTACGTCGGCGGTGACTACCCGGCGAGCTGGCTGGCCGCCGAGGTCGACGCCGGGCGCGCGGCGCTCGCCGTCCTGCTCGCGCCGGTGACCGTCGAGGACTTCGTGGCGGTCAACCTCGAGCGGGCGACGATGCCGCGCAAGAGCACGTGGTTCACCCCGAAAGCCCGGACGGGGCTCGTCCTCGCGGATCTGGAGATGCCTACATGAATCTGCACCCGCAAGCCGTTGCGGACCTCGCCAGCGAAACCATCCCCGACGGGCCGGTGCCGGAGCCCACGCTCGCGGACATCGCCGCGGCGCGGGCGGCGGAGAACGACAACGCGCCGATGCTCGGCGGCCCGCCGGCGCCGGTGGCGATCGTCGTCGACCTGGAGGCCGACGGCGTCCCGATCCGGCTCTACAACCCGCGCGGCGGACGCGGAACGCCGGTGATGTTCTTCCTGCACGGCGGCGGCTGGGTCGGCGACAGCCTGGTCACCCACGACGCCGCGTGCCGCCGGCTGGCGAACCGGTCGCACTGCGCGGTCGTGGCGATCGACTACCGGCTCGCGCCCGAGTACCCGTGGCCGGCCCAGGTCGAGGACGCCGTGCACGCGCTCGCCTGGGTCCGCGACCACGCCGACGAGCTCGGCCTGGACATCAGCCGCACCGCGGTCGTCGGCGACTCGGCGGGGGCCACGCTGGCCGCGATCCTGGCCCGCCGTGCCCGCGACGCGCACGTCGCGTTCGACTTCCAGGCGCTGATCTACCCGCCGGTCGAGCCGTTCGCCGAGCCGCCGCTCGGCCCCGACCCGCGCGACGGCACCGAGCACGGGCTGAGCGTCGGGGAGATGAACTGGGCCTGGAAGACCTGGCTCGGAGGCGCCGACCCGGACAACGAGGACGTCGCCCCGGCGCGGATCAAGGACATGGCCGGTCTGCCGCCGACGCTCATCGTCACGGCCGAGTTCGACGTGCTGCGCGACGGCGCGGAGGCGTTCGGCGAGGCGCTCGCCGGAGCGGGGGTACCCGTGGTCACGACCCGCTACCTGGGCGTGCCCCACGGGTTCTTCCGGCGGCTCGCGGTGTACGACGCCTCGCGGGCCGCGGTCGACCAGGTGGCGGCCGCGGTGAAGGACGTGCTGGACCCGATCGCCTTCCCCGTCCAGGTTTCTTGAGAGGATGCGGGGCATGCGCGTCTACGTTGGCTCCGACCACGCCGGATTCGAGCTGAAGCAGCACCTGGTCGAGCACCTCACGAAGGCCGGGCACGACGTCGTCGACGTCGGCCCGCACCAGTACGACGCGGAGGACGACTACCCGCCGTTCTGCCTGGACGCGGCCCGGAAGGTCGTCGCCGACCCGGGCAGCCTCGGCGTCGTGATCGGCGGGTCCGGCAACGGTGAGCAGATCGCGGCGAACAAGGTGCCCGGGGTGCGTGCCGCCCTGGCCTGGAACATCGAGACCGCTCAGCTGACCCGCCAGCACAACGACGCGAACGTCGTCGGCATCGGGGCGCGGATGCACTCGGCCGAGGACGCCACCACGATCGTCGACGCGTTCCTCGCGACGGAGTTCAGCGGCGAGGCGCGCCACGCCCGCCGGATCGAGATCCTGGCCGAGTTCGAGCGCACGGGTGAGTACCCGCCACTGCCCTAGTTCGCCGGCTTGATGCCGGGCGGCAGGTTCTGGGTCGGGACGTACCGGCGGCGGACCAGGACGAGGTCCCGTTCGGCCTCGGCCAGGTCCTCGTCGGTCGGCTGGGACGCGTCCCGGGCGCGCAGGGCGGCGTGCGTGCTCAGCTGGGAGGGGCCGGCGCCGACGAGCCCGCGGAGCACCTTGTCGTCGGACGGCTGCTCGGGCCGGGGAGGCTCGGGCACCTCGACGTGCCGTTCGCGCTTGCGTCTTGCACGATGGCGATGGGTTTCGATGGGGAGCCCCCAGCAACGAGGAGAAGCGTGCCCGAAGGTCACACGATCCACCGGTTGGCCCGACGGCACAAGCGGCTGTTCGGCGGCGCGGTGGTGGGGGCCTCGAGCCCGCAGGGACGCTTCGAGGCCGGGGCCGCCGGCCTGGACGGGCTGACGCTGCGCGGCACGGACGCGCACGGCAAGCACCTGTTCCACGACTACGGTGACCGCTGGCTCCACGTCCACCTGGGCCTGTACGGAACGTTCACCGACGGCACGGGGGAGCCGCCCGCGGTCCGGGGGCAGATCCGGCTGCGGCTGACCGGGGGACGCAAGGGTCCGGTCTGGGCCGAGCTGCGTGGGCCGACGGCCTGCGAGGTGCTCGACGACGGAGCGCGGGACGCGTTACTGGCACGGCTCGGCCCCGACCCGCTCCGCCCGGACGCCGAGCCCGACCTGGCCTGGCGGCGCGTCAGCCGTAGCCGCACGTCGATCGGCGCGCTGTTGATGCGCCAGGACGTGCTCTCCGGCGTCGGCAACGTGTACCGCGCGGAGGCGCTGTTCCGTGGCGGGATCGACCCGTACCGGGCCGGTCGGGACGTCTCCCGGGCCGAGTGGGACGCGGTCTGGGACGACCTGGTCGTGATGATGACCGACGGGGTGCGGGCCGGACGCATCCGGACCCTCCGGCCGGAGCACAAGCTGCGTGAGCCGGCCGGTCGCGGCGCCGGCCGCTACGTCTACCACCGGGCCGCGCGGCCGTGCCGGCTCTGCGGAACGCCGGTGCGGACGGCCGTCGTCGAGGGGCGGAACCTATTCTGGTGCCCGCTATGTCAGAAGTGAGGTTCTGACCTCGAGCTCGAACCAGATCCGCTTCCCGGGGCGCGCCGGACCCTGGGGTTCGACGCCCCAGCGGTCGGACATCGCGTTCACCAGCGCGAGGCCGCGGCCGGACGTCGCGTCGGGGTCGAAACTGCCCATCCGCGGCGGCTCGAACGCGTCGTCGTGCACCTCGATGCGGACGCGGCCCCGGTCGCCGGTCGTGACGATCAGCACGCGCGCCCGGGAGCGCGCGTGCACGACGGCGTTCGTCACCAGCTCGGTGACCAACAGCTCGGCCGCATCCACCAGTTCGACGTCCGCCTGCGGGCCGAGCGTGTCGGCCACGAACCGCCGCGCCAGCCGGGGGCTGCGTGGTACGGGTTCGAGCTCGATCAGGGCGCGGATCGGGCACCTCCTCGGGTCGCGCTATCGAACTGTGACGGACGCGGCTTCTAGCCGGTTAGTTCTTATTTTGCTGCTTTGTCATACATCGTCGGGACTCGGGTAGCGCGCGGCTGTCCGGGACCGGACAAATTCGGACTCTTGAACGGTACGGAGAGAGATGTGACATATACGAAACCCGCTAGACGTTCTGACGTCGCCCGGCCGGGGTAGGCATGGGTGAGTACGAGTGGTGGGCCTTCGAGGCCTGCCAGAAAGAAGAGGAACCTGATGCGGGACCACGTCATCGTGAAGAACGAACGCCGGGCCCTCCTGGCTTACTCATCGAGCACCCAACCCGCCGACGGCCCGGAGTTCAGTCACTTCCTCCGGGGTGCGGCAGCGGCCCTCGACTGGGCGACGAACACCGTCGCGAACGCGCCGGTCGGTCCGGGCAGCGGCCCGGCGGACGCCGCGCTGATCGCGGCCGAGATCGAACTGTGTGACGTCCTGCTCGCCGGGTCGGTGTCAGCGTTGACGCCGGTACGCAAGGACCCGCACTACGTCAACGGCGTCGAGCACGCCCTGCGGTGGCTGCTGGAGCTCGAGGCCGAGCCGCCGGTGCCGCTGATCGAGGACGACGCGCCGGTCGCCGTGCCGGCAGCTTGATCGACGAAACGAGTTTGCCGCCCGCCGACCTGGGAACATGCCACGACGTTCAAGCTTCCACAGGAAGGAACGTCAATGGCGATCAACGACGACGACATCGTCACCTCGGGCTCAGGCCGCGCCGAAGGCACGGCTGACGGTGGCGCGAACCCGGGCGGTCACGACGGCGGCGCCGACGGTGGCGCCGACGGTGGTGCCGAGGGTCCGGCCGACGGTGGCGCGAACCCGGGTGGCCACGACGGTGGCGCGGACGGCGGTGCCGACGGTGGTGCCGAGGGTCCGGCCGACGGTGGCGCGAACCCGGGTGGCCACGACGGTGGCGCGGACGGCGGTGCCGACGGCGGCGCGTCGCGGCTGTGACTGATTCTTCGCTGCGGACGACCGGCCTTCCGGCCGGTCGTCCGGCGTTGGAGCGCTGTATCTCGGTTCCGGTGGCGGATTTCCCCTGGGGACGTCGGCCGCTGCTGAGCACCGGCCTCGGCTTCGGTGACCTGTTCGGCCTGGACGACGTCGACGAACTGCTCACCCGCCGCGGGCTGCGGACGCCGTTCATCCGGCTGGCCAAGGGCGGCGAGGTCATCGACCCCCGTCGGTACACCAGCTCCGGCGGTGCCGGCGCCGAGATCGCCGACCAGGTCGACGACGAGCGCGTCACCCGGCTCTTCCTCGACGGCGCCACGATCGTTCTGCAGGCGCTGCACCGCACCTGGCCACCGCTCGTCGACTTCGGACAGCAACTCGCCGCGGACCTCGGCCATCCGGTGCAGATCAACGCGTACGTCACGCCGCCGCAGAACCAGGGCTTCTCGGCCCACTACGACGTCCACGACGTGTTCGTGCTGCAGGTGGCGGGCGAGAAGCAGTGGCGGATCCACGCACCGGTGCTCACCGACCCGCTGCGTAACCAGCCGTGGAACTCGCGGGCCGCTTCGGTCGCCGCGCGGGCGTCAGAGGAACCGGTGATCGACACCGTCCTGCGCCCCGGCGACGCGCTCTACCTGCCGCGGGGCTGGCTGCACTCGGCGACCTCGCTGGGGGAGACGTCGGTCCACCTCACGGTCGGCGTGCACCCGGTGACCCGCCATTCGCTGGTGGAGGTGCTCGCCGGGTTGGCCGCCGAGGACCCGTCCCTGCGCGAGTCCCTGCCGCTGGGCTTCGACCCGACCGACCCGAGCCTGCTCGCCGGCGCGGTGGACGCGCTGTCGTCCTGGCTGCGGACAGTCGACGCCGACGCGGTCGCCGACCGTCTGCGTGAGCGGGTGTGGCCGCAGGGGCGGTCGGAGCCGGTGTCACCGCTGGCGCAGGAGCGAATCGTCTCGTCGCTGACCGCGGATACGCCGGTGCGGCTGCGGGGCTTCCTGCCCCACACCGTGGACGTCCGCGCGGACGGCGTCGTGCTGCGCCTGCCGGACCGGACGCTCACGCTCCCGGCGGTCACCGCCGCCGCGATGAAGACGGTTCTGTCGGGCACGGTGGTGCGCGCCGCGGAACTGCCCGATCTCGATGCCGACGACGGCCTGGTGCTGATACGGCGCCTGCTGCGTGAGGCGCTGGTGGTACCGGCTTGATGCCGCGCTGCGCGGTCACCGCCCGGGAACGTGGCGACCAGCTGTTCGCCACGGCCGCGCCCGGGGAGCGCTGGCTGCTGGTGGAGCATCCCGGGCCGTGGCCCCGCCGGGCCTTCGAGGCGTCGCCGGAGCTGACGCGCGTGGCCGAGCGGGCCGTCGCGTCCGGGTTCCGGGCGGTGCTGATCCGGCGGCCGGGGCGCTCGCCGGCCCGCGAGGTCCGGTCCTACGCCGTAGTGGACGCGCGGCCGGGGCGGGAGGGCATCTCGTGGGGGACGTTCACCGCCGAGGCGGAGTTGCTCGACGTGCCGCTCGCGCTGGATCCGTCCTTCTCGGACGAGCCGGTGCACCTGGTGTGCGCGCACGGCCGGCACGACACGTGTTGTGCGGTGGAGGGCCGGCCGGTGGCGGCCGCGCTGGCCGACGCGTACCCCGGCCGTACCTGGGAGTGTTCACACGTCGGTGGCGACCGGTTCTCGGCGAACCTCGTGCTGCTGCCGCACGGCCTGTACTACGGGAGGCTCGATCCCGGCGCGGCCCTGGAGGTGGCCGCCGCGTACCGCGCCGGCCGGGTGGTGCCCTCGCTGTTGCGCGGCCGCTCGGTGTTCGCCCCGGCCGTGCAGGCCGCCCAGCACTACGCGCGCCTGGAGAGCGGCAACGACGGCGTCGACGCGTTCGGCCCGCTGGGGATCGAGGCACTCGACGCTTCGACGACCCGTGTGCGGCTCGAGGGTGCGACGGTCACCGTGCGTATGGGCTGGTCGGAGCCGGCGGTGCTGACGTGCGCCGCCGGCGGGCCCGAGGTGGCGCGGGTGTTCAGCCGCGTTCAGTAGGCGTGGCCGTTGATCGTGGGCGGCGCGACCATCCGCTCCCACTCGAGGAAGTTGTCGGTCTCGGCGAAGAGCGCGCCGGCCAGGTACACCGCGACCGCGACGTCGTCGGCGAGGCCGAAGATCGTCATGAACAGCTCCGGCATCGCGTCGACCGGGGAGACGACGTAGGCGACGCCGACGCCGAGCAGGGCCAGCTTCAGCCGGGACAGCCCGGGGTACTGGCCGGACGCCGAGGCGCGGATCATGCGCGGGACCGCGCCGATCCGGGCGCCGATCGACGGCGAGCCCGGACGGGACGCTTCGCGGGCCACCTTGGCCGCGGCGGCGAGCCGGGTCTTGCGTCGCAGGGGACCACTTCCGGTGCGAGCCATGAGAACACCTCCAGTGTCTGTCTCCTTGATACCCGCCGAGAGCAACGCGACGCGTCCGATGCGTGTTCCGGCGGCGGACGTCAGGACGCCTTGGTGGTGGCGCAGGTCCTGGGGGCCGGACGCCGGCCGGCGGCGAAGGCGGCCGGGGAGACGCCCATGAGTTGACGGAACTCGCGTCCGAGGTGGGACTGGTCGTAGTAGCCGGCCTGCGCGGCGAGCTGAGCGAACGGCGCCGACCCGATCTCGTCCAGAACCCGTCGGACCCGCTGGATGCGGGCGTAGTGCTTCGGTGACACGCCGACGGCGGCGGCGAACCGGTTGCGCAGGTGCCGCTCGCTCACGCCCAGATCGTCGGCGACCGCGGCGATCGGTGTGCCACCGGCGAGCCGGGCCGCCGCCGCGTCGACCCAGCGGGTTTCCCGGTCCGCGGCCGGCGCGGCGGCCGCCAGATACGGTTCGAGCACGGCGCCCGGCCGGGAGGGTGCCGCCAGCCAGCGCTCGGCCAGCTGCCCGGCGTCCGCCGACGGCAGCGGGACCACCTGATCGGTGAACTCGGTCACCGGCATCCCGAACGCGGCCCGCGCCTGCCCCGCGGTCAGGCGGAACCGCGGCGCGACGGGGTTCCCGTTCGGCTCGTAGTAGAGCGCGCGGGTACGCGGCCCGAGGACGACGAGCTCCGGGCGGCCCGTGCAGCAGACCGAGAGCACGATCTCGGTCGTCGTGGTGGGCGCGTGCATCACGTCTTCGAGCGTAGGGGCTGAGCGGGCGCGCACCAGTTCCGAAACGTCCTATCCAGCGCCTCCGGGGGCGGCCCAGGGTGGCGCCATGATTCTGGTGACTGGTGCCACGGGCACGATCGGTTCCGCTCTCGTCGAGGTTCTCACCGCCGCCGGAGAGCCGTTCCGGACGATGAGCCGACGACCGTCCGCGGGTGTCCGCGGCGACTACGCGGACGCCGACTCGCTGCGCGCCGCGGTGAAGGACGTCGACGCGGTGTTCCTGCTGACCCCACCGGGGCCGTCGGCGCCGGCGCAGGACCTGGCGCTGCTGGAGGCCGCGGCCGGGGTGCGCCGGATCGTGAAGCTCTCCGCGTTCGGCGTCGACGAAGGGCTCGCACCCTGGCACGAGCCCGGCGAGGAGGCCGTGCGGTCCGGCGACCGGGAGTGGACGATCCTGCGGCCGTCGATGTTCGCGTCGAACGTGCGGTGGTGGCAACCGTCGATCCGCGCCGGTGAGCCGATCCGGAACTTCACCGGCGAGGGGAAGCTGGGCGTGGTCGACCCGCGTGACGTCGCGGCGGTGGCGGCGGTGGCGCTGACCGGCGGAACGTCCGGCGTGCACACGTTGACCGGGCCGGAGCTGCTGAGCACGCCGGAGCAGGTGGCGATCCTCGCTTCGGTGCTGGGCCGGCCGCTCTCGACCGTGGAGGCCGCCGGCTCGGAGCCGGGCTACGCGTACGTGCGCTCGGGCCGGGGTGCGGTCGTCACCGACGACGTGCCGCGCCTCCTCGGCCGCCCGGCCCGGACGTTCCGCGAGTGGGTCGTCGACCACGCGGACACACTGGGGGCGTGACCGAACTCCGGGATGCGGTGGGACGCCGGTCCGCGGCGCTGGCAGCGGGTGACGCGTCCGCGCTCGAGGCGTTGCTGCACCCGGCGTTCCGCTGGACGTCGCACCGCGGTGAGGTGTTCGACCGGGCGGGTGCCCGTCACCCAGACCTGGGTCCGCGTGCCGGCGAGTGGTTGTGTCTCGCCGGCCACGCGGGGCCGCTCACTGGTTGAACGCGGTCAGGAACTTGTCGCGGAACGCGTCCATCTTCCAGACCGGGGCGTCCGTGGCCGGCTTGATGCCGTTGGTCCAGCCCCAGCTCTCGATCCGGTCGAGCACCTTCGGGTCCTTCGCGACGATCGTGATCGGCACGTCCCAGCTCGCGTTCTGCCCCACGATCAGCGGCACCGGCTGGTGGTCGCCGAGGAACACCAGCACCTGGTCGTCACCGAGGTACTTCTCGGCGTAGCCGGTGAGCGTCCGCAGCGAGTACTCGATCGTCTGGCGGTACTGGGTGCGCACCTGGTCGGGGTTCTTGGTCGAGCGCGGGCGTCCGCCGTAGGTGGCCTGGCCGTTGCCCACCTCGTCCCAGTCGGCCAGCTTCGGCAGGTAGGACCACGGAGCGTGGCTGGAGGTCGTCTCGATCTCGGCCACGACCGGGGTGTCGCCGGCCTTGGAGAGCTCGGCGCGCTGCAGCTTCGAGAGCAGGTACTGGTCGGGGATCGCCGACCACTGCGGCTTCGGCCCCTGGAAGCCCAGGTTGCGGGAGTCGTAGATCTTGTCGTAGCCGAAGAACTCGCCCTCCGGCCAGTAGCCGGTGAGGCCCGGCATCACGCCGACCGAGCGCCAGTCCGACTGCTTGAACGCCCGGGTGAGCGTCAGCCGGTCGCTCTTGGTGAGCGAGCGGTAGCGGGCCTCGTTGTTGATCCAGAGGCCGGAGTAGAACGTGGAGTGCGCGAGCCAGCTGCCGCCGCCGATCGTGGGCGAGGTGAGCCAGCCGCTGCGCGCGGTGAGCCCGGCCGTCTTGAGCTTCGCCGATCCTTCGTCGAGCACGGCGTCGACCTGCGACGCGTACTTCGGGTCCTCGACCGCGCTGCGTCCGTAGCTCTCGATGAACGTGAAGACGACGTCTTTGCCCTTCAGACCCGCGAGCAGCTGGTTCTGGTTCTTGAACCGGTCGACCGCGAGCTCTTTCTGGAACTGCTTGTGGTCGGCGAGCGCGTGCGGGACCTTCCGGAACATGTTGTAGCCGAACAGCGAGGTCGTGTAGCTGGTCTGCGGGAGGCCGGGGACCGTGTTCCCGAAGGCCGCACAGACGAACCAGATCACGGTGAGCGCGGCGACCGCTTTGGTGGCGTGCGGCTGGGCGTCGACGAGGGTCTGGGAGAGCCGGCGCACCGCCAGCACCATCAGCGCCAGCACGCCGACGAGGAGCACGAGCGCGGCGACCATCGCGCCGATCGCCGCTGCCTTGCCGTACGACCCCTCGACGAAGTCGTAGGCGTTGCCGAGGAAGCTCCAGTCGAAGATGACGTTGAACGGGCGGGACAGCACCGCGAAGAAGCCCAGGTCGAGGACTTTGATGACGGTGAGCACGCCGAGCGCGACGCCGGCGACCGTGGCCACGATCCGGCGCAGCCGACCGGGGAGAACCAGCAGCACGGCGGCGCCGACGACGGCCTCCACCGGGATCCGTACGAACGCTTTCGGCGTCAGCAGGTACTCGCGGTTCGGGAGCAGCAGTGCGGCGTAGACCAGCACCAGCGCCAGCGCGGTGAACGTCCAGCGCAGGGCCGTGCGGATTCTACTTTTCCGCGGCTTCCCGGACGGCGCGATCGGGGTCGGGTCGCTGCTGTCCGTCGTGGTCGACGGCTCCGGCTTCCCTGTCAGAAGCGCCATCCTTCGGCCCTCTCCGGTCGTTGTGGCTGTCGTTTTCCACCAGGCTCACGGCCGGTTCCGGCAGAAAGTTCACGTCGTCCTCCGGCCGCTCTGTCGCCTTGACGACGACGCCGGACAGCAGACGGTGACCGGTGACCAACAGTGCCACGAGCATCAACGTGGCCAGCAGGCGGCGGTCGATCATCGGACCCACCGGGGCCTTGCTGAACATGAACGGCAGGTAGGAGAAGAACGACGACGCCTGGACGATCAGCGGCACGTACCAGAGCCGGGGCAGGTAGAACGCGAGGATCAGGGTCAGCACGTCGGCGAGGAAGAAGTAGCGCTCGTGCATCGCCGGGAGCAGCCACGGGATCGCGATCGCGAAGAACGCCCCCGCGGTCAGCCAGCGCGTGCGATCGAGCGTGGCCCGCGTCGCGATGAGCACGTAGCAGACGCCGAGCGAGAGCGCGGCCGCGAACAGGTAACCGAGGTTGCGCAGGACGCCCAGCGCCACGTTGACGTGCAGGTACTGGTAGACGGTCGGGCCGCCGCGCCGCAGGGCGGACGGGTCGTCGAGCTGGTTGGAGTAGATCGTGAGCAGCTCGATCGCGTCGCGACCGGCGAGCAGCGCCGGGATGTCCCAGGCCAGGTAGACCAGCGGGAACACCAGCACGGCCCGCCACCGCACGCGCCCGGCCAGCACCGCGAGCAGGAACACCGGGAAGACGAACACGGCCTGCGGCTTGAACGCCCAGGCGGTGGCGACCATCGCGACCGCGGCCCAGTCGTTGTTCTTGAGCACGTAGTACAGCGCGGCGACGCAGAACGCGCCCCAGATCGAGTCGCACTGCCCGTACATCGAGGCGTTGAGCACCACGGTCGGCATGAACGCGGCCACCAGCGCCGCGGTGGCCGGGATCCGCCACCCCGTCCACTTCAACGCGACGGTCCGGTAGACGTAGTACGCGAGCACCACGTCAAAGGCGGCGAAGATCAACTTGATCTTCATCAGCGCCGGACCGGGGAACCAGCTGGCCACCTCGAGCAGGTAAAGGAACGGCGCGTTGTAGTTGCCGACCGGCGCTTTGAGGCCCTCCCGTTGCAACTGGTCGTACCACTCACCAAAAACATCAAGGTCAGTAGTCCAGTAACTACGGCAGGCGTACCGAATGACCACCGCAAGCCCGACAAGCCCGCCTAAGAGCACCCATTCCGCCGCCGGCACACTCCGAGCCCGCCGAATCAACGACACCGAGTCTTCCCTTCCCTCAACACTCGACGCTCCTGAAACCCAGGGGTGTCCCGAGTGTCTCCTGAACCCAGGGGTGTCCCGAGTGTCTCCTGAACCCAGGGGTGTCCCGAGTGTCTCCTGAACCCAGGGGTGTCCCGAGTGTCTCCTGAACCCAGGGGTGTCCCGAGTGACTCCTGAAACCCCACGGGTGTCCCGAGTAAGGCGGCCTGCCGCCGCACGAAGGGGAAAGACGGACCGGCAGGTGCGGGGGTGAGCATGCCGCACCGTGGGGTCCGGGGCTCGGCCCCGGGGCGGAATGCGAGCGGGGGACGCGGTCTGCGCCTTCCGCAGACACACGCCCCCCAACCGCGAGCGGGTGACGAGAATCGAACTCGCGTAGCCAGTTTGGAAGACTGGGGCTCTACCATTGAGCTACACCCGCAGTGGCCACCGGAGCGGCCTGGACCATAGTAACGGCATTGGTCGGGCGGCTCGCCACCGACTTACCCCGGGCCAACGAGCCGTGGCGCCCCGCAACCGCCTACACTGGCGGCGCAGTGCCGCGGGGTGTGGCGCAGTTTGGTAGCGCACTCGCTTTGGGAGCGAGGGGCCGTGGGTTCAAATCCCGCCACCCCGACCGAGTTCGGCCGGTGCTTCAGTCGCCGGGAGCGGGTGCCGTCGTTTTGTTGGGCGGCGGCACCGTCCGCCGCCGTCGTGGGCGTCGTCAACGTTTTGTCGGCGTCGCGTCGGCGCCGGGTTGGTCGACTGGGGTCATGACAGAAACTACGACGTCCTTCCCGTCGGTCACGCTCGCCGACCGCGCCGCGATCCTCGACACGCTGCACCGCTACACCGCCGGCCTCGACCTCGGCGACGCCGATCTGCTGGCTTCGTCGTTGACCGAGGACGCCACCGTCGACCTCGGGCCGGCCATGCGCCGGATCGGCTACGACTTCCCGCCGCTCCGGCCGCGGGAGAGCGTCGTCAGTGCGTTGATCGGCGCGGTCGGGCCGTTGGACACCAGCCATGCGATCAGCAACGTGCGCAGCACCGTCGACGGGGACGTAGCGACCGTTCACGCGTACGCGCAGGCGCAGCACTTCGAGCCGGGCCGGGGTTCCGATCCGGCCGCGACGCGCCACGCGCTGATGATGAACCGATACACCGCGACGATGGTCCGGGACGGTGAGCGGTGGCGCATCCAGCACCTCGACATCGCCAACGCGTGGTTCGACGGTGACCCCACGGTGCTGCTCGGCGAGTAGCACCCGGTCACGCCGGGACGGCGGCGTGAAGCACACTCCCCAGCGGGAGCCCGGTGCGCCGGGACCGTCGACGCGGTCCGGCCGGGAGTGGCCGTCGAGGGCGTGACGGGCTACGCACGGTGACCGTCTAGCGTTCCGGCCATGTGGGCGCCGGCGCAGCTCTCCGATCCGCTGGTGGGACGGCGGGTGGAGAAGGAGCGGCTCGAGGCGTTGATCGCCGCTGCGCGGGACGGGCGCGGCGAGGCGCTGGTGGTGAGCGGTGAGGCGGGTATCGGGAAGAGCGCACTGCTCGACCACGCGGTCGAGGTGGCGGCCGGGTTCGAGGTCGTGCGGGCGTCGGGGTCGGAGCTCGAGCGGGAGATGGCGTTCGCCGCGCTCCACCAGTTGTGCGTGCCGCTGCTGCGTCGGCTGCCGGAGTTGTCGGAGCGGCACCGGACGGCGGTGCGGGTGGCGTTCGGGCTGGCCGACGGGGTGCCGGACCTGTTCCACCTGGGGCTGGCCGTCCTCGAGTTGATGGCGGCCGGCGACCGCCCGCTGTTGTGCCTCGTCGACGACGCCCACTGGCTGGATCCGGCCTCGTCGAGGGTGTTGGCGTTCCTCGGCCGCCGGGTCGCCGCCGACCGGATCGCCTTGCTCTTCGCCGCCCGCCCAGCCGCAGGCCCGGACGCCCCGGGCAGCCTGACCGGCCTCCCCGCTCTGACCGTCAGCCCTTTGAACGACCAGGAATCCGCCCAGCTCCTCGCCCAGAAATTTCCCCTGCCGCTGGACGAGAGAGTCCGCGACAACCTCCTGTCCGAGGCCCGCGGCAATCCGCTGGCGCTCCTCGAACTCCCGCGAGCCGGCGGCTTCCTCCCCCCGACCAGCTCCCCACTTCCCACCCGCATCCAGGACACCTTCCGAGCGCGTCTGACGAACCTGAACCCCGACGCACGCAGCCTGCTCGTCCTGGCGAGCGCCGACCCGACCGGCGATCCCACGCTCCTCTGGCCGGCCGCGCGGCACCTGGGCCTGGACGTCGCGCTCGCGGGGGCCGAGGCGACCGCCACCGGCCTGGCCGAGTTCGACGCCCGGATCCGGTTCTGTCACCCGCTGGCACGGTCGGCCGTCTACCGCGCGGCCGACCCGGCCGAACTCCGCACGGCGCACGCGGCGCTGGCCGAGGTCACCGACCCGCGGCGGGCTCCGGACCGGCGGGCCTGGCACCGCGCCCAGGCCAGCAGCGGCCCGGACGACGAGGTGGCGGCCGAGTTGGAACGATGCGCGTCCCGGGCGCAGGCACGCGGGGGTGTCGCCGCGGCGGCCGCCTTCCTGCGGCGTTCGGTGACGCTCACCCTCGACCCGGCCCGGCGCAGCGAACGAACCCTCACCGCGGCGGCGGCCCTCCTGGACGCCGGCGACGCCGATGCCGCCCACGCGTTGCTGGCCACCGTCGACAGCACCTCGCTCGATGGATTCCAACAGGCTCGCGCCGACGTGCTGCGGGGACGCGTCGCGTTCACCCGGCCGGGCGAGCGCGCGGGACCGATGCTGGTCGTGAGCGCCGCGCGACGACTCGCGCCGTTGGACCCGGAGAGCTCGCGGGACTGCTTCGTGGACGCTCTCGAGATGGCGTTGGCCGTCGGCCGCGCCCGTGGCGTCATCGACGAGGTGCTGGCCGCGGCCCGGTCGTCGGCGCCGGCCGCGGCGTCACCCGACCTGCTCGACGTGGTGATGTCGTTGGCCGCGGAGGGTCCCCGGGGTGCGGTGCCGGTGCTCGATACCGTGCGGGCGGTGCACGGCGAGACGTGGTGGGCCCGCCGACCCGCGCTGGCCACGATGATCACCGCCGAAGTCTGGGATTTCGCCACGCACACCGCGATCGCGGCCTGGCTGGAGACGACCGGCCGCGACACGGGTTCGCCGACCATGCTCCGGCTCGGCCTCGGCCAGCGGGCCAGCGACGCCGTGCTGGTCGGCGACGTCGGCCAGGCGATCGCCGCGATCGCCGAGGAGGAGGCGATCGCCGACGCGATCGGCGACCAGCCACTGGTCTACCCCCGGCTGCACCTGGCGGCGCTGCGCGGGCGCCGAGCGGACGCCCTGCGGCTGTTCCGGGCCGCCACCGACGCGGATTCCGGGGGCGACGGCGGACGGGTCACCAACCTGCACTGGGCGACGGCGCTGCTCCACAACGGGTTGGGCAACTACCCGGCGGCGCTCGAGGCCGCCCGCGCCTCGATCGAGGACCGGAACCTGTTCCACGTCGGTGGGGTGCTGGTGGAGCTGGTCGAAGCCGCGACCCGCTGCGACGAACCGGCCGTGGCCGCCGGGGCGCTGGACACGCTGACCGACCACGCTATGGCCGGCGGCACGCCCACCGCGCTGGGGGTGGCCGCCTACGCGCGCGGGCTGGTGACCGGCGTGGAGGACGACTACCGGGAGGCGCTCGCCCGGCTCGCCGAGAGCCCGCTCGTGCCGTACCGGGGCCGCGCCCACCTGCTGTACGGCGAGTGGTTGCGGCGCGCCGGGCGCCGTCGGGACAGCAGCGAGCAGCTGCGCACGGCCCACCGCTTGCTGGCCGCGTCCGGGGCCGAGGGGTTCGCGCGCCGTGCCGCCGACGAGTTGCGCGCGGCGGGGGAGAAGGTCAGTCGCCGCCCCGGCCGCTCGATCGACGAGCTCACGTCGCAGGAGGTCGCCGTGGCCCGGCTGGTCGCGGCCGGCGCCACGTCGCAGGAGGTCGCGGTCCAGCTGTTCATCAGCAAACGGACCGTCGACGCCCACCTGCGCGGCATCTTCCGCAAGCTCGGCCTCACCTCGCGTCGACAGCTCCGGGACCACCGGTTCGGCCGTCCGACGAATTAGGCATTCGTTACCGAGGCGCGTCCGTACCCCGCTGGACAGGCTCGGAGCCATGGAAATCACCAAATACCTCGCGGCCGCGGCGACCGGCGTGGCGATCGTGGCGGCGCTGCCGACCGCGGCGTCGGCCCACCGGTCGTACGAGCGGTGCGGCGGAACGACCGTCGACCGCAGCGCGCCGGTGATCGCCCGCGCCAGCGTGTTCGTGCGGGCGTCGGAGGACCTGACCTGGCGGATGCACACCGCGATCGACGAGTGGGAGACCTGGATCCCGGAGATCGTCCCGGCGCGCCAGAGCACCCCGGGACCGCTGCGGCCAGGGTCGGTGTTCGACTGGTCGCCGCAGAACATGACCGTGACGTCCACCGTCACGAAGGTCGAACCACGGCGGTGCACGGCCTGGGCCGCGCCGGTCAACGGCATCGACGGCGTGCACCTGTTCACGTTCGAGAAGGTCCGCGGCGGCGTGGTCGTCACGACCGAGGAGTCCTGGGCCGGAAAGCCGGTCCAGGCCGACGTTCCCGGTTTCCAGAAACTGCTCCAGACGGGGCTGGACGACTGGGTGGGCCGGTTCAAGGAGGTCGCCGAACGCGGCGGCCCGGCCCGCAACGAGGTCCGCCGTACCCCGCGGATCGTCGGGGACTGGCTCCGGTACTGGAACGCGGGCGACGGGAAGCGGCTCGGCTCGCTGTTCACGCCGGACGGCCGCTACACCGATCACTCGGCCGGCGTGACGTTCACCGGCCCGGCCGGCGTGGCCCAGTGGGTCGCCACGACCGTCGGCGGCGTCGACGACGTGCACGGTGACCTGCGCCAGGTGCACCGCTACGGCGACCGGATCGTTCTCGGCTGGACGTTCAGCGGTCACGTGAAGGGTGCTCCGTCGGCGTTCCGTCTGCCCGCGGTCACCGTGCTGCAGCTGCGCGGGAACCGGGTCGTGAGCAACGACGACTACTACAGCCACGCCGATCTGCTGGCCCGGTCCGGCCTACCGGCCGACTGGAAACCCCCGGCGAACTGACGCTCGACGCCGGAGGCTCCGCCGCCCGTCTCCCGGCGGTGCCCCGGCCCGCGATACTGACCGGGTGATCACCGAGCACTGGCCGCTCTACGACCTGCGCATCACGACGCCGCGGCTCGAACTCCGGCTGCCCACCCCGGACGACCTCGCCGCTCTCGCGACCCTCGCCGCCGGCCCGATCCACGACCCGGCCCGGATGCCGTTCGCCTCCGAGTGGACCGACGCGCCCCCGGCCGAGCGCAGCCGCTCCGTCCTGCAGCACCACTGGAGGTCGCTGGCCGAGTGGACGCCGCGGAAGTGGACCCTGCAGCTGGTCACCGTCGCCGACGACACGGTCATCGGCACCCAGGCGATCGGCGGTGACAACTTCGCGGTCGTGCGCGAGGTCCACACGGGATCCTGGCTCGGGCAGCACCACCAGGGGCGGGGCTTCGGCGTCGAGATGCGCGCGGCCGTGCTCCACCTGGCCTTCCACGGCCTCGGAGCCCGGGAAGCGGTCACCGGCGCCGTCACCGACAACCCGGCCTCGCTCGGCGTCTCGCGGCGGCTGGGGTACGTGCCGAACGGGGTCGTCAACCGGTCGATGCGCGGGAAGCCGGCCGTCGAGCAGCGGTTCCGGCTCGAGCGCGCGAACTGGCGCTCGCCGATCGAACCGATCACGCTCACCGGCGTCGAGCCCTGCCTGGCGTTGTTCGGAATTCAGGCCTCGAACGTCGCGACCGACGACCACCCGGCGCCCGGCGTGTAGAGCCGGCACGACGCGTCGAGTACCGAGTACGTCAGCACCCGGCCGTCGCCCAACGCCCAGGCGACGTCCCCGGTGGCTCCGTCCAGCGAGGTCCACGTGGACCCGTCGAACGACCACACGCCGTCCGGGCTCGTGACGTACCGGCCACCCACCAGCGACCCGGCCGGACCGGCCGCCCCCACCGGCCGCCACGTCAGCGCACCGTCCACGAGCGACCCGAGCAGCGTCGAATCCCCGGTGGAGACGAGCAACCCGCCCGACGTCACCCCCAGCGCCCGGCCGACCGTTTCGCCGACGACCGACCACTCGAACTCCCCGGCCGCGCCCAGCTTCGCGCACCACCACTCGCCCCCGTCGGCGACCAGCAGCTCGGCCACCCCGTCGGCGTCGACGTCGCCGACGAGCAGCGTCGAGAGGTCGGCGGTGAAGCCTTCGGTGTTCCCGGCGTAGCTCCACTCCGACGGCCCCAGCCACCACGAGTGGTCGGTGGGGTAGTAGGTCAGGACCTCGTCGGCGCCGCCGGGGCGGAACCGGCCCACCCAGGACTGCGACCCGAGCACTCGCGCGGTGGCCGACGACCAGCTCAACTGCCCCTCGACCAGCCGCCCGATCCGCCCGCCGGCCGCGTCGAGCACCTCGTCGAGACCGTCGCCGTCGAAGTCGCCGACCGGCCCGGGCCCGCCGTGGCCGACCTCCGTCCAGGTCAGCGCACCGGTCGCGAGCGAGCCGAGGTGGTACGTGCCGCGGCTGCGCAAGTGGTACAGGACGCCGAAGGACCCCACCCAGGTGTTCGCGTCCGACGGTTCCAAGGACGAGTACAGCTCCCGGATCGCCGCCCGGTCCCCGGCCGACAACCCTTCGCGCTGGCCGATCTGCGCCCCGTCGCGAAGCGGCACGATCGTCGGCTCACCGTTCACCGAGAACGAGACCGCCGGGTAATGCATGATCGACCCGTAGTCGTACGGCCCGACGTCGTCGCCGTCGGTGATGTGCTGGTCGAAGTTGTGCTTCTGGCCCGGGTCGATGTTGTCCCAGACGATGCGGACGAACTCGTCGCGGTCCTCCCGGCTCTGCTCGTGCCAGAGCCCGGCCGCGTGCCCGAGCTCGTGCGTCGCCTGGCCGAAGAAGCACCCGGTGCCGAGGTCGAGGGTCTGCATGCCGCCCTGCCGCCCGACCGACGACGTGCACCCGCCCCCGGGGACGAACCTGACGTAGTCGTCCTCGCCGTCGCGGGGGACGACCGCCAGCCGGGTACGCGTGTTCCAGTGCTCGACCGCCTCCTCCACCGCCGAGCGCTGGGCTTCCGGTAACGCCGGGTCGATCTCGTACGGGATCACCCCGTCGGGCCAGCGGAAGCTCTCGCCCGGAATGGCCACCGCGGACCGCGCGGACACCTCCGACACCGGGCCGAGCACGATGTCGCCCTCGAAGATCGCGCGCCCGTCCTCGACGCTGAACACGACCCGGCGGACGCCGAACGTTTCCCCGTACACATATCCAACGCCGGTCTCCGACATGGACACATCAATACACGGTGTACCCACCGTCGACGACGACTTCGTTCCCGGTGTGGAAAACCAGCGCGGGATCGGCGAGGAACGCGGCGACGTCGTGGAAATCCGCGTCGTCGCCCCACCGCCGCACCGGCGTGCGGGACGTGGTCGCGGCCAGGAACCGCTCGTCGGCCCGGAGCGGCTCGGTCATCGGCGTCCTGGTCCAGCCCGGCAGCAGCATGTTGCAGCGCACGCGGTGGCGGGCCAGCTCCACCGCGAGCGTGCGCCCGAGGCCGAGCAACCCGGTCTTGCTCGTCGCGTACGCCGCCAGCCCCGCGCCGCCGTACCGGCTGACCGTCGACGACACGATCACCAGCGACCCGCCCGAGCCCTGCGCCACGAACCGCCGCGCCGCCTCGCGCGTGGACAGGAACGCCCCGTCGAGGTTCGTCCGTAGGACACGGTGCCAGCGGTCCAGCGACATCTCGGTGATCGGAGCACCGTCGGTCACCCCGGCGTTCGCGACCAGGCACCCGAGTGGTCCGAGCTCGGCGACGGTCCGCTCCATGGCGTCGGACACGGCGTTCTCGTCGGTGACGTCGCACCCGACCGCCAACGCGCGCACGCCGAGCGCCCGGAGCTCGCCCACCACCGACGCCGAGCGCGCGGTGTCGCGGGCCCAGAGCGCGACGTCGGCGCCGGCCCGGGCCATGCCGATCGCCATCGCGCGGCCGATCCCGCTGTTGCCGCCGGTCACGACGGCGGTGATGCCCGACAGGTCGGTCACGGCGCCTCCCTTGAATCGTCGTTAACTTCCGCAGCCTCCCATGTGTATCGGGGAAGCTGACGAAATCGGTCCGGAAACGCCGTAAAGTGGCGTGACCCCGGCGATGGGAGTCCGCACCATGGCGACGACGTCCCGAGCCGGTACGGCCACCACTCCGCTCGGGCGGGAACCCTGGCCGCCGCGCGCCCGGCTGATCGTGTTCCTGCTGGCCCTCTACGTCATGCTCGCGTTCGGCGACAAGGCGATCCTCGGCCTCGTCGGCCCGCGGATGATGGCCGACCTGGGGCTCACCAACGCCGAGTTCGGTCTCGTCGGCAGCAGCTTCTCGCTGCTGTTCTGCGTCACCGCGATCGGCATCGGCCTGCTGGGCAACCGGGTCTCGCCGCGCTGGCTGCTCGCCGGTCTGGCGATCGTCTGGGCGGTCGCCCAGCTGCCCGTGCTGCTCCCGGTCGTCGGGTTCGCCGGTCTCGTCGGCACCCGCATCCTGCTCGGCGCGGGGGAGGGCCCGGCCGTGCCGCTCGCGTCGCACACCGCGTTCACCTGGGTGCCGATCCGCAGCCGCGCGCTCGCCGCGACCCTGCTCGCGGTCGGCGGTGGCGCCGGCGTCGTGGTCGGCGCCCCGCTGCTGATGCTCGCCATCCAGGCCTACGGCTGGCGGGCTCCCTTCGGGATCCTCGGCGTGCTCGGGCTGATCTGGGCGGTCGGCTGGCTCGCGGTCGGCGGAACCGGTCCCCATCACTACGCCGCCCCCGGCACCACCGCCGGCGATGCGCCGAGCGGCTCACGCGTGCCCCCCGGAACGGCCGCCGGCGCCGCGGGCGAGTCGCCCGAGCGGGTGCCCTATCGCCGCGTCTTCGCCCTCAGTACCTGGTGGGGCGCGGTGCTGGCCGGCTTCACCGTCTTCTGGACCCTGGGCCTCGCGCTCACCTGGCTGCCCACCTACCTGGAGGAGCAGGCCGGCTACGACCCCTCGACGGTGAGCCTGCTCGTCGGCCTCCCGAGCATCTTCTCGATCGTCTCGATCCTGGTCGCCGGCATGGTCGCCGACCGCCTGCTGCGTCGCGGGGGCTCGCGCCGCGTCGCCTACGGGGTGGTGCCCGCGGTCGCGATGATCGCGGGCGGGATCGCGCTGGTCGCGATGAGCCGTCTCGGCGCGGGCTGGCCGCTGCTCGCCGCGATGACCATCGCGTTCTCCACCGGCCCGGCGCTCACGCCGCTCACCAACGCCGCGATCGCCGACGTCTGCCCGCCGGCCCAGCGCTCGGGCGTCCTGGCCACCGCACACGCGTTCGCCACCACCGGCAACGTGGCCGCCCCGTTCGCCAGCGGCCTCGTCGTCGATCTGGCACCGACCGAGAGCGTCGGCTTCACCGCCGCGCTCGACCTGGCCGGCGTCCTCCTGCTCGCCGGAGCCGCGCTGGCCGCGACGACGATCCGCCCGGACGCGCACGCCGCTCGCCTGGCCGAACCGGGGTAGGACGCTGGGGTGCGGTCGCTGATCGGCGGTCGCATAGACTGCGTAGAGTCAATCCTGCGGTCTATCCGCGTGCGCGTCTTCTGGTGGTGCCCCGTGTCGATCGTCGGCGATTTCTCGCTGCCTCGGTCCTGGGCGGGCCCTACCCTCTGAAACCCACAGAGATTGAACACCTAATTACACCTGCAGCGTTGAGGAGCACACACGTGAAGAGCACCGTCGAGACCTTGAGCCCGACGAGGGTGCGGCTCGCCGTGGAGGTGCCCTTCGAGGAGCTGAAGCCCAACCTCGACGAGGCCTACCGCTCGATCGCCAGCCAGGTCTCGATCCCCGGCTTCCGTAAGGGCAAGGTCCCGCCGCGCTTGATCGACCAGCGGATCGGTCGCGCGGCCGTGCTCGAGGAGACGCTGAACAACGCGATCCCGACGCACTACTCGTCCGCCGTACGCGAGCACGACATCAAGGTGATCGGGCGCCCCGACGTCGAGGTCACCGAGCTGCAGGACGGCGAGAAGGTCTCGTTCACCGCCGAGGTCGACGTCCGTCCCGAGCTCGCGCTCCCCGACTACTCGACGCTCGAGGTCACCGTCGACGAGGCGATCGTCTCCGACGAGGACATCGACAACCAGGTCGACAGCCTGCGCCAGCGGTTCTCCACCCTGAAGGGTGTCGAGCGCGCGGTCCGGACGGGCGACTTCGTCCAGCTCGACCTGGTCGCCACCATCAACGGCGAGGAGATCGAGGGCGGTAGCGCCGAGAACGTCTCCTACGAGGTCGGCAGCGGTCAGCTGCTCGAGGGCACCGACGCGGCCATCGAGGGCCACGAGGCCGGCGAGGAGGTCACCTTCACCACGACACTGGCCGGTGGCGAGCACGCCGGTCAGGACGCGGACGTCAAGGTCACGATCCGCACGGTGAAGGAGAAGGAACTCCCGGAGCTGGACGACGAGTTCGCCCAGACCGCGTCGGAGTTCGACACGCTCGACGAGCTCAAGGACGACGTCCGCAACCGGCTCGGCCGGGTGAAGAAGCTCGAGCAGGCCGTCGCGGCCCGCGACAAGACGCTCGAGGCGCTCCTCGAGGCCGTCGAGGTCCCGATGCCGGAGAAGGTGCTCGCCGACGAGATCGAGTACCGCCGCCACCAGCTCGGCCACGCGTTGGAGAACGCCGGCGTGACGCTCGAGCAGTACCTGGAGAACGAGGGCCAGACGCAGGAGGAGTTCGACGAGCAGCTGGACAAGGACTGCGCTCAGGCGGTCCGCTCCCAGCTCGTGCTGGACGCCGTCGCGGACGCCGAGGAGGTCGGCATCGACGACGGTGAGCTCACCAGCGAGGTCGTCCGGCGCGCCCAGCAGTCGGGCGTCAACCCGCAGCAGTTCGCCGACCAGCTCGTGCAGAACGGCGAGCTGCCGATCGTCGTCGCCGACCTGCGCCGGGGCAAGGCGCTCGGGGTCGTCACCGACCAGGCGAAGATCGTCGACTCGGCCGGCAACCCGGTCGACCTGAAGGCACTGCAGGACGAGATCAACCCGGCCCAGGCGGACTCCGAAGCCGAGTCGGCTCCGGCTCAGGTCTGATCCACCGGGCCGTGGTCGTGCGCTCACAGCGAACAGCCCCCCGAGGCCCCGTCAGGTGCCTCGGGGCCGCGTTAGTGTCAGGCGTACGGCCAGCCGCGTAGTTCTGATCAGCCCAGCACACAGCAGGCCCCACAGCTCGAAGAGCTTCAGCCCAGCATCACGTTCAAGGCGAAGGCAGGCATCGTGACCCACTTCGACACACCGGCAGCACCCGCGGTCGGCCGCGCGCCGAGCTCGGGCGGCATGGGCTTCGATGACTCGGTGTTCAACCGGCTCCTCAAGGAGCGGATCATCTTCCTCGGTCAGCAGTTCGACGACGAGATGGCCAACCGGATCTGCGCCCAGCTGCTGTTGCTCTCCGCGGAAGACCCGGTCCGCGACATCGCGCTCTACGTCAACTCCCCGGGCGGCAGCGTCTCGTCCGGCATGGCGATCTACGACACCATGCAGTTCATCCCGAACGACGTGGCCACCTACGGCCTCGGCCTCGCCGCGTCGATGGGGCAGTTCATCCTGTGCGCCGGCGCCCGCGGCAAGCGGTACGCGCTCCCGCACACCCGCGTGATGATGCACCAGCCTTCCGGCGGCATCGGTGGTTCGGCCAGCGACATCGCCATCCAGGCCGAGCAGATGCTCTACACCAAGAAGCTGATGCAGGAGCGGATCGCCTTCCACACCGGTCAGTCCGTCGAGCAGATCGAGGCCGACTCGGACCGCGACCGCTGGTTCACCGCCGACGAGGCCAAGGAGTACGGCCTGATCGACGCGGTGCTGCCCACCACGTCCGACGTGGCGGCGACCACCGGCGCTCACTGAGCGCGCAGCCACCGATCCGCCATTTTCTCGTCCGGAGGACCTGAAATGAGTGACCTAAGCTTCCCGGGCTCCGGGTTGTACAACCGCGAAACTGCTCCGCAGGGCCGCTACGTCCTGCCGTCGTTCGTCGAGCGCACGTCGTACGGGATCAAGGAGATGAACCCGTACAACAAGCTGTTCGAGGAGCGCATCATCTTCCTCGGTGTGCAGATCGACGACGCCAGCGCGAACGACGTGATGGCGCAGCTTCTCTGCCTCGAGTCGATGGACCCCGACCGGGACATCTGGATCTACATCAACTCGCCGGGCGGCTCGTTCACCGCGCTGACCGCGATCTACGACACGATGCGGTTCGTCCGCTGCGACATCCAGACGGTGTGCATGGGCCAGGCGGCCTCCGCCGCGGCCGTGCTGCTCGCCGCCGGGACGCCCGGTAAGCGCCTCGCGCTGCCGAACGCCCGGGTGCTGATCCACCAGCCGTACAGCGAGGGTGGCGGCCAGGGCTCGGACATCGAGATCCAGGCCCGTGAGATTTTGCGCATGCGTACGCAGCTGGAACAAATGCTTTCCTCGCACTCCGGTCAGCCGATCGAGAAGGTCCGCAAGGACATCGAGCGGGACAAGATTCTGACTGCGGACGAGGCCAAGGAGTACGGCCTCATCGACCAGGTGCTGGAAAGCCGCAAGAAGGTTCCGGTCGCGGCGGGTTGAGAGTCGAAGTAAGGCAACGCGCCCTCGCGACCAGGGGTCAGCGAGGGCGCGGAGCATGTACCGTCGAGGAGTCAGTCGGCCGGCGGTCCGGCGAGGACAGGGAGATGGTCGTTCGTGGCACGGATCGGTGACGGCGGAGACCTGCTGAAGTGTTCTTTCTGCGGGAAGTCGCAGAAGCAGGTCAAGAAGCTCATCGCGGGCCCAGGGGTGTACATCTGTGATGAGTGCATCGACCTGTGCAACGAAATCATCGAGGAGGAGCTCTCCGAGTCCTCCGAGTTGAAGTGGGACGAGCTCCCCAAGCCGATCGAGATCTGCGAGTTCCTCGACCAGTACGTGGTCGGGCAGGATTCGGCGAAGAAAGCTCTCGCGGTAGCGGTGTACAACCACTACAAGCGTATTCAGGCCGACAACACCAACCACCGCAACGGTGGCCCGGAGCCGGTCGAGCTGGCGAAGTCGAACATTCTGCTGATCGGCCCCACCGGCTGCGGCAAGACGCACCTGGCGCAGACGCTGGCCAAGCTGCTCAACGTCCCGTTCGCGATCGCGGACGCCACCGCGCTGACCGAGGCCGGCTACGTCGGCGAGGACGTCGAGAACATCCTGCTGAAGCTGATCCAGGCCGCCGACTACGACGTCAAGCGCGCCGAGACCGGAATCATCTACATCGACGAGGTCGACAAGATCGCTCGCAAGAGCGAGAACCCGTCGATCACGCGTGACGTCTCCGGCGAGGGTGTCCAGCAGGCGCTGCTGAAGATCCTGGAGGGCACCACCGCGAGTGTTCCGCCGCAGGGCGGCCGGAAGCACCCGCACCAGGAGTTCATCCAGATCGACACCACGAACGTGCTGTTCATCGTGGGTGGGGCCTTCGCCGGGCTGGAGAAGATCATCGAGAACCGGGTCGGCAAGAACGGCCTCGGGTTCGCGGCGAACATCATCTCCGCGTCCGAGCGCACCACCGACGACGTGTTCGCCGAGGTCATGCCGGAAGACCTGCTGAAGTTCGGGATGATCCCGGAGTTCGTCGGCCGTCTGCCGGTCATCACCACGGTGCGCAACCTCGACCGGCGTGCGTTGATGCAGATCCTCACCGAGCCGCGCAACGCGCTGGTGAAGCAGTACCAGCGGCTGTTCGAGCTCGACGGCGTGGAGCTGGACTTCACCCGGGACGCGCTCGAATCGATCGCGGACCAGGCGATCCTGCGTGGCACCGGGGCCCGTGGCCTCCGGGCGATCATGGAGGAGGTGCTGATGTCGGTGATGTACGAGATCCCGTCGCGTCCCGACGTCGCCCGCGTCGTGATCAGCCGCGAGGTCGTGCTCGAGAAGGTCCTGCCGACGATCGTCCCCCGGGACGTTCCGAAGCGCGAACGCCGCGAGAAGTCAGCCTGACCTGTTCGCGCGAAACCCCCGCCCGGATCCGGGCGGGGGTTTCGGCGTTCCTGGGGTTCAGTTCGTGTGCCAGTTCGCGACCCGGGTGCCGTCCACGGTGAAAATCTGCAGGCGCCCGTCGGACTGCTCGACCCGTGGGGGCCCTTCGCTGCGGGTCAGTTCGGCGATCGTCTTGGACAGTGCGGGCAGGCCCCGAACGGACTCGTAGGTCGCCACGAAGTAGAACTGGGCTGCTGGGTCGTCGGTGCCGGGATAGAAGACGCTGCAGCGGAACGTGAGGACTGCTTCCTTCACGCCGTCGTCGGTGAGTTCCGCGTATCTGGGGCCTGACTCCCCGAGGCCGTCGAACACCTGGTAGCCGATCGATCCGAGGTCGGGCACGTCCGCGTGGGCAAGGCCGGCGGTGAACGACAGTTCCGGTGCGCCGCCGCAGTCCTCGTTGCCCGGCACGTCCAGCGTCGCGTTGCGCCAGTCGACCGCGCTGAGCGGGTTCTGCTGACCGTCGTCGTCGGTGGGCGCGGGCGCCGAGGTCGTCGTGGCCGGGCTGACGGGCCGGAGAGCATCCGGTTGCTCGGTGCCGCGGAGCGCGTAGCCGACTACGAGCGTCATCACGAGGACGAGGGCGCCGACGGCGGCGAGCCGGTTGCGCCGACGCCGGCGGCCGAGACGGGCGGTGACCGATTCGCCGGGGCCCGCGAACGCCTCTGAAGGGTCGTCGCGCAGGCGCCCGAACAGCTCGGTAGCGGGATCGTGAACGGATCCGGGAACGTCAGAGTCGGCCATCGTCGTACGCCCCTTCCATTCGTTCGTCGGCGATGTGGGCCGCGAGTGCCGCGCGGCCGCGGTGCAGCCAGGACTTCACCGTGCCTTCGGCCACCGATTCTTCGGCGGCGATCTGGGCGATCGACAGATCCGCCAGGTAGTGCAGCACCACCGCCCTGCGCTGCCGTTCGGGGAGCGTGGCCAGCGCGGCGACGAGCGTCACGTGCTCGGGGCCCGGCGGTGGCGCGTGCACCTCGCGTTGGCCGTGCACGAACCTCAACGCGGTGCGGGCCCGACGCCAGCGGCTGATCGCCAGGCGCCACGCCACCTGCCGCACCCAGGCGGCCGGGCTCTCGTAGGCCGAGACCGCCGCCCAGCGCGTCCACGCCCGGACGAACGCCTCCTGCACCGCGTCCTGCGCCTCGGCGGCGTCACCGGTGTAGGCGTAGAGCTGTTTGCAGAGCACCGGGAAGTTGTCGGCGTAGAAGCGGCCGAAATCCCGTCCGGTCCCGGTCACGGCCCTCCTTCCTGGCCGACGTGGTGCCGGCTCCCGTGTCACACGCGTGGACGGGGTCGCCGGTTGCAGACAAAGTATTGAGCACTCGCTCAAGGCCGGAGTACGATTTGAGCAGTCGCTCAAACGAGGAGGTCAGCCATGCGGTGGGCGGTGGTTCCGGCGATAGCGCTCGGCATGCTGGTGATCGTGCCGGTCGGGCTCGGGCTGCTCGAGGCGCCGGGTCTGCGGACGGTCCGGCGGTGGTGGCCACCGGTGGCGATCGTCGGGGCGCTGTCGCTCGCGATGCCGGTGAGCCTGCCTGCGGTGGGGCTCGCCTGCGTCTACGCGGCCGGGACGTTCGTGCTGGCCGGGACGGCGGCGGCCCGGCTCCGGCGCGACCGGTCCCTGGCCCCGGTGGACGTCGCGGCGCTCACCGCCCTGGTCACGCCGGCGGTGGCCGGGGCGTCGCTGGTGGTCGAGCGGGTGGGCGGCACGCTGCTCGGCTTCGGCCCGAAGATCCTGCTGCTCACCGTCGCCCACTTCCACTACGCCGGCTTCGCCGCCGCCCTGGTGGCCGGGCTGGTGGCCCAGGCCACCCGCGCCGGGTCCGCCACCCGCGCGGCCGCGGTCGCGGCGTTGACGGTGCCGGCGGGGACGCTGCTGGTGTTGATCGGGTTCTTCGCGGGGGAGCTGGTGGAGCTGGCCGGAGCGGCCGTGCTCACCGCCGGGATGTGGGTGGTCGCCGCGCTCTCCTGGCGCCTGCGGGCCTCGGTGTCCGACCGGTCGGCGCGGGTGCTGCTCGGCGTCTCGTCGGTGGTGCTCGTGCTAACGATGCTGCTCGCGCTCGACTGGGCGCTGGGCGAGGCGTTCGGCGTCCCGAAGCTCAGCCTCACCTGGATGGCCGCGACCCACGGTGTCCTGAACGCGGTGGGGTTCGGTCTCTGCGCGGTGCTGGCCTTCAGCCGGCTCAGCGCCGGGTCCGACGATCGAACTCGCCGGGTGGCATCGTGACGACCATGTGGACGCGGGCCGCCGTATCGCCGTCGTTGCGGTACCGGTGCGGCACGTCCCCGGGGTAGACCGCGGTCCGGCCGGTCGCGACCCGCAACTCCAGGTCGCCGACGACGAGCGTCATCGTGCCCGCCACCACGTGCGCGATCTCGCGTGTGCCCACCGAGTGGTCCTCGGAGACGTGCTCCTCGCCCGGCTCCAGCACCCACTCCCAGAACTCGACGAACTCCGGGTCGTCGACGCCCGCGAACAGCGTCGCCCTCCCCCCGGACGGCCCTTCCCACAGCACGCTGTAGTCGTCGGGGCCGGTGATCTGCACCTCCGGCGGACGGGCCTCCTCCACCAACCGCGCCACGGTGACGCCGAACGCGTCGGCGATGCGCACGAGCGTGCCGATGCTCGGGTTCGTCCGCCCGGCCTCGATCTGCACGAGCATGCCCTTGCTGACGCCGGAGCGCCCGGCCAGTTCGTCGAGTGACCAGCGGCGACCGGTGCGCAGGCTCCGGACCCGCTCACCCACCAGGAGTGCGATCGCGGGGCGCGCGTCGTCCCGAGCAGTGGTCAATATATTGGCCTCTTCGGTCAGTTCAGTGATACAAACGGTGCTATGAACCACGCTACCGGTTGGAGTCGGCGGTGATCCCGGTGCTGCTCGCCGCCGGCTCCGCCCTGGTCTACGGCGTCGGGGACTACTGCGGGGGAACCGCCGGGAAGCGCGCCCCCGCCGTCGCGGTGACGGTGGTGGCCAAGGTGTCGGCGTTCCCGCTGCTGCTCGTGCTCACGCTGCTCCTCGGGGCCGACGCCGCGCCGGGCGCCGCCGACCTCGGGTGGGCCGCGCTGGCCGGTCTCGCCGGCGTGGGTGCGGTCGTCCTGTTCTACCGGGCGATGTCGGCCGGAGCGATGGCGGTCGTGGCGCCGGTCACCGCGGCGGCGTCGGCGGTGCTGCCGGTGATCGTCGGCATCCTGGTGGACGGGTCACCCGGCACCGTGCCGCTGATCGGCGTCGGGTGCGCGGTCGTCGCGATCGCGCTGGTGAGCGCGGGCGGGGGGCGCCCCGCACACGTGACGCCCCCGCTGGTGGGGCTGGCCGTGGTGGCCGGCATCGGGTTCGGGTTGTTCTTCGTGCTGCTGGACCGGGTCCACTCGGGCGTCGGGCAGTGGCCGCTCGTCGTCGCGCAGGTGGCCGCGATCCTCGCGCTCGTCGTCCTGAGCTCCGCGCGCCGGGAACGGATGTCGGTGCCCCGCGCGGCGCTGCCGTTCGCGCTGGCCGCCGGGGCGTTCGACACGGTCGCGAACGTGCTCTACGTGCTGGCCAACAACAGTGGGCAGCTCGCGCTGGTGGCGCCGCTGGCGTCGCTCTACCCGGCCAGCACCGTCGTGCTCGCGCTCGTGCTCGACCGGGAGAAGGTCCGCGGCTGGCAGCTGCTCGGCCTCGGCCTGGCCGGAACCGCGCTGGCCCTTCTCGCCGCCACCGGTTAAGACTTGAACCATGCGTGTTGCGGTGTGTCAGTTGAACTCACGGGACGATCGGGCGGCGAACCTCGCGGAGGCTCGGCGTCTGCTGGAGCAGGCCGCGGCGGCCGGGGCCGACTTCGCCGTACTGCCGGAGTTCGTCGACTACCTGGGGCGCCGTCGCGGCGAACCGGAGCCGGAGACCGTCGACGGCGAGTTCGCGCAGTTCTTCTCCCGCGCCGCCCGCGAGCTCGAGCTCACCGTGCTCGCCGGGTCGTTCCGCGAGCGCGCCGAGGACGGCGAGCGGGCCTACAACACCAGCCTGGTGTTCGACCGGTCCGGCCGGCGCGTCGCGGCCTACCGCAAGATCCACCTCTACGACGTCGAGATCCCCGGCCGGGTCTCGTACCACGAGTCGAAGACGATCGCGCCGGGGGAGGAGCTCGTCGTCGCCGACGTCGAGGGCACCCCTGTGGGGCTCTCGATCTGCTACGACCTGCGCTTCCCCGAGCTCTACCGCGCGCTGGCCGTGGCCGGGGCCCGGGTGCTCGTCGTCCCGGCGGCGTTCATGGCCCACACCGGCCGTGACCACTGGGAGGTGCTGCTGCGGGCCCGGGCGATCGAGAACCAGTGTTACGTCGTCGCCGCCGGCCAGATCGGCGACCACGAGCCCGGCCGTACCTGCTTCGGCCGCAGCATGGTGATCGATCCGTGGGGCACGGTCGTCGCCCAGGCACCGGACGTCGTCGGCGTCGTCACCGCGGATCTGGATCTGGGGCGCCTGGAGGACGTGCGGGCCGAGCTGCCCAGCCTGGCCAACCGGCGGCTGCCGGATCAGGACGGCGTGAAGGTCCAGGTCTCGCCCTCGGCCACCGCGCGGTAGCCGATCCGCTCGTAGACGCCGTTGCTCGTCGGGTTGGCCGCGTCGGTGAACAGCAGAACGGCGGCGGCCCCGATGTCGAGCAGGTGCTGGCTGAGTTCCGCGGTCGCGGCCGCCGCGTACCCGCGCCGCCGGTGCTCCGGCGGGGTGTAGACGGCGTTGATGCGGTAGGCGGCCGCGGCCGGTGGAGCGAAGCAGACCATCGCGACCGGTTCGCCACGCACCTCCCAGAGCCAGGCGCGCCCGCCGCTCAGGAAGTAGTCGACCCGGCGGGCCGCGTCCCGCTCGGTGAACGGCTCCGGTTCGTCGCCGGGAGTGTCGGCCTCGAAGCCCAGCACGGCCTTGATCAGCCAGGGCCGGTAGGTCCAGTCGGCGCGGATCAGCCGTCCGGGAACGTCGTCCGGCGCTCGTAACGTCTCGAGGACCAGCAGCCTCGTGCTCATGCCGCGGCGGGCCGAGGCCGTCGTGCGTGCCGTCCACGCGCGGGCCACCGCCGAGGGGCCGGGCGCCATCCCGGTGACCCCCGGCACCGTCTCACCGGCCTCGAGCAGGGCGTCGACGAGCGCGGACGCGGCCTCGTCGTCCAACTCGGGCACGAGCAGCAGGTGCGGTGGCGTCCAAGCCGCGATCCAGGCCGGCGGGGTGCCCGGCGCCGCGCGGATCAGCGCCCACAGGGCGTCGGGCTCGGTGGGGAGCACGCCGTCGGCCCGCTGGCTGACGACCGTGCACAGGTGGTTGTGGCGGACCGGGTCCCGGGCCAGCCAGGAGGCGACCGCCGGCGTGAACGCGGACAGTCCGATCGCCCCGCGGAGCAGTTCACAGCGCACGCCCGATGATGTTAGGGCTGTACCACGGCATTTCCCGGCGAATGGTCAGCCGGACCGGAGCAACCTTCGGCCGCGACGCCGATCAGGAACACCGCGACGATGCCGCCGCCCACCGTGAGCATCGCCCGACGCATCGGCGCCGAGCCGGGGCCACGCATCCGGACCGCGCCGACGACCACCGCGATCAACACGAGAAGGCCGATCAGCGGGCCCCACATCGGGGCGATCAGGTCCACGGGACCCAGACTGCCACGCCCGCATCCGGGTGGCGAACGCGCTCGCCGCGCGAACTAGGATTCACTCCGTGACCACACACCCCGACACCCAGGCACCGCCGACGCCGTCGACCGAACTGTCGACCAAGTACACGCCGGCGGACGTAGAGGGGCCGCTCTACGAGCGGTGGGTCGCGGCCGGCTACTTCACTCCCGACGCGACGAGCGACAAGCCGCCGTTCTCGGTCGTGATCCCGCCCCCCAACGTGACCGGTGTCCTGCACATCGGCCACGCGCTCGACCACACCCTGATCGACACGCTGACCCGGCGTCGCCGGATGCAGGGGTACGAGGTGCTGTGGCTGCCCGGCATGGACCACGCGGGCATCGCCACCCAGAACGTCGTCGAGCGTGAGCTGGCCAAGAACGAGGGCAAGAGCCGCCACGACCTGGGCCGCGACGAGTTCGTGAAGCGCGTGTGGCAGTGGAAGGAAGAGTCCGGAGGCAAGATCGCCGGTCAGATGCGTCGCCTCGGTGACGGCGTCGACTGGACGCGCGACCGGTTCACGATGGACGAGGGGCTCTCGAAGTCCGTCCAGACGATCTTCAAGAAGCTCTACGACGACGGCCTGATCTACCGTGCCGAGCGCATCATCAACTGGTGCGCGCGCTGCCACACCGCGCTCTCCGACATCGAGGTGGAGCACTCCGACGACGAGGGCGAGCTCGTCAGCATCCGCTACGGCGACGGCGAGAACGCGATCGTGGTGGCCACCACCCGGGCCGAGACGATGCTCGGTGACACCGCGGTGGCCGTGCACCCCGACGACGAGCGCTACCAGCACCTGATCGGCACCGAGGTGCAGCTGCCGCTCACCAACCGGCGCATCCCGATCGTGGCCGACGAGCACGTCGACCCGAGCTTCGGCACCGGCGCGGTGAAGGTGACCCCGGCGCACGACCCGAACGACTTCGAGATCGGTCAGCGCCACGGCCTGCCGAACCTCACGATCATGGACGAGAAGGCCGTGATCACCGCGCACGGCCCGTTCGAAGGGCTCGACCGGTTCGAGGCGCGCCCGGCCGTGGTGGCCGCGCTGCGCGAAGAGGGCCGGATCGTCGCGGAGAAGCGCCCGTACGTGCACGCGGTGGGCCACTGTTCGCGCTGCGACACGGTGGTGGAGCCGCGCTTGTCGCTGCAGTGGTTCGTGAAGGTGGAGACGCTGGCCGCGGCGGCCGGCGACGCCGTGCGCGACGGCCGGGTGTCGATCCACCCGCCGGAGCTGTCGAAGCGGTACTTCGACTGGGTCGACAACATGCACGACTGGTGCATCTCCCGCCAGCTGTGGTGGGGCCACCGCATCCCGGTCTGGTACGGCCCCGACGGTGAGATGGTGTGCGTCGGCCCGGACGAGCAGCCGCCCGGTCCGGAGTGGACCCAGGACACCGACGTGCTCGACACCTGGTTCTCGTCGGGCCTCTGGCCGTTCTCGACGCTCGGCTGGCCGGACGAGACCCCCGACCTGGCGAAGTTCTATCCCACCAGCGTGCTGGTCACCGGGTACGACATCCTGTTCTTCTGGGTGGCCCGGATGATGCTGCTCGGCCTGTACGCGATGGACGGCGAGCAGCCGTTCGACGTGGTGGCGCTGCACGGCCTGGTGCGCGACAAGTACGGCAAGAAGATGTCGAAGTCGCGCGGCAACACCGTCGACCCGCTGGACTGGATGGACGCCTACGGCTCCGACGCGCTGCGCTTCATGCTGGCGCGGGGCGCCAACCCGGGCTCCGACCAGGCGTCCAGCGAGGAGTGGGTGGCCGGTGCCCGCAACTTCTGCAACAAGCTCTGGAACGCGACCCGGTTCGCGCTGCTGAACGGGGCCGACGCCGGCGCCGAGCTGCCGAGCGAGCTCTCCCCGGCCGACCGGTGGATCCTCTCCCGGCTGCACACCGTGCTCGCCGAGGTCGACGACCTCTACGAGCGGTTCGAGTTCGCCAAGCTCACCGACCTGCTCTACCACTTCGCGTGGGACGAGGTCTGTGACTGGTACGTGGAGCTGGCCAAGCCGGAACTGGCCGCGGGCGGCGTGCGGGCCGACACCACCCGGGCGGTGCTCGGGCACGTGCTCGACCGGCTGCTGCGCGTGCTGCACCCGGTGACGCCGTTCGTCACCGAGGCGCTCTGGACGGCGCTGACCGGCCGCGAGTCGGTGGTGATCGCCGAGTGGCCGCAGGCCGAGCCCGGGCGCCGCGACCCCGCCGCGGAGGCCGAGATCGAGGCGCTGCAGCGGGTCGTCACCGAGGTCCGGCGCTTCCGCTCCGACCAGGGCCTCAGGCCGACGCAGCGGGTGCCGGCCCGGCTCGACGGGCTGGACGCGCTCGGCGTGGCCGCACACGAGACGCTCATCCGGTCGCTGTCGCGGCTCGACCCGGCCGGTGACGACTTCACCGCCACCGGCACCGTGCAGGTGGGTGCCGAGCTCACGGTCAGCTTCGACACGTCGGGGACGATCGACGTCGCCGCCGAACGGCGCCGGCTCGAGAAGGACCTGGCCGCGGCCGAGAAGGAACGCGCGCAGAACTCCGGCAAGCTCGGCAACGAGGCGTTCCTGGCCAAGGCGCCGGACGCGGTGGTGGCGAAGGTCCGCGAGCGGCTCACCGCAGCCGAGGCCGACCTGGCCCGCCTCGAGACCCAACTCGCCGCACTGCCCTCGGCATGAGCGACAACAACCGGGCCGCGGAGGACGCCGCCGAACTCGCTCGGGCCGAGGCCGGGCTCAACGCGCGCGGTCCCGGGCGGATGGTGCCCGACCGGGACCGCATCGTCGCGCTGCTCGACCTGCTCGGAAACCCGCAGCGGGCTTACCCGTCGATCCACCTGACCGGCACCAACGGCAAGACGTCGACCGCGCGCATGGTCGACAGCCTGCTCAAGTCCTTCGGGCTGCGGGCGGGGCGCTACACCAGCCCTCACCTGGAGTCGGTCACGGAGCGGATCTCGCTGGACGGCACGCCGATCCCGGCCGGCAAGTTCGCCGCGGCCTACGACGAGGTCGCGCCGATGGCCGACCTGCTCGATGCCAAGAACGCAGACCCGGTGACGTACTTCGAGTTCACCACCGCGATGGCCTTCGCCGCGTTCGCCGACGCGCCGGTGGACGTCGCGGTCGTCGAGGTGGGCCTGGGCGGCCAGTGGGACGCGACGAACGTCCTGGACGCCGGCGTCGCGGTTATCACGCCGATCAGCCTCGACCACGCTGCCCTGCTCGGCGGCACGGTCGCGAGCATCGCCACCGAGAAGGCCGGCATCATCCACGGCGACGCGAGCGTGATCACCGCGGTGCAGCCGGCCGAAGCGATCGAGCCGCTGCTCGCCCGGGCCGCGTCGGAGGGTGCCTCGGTCGCCCGCGAGGGCGTCGAGTTCGGCGTGCTCGAGCGGACGATCGCGGTCGGTGGCCAGCAGCTGCGGCTCAAGGGCCTGGCGGGGGAGTACGGCGAGATCTTCCTGCCGCTCCACGGCGCCCATCAGGCGCAGAACGCGGTGCTGGCGCTCGCGGCCGTCGAGGCGTTCCTCGGCGCCGCGCCGGGCCGCGCGCTGGCCGCGGACGCCGTCCGGGAGGGGTTCGCGAACGTGCGGTCACCCGGGCGTCTGGAGCGGCTGCGTACCTCGCCGACCGTGCTCGTGGACGCGGCGCACAACCCGGCTGGGATGACCGCGACGGTGCAGGCGATGGCCGAGGCGTTCGCGTTCCGCAAGCTCGTGGCCGTCGTCGCGGTGCTCGACGACAAGGACTACCGGGGCATGCTCGAACTGCTCGAACCGGTGGCGGACGCGATCGTGGTGACCGAGAACTCGTCACCGCGGCGCCTGAGCGTCGACGAGCTGGCGGCCGCGGCCGTGGAGGTGTTCGGCGCCGACCGGGTCGACGTGGCCTCCCGGCTCGACGACGCGATCGAGTCCGCGGTCACGATCGCCGAGGAGGACGACGACGGCGACGCGCCGCTGGCCGGGGCGGGCGTGCTGGTCACCGGCTCGGTGGTCACGGCGGCCGACGCCCGGAAGCTGCTGGCGCGGTGAGTGAACCGGAGGAGACCCCCGAGTCGCCACGGTCGGGCCTGAAGAACCCCGGGGCGGCCGTGCGCGGTGTCGGTGCGGCGACGTTGCTGCTGGAGTTCCTCGTGCTGCTGCTGGCGATCCAGCCGCTGCGGACGCTGCTGCCGGACGCCTCCGGTGCGGCCGCGGTGCTGGCGCTCGTCCTCGGGCTGCTCTGTCTGGCCGCGGCCGGCCTGCTCCGCCGGGGCTGGGCGTGGAATGCGGTGATCGGTCTGCAGGTTGTGATCGTCGCGACCGGCATCGTTCACTGGATGCTCGGCGTCGTCGGGGGCATATTTCTCTTGGTGTGGATCTATGTCCTCAACGTCCGGAAAAGCGTCTTGGGTGACCGTCCACAGTAGTTACCTTGAGTGCATGAGTCATTAACTGAAAGTAATTGAATCAGTCGGTCGCGGGGAGCAACTTCCTCGCTGTTCACAGCGTCTATTGGGTGTGTCCTACACCGGCCCGCAATCGGGCGCAGTATGCCGTCTCTGTAGCGGTTGCAATCCGTACCGTGACGATTGACCGTTCCGCAGAGTGAATGCAGAGCAACGCTCCGGTGTCCGATCGGCGCTCCTGGCTGTAGCGCTGACCTGGCAGAATAAGCTGCGCGAAAGCGCGACGTCCTCGCTACGCCCCGTAATTTCAGTCGTCATCCGTACGAACCGAATGGCCAGGGCGGCCGTCTGATTTTTAAGGCTCGCTCCGTCGAACAGTTGAGGTTCTATGTCGGATTGGTGACTTCACAGGAATGGCACTGTCCGTGATGACCGATTGAACCCTCACTGTCCGCCCAACTTAGAGCGCCTTGGGTCGGAAGTCCAACTTGTCGGTTTCGTTGACGTCTTTGAGATATCGCTTAAGGTGCACTCGTGGAATCAGGGTTGAATTCCGATACCGAGCAGGTCGAGGTCTTACCTGAAGACATCGTTGCTGCTCCGGTGTTCGTGGATACGACGGGTAAGCGGCATCGACGCTTCCGTACCGTCGGCTTCCTCGCGGGAGGCGTCGCGATCGCCTACGCCGCCATGCTGGGCCTGAGCTTCGCCGGCGGCCCCATCGCCCCGAACGCGCTGCTGCCGATCCCGGGCGTCCCCACCGCTGCTCCGTTGGCCGTCCCGGACAAGGAGCCGAAGGGCGACGACATGTCCGCGGTCAGCCGGGACGAGGAGATCTCGCGCGGCGGCGACGACAGCAACCGTGGTCGCCGCGACGGTCAGATCGACTCGACGTCCACCACCACGCCGAAGCTGACGCCGTCGGGCCCGGCCAAGGCACCGGTGAAGGCGACGCCGACCAAGCCGTCCGCGACGCCGATCAAGCCGTCGCCCACGCCGACGAAGCCGTCGCCGACCCCGACGAAGCCGTCGCCGACGCCGACCAAGGCGCCGCCGACGACGAAGCCGGCCGACCCGCCGCCGACGACGAAGCCCGCGGACCCGCCGCCGACGACGAAGCCGGCCGACCCGCCGCCGGTGACCACCAAGCCGGCCGACCCGCCGCCGGTCACCACGAAGCCGGCCGACCCGGCGCCGGGCACCGGCGCGGGTGGTGGCGGTGGCAGCACCGCGCCGAAGCCTCCGGCTGACCCGCCGGCCGATCCTCCGGCGAGCAACAACCCTCCGGCGCCCGTCACCAAGGCGCCGACCGCCAGCGCAAGCCCGAGTTCCACCACGGAGAGCTGACCGAGATGCAGCCTGGGCAATACGGCCGCGTCCCGCAGCCGACCCAGTACCCGCAGTACCCCGCGCAGCGTTACCCGCAGTCGGCGCCTCCGGCGCCGGCTGCTCCGCAGCGTCCGGGTACGCAGTTCCCGCAGCAGCGGCCGCCCGCCAACCCGCCGACGTTCGGTGACGGTGGCGGACCGGTCAACCCCCCGCCGGGCGGAGGCGGCGGTGGGGGTGGCGGCGGCGGAGGCGACGGCAGTGGCGGCGAGGCCCGCAAGGTCCCACCGCGCCCGCGCTTCCTGTTCGTCGCGTTCCTGCTGCTCGTGCTGGTCGCGGTCCTGATGGTGCAGGCGTACGTGCAGGCTCAGGTCGCCACGCCGAAGAACGTCCACAACGCGGGCGCTTCGGACGAGGTGCCCGACAAGGTCCTCTCGGGTGGGCCGATCATCGACACCACCCACAAGGACAAGCCGTACTCGTACTCGCTGCCCGACAAGAAGATCGCGCTGACGTTCGACGACGGGCCCGACCCGAAGTGGACGCCGAAGGTCCTCGACCTGCTCGCCAAGTACAACGTCCACGCGACGTTCTTCCTGGTGGGCTCGGCGGTCACCGAGCACCCAGACCTCGTCGAGCGGATGGTCCGCGAAGGACACGAGGTCGGCATCCACAGCTTCACCCACCCCGAGATGTCGGAGATGGGTGCCTGGGAGCGCAAGCTCCAGTACTCGCAGACGCAGATGGCGATCGTCGGCGCGGCCGGCGTCACCACGTCGCTGCTCCGCTTCCCGTACTCCTCGCAGCCCGACGCGATCGACAACGTCTACTGGCCGATCGTCAAGGAAGCCGGTGAGCTCGGCTACCTCAACGTCGTCAACGACACCGACAGCGAGGACTGGAAGAAGGAGGGCGTCGAGAAGATCATCACCAACTCCTACCCGAAGAAGGGGCAGGGGGCGGTCTCGCTCTTCCACGACGCCGGTGGCAATCGCAAGATGACGCTCGAGGCGATCGCGGAGATGCTCCCGCGGTTCAAGAACGAGGGCTACCAGTTCGTCACCGTCGGTGAGGGACTGAAGATGTCCCCCGACTGGAACAACGCGGACGGCGGCGCCAACTTCCAGGCCATGCAGCCGGCCAGCTCCGGTGAGATCTGGCGCGGGCGCGCGATGATCTGGGTCGTCCAGGCCTCGGGTTGGTTCGTCACCGGCCTGGTGGGCCTGCTGACCGTCGTCGGTGTGCTGACGCTCGCTCGCCTGGTGTTGATGCTCGTGCTGGCCACGGTCCACGCCCGGAAGCGGCGGGCGAAGAACTTCCGCTGGGGGCCGGAGTTCCTGGAGCCGGTGTCGGTGGTGGTGCCGGCCTACAACGAGAAGGAAGGCATCGCGGCCGCGGTCAGATCGCTGGCGACCAGTAACTATCCAATGGTCGAAGTGATCGTGGTCGACGACGGGTCGTCGGACAACACCGCGGAGATCGCCGAGAGCCTCGGCTTCGCGAACGTGCGTGTGGTCCGGGTACCCAACGGCGGTAAACCGGCGGCGCTCAACATCGGCACCGCCTGGGCCCGCGCGGACGTCATCGTCATGGTCGACGGCGACACGATCTTCGAGCCCGACTCGGTCTACGAGCTCGTGCAGCCGTTCGCCGACCCCCGGGTCGGTGGCGTCGCCGGCAACGTGAAGGTCGGCAACCGCCAGAGCATCGTCGCGCGCTGGCAGCACATCGAGTACGTGATCGGCTTCAACCTCGACCGGCGGATGTACGACATGCTCCAGTGCATGCCGACGATCCCCGGTGCGATCGGCGCGTTCCGCCGCGAGGCGCTCACCGACGTCGGCGGCGTCTCGCACGAGACCCTGGCCGAGGACACCGACCTCACGATCGCGATGGGCCGTGCCGGCTGGAAGGTCGTGTACGAGGAGAAGGCCCGCGCCTGGACCGAGGCGCCGTCGACGATCCAGCAGCTGTGGAAGCAGCGTTACCGCTGGAGCTACGGCACGATGCAGGCGATGTGGAAGCACCGCAAGGCGGTGTTCGAGAGTGGCCCGTCGGGCCGGTTCGGCCGGTTCGGTCTGGTCTTCCTCGGCATCTTCCAGGTCGGTCTGCCGCTGTTCGCGCCGCTCATCGACGTCTTCGCGCTCTACGGCCTGGTCGCCTACGACGCGGCGCTGTCCGCGGGGGCCTGGGTCGGCATGCTCGCACTGCAGTTCTTCCTGGCGGTGTTCGCGTTCAAGCTGGACAAGGAGAAGCTCGGCCCGCTGTGGTCGCTGCCCGCCCAGCAGTTCGTGTACCGGCAGCTGATGTACGCGGTGATGATCCAATCCGTGGTCACCGCGTTGACCGGTGCCCGCCTGCGGTGGCACAAGCTGCACCGCACGGGGCTCCAAGCTCCTGGTAGCTGATGCATTCGAAGGGCCCGGCGAATCCGCCGGGCCCTTCGTCGTACCCGCGTGGGAGAGTGTCGGCGTGAAGGTGCTCGTGGTCGAGGACGATGCCGATCTGGGGTACGCGGTCGCCGCGGCCCTGCGCGGCGCCGGGCTGGCCGTCGACCTGGTCGGAGACATCCCGGCCGCGGACGAGGCCGTGCTGATCAGCCCGTATGCCTGCGTGGTGTTCGACCGGATGCTGCCCTCGGGGGACAGCGTCGACTACGTGGCCGCGCGTAGACGGGGTGGCTGGGACACCCCGGTGCTCTTCCTGACCGCTCGCGACAGCGTGGCCGACCGGGTGGCCGGCTTCGAGCACGGCGGCGACGACTACCTGGTGAAGCCGTTCGCGGTGGCCGAACTCGTCGCGCGGGTGCTCAGCCTGGGCCGTCGTTCGCTCACCACCGGCCCGCCGGCCGCACCGGTGCTCCGCGTCGTCGACCTGGAGATCGACGTCCCGCGCCGCCAGGTCCGCCGCGCGGGCGTCCTGCTGACGCTCACCGCGAAGGAGTTCGCGGTGCTCGAGCTGCTGGCCAACCACGCCGGTGAGGTGGTCAGCCGCACCACGCTCATCGAGCACTGCTGGGACGCGATGGCCGAACCGATGTCGAATGTCGTGGACGTGCTCGTACGCCAGCTGCGGCGCAAGCTGGGCGGTCCGCAGCTCATCCACACCGTCCGGGGCGCGGGCTATCTGCTCGGCCAGGATCCCGCCGCACCGGCCTACGGCTGATCGTGGTCACTACGCCGCCGCTCGCGCCCAACGCCGCCGGGAAGTCGCCCGGGCGGCGCTCCGGGCGGCTCCGGAAGCGGAAACTCACCGGGAAGGGCACGGGCACCGTCGGTGTGCGGCGGTCGCTGCGGCTGCTGCGGTGGCGGCTGACCGTCCTCTACACGGTGGTGGCCGGCTGCGGGCTGATCGCCCTGGCGACGCTGGCCGTCAACACCGACAACCACCTGCGCGAGACCCGGCTCGACAACTCGATGGAGACCCGCGCGCGTACCGCGGTCGCGCTCGTCTACTTCACCGACTCGGGCATCCAGCTGCAGGACATCCGGCAGGACGAGGTCGCGACCGGGTCGCCGCAGCTCGTCGTGCTGCTCGGGTACCCGCCCCAGCGCTCGGTGTTCGCGAGCAGCGACCCGGCGCTCACGGTCACCGCGTCCCACCTGAACGGGGTGGCGGCGCAGGCCATCGATCTCGGTGGAATCGTCCGCACCGACGGTGAGGACGATCGTGGGCACCCCACCCGGCTGCTCGCCGCGCCGCTCTACGACAACGAAGGCACCGCGGCCGGCGCGGTGGTCGTCATCGGCGACCCGACCGACGGGGACGAGGAACACGAGAAGCTCGTCGCCGCGCTCATCCTCGGCTGCGTGACGCTCGTGACGCTGGCCGCGCTCGCCGGCCACGCGTTGTCCGGGCGGTCGATGCGGCCGGCCGTCGACGCGCTGGAGCGGCAGGAAGCGTTCCTCGCCGACGCGGCCCACGACCTGCGCACCCCGGTGGCGACGCTCCGCACGCTCGCCGAGGCGGCCCTCGCCGACCCCGCTCAACGCTCGGATCTGTTGCCCCGGGCGGTGGCGCTGTCGGCGCGCATGGGCGACATCATCGACGACCTGCTGACCCGGGCCCGCCTCAACGCCGGCGTCCAGCACCTGAACAAGGAGCTGCTCCGGCTCGATCTGCTGGTCGAGAGCATCGTCGATCAGCTGGCCGACCCGGTGGGCGGCCCCGGCGCGCGGGCCCAGGTCACGTTCCACTCCGAGGAGTGCACGGTCCGGGCCGACGCCCACCTGGTCACCCGCGCGGTGGCCAACCTGGTCGAGAACGCGCTGAAGCACGGTCACCACCCGGGTGTCGCGCCCGAGGTGGACGTCGTCGTGCTGCGGCCCGGGCGGATCACGGTCTCAGACCGCGGCCCGGGCATCGATCCGAACGTGGCGTCCGCGCTGTTCGGCCGCTTCCGGAGCGACGGTGGCTCGATCGGCCTGGGGCTCTCGATCACGCTCTGGGCGGCCGACCTGCACGGCGGAAAGCTGACCACCGCCGCCCGGCCGGGCGGCGGTGCGGTGTTCGAACTGGTGATCCCGGCCTGAACCCCGGGGACCGGGCCTGAACCCCGGAGACCGGGCCTGGACCCCGGAGCCGGGGCCTAGCGGTTGCGCGGGATCGTGCCGGTCTCGTCGAACGACGGGGGGCGCTCGTCGCGGCCCCGTGACGACTGCGGGGTGCCGGGCCCGGCGCTCCAGCCGACGTCGTCACGCTGCGCCGGCACGTCGGGGAACCGGCCGGTGCGTGGCGTGCCGTAGGTGGCGGGCTCGGACGAACGCCGCTGTTCGGGTAAGCGCCGGTCGTTCTCGTACTGCTGGTCGTCGGGCGAGGCGGGCCGGGAGCCGTACACCCGGGGCTGCGGCCGCTCGTCGGGCCGGGACGCCGGGGTGGCCGACCAGCCGCCACCGGGCGGGGTACCCACCGGCGCGCCGGACACCGGAAGCGACACCGTGCTGTCGTCGACGTTCGCTGCCACCGGTGGCTCGGGCTGCCCGCCGCCGGTGACTCCGGAAGCCGCGGCGGGCGCGGCCGGCGTCGACGCGCCACCCTTCTTGCCCAGGTCCTTGGGGAGCAACTGGGGCCGCCGCTGGGCCGCGACGTCCTCGATCCAGCCGAACGCGAGCATGCCCAGGATCGTCAGTACGACGGCGATGACCGCGCAGACCGCGGTACCGGCGGTCTCGCCGAGCTTCCAGACGCCGACCTTGTCGCCGACCGGGTAGCTGAGCTCGATCGCGACGTTGTGCCACAGGTAGATCACCATGGCGCGGCCGTTGACGATCGTGATCAGGCGGTCGAGCGCCTTGTTGTTGCCCACCCAGCTGAACTTCGGCGCGAAGCGCAGCAGGATCAGCACGATGCCGAATGAGAAGATCGCCTGCCCGGCCGGGATCAGGTTGAAGTCGTAGCTGTTCTCCTCCTGGTGCGTGAACGCCCAGAAGGTCGCGAGCGCGGCCAGCGCCAGACCGCCGGTGACCACCGCCGGTACCGGGATCTTCTTGAGCATCCCCTCGCGGTGCGCGAAGCCGAGCAGCCAGAGCGAGAGGAACGTGAAGCCGTCGGTGAGCACGCCTTCGCCCAGCTCGCCGGCCCAGCCGAAGCCGATCTTGCCGGTCGCGACCCCGACCATGACCAGCAGCGGGATCGTGATCATCGTCCGCGGGTACCAGCGGAACAGGATGAGCAGCAGCGGCGAGAGCAGGATGAACCAGACGATGCTCCGCATGTACCAGAGCGGCTCGGTGAGCGAGGCCGCCCACTCCGAGCCGGGCGGGTCGGACAGCGGGAAGATCCAGAACACCAGACGCCAGAGCGGCGGACGCTCGTCGGCCGGCCAGCCGTGCCAGAACATCAGCGGGATGCCGATGAGCCCGGCGAGCCAGAGGACCGGCAGTAGGCGCTGGAGACGGTTCTTGATCGTCTTCAGCGCGCCGCGGTCGAGCGAGCGGACCATCAGCGACCCGGAAATCGCGAACAGCAGGCCCATGGCCGGCCAGAAGCCGAGCCACGCCTCGGTCGAGAAGATGTGGTAGACGACCACCCAGAGGATGCAGAGGAACCGAAGAACGTCGAAGTAGCGGTCCCGGCCCCCGGTCGAGGCGCGCGCAGGCGTTTGCGTGGTCACCGAACCATGATCACCTTCTGAACGGGTGCGCATGGTTGTTTCAGGGAACTAAGTCCAGCGCACAGTGTACATTTACCGACACTCTTCGTCCTATCGGCCCACTTGATCGGGGCGATCGTCCGAGCGCGGACGCGACGTACCGTACTCCGCCGACGGGTAGTGGCCACCGGCCCGGGGGTCGGGATTCCGACCCTGCGGTCCGTACTGCTGCGGCGGGTACTGCCGGGGGTCGTACTGCTGCGGAACCTGCTGGCGCGGATCGCCGTACCGCGGGTCGGGGGCGTACCGGGGGTCGCCCCCGTAGGGCTGCTGATTGCCGTACTGGGCCGGGGCCGGGGCCGGGGCGGGGGTCGGCGGCATCGGCGGTGACTGGGGGGCCGCCTCGGCGGCAGCACCCGGCTGGAGCGGCGCGGCCAGCACCTTCACCTTCCCGGGTACCAGCTCGGGCTTCCGCCGCGCGGCGACGTCCTCCACCCACCCGAACGCCAGCACGAAGACGCCGACGAGCACCCAGGTCAGCGGGAACCAGGCGACCCAGATGTCGATCCCGAACTGCTCGAGCACGGTCATCGCGATCAGGATCGCCGCGTTGTGCCAGAGGTAGATCGTCACCGCGCGGGAGTTGAAGATCGTGATGATCCGGTCGATCACCGCGTGGCGCTGCAGCCACTCCATCCGCGACGAGTAGCGCATCAGGATGAACACGACGCCGAACGAGTAGAGCGCGAGCGTGAGGCTGCTGTTCTCCACCGACCAGGCCTTGCGGCCCTCCTCGAGCGCCTCGGCGTTACCCGGCCCGGCCAGCCAGCCGAGGCCGGCGGCGATCACCACGCCGCCGATCGCGAACAGGGCCGGCAGCGGCAGGCGCTTGATGATGCCTTCGGCGTGCGCGAACCCGATCAGCCAGCAGCCCAGGTACACGAGGACGTCGTTGAACGTGCTGCCCCACCAGTCGTCCAGCGGGAGGATGCCGACCTCGGCCAGGCCGAGCAGAGCGAACGGCAGGGCGAGAACCAGCCACGGCACCTTGCGGAACGGCTTGAGCAGCAGCGGCGACAGCGCCACGAACCACAGGTACGTCTTCAGGTACCAGAGGACGCCCCACGCGACCTCGCCCCACTCGCTGCCCGGCGGGTCGCCGACCGGCAGCAGCCAGAACGCCAGCTGCCAGAGTGGGGAGTCGCCGTTGGCGCCGTAGCTCCACTCCCGCGGTGCGCCGTCGTGCCAGATCATCAGCGGGATCCAGATCGCGCCGAAGGCCCAGACCACCGGGAGCAGGCGGCGGAACCGGCTCTTGATCGCGGCCAGCGCACCCTTGTCGATCGAGCGCACCATGAGCGTTCCGGCGAGCGCGAACATGACGCCCATCGCGGGGAACCAGGGGAAAATGGCGAAGCCGAACGCGTGGTAGGTGACCACTCGGATGATCGCGACCGCGCGCAGCGTGTCGAGATAACGGTCGCGGCCCTTTGCGGGGGTCGCCTTCGGCGCGGGCGCAGGGGCAGTCACGGACACGAGCACATGTTCCGGGAATGAGATGAAGTTTGGATGAGGAGAACAACTTCGGTTTGCTGCGAATGTTCACAGCCGTGCGGACATATCACGTGAGTGACCCCAGACCGCCGCCCGATCGGGGGTGTATGAGAGCGGAGTCACGCGGACGGTACGCTGCGGTGACGGGTCGACGCGCCTCCGCTGCCGGTGTTCACACCCGGCCTCCGCCCCCCATCTGAACGAGGAGTCATCCCTGTGTCCGAGCGCACGCTGGTTCTGATCAAGCCCGACGCGGTCCGCCGCGGCCTGATCGGGGAGGTGCTCGGGCGATTCGAGCGCAAGGGCCTGAGCATCGACGCGCTGAACCTGCGCACGGTCGACGCCACGCTCGCCGACGAGCACTACGCCGAGCACCTCGAGCAGCCCTGGTACCCGCCGCTGCGTGAGTTCATCACGTCCGGTCCGCTGGTGGCGCTCATCCTCTCCGGCGACGAGGCGATCTCGGTCGTCCGGACGCTCATCGGCGCCACCGACGGCCGCAAGGCCGCAGGCGGCACGATCCGCGGTGACTTCTCGCTGTCGAACCGCGAGAACCTCGCGCACGCGTCGGACTCGCCGGAGTCCGCTGCGCGCGAGATCAAGATCTGGTTCCCGGAGGCCTGAGCCTCCCACCGACGAACGAGGCCGCATCACGCTCCGAGCGTGATGCGGCCTCGTTCGTCGGTGAAGCCCGGGCTCAGTGCCGGCTGCGGCGCGGTTCCTCCGGCTGTCCCTCGGCCGGCGGGCGCTGCGCCGGGTAGCCGTTCCGGCGCGGCGGCTCGCGACGGGCCTCGCGGTACGCCTCGCTGTAGTCGGCGGTGGGGTGGTTCGCCACGTTGCGGTACTCGGCGTTGTAGTCGGCGGTCGGGTGGTCGTAACCCCCGAGCGGTGCGCCGTACTGCCCGGTCTCGTACTGCTGGTACCGGTGCGCGTCCGGCGTTCCGTGGCCGTTCTGCGGGTGCCCGGCCGGCCCGGCGGGGCGCTGCTGCGGGTACCGGTCGGGCTGGGTGTACTGGCCCTGACCGTACGGGTCGGGCCGTCCGTGCTGCTCCGGGCGGCCGTACCGGTCGTCGGGCCGGCCGTACCGATCGGGCGCACCGTACTGGTCCGGCCCGCCGTAGGGGCGTTGATCGTCGCCGGGACGGGCGGCGTTCGCGGCCACCGGAGCCGGGGTGTCCTCCGCCGCCTTGGCGGCCAGCTCGGCGGCGTGCTCCGCGCGCCGTTCCGCCGCCGACGGCCCCACCGGGAACAACCGCGGTTTGCGCCGAGCCGCCAGGTCCTCCACCCACCCGAACGCCAGCACGCACAGCGCGACGAGCACCCAGACGGTCAGGAAGTCCCAGGCGGGGTTCTCGACCAGCCCTTCCGGGAGCCAGCGGGTCAGCCAGTCGTCGATCGGGTACGACGCGTCGATCATCACGTTGTGCCAGAGGTAGATCGTCACGGCACGGTTGTTGACGAGCGCCACCAGCCGGCCGAGGAACGGTGTCCGGCCGATCCAGCTGGCGTCGGGAGCGAAGCGCAGCAGCGGGATGATGACCGCGATCGACCACAGGGCGTTGGCCAGCGGGATGCCGTTGAGGTCGTAGGCCTCGCCGGCGTCCGCGTCCTGCGCGGGGTGCCCGAGCGCCCAGGCAATACCACCGATCGCGCACGCCGCCACGAGGGCGATCAGCGCCGGCATCGGGACCTTCTTCAGCTTGCCGGTGCGGTGCGCGAACCCGAGCATCCAGCACGGAGCGAACATGCCGAGCGTCGAGACGAGGTCCCACAGGTTGCCCTCGTCGGGCGAGGGCAGGACGCCGAAGGCCTGCAGCAGCACGAGGCCGAGCGGCGCGACGAGCGTCGGGACCGGCCACTTGCGGAACGCCTTGAGCAGCAGCGGGCTGAGCGCGACCAGCCACAGGTAGGTGCGCAGGTACCAGAGCACGACGGTGAAGTTCGTGCCGAACTCGTTGCCGGGCGGGTCGAAGATCGGCACCACCCAGAAGATCAGCTTCCAGAACGGCACCGGTTCGCCGGTGTTCGGGTCGGTCCAGTTGGAGAAGGCACCACCGCCCCAGATCATGACCGGGATGATGATCAGGCCGAACAGCCACAGGGCCGGGAGCAGCCGCCGTGCCCGGTTCTTGATCACGGTGAGCGGAGGCTGTTTGTCCAGCGAGCGCACCATCAGACCGCCGGCGAGCGCGAACATCACGCCCATCGCCGGGAAAAGCCAGCTCAGCCAACTGCCGCCGAACGTGTGGTACGTGACCACCCGGATGATCGCCGCCGTGCGGAGGGCATCCAGGTAGAGCTCACGGTTCGGGCGCTTGGTGGGGCGATCGCTCACACCCGAGATCATTGATGTCTCTCCATGAGGGGATCGTGAGAAGCCAGGGGCACCTGTGGAGCGATTCAGGTGCAAATCAGGAGCTCGTCCGGACCGGGGCGTCCTGCCCGGGGAACGCCGACCAGGCCACCTCGCGGACGAGCAGCGTCGTCGGTGCGACACGCACCTCACCACCGGCGATGCCCACCGCGTGCACGATCCGGACCGGACGGCTCTCCTCGGCCGGGAACTGGTCGGCACGCAGGAGGCGCAGCGCCCACGGATCGGCCGGCTCCGGCGCGCGCGTGGCCGGGTCGTCGCCCCCGACCGCGTCCGGCACGGTCGTCTCGGGGTCGGGAGCGGTGACGGCGTCGGTGACGCCATCGGTGGCCGCGGGAGGCGCGCCCGTCGGGGGCCTCGTGCGCACCGGTCCGCGGAGGGATGACAGCGGCGGCTCGGCCGGGAGGCGGGGGAGCAGCGTGGGCCGGCGGTCGGCCGACACGTCCTCGATCCAGCCGAACGCGACCACGCCCAGACCGACGAGCACCAGCGCGAGAACGAAGCACGCCGCGGTACCCGCCGCGGTGCCGAGCCCCCAGACGCCGAGCGCGGAGCCGATCGGAAAACTGAGCGCGAGCGCGACGTTGTGCCACAGGTAGATCACCATCGCGCGCCGGTTGACGATCATGACCAGCCAGTTCGCCGGTAGGTACGGCCACCACCGCCGCTCCAGACCGGCCCACGCCGGTGCCGGGCGGAGCAGGAGCAGCACGGTGCCGGCCGAGAACAGCAACTGCGCGAGCGGGATCAGGTTCAGGTCCACCGAACCGGACGCCGGGTGGGTGAACGCCCAGACGACGCCGGCGACCGCGAGCACCGAACCGGCGACCAGCACGGTCACCCGACGGGCGTGCGCGATCCACTCGTCGCGGTGCGCGAAACCCAACAGCCAGCACGGCAGGTAGATCGAGGCGTCGCGGACCACCGCACCGAACCGCTCGCCGAGCGTCCACACGTCGAAGAGACCGGTTCCGATCGCGACGGCCACCGTGGCCGGGACCAGCACCGTCATCCGCGGGAAGCGCCGAAACAGCGGCAGCAGCAGCGGTGAGAGCAGCAGCAACCACAGGTAGGTCCGCAGGTACCAGAGCGGTTCGGTGAGCGCGCCGGCCCAGTCCGCGCCCGGTGGGTCGGAGAACGGCACCACCCAGAACAGCAGTTCCCAGCGCGCCTCCGGACGCCAGCCGAAGCCCACCATCACCGGTACCGCCAGCGCGGCCGTCGCCCACAGCGGCACGAGCAGACGCCGTAGCCGCCGGCCGACCGCGCGGCGGGTGGAGGTGTCGAGCGAGCGGGCGGTCAGCGACCCCGCGATCGCGAACAGCAGCCCCATCCGCGGCCAGTACGAGAAAACTGCCAGCGGGAACATGTGGTACAGCACGACGTACGCGATGCACGCGGCGCGCAGGACGTCGAAGTAGCGGTTCCGATCGCGGGGCGGAGCCTTCGAGGGTTGACGGACCGTCACGTGAACGCGCGTGGGGGGAGCGTCGACGACAGGCTTCGCGGGGGCTAAAGCGGTCACTGGCCCATAATTGCCCGATTCGCCGGCGTCATGGGGGACGCCTCTCGGTGATCACTACCAAAAGGGGGTGATCAGGGGAGCGAAACGGTCCGAAAGGCCAAATGTTCTCGACTAGACGTTTCGGTTGCGCAGAACCTCGAGCGCTTTGTCGGCATGGACCGACATGCGAAGTTCACTGCGGACGACCGCGAGCACACGCCTGTCGACGTCGATGACGAACGTGTGGCGCTTGACCGCCAGCGGGCCGAGGCGACGCTTGACGCCGTACTCGGCCGCGACCGTGCCGTCGAGGTCGGACAGCAGCGGATAGTCGAGGTTGTGGCGGCCGGCGAACTCCGACTGCACCTCGACGCGGTCGTTGCTGATGCCGATGCGCTGGGCTCCGACGGCCGCGAACTCCTTCGCGAGGTCACGGAAGTGGCAGCTCTCGGCGGTGCAGCCGGGGCTCATCGCGGCCGGGTAGAAAAACAGGACCACCGGTCCGCCCTCGGCCAGCAGGGTGGTGAGCTTGCGCGGCACACCGTCCTGGTCGGGCAGTTCGAAGTCCGGGGCCAGCTCACCTGTGTCCATCGTCGACCTTCGTAGCGCGGTTCGTCCGTGGTCACTCTCGCAGCCGCGCTGCGGTCCCGCCAGTCGGTGCGGGCAAGGCTGGTGGCCTTGCCCGCCGTCCGGAGGTCAGGCGACGCGACGCGGGCCAGACCCGCGGCGACGACGGCCGCCGCCGCGCTCGCTGTGCGCCGCAGCGCCGCCGGCCGTGTAACCACTGGCGCCGTTGCTGTCGGAGGTGTAGACCGACCCACCGGACCGGCCCGCGCCGCTCCGGCTCCGGCCGTTCGCGCCGCCCCGGCCGCCGTTCTCGCCGGTCGCGCCGCGGCCGCCGTGCGCCGCACCGCCCCGGCCGCCCGCCGACGACCGGCCGGCGGGCGCCGCTCCGTCGCGCTGCGCGGGTGCTGTGCGCCGCTGGCCGGCGGCCACCGGAGCCTCGTGCGTCGCGCCTCGCCCGGCGCCCCGTCCGCCGCTACCACGCCGCGAACGGCCGGCACCGGCCGGGCTCTCGCCCGCGCGTCCGCCGCGGGAGTCGGTCGCCGCGCCGCCCCGGCCGCGCCCGGCCGTGGCCGTCTGCGCGGGGGCCTGCGGTGTGACCGGCTCGGCCGGCGGGCCGGTGAGCTCGACGATCTCGGCCGCGCCGGGCCTCACCGCGACGGTCTTCGGCGCGATGCCCGCGCGGCGAGCCAGGGCGCGGACGTCGGACTGCTGGTCGGGCGTCGCGATCGTGACGACCACGCCGCTGGCGCCGGCCCGGGCGGTGCGCCCCGACCGGTGCAGGAACGCCTTGTGCTCCGCCGGCGGGTCGACGTGTACGACGAGCGCGACGTCGTCCACGTGCACGCCGCGCGCGGCGATGTCGGTGGCGACGAGCACCTTGACCGCACCCGACGTGAACGCGGCGAGGTTACGCTCACGCGCGTTCTGCGCGAGGTTGCCGTGCAGGTCGACGGCCGGTACCCCGGCCGCGGTCAGCGACCTCGCCAGCCGCCGCGCCCCGCTCTTGGTGCGGGTGAACAGCAGCGACCGGTCCCGCCCGGAGGCGAGCTGGCGCACGACGTCGGCCTTCGTGTCCGACGCGACCTGGAACACGTGGTGCTCCATCGTCGCGACCGGGGCGACGGCCGGGTCGACCGAGTGCGTCACCGGCTGGTGCAGGTACCGGCGCACGAGCACGTCCACGCCGTTGTCGAGCGTGGCCGAGAACAGCAGCCGCTGGCCGTTGGTCGGGGTGCGGTCGAGCAGACGCTTCACCGAGGGCAGGAAGCCGAGGTCGGCCATGTGGTCGGCCTCGTCGAGCACGGTGATCTCGACGCCGCCGAGGTCGCAGTGCCCCATCCGGATCAGCTCCTCGAGCCGCCCGGGGCAGGCCACCAGCACGTCGATGCCGCCGGCCAGCACGCTGATCTGCTTGCCCAGGCCGACCCCGCCGAACACGGTCGTGGTGGTCAGCCGGGCGGCGTCGGCGAGCGGACGCAGCACGGCGTGCACCTGCGTCGCCAGCTCACGCGTCGGAACGAGGACGAGCCCGCGCGGGCGACCGGCGCGCCGGGGCGCCTTCGCGGTGGCCAGCCGACTGACCACCGGGAGTACGAACGCCAGCGTCTTGCCGCTGCCGGTGCGGCCGCGCCCGAGCACGTCCCGGCCGGCGAGCGTGTCGGGCAGCGTGGCGGTCTGGATCGGGAACGGCGTGTGGACGCCGTCCGCGGCCAGCGCGTCGACGACGACAGCCGGAACACCGAGGTCCAGGAAAGTGCGGGCAGGGGAGTGCGACTGCTCAGCTGAGAGCAAGGAAGTCCTTCCAGATGACGGAACGCCCGGCTCGGGCGGCGGCTCGCAGTGCCGGCGAGCTCGGTGACGAAACCTCACGTCCAGGGCCCGCCACATTGCGTGCCGCTACACCCAGCCGGCGAGCGCGCCGGCCGATTCCGTCGTTCCGACGCCACTCTACCGGCACCAACCAGCGCGATCGCCCGCCGATTCCCGCCGCTCCCCTCCCGCACCTGGCCCGACCGTCCGAACGGACCGCCCGCCGGCGCGTTCAGACCTCCAGCGGGGGCGCGTTCAGACCTCCAGCGGGGGCGGAGTGTGCGAGGTGATCGCGAGCCGGTTCCAGAGGTTGATCGTCCCGATCGCGAGGATCAGGTCGGCCAGGTCTTTCTCCTCCCAGACGGCGGCGGCCCCGGCGTAGACGTCGTCGGGAACGCCGTGTTCGCCCAGCCGGGTCATCGCGTCGGTCAACGCGAGCGCCGCCCGCTCCCGCCGGGTGAAGAACGGCGCTTCGCGCCACGCCGCCACCGCGAACAACCGGCGGCTGTCCTCGCCGGCCGCGAGCGCGTCCTTGGAGTGCATGTCGACGCAGAACGAGCAGCCGTTGAGCATCGACGCGCGTAGCTTGACCAGCTCGAACACGACGGGCTCGACGTTGCTCGCGACGTACTTCTCCAGTGCCAGTACGGCCCGGTAGCCGTCCGGCGCGAGCTGGGCCGCGGAGATCCGGGGTTCGATGGTCACGGTGTTTTCGGTCATGACTCCCAGGACGAGCCGGGAAAAAGAAACGTGACCGGGCGCGGTAGGCTTGATCCACAGGCATCGACCCGGCCATCACCGGTGAGCCTCCGGAAGAACGGTCCGCCGGACCTAGTAGAACCGGACGGGTAAGGCCCGTCACAGCCGAGACAAGAGCGGGTCTCCCCGGAGACCAAGCGAGGTGGTACCGCGGGCGTTCGTGCCCGTCCTCGCACACGAGGAAGTCCGAGACCGTGTGCGAAGGGAAGCGTCCGATCATGGCGTATCCGCAGAACGACCCGAAGAAGCCGGTACCGGCTGCCGCGTCGTTCCCCGAGATCGAGCAGCGAGTGCTCGACCACTGGAGCAGCGACGCCACGTTCCAGGCCAGCATCGACGCCCGCCCGGCCGGGGAGAACGGCAGCAACGAGTACGTCTTCTACGACGGCCCGCCGTTCGCCAACGGTCTGCCGCACTACGGCCACCTGCTCACCGGTTACGTCAAGGACCTGGTCCCGCGTTACCGGACGATGAAGGGCGAGCACGTCGAGCGCCGCTTCGGCTGGGACACCCACGGGCTGCCCGCCGAGGTCGAGGCCGAGCGTCAGCTGGGCATCTCCACCAAGGCCGAGGTGCTCGACCTGGGCATCGCGAAGTTCAACGACGCCTGCAAGGCCTCGGTGCTGCGCTACACCCAGGACTGGGAGCGCTACGTCACCCGCCAGGCCCGCTGGGTCGACTTCGAGAACGACTACAAGACGCTCGACACCGACTACACCGAGAGCGTGCTCTGGGCCTTCAAGACCCTGTTCGACAAGGGCCTGATCTACGAGGGCTTCAAGGTGCTGCCGTACTGCTGGCGCTGCGAGACGCCGCTGAGCAACACCGAGACCCGGATGGACGACGTCTACCGGTCGCGGCAGGACCCGGCGGTGACGGTCGCGTTCACGCTGGAGACCGGCGAGAAGCTCTGGGTCTGGACGACCACGCCGTGGACGCTGCCGAGCAACCTGGCCGTGGCCGTCGGACCGACGTTCGAGTACGCGAAGTTCTCGAACGGCACCGAGACGGTCATCCTCGGGGCGGCGCGTACCGGCGCCTACGAGAAGGAGCTCGAGGGCTTCGAGCAGGTCGGCACCGTGACCGGGGCCGACCTCGTGGGGCTGCGCTACACCCCGCTGTTCGACTTCCTGACCGGCCGCGACGACGTGGACAACGCCTGGCGCGTGCTCTCCGGTGACTTCGTCACCACCGAGGACGGCACCGGCGTCGTGCACATGGCACCGGCCTTCGGCGAGGACGACCAGAACCTCTGCAACGCCAACGGCATCCCGACGATCGTCACGGTCGACGAGCACACCCGCTTCACCGCGCTGGTGCCGCCGTACCAGGGCCTGCAGGTGTTCGAGGCGAACAAGCCGATCAGCCGTGACCTGCGGGAACAGGACAAAGTCGTCCGTCAGGACTCGTACGAGCACCCGTACCCGCACTGCTGGCGCTGCGACACGCCGCTGGTCTACAAGGCGGTGTCGAGCTGGTTCGTCGAGGTGACGAAGTTCCGCGACCGCATGGTCGAGCTGAACAAGCAGATCACCTGGGTGCCCGGCCACGTCAAGGAGGGCTCGTTCGGGAAGTGGATCGCGAACGCGCGTGACTGGTCGATCAGCCGCAACCGGTTCTGGGGTGCGCCGATCCCGGTCTGGAAGTCCGACGACCCGACCTATCCGCGGGTCGACGTGTACGGCTCGCTGGACGAGATCGAGCGCGACTTCGGGGTGCGCCCGGACGACCTGCACCGGCCCTACGTCGACGACCTGACCCGGCCGAACCCGGACGACCCGACCGGGCGCTCCACCATGCGGCGGGTGCCCGAGGTGCTCGACTGCTGGTTCGAGTCGGGCTCGATGCCGTTCGCCCAGGTGCACTACCCGTTCGAGAACACCGAGTGGTTCGAGAACCACTACCCGGGCGACTTCATCGTCGAGTACATGGGCCAGACCCGGGGCTGGTTCTACACGCTGCACGTACTGGCCACCGCGCTGTTCGACCGTCCGGCGTTCACCACGTGCGTCTCGCACGGCATCGTGCTGGGCAACGACGGCACCAAGATGAGCAAGTCGCGCCGCAACTACCCCGACGTCTACGAGATGTTCGACGTCTACGGTGCCGACGCGATGCGCTGGTTCCTGATGTCGTCGCCGATCCTGCGCGGTGGGGACCTCGTCGTCACCGAGAGCGGCATCCGGGACAGCGTCCGGCAGGTGCTGAACCCGCTGTGGAACGCGTACTACTTCTTCACGCTGTACGCGAACGCGGCGGACTACTCGGCCGTCCGGCGGACCGACTCGACGAACGTGCTCGACCGGTACGTGCTGGCGAAGCTGCGTGACCTGGTCTCGGACACCACCGAGTCGCTGGACGTCTACGACATCTCGGGTGCCTGCGCCGGCGTCCGGAGCTTCTTCGAGACGCTGACGAACTGGTACATCCGGCGGTCGCGGGACCGGTTCTGGGCCGGCGACGCGGACGCGTTCGACACGCTCTACACCGTGCTCGAGACCGTCACGCGGCTGACCGCTCCGCTGCTGCCGATGCTCACCGAGGAGGTCTGGCAGGGTCTGACCGGCGGCCGGTCGGTGCACCTGTGCGACTTCCCGGACGCGTCCGAGCTCCCGGCCGACGCCGAGCTGGTGGCCGCGATGGACCGGGTGCGTGACGTCGCGTCGTCCGCGCTCTCGCTGCGGAAGGCGAAGAAGCTGCGGGTGCGGCTGCCGCTGGCGTCGCTCACCGTGGCGGTTCCGGACGCCGCGGCGCTGGAGCCGTTCCGCGACCTGCTCGCCGACGAGGTGAACGTCAAGGAAGTGCTGCTCCAGCCGGACGTCGACCTGGCCTGCTCGAACGTGCTGACCGTCGTTCCCAGGGCGCTGGGGCCGCGTCTGGGCAAGGACGTGCAGCGGGTGATCAAGGCGGTGAAGGCCGGGGACTGGTCGTCGGCGGACGGCACCGTCGTCGCCGGTGGGGTTCCGCTCCAGGACGGGGAGTACGAGCTGAAGCTCGTGCCGACCGAGCCGGACCGGTCGGCCGCACTGCCCGGCAACGTCGGTGTGGTCGTGCTCGACCCGGAGCTGACGCCGGCGCTGCTGGCCGAGGGCGTGGCGCGGGACGTCGTCCGGGCCGTGCAGCAGGCGCGCAAGGACGCCGGTCTAGACGTGTCGGACCGGATCACGCTGCGCCTTGAGGCTCCGGACGACGTCGTCTCCGCGGTGCGGGCCCACCAGGACTTCGTCGCGGCCGAGGTGCTGGCGTCGGCGGTCGAGTTCGGTCCGGTGGCGGACGCGGCGCACGCGGCCGAGGTCGGCGAGGGCGCTCCGATCCGCGTGGGCGTCGCCAAGCGCTGAGCCGGATGGGCCGTGCACTTTCGGGTGTACGGCCCATTTCGGTTGTTATGTAGTATTAAGGGCGTGTGGGGGGAATGGCGACTAGGCGTCGGTAAAAGCACCGGGGGCGGGATCATGCTCGTCGCCGCCGTGCTGGCGGGCGGCCTCGCGTTCACCGGCTGGCAGATCGGGCAGATGCGTGCCGACGGCGGCCCGGTGCAACTCGCCGAGCGCGGTCCGCTTCCGCAGGACCCCACCACCTGGCCGACGTCGTCGGGCGATCCGAACGAGCAGTCCCAGCAGGGTGCGATCGCGCCCGGCCCGCCGCCGGAGTCGGTCGAGGCCACCGGGAGCCCGACCGCGTCGCCCAGCCCGGTCCCGGTGCCCACCGGCCGCTGGGCGGGCATGGCCAGCGTGACGGTCACCGGCGGCGACCAGGGGTGCCGGGCGAACACGAAGACGTTCCGCACGCCGGCCGTCCTGCGTATCGAGGCCCCGCTGCGCGGCGACGGCAACGCCGTCCGGGTCACGTTCGAGTCCGACGACCCGGCCGCCGAGGGGTCGTTCCGGGTCGCGTCGAGCGTGCCGTCGACCGGCCGGGCCGCCACCCGGTGGTGGGTGCTGTCCGGCAACGGCGCCGGGGGTTTCGTCGGGCGGCTGTACCGCCCGGCCGAGGACCCGGTGCGGGACGCCGGTGAGATCGACAACCTGCTGTTCGCGACGCGGAGCCTCGACCAGCAGTGCGGCGCGCTGCTCTCCGCGCCGCTCAGCTTCCCGCTCGGGTCGGGGTCGTCGCTGCGGCTGACGGGGCAGGGTGCGCAGCGCAGCGTGCTGGTGACCGGGCGCACCAGCGACACCACCCGCTCGTTCCAGATCGCGTGGGCGTCAACCTGACGCGCGGGGTGAGCGGATCAGCAGTGCGGCCTCGAAGTCGTCGGTTCCGGCGGCGTAGAAGTGGGGCGTGTCCGCGCGGAAACGGACGTACGCCCCTGCCGTGGCCTGCTGCGGCGCCTCGACCGGACCGACGGTGGCGTCGCCCCGGAACACGGTGAGGTGCTCGGTGACCCCGGCCCCGTGGGCAGGTGACACCTGGGTCGCGCCGGCCCGGATATGGATCCGGTAGAGCTCGTACGTCGCGTCCGGCTCCTCGATCACCTCCAGGAGCGTCGCCTCGCCCGCCGCGCCCCGCACGACGGTCGCGGCCGTGTGCGGATCGCCTGCCGCCGGGGGGCTCAGCACGGCGGCGAGCGGCACGCCGAGCCGGCCGGTCACCGCGTAGAGCGTCTCCAGCGTGGGGTTGCGCACGCCGGTCTCCAGGCCGGAGAGCGTCGCCTTGCCGATCCCCGCCCGGCGCGCCAGTTCGGAGAGCGAGATCCCACGCTCCTCCCTCAGCGCGCGGATCCGGCGGCCCACCGCGGCCGGGTCGTCGTCCAGCGCCGCCGCTCGGGGAGCCGGGGCGGTCGGGGTTGGGCGGTCGTCGGACATGTGGTTATCCTGGCGCATCGAGCATCGTTCCGTTTATGGAACGGTCGTGAGGAGGACCGATGCTTCAGCCGGTGTTGGCCGGAGTCGTGACGGCTCTGGTCGGGTTCGCGAGCTCGTTCGCCGTGGTCATCGCCGGCCTGCGCGCGGTCGGCGCGGATCCGGCCGAGGCGTCGTCCGGCCTGCTGGCGCTCTGCGTCGCGACCGGTGTGACCGCGGTCTGGCTCAGCGTCCGGTACCGGACGCCGATGACGATCGCCTGGTCGACGCCCGGCGCGGCGCTGCTCGTCTCCACCGGCGCGGTCGACGGCGGATTCCCGGCCGCGGTCGGCGCGTTCCTGGTGGCGGCGCTGCTCGTCGTCGCAGCCGGTCTGTTCGGGCCGCTGGCCCGCTGGATCGCCGCGATTCCGGCGCCGGTGGCGAGCGCGATGCTCGCCGGCGTGCTCCTCGACCTGTGTCTCTCGCCGGTGCGTGCGGTCGTGGAGACGCCGCTGCTCGCGTTGCCGGTGATCGTCGTCTGGGCGCTGCTGACCCGGTTCGCCCGGGCCTGGGCGGTGCCGGCCGCACTCGTCGTGGCCGCGGCCGGGGTCGCGATCACGCGGTTCGACGAGGGCCTGGACGCCACGCTGCGGCCGACCGTCGCCCTCACCGCGCCGACGTTCGAGCTCGGCGCGGTGGTGAGCATCGCGCTGCCGTTGTTCCTGGTGACGATGGCCGCGCAGAACGTGCCGGGGATGGCGGTGATGGCCAGTTACGGGTACCGGCCGCCGCTGCGCCCGGCGCTGGTGACGACCGGGCTGGGAAGCGCGATCGCCGCGCCGTTCGGCGGGCACGCGATAAACCTCGCGGCGATCAGCGCCGCGTTGGCCGCCGGGCCCGACGCCCACCCCGATCCGGAGCGGCGGTGGATCGCGTCGGTCTCCGCGGGGGTCGGGATGACGCTGCTCGGGCTCGGCGCCGGGCTGGCCACCGCGCTGGTCGTCCTGGCGCCGCCGGTGCTGATCGAGGCCGTCGCCGGCCTGGCGCTGCTGGCCGCGCTCGGCGCCGCCTTGACCGCCGCGCTCACCTCGGCCGACTCGCTGTCCGGCGGGCGCGAAGCGGCGGTCGTCACGTTCGTCGTCACCGCGTCCGGGGTCACGCTCGCCGGCGTCGGCGCCGCGTTCTGGGGTCTGCTCGCCGGTGGGGCCATCCTCCTGCTGTTCCGCCGCCGGTCAGACCGGCCGGTGGACGTGGAAGTACTTGGGGCCGATGAAGCAACCGACCGCGCACAGTAGGTAGCCGAAGATGCTGAGGTAGGCGCCCGGCTCGAGCTCGGCGCCCTCGGGGAGCGACGCGAGCGCGGAGAAGTGCACCGCGGCGAAGCTGAGCAGGCCCAGCCCGGCCAGGATCCGGTAGCCGGCGCCCTTGAGCTTGAACAACAGGATCGCGACGCCGACGTACACGACGAACGCGACCAGCAGGATCACGCCGACCACCCCGACGGCCAACCCGGTGCCCTCGGTGTTGAATTCGCTGCCCATCGCCCCGGCGGCCGCCCCGACCAGCACCAGCGACAGCACGGTCGACCCGAAGAACGCCAGCCCGATCAGGACGTAGATGACGCCGTAGGTGATGCGCCAGCCGGCGTTGTCGGTGGTGCCCGCCATCGAGAGGAAGAACGCCCAGACCGCGATGACCAGCCACACGTACCCGAAGTACTGGCTGCTCCAGGTCTTCATCGCGTCGCCGCCGACGTCCCAGAGGTTGCCCATCAGGTCCCAGAGGTTGAACGTCTCCGGACCGGTGTCGACCCAGGGCAGCGACGGGCAGACGATCCCGACGATGAGCAGGCCGACCAGCGGCAGCGCGATCGCCGCCGAGGTGCGTGACCGCTTGACCGTGCGCAGCCCGGCCGGCGGCGGTGCGTAGGCCAGGTGCGGTGGCAGCGGCTGCCCCGGTAGCGGACCGGCTCCGTACGGTGTCGCCGGCGGGTAGGCCGGCGGTGGGTAGTAGGACGGAGGGCCGTAGGGCGGGCCTGGCTGCATGGTTCGGAACTCCCCGTAAGACGAGTGGTCAGCGTACCGAGGAGAACTCTGGTGCCTTCCGGGCTCGAGCGGATCCTCAGTTCGTGCCAGACGCGGCGAGCGGCCGGCCGTGCGCCGGTGCCGGAGCGCCACCAGGTAAGCGTGGCCTAACGTGACCGGTCGTAGAGTGGGCGCGTGGCCGCCGACTTCGAATACTTCGTCGCTTCTCCCGACCGGATCGCCTCGCTCGACCTGGGTCGCAGCCCCGCGAGCCAGTTGCCGTCGGCGACGGCCGCCGACCTGCCCGGCGTCGACCCGGCATTGGTGCTGTTGGCGTTGGTCGAGGTGCTCAGCACCGAGGAGTACGAGGCGCTGCTGGCGAAGGGGCCCGGCGAGGTCGTGCACGACGGCGGCGACGCGGGGCCCTGGGTCATCGCGATCGACGATTTTGTGGTCGCGGCGATCCAAGGTGCCGACGGCGATCCCGAGATGGAGTGGGACGACGCGGTCGCGCTGTGGAGCGGGCTGACCGAGCTCGACGAGGGCACGTTGCTCGAGACCACCGACGAGCTGCGCCGACTGTGCGGTCACGTCGACGCGGAGCACCGGCTGTACTGCTGGGCGAAGCATTAAAGGTGCCTTAAACGGTGCAACCGACGGCCTTCTCCTCACTTATGTGGACGCTCAACGTCCACATAAGTGAGGAGAACCAATGCGAGGTCGCCAATGGGGCGTCGCCGTCTTGCTCGGCGCGCTGGTGATCAACGGGGGAGGTGTTGCAGTCGCCGCCGAGGAAAGTAGCGGAGGGCGTTCCCCGGCCGCCGACGCACGACTTGCCGCCGCACTCCAGAAAGCCGTCGACGGACAGAAGTTCGCCGAGGTGCTCGACACGGTGCCGCCGTCGACGTCCGCGGCCAAGGAGCTCTACCGCACCGAACTCGCGCCGGACGACAAGGGCCGGTCGGCGGCGTCCGCCAAGCTCGCCGCCGCCGCGGCCCCGATCCACCAGACACCGCAGCTCGACGCGACGGTCATCAAGCTCGACCGGGCCGGACGGCCGATCGCCGCGGCGGACGTCATCCTGAGCCCGCAGTACCCGAACGGCAAGATCATCCCGCTCGACGCGAACCTGACGACCGACCAGGTGCGCTGGCGCCAGTGGGACGACGCGACCTGGGACAACGGTGCCCGGGGCACCGTCGACATCGTTCCCGGCCGGGAGAACGCCCCGGTCGACTTCATGTCGCCGTACCCGGCGTCGGTGCTGAAGCTGATGGTCGGCTTCGGCATCCTCCGGATGGTGGACGCCGGCGAGCTGAGCCTCGACGACACGTACACCTACACGCCGGTCGGGACGCCGAGCTCGCTGTGCGGTGGCGCGCGGGCGGCCACGTCGATCACCCAGCTGTTCGACGAGATGATCACGGTGTCGTCGAACCCGTCGACGTGCGCGCTGATCAAGCTGATGCACGAGCGGGGCAAGATCGACGGGCTCAACCAGCAGTTCGTCGACCTCGGCCTGCCGACGCTGCGGGTGAAGGGCACCAACCCCAACACCGGGGGCACGTGGGCGAACGCGGTGACGATGAGCTCGATCGACACCGCCAAACTGCTCCTGCTCTTCAACGGCTCCCCGGGGACGCTCTGGAAGACGCCGTCGGGGACGCCGGTGAACGCGTCGGTGCTCAGTGCTTCCTCGCGTTCGTACCTGCTCGGGAAACTGGGCGAGCAGGGGCTCAACCAGGTGCTCTCGACCACGAACTACTGTGGGCGCGCCTACCCGCCGCCGGGGATTCCGCAGGTGACGCCGTCGCGCTGGATCGACCCCGCGACCGGGGTCGTGTCGGTGGCCGGACGCAACTACGGGCAGGACGTGCGGCCGTGCAACGCGGCGGCGACCGTGACGTTCGCGCACAAGACCGGGCTCGCCGACACGTCGGGTAACGACGCGGGCATCGTGAAGTCGCTGCCGGGCAAGCCGTTCCGCTCCTACATCGTGTCCGTGCACTCGAACCTCGGGTACCGGTACGTCGACGCGGACCGGCCCGCGGATCCGGCCGGGGTGTACCCGGTCCAGTACACCGAGAAGCTGGCCCTCCTGGGCCGGGCGATCAACGCGCTGTAACCGGACGGGGTGCGGGGTTCACGCCCCGCACCCCGATTCGCTAGGCGGCTTTCGACGCCGCGATCCACCGGTCGACGACGTCGGCCAGGACGGCCAGGGGGAGCGAACCCCCGGCCAGGACCACGTCGTGGAAGGCCGAGAGCTCGAAGGAATCACCGAGCTCCTTCGTGGCTCGGGCCCGCAGCGACTGGATCTCCAGCCGGCCGACCATGTACGACAGCGCCTGCCCGGGATACGCGATGTACCGATCGATCTCGGTCGCGCACTCCTTCTCCGACACCGGCGTGTGCGTGAGCATCCAATCCAGCGCCTGCTGCCGCGACCACCCCATCGCGTGGATCCCGGTGTCCACGACCAGCCGTCCGGCCCGCCACGAATCGGTCGCGAGTACCCCGAGACGCGCCACGTCGTCGGAGTACAACCCCATCTCGTCGGCCAGACGCTCGCAGTACAGCCCCCACCCCTCGGCGTAGGCGGTGTCGTTGAGCAGCCGCCGCGCCAGCGGCAGCGCGGTGAGCTCCTGGGCCAGCGAGATCTGGAAGTGGTGCCCCGGCACGGCCTCGTGGAACGCCACGACCTCGGCCATGTGCCGGTTGCGCTCGGTCGGCGCCGACGTGTTCAGGAAGTAGGTGCCCTTCCGCGACCCGTCGATCGCCCCCGGCAGGTAGTACGCCGGCGGCGCACCCGGTGCCGCGGCCGCCGGAACCGGTTCCACGACGCACTCGGTCGAGGGGAGACGCCCGAACCAGCCCGGTGCGGCCGCCCACGCCCGGTCGACGGCGGACCGCGCCTGCGCGAGCATCTCCTCGCTGTCGGAGTAGCGCAGCGCGGGGTCGGTACGCAGACGCCGGAAGATCTCGGTCTGGTCGCTGGTGCCGAAGACCCGGCTGCCGGTCTCGGCGTACTCCGCCTCCAGCGCGCTGATGATCTGCAGGCCGACCTGGTGCAGCTCCTCCGGCGTGCGGTTCGTGGAGGTGTGCTTGCGCGCCAGCGTCGCGTAGATCCGCTCACCGCCGGGTAGGTAGGTGAGCCCCACCCGGTCGTCGGGGCGGCCGGCCGGCAGCATCTCGTCGCGCAGCAGATCGCGGTAGGTGGTGAGGGCGGGAACCACCGCCTCGGCGAGCAACCGATCGCGTTCGGTGGCGAACGCCTCCTGGTCGGCGACGCCGGGGCCACCGGCCACCCGCAGGCCCGAGAGGTCCTCGTCGGCGAGCACCCGGTCGAGGTGGTCGATCGCGGCCCGCACCAGCGACGCGATCGGCACCCGACCGGCCGCGACGCCTTCCCGGTGCCGCTCGCCGACCGCGGCGAAGTACGACGGGAACTGCCCGAGCCGGGCCAGGAAGCCGGCCGCCTTCTCCGGCGTGACCAGCGGCACGCGGGGCAGCAGGTCGATCAGCGTGGCCGCGGGGGCCACGAAGAAGTCGGTGATCGTCCACTCGACCGTGCGCAGCTCGGAAACCTCTCTCGTGGTGCCCGCGACGTGCGCCACGAAGTCCCGGGTCTGCCGGTCGGTCTCGCTCGTGACCTCGAGCGCGGCGGCGCGATCGGCCAGGTCACCGAAGAGGGCGCCGTAGCGCTCCTCGGCCGCCAGCGTCATGTCGGCCAGGCCGTCGTCGTAGCCGGGCAGGCCCAGGAGCGACGCGCCGAGGGGATCGGACTGACATACCAGCTCGAGCAGCTCATCAGCGAGTGAGGAAGCCGTTACGGAGGGATCGAGAGTCACGAGGAAAACCGTACGTCAACCGGACGGACGATGTTCCTCGATCCAGTCGTCGATGCGCTCCCACCATCCGTAGAGCCATTCGACCTGTTGGTCGGCGTCGTCGCGGGGGACCTCGGCCGCGGGCACGAGCCAGAACCGCATCGTGATCGTCTTGTCCATCGGCAGCTCACGCCACACGTCGGCGACCGTGAGCATGTGGTCGAGTCCGGTGTGGGCGACGAGCAACACGTCGGCGTCCTCCGGCGCGGCCGTCAGCGCGGCCACCACGCCACCGGGGCGCGGCGCCAGCACGTGGATCATTTCCTCGGCGCGCTGGGCGGCCCGGTGCAGACCACGTTTCTTGAGGCTCGCGATGATCTTCGCGCGGCGCTTCGGGGTGAAGTTGCCGCCCTCCGGGAAGATCACGAACGCGTCGTTCTCGTCCAGGCCGGTGGCCAGCGCCGCGATCTGGGCCTCGACCGCGTCGCCGCTGGCACCGGGGTTCGGCGAGATGAACCGGCTCGGCAGCCGGTTGAGCAGCACGTCGACCGCCGGATCCCACTGCATCGTGTCTTTGAGGACGATCCGGGGCTCGCGCGCGTACTTGTTGATGAGCGCGTTCGTCAGCAGGAACGAGTCGCCGGGACCGGCGTGCCGGCAGAGCACCAGCAGCGGCCGCCCGGGATGGGCGTCGGGGTCGGGCCCGTCGGTCGTGATCTTCAGCTTGAGCACGCGCCCGGCCTGCTTCGAGGCGATCTTCAGCACCCACCCGACCAGCTGGTAGTGCCGGACCTGGAATTTCGGGCTGCGCACCCGGGTGGCGCTGCACCCCGCGGCCAGCCACAACCCGAACAGCTCGATCAGGACGACGAGCTCCATGACCAGGTAGACGGCCACGAGCCAGACGACCCGGAGCAGCCGGCGGCGGCCCTTTAAGCCGATCGAGACCAGGCCCACCCCCAGCAGCCAGATCGGCATCGTGAGCAGCAGCCCGAACAGGATGCCGGCGAACGCCGGAGCCACGACGACGCGGCGGAACCACCGGGGGATCGGCATTCGTCAGACCAATCCGCTCTCGACCAGGTAGGCGGCACTGGCGCGGTAGGCGCTCTCGATCCGCGGTTCGATCCGGTTGAACGACCGGTAGGCGAGCGGACCGGACGTGTCCGACGACAGGCCGGTGGGTAGCACGTGCACCTCGATGTTCGTCGGCAGCGACGCCATGTCACGGGCGAACCGGTGCCGCCGGGCGATCTCGAACGAGACCATCGCCACCTCCCAGGGTCTGGTCGGCACCTGCAGCGGGCGCTCGATGCGGCCGACCTGGAGGACGAACACCTGGTCGGCTCCGAGTTCGATCGCGCGGCTGACCGGGATGCTGTTGACCAATCCGCCGTCGAGATAGTGCTCGCCGTCGATTTTCACCGGCGGCAGCAAACCGGGCACCGCGCAGGAGGCGAGTACCGCGTCGATGAGAGGGCCCTCGCTGAACCACCGCTCGGCGGCACGCTCGATCGAGGCGGCGCAGCACTGGAACGTCGTCGGGAGATCTTCGAAGGTCAGGTCTTTGAGCGGAGCGAGCAGCGCACGCAGCGGCTGGGCCGTGTGGGCGTGGGTGCCGCTGCGGACGAGCTGGCCGACCTGGCGGGCGACGTTCGCGCGGAAGACGTCCTTGGCGGCGGTGGAGGACCAGAGCTCGGTGAGCCGTTCCTCGGCCTCCTGCGGCGGCACCGCGGCGATGACGACGCCGTTCAGCGCGCCGATCGACGTGCCGACCACGAGATCGGGGTGGATGCCGGCCTCGTAGAGCGCGCGGACCATGCCGACCTCGACAGCGCCGAGGACGCCACCCCCTCCGAGGACGAATCCGACGGTACGGCCCATGCTGCGATCCTCACACGCCGGTACGACAGGACCGGGCGCGGCCCGGAGTGTCGACATCGGATCCCGTGTTTACTCTTGGTGGTTTTCGGTTGGGTCTTCGGTCTACTACTGGGTTTTCCGTCGGCTACGTTGGCGCAGGGGGTTAACACGGACGCTGAGGTCCTTCCCGTACCTGATAGCAAGGATGGTCATGACCGGCGACTACCCACCCTCGGACGGATCGCCTCACCCGCGTTCGGTGGGGTGGGCGGCCGGGGCCCCGGCGCGACCAGGGGCGTCGCCGGACCGTGCGGAGTCTCCGGAGGGCCCCGAGGACGAGTCGGGGGGCTTGTCGCGGACCGGCTTGATCCAGCGGATCGAGCAGCGCCGGAACCGTCCGGACGAGCGGGGACGACACCCGGACGACGGCGACTACTACCTGGACTATCTGCAAACGGCGGGGCATCGGGTATTAGGGCCGGCCGACGGGGGAGATGCGTGGTCGGACGACGGCCGGCCTCCGGGGCGGGACGATTCGGACGCCGGCCGGGGGTGGGGTGAGGACGCTCCGGAGCCGGATTCGGGTCGTTCTCCGGTGCCGCGGTTCGAGGAGCCTCGGTACGAGGAGCCTCTGTACGACGACGAGTCGTCGTATCCCGAGCGGGGGCGTTCGCGGCGGCGGGGTGCGGAGGACGTGGAGTCGCGGTACGAGGACGAGCCGTATCCCGAGTCGGGCCGGTCGCGGCGCCGGGAAGCGGAGCCGCCCTACGACGAGGAACGCGGGCCTTCGCGACGCGGCGGGGAGCCGTATCCCGCTGGTGAGGGGCGTTCGTCCCGACGCGGTGCCGACGATTCGACCCGCCCGATCGAGGGCGGCCGGGCCGCCGCCCGCCGGGCTCGGGAGGCCGCGGAGGCGCGGGGTCACGACGCGGTCGCGGAGGCGCGAGGTTACGACGCGGCCGTGGAGGCGCGAGGTTACGACGCGGCCGTGGAGGCGCGGGGGTACGACCCGGTGTCGGAGGGGTATGACCCGGCGGCGGCGCGGGGGTATGACCCGGCCGCGGGCGAGCGGGGGTACGAATCCGAGGGCCGTTCGAGGCGAGATCCGGACGACTCGGGCGGCTGGTCGACCGGTGACTTGGACCCGGCGTGGGAGAACCGGGAGTCGGGCCGCTCCGGGCGGGCGAGCGCTTCGGTCCCTCGCCAGCGTGGGAGCCGCGACTTCACTGACCGCGACTTCACTGACCGCGACTTCACTGACCGCGGTGGCGCCGACCGCGATGGCGCCGACCGCGATGGCGCTGGCCGTGATGCGATCCGCGGCGTTACCGACCGTGACGCGATCCGAGGCCGCGATGCCGATCGGGATGCGCTCCGCGACCCGGGTGACCGCCGCCATGGCACCCACGAGCCTGCTTCCCGCGAATCCCGGGGCCGCGAGTCCGGGGGTCGTGAGTCCGGGAGTCGTAACCCCGAAAGCCGTGAGCCCGGGAGTCGTGAGCCCGGGAGTCGTGAGCCCGGGAGTCGTGAGTCCGGGGGTCGTGAGTCCGGGGGGCGTGAACCGGGGAGCCGTGAGCCCGGGAGTCGCGAGGCTGGTGGCCGTGAGCCCGGGAGCCGTGGGCGCGCCGGTCGGGAGCCGGGTAGTCGCGAGTCCGGTCGCCGGGACCCGGACGGTCGCGAGCGCCGAGCCCGTGAGCCTCGTGAGCCCGGTGGCCGGGATCCGGTTCGGGACACCGGCGATCGGGGTCGCGGCGCTCGGGAGCCCGGCGGCCGGGATGCCGGCGATCGGAAGTACGGCGGCCGCGAACCCGCTGATCGGGACGCGGTTCGCGACACCGGCGGGCGGGGCCGCGACACCGGCGGGCGGGGCCGCGACACCGGCGGGCGGGGCCGCGGCTCCGGCGGGCGTGACCGCGACACCGGCGACCGCGACACCGGCGAGCGAGGCATCGGCGGGCGGGCCTCCGGCGCTCCGGTGAGCGGCGCTGCCCAGGTGAGCGTCGCTGCCCCGGTGAGCGGCGCTGCCCCGGTCTACGGCGCGGTGTCCGTGAACGGGGTGGCCCCGGTCAGCGGCTCGGCCCCCACCCGCGGCGCCGCCTCGGTAGGCGGCGTGGCCCCCGTGAGCGGCGCGGCCCACGACTACGACGCCTACTACGACCACGACGCACCCCCTAGGTACGGCGGACCTCACGGGCACGGCGAACCCCTCGAGCACGGCGAACCCCACAGGCACGGCGGACCCCATGCGCACGGCGGACCCCACGGGCAGGGCGCGTCGCACGGTCGTGGAAGCTCGCCCGGCCGAGGTGCAGCACCCGTGGGTGCCGTGGCCCCGGTGAGCGGCTCGGCTCCCCGCCGGGGTGCAGCTGCCGTAGCCCCGGTGAGCGGCTCCGCGCCTCGCCGAGGTGCGGCGTCCGTCGGTGGCGTGGCCCCGGTGAGCGGCTCGGCTCCCGGCCGAGGTGCGGCATCGGTGGGCGGCGTGGCCTCGGTGGGTGGTGTCGCCCCGGTGAGCGGCACCGCGCCGGGGCGGGGCGCCGCTGCGGTGGGTGGCGTGGCTCCGGTCAGCGGATCTGCGCCCGGTCGGGGCGCCGCCGCCGTCGGGGGAGTGGCCCCGGTGAGCGGCTCCGCTCCAGGACGAGGCGCGGCCCCGGTGTACGGCGCCGGACCCGCGAGCGGCGCGGCCTCGGTGGGCGCCAACCCGGCCGGCTCGTTCGGCGGGCCAGCACCGGCGAACGCGCCCGGCACCGCGCCCCCGATCTACAACGGCGCCCCAGCGGTCGGCGGAGCAGCGGTCGGCGGAGTAGCAGCCGTCGGAGGCGCCGCCCCCGCCGTACCGATGGGCGGAGTCGCCCCGGTCAGCGGCGCGGCCTCCGGCCCGACCGCCCCGGTCGGCTGGAACGTCACCGGCGACATTCCCTCCGCCTGGTCCGAGGACCGCCCCCGCGGAGCCTCGCTCGAACCGCCGGACTTGGGTCCCAGCGCGACCCAGCCGATCTTCACCAAGATGATGCTGCTCGGCCTCACCGGCGCCGGCCTCGTGATCGCGATCGTGTCGTGCCTGCTCGGCTCGGTCGTCGGCATCCCGCTGCGCGGCGAATCGGCCCCCGAGGTCAACGTGAAGGTGTCGGTCTCGCCGTCGCCCGTCTACGTCACGGTCACGCCGAGCGCCCCCGACGGAGCCGCCCCCAGCGACGGCACCCCTAGCGACGGCACCCCCGACCCCGGCGACGGCGCCCCCACCCCCTGACGACCGACCCAGGAACACCAAAAAGGCCCATAGCTACTCCGCTATGGGCCTTCGCTGTCTACTGTGGCGCCCCACCTACGATGGCGAGGGGAGCATCGTCGCCGTCACCTGATTCGACAGCTCATTGGTGCGTACGGTCTCGGGGAGGTCCCGGCCGGCGTCAGTCGAGGTCGGTCTCGATGCCGTGCCGGGTGAGGGTGTGCACGGCGGCGTCAGAACCGCCGGCGTGTGAAGCCAGCTCCGCGAAAGCGCGGCGCTCGCCCTTCTCATCGACGAGACGGGCCCAGGCGTCCCGGGCGTGCCGGGCCGACCGTGCACGCACCAGGGCGTTCGCGTCGGTTCCGGAGAAAAACATGTCGCACTCCTACTCTTCCGGGCGCTCCTTGCGCCCACGTCAACTGTAACGATCCAGAAGGCGGTCGTCATCCGCTGGAGGACGTGATCGTGGTCATGGCTCCGACGCTTCCCGGCCGACCAGTACCCTGGGGATCACTATGAGCGTCCAGTCGGTCTTCCCTCGCCTCGAAAACCTGCTCCCCAAGGTGCAGAAGCCGATCCAGTACGTCGGTGGCGAGCTGAACTCCACGATCAAGGACTGGGACGCCCACCCGGTGCGGTGGGCGCTCATGTACCCCGACGCCTACGAGGTGGGCCTGCCCAACCAGGGCATCCAGATCCTCTACGAGATCCTCAACGAGCGCCCCGACGCGCTCGCCGAGCGCACCTACGCGGTCTGGCCCGACCTCGAGAAGCTCATGCGTGAGAACGACGTCCCGCAGTTCACCGTCGACGCGCACCGTCCGGTGAGGGCTTTCGACGTGCTTGGCGTCTCCTTCGCCACCGAGCTCGGCTACACCAACCTGCTCACCGCGCTGGATCTCGCCGGCATCCCGATGAACAGCGCGGACCGCACCGAGGACCACCCGATCGTGCTCGCCGGCGGTCACGCCGCGTTCAACCCCGAGCCGATCGCCGACTTCATCGACGCCGCGGTGCTCGGCGACGGCGAAGAGGCCGTCAACGAGATGACCGACGTCATCCGCGACTGGAAGGCCGAGGGTCGCCCGGGCGGCCGCGACGAGGTGCTGCTGCGCCTGGCCCGCACCGAGGCCGTCTACGTCCCGCGCTTCTACGACGTCGACTACCTGCCTGACGGCCGCATCCAGCGGGTCGTGCCCAACCGGGCCGACGTGCCGTTCCGCATCCGCAAGCGCACGACGATGGACCTCGACGCCTGGCCGTACCCGAAGCAGCCGCTGGTGCCGCTGGCCGAGACCGTGCACGAGCGCGCCAGCGTCGAGATCTTCCGGGGCTGCACCCGGGGCTGCCGCTTCTGCCAGGCGGGCATGATCACCCGGCCGGTCCGTGAGCGGTCGATCACCGGCATCGGCGAGATGGTCGACGCGTCGCTCAAGGCGACCGGCTTCCAGGAGGTCGGGCTGCTGAGCCTGAGCAGCGCCGACCACTCCGAGATCGCCGAGGTCACGAAAGACCTGGCCGACCGCTACGAAGGCACGAGCACGTCGCTGAGCCTGCCCTCCACCCGCGTCGACGCGTTCAACATCGACCTCGCGAACGAGCTGTCGCGCAACGGCCGCCGCTCGGGCCTCACGTTCGCCCCCGAGGGCGGCAGCGAGCGCCTGCGTCGCGTCATCAACAAGATGGTGAGCAAGGACGACTTGATCCGCACGGTCACGGCGGCCTACTCCGCGGGCTGGACGCAGGTCAAGCTCTACTTCATGTGCGGGCTCCCGACCGAGACCGACGAGGACGTCCTCGAGATCGCCGAGATGGCGCACGACGTCATCCGGGCCGGTCGCCAGGCCGCCGGTCGTAAAGACATCCGCTGCACGGTCAGCATCGGTGGATTCGTCCCGAAGCCGCACACTCCGTTCCAGTGGGCGGCCCAGGAGGACCCCGACGTCGTCGACGACCGGCTGCGCAAGTTGCGCCAGGCCATCAACGCCGACCGCGGCCTCGGCAAGGCGATCGGCTACCGCTACCACGACGGCAAGCCGAGCCTGATCGAAGGCCTGCTCAGCCGCGGAGACCGCCGGGTCGGCCGGGTCATCCGGAAGGTCTGGGAAGAGGGCGGCCGGTTCGACGGCTGGCACGAGCACTTCTCCTACGAGCGCTGGATCGACGCCGCCAAGACGGAGTTGGAGCCACTCGGTGTGAGCCTCGCCTGGTTCACCACCCGGGAGCGCGAGGAGCTGGAGGTCCTGCCCTGGGACCACCTCGACTCCGGTCTGGACAAGGAGTGGCTCTGGGACGACTGGCAGGACGCGCTCGACTCGGTCGAGCAGGACGACTGCCGCTGGACGCCGTGCTTCGACTGCGGCGTTTGTCCCACGATGGACACCGAGATCCAGATCGGCCCCACCGGTAAGCGGCTTCTGCCGCTAACGGTAGTTAACAGCTGAAGGAGCCCGCCCTGTCTCGAATGCCCGACGGTCCGCCGCCGCCACCAGTCGTCCAGCGAGTCCGGCTCCGGTACACCAAACGTGCCCGGCTCCGCTTCACCTCGCACCGCGACTTCGCCCGCGCGTTCGAGCGGGCACTCCGCCGTGGCGGCGTACCGATCGCGTATTCGGCCGGGTTCAGCCCGCACCCGAAGGTCTCCTACGTCGGTGCGGCGCCGACCGGTGTGGCCAGCGAGGCGGAGTACCTGGAGATCGGCCTCGCCAAGGTCGTCGACGTCGAGCAGGTCCGGCAGATGCTCGACCGGGCGCTGCCGCCGGGTATCGACATCCTGGAGGCGGTGGAGGCCACCGGCGGGTCGCTGCCGGATCGAATCGACGCTTCCGAGTGGCGAATCGAGCTTCCCGGGGTAAGCACCGTTCGGGCGCAGTCGGCCGTGGCTGCGTTGCTGGCGGCCGGGACCGTGCCCGTCGAGCGTCGGACAAAAAGCGGTCAGCGGACGATCGATGTGCGATCTGCGCTGGTCAGCGTGGTTGTAGTGGAGGAGGTGGGGCCGGCCGGAACGACAGGTACCGCCTCCACCGAGGCCGAGCCGGGAGTGTCCACGGCTGACGCGGACGTTCCCTGTGCGATAATGATTTGCGTTGTACGGCATACGACACCCGCTGTACGACCCGATGACATCCTGACCGGTCTGCGCCACGTGGTTGCCAGCGCCGATCTGGACCCGGCGGAGCCACCCCGCGCCACACGTCTGGCGCAGGGAGCCCTCACCGCCGAAGGCCGGATCGACGACCCGCTCGAGGCCGACCGCGGCGGGCTCGCCATCGGTGCGTCGACCTAACCGGCGCGAATAAGAGACTCGGCGGTCGTCGGATTCTCCGGCTTCCGCTTGACAGCACCGATACGACACGCCCCTGAGTGGCCGCGGACACGCGCCCGGGGGCGGACGGGAGACTTGCCCGGATGCTCGACAACGAGCTGACCGGGGCCGGTTCGGCGGGGGAGATCCCCACCGGACAGACCACCGGTAGCACCACTAGTGACAGTTCCGCCGCCTCGACCGGCGCCGGCGCTCCGACGACCCCGGAACCGGCCGCGCGCCCCGCACGGCGACGTGCGGCCCGCCGACCGGCCGGGCCGCCGGCCGACCCGCCGTCGAACGGCCCCGATCTACCGGCCGACGCCGTGCCGGCGGCGGTGATCGCGCCGTCACCCGCGCCCGCTGACGACACGAACGCCGCTGACCTCGCCGACCCGGCGTGGCCCGTCGTGCCCGCTCCGGTGGCCGACGAGCCCGCTGCGGCCGAGCCGGCCCCGCGCCGCCGAGCCACCCGCTCGCGCCGCCGCGCGGCCGAGCCCGAGGCCGTCCCCGACGCGCCCTCGACCAGCGAGACCCCTGGCGTGCCCGCGGCGAGCGCCGAGGCCCCAGCCGGGCCCGCCCTGGCCGAGCCAGCCACGGCCGAGCCCGCCACGACGGAGGCCCCGGCCGACCCGACGCCGCCCGACGTGGCCGTCGAGGTCACCCCACCCCGTGCCCGCCGTCGCCGCCGCGCGGCCGGCGCCGAGCCCGAGGCCACCGAGCCACCGGTCGCGGCCAGCACGGTGACCAGCGGGGTCGCCGACCAGCCTCCGGCCGCGACCGAGGCCGCGGTCGTCGAGGAGACGCCCGCGCCGACCTCACGCCGTCGTCGGCGGTCCGCCGGCGCTCCCGCGGCGACCACCGGGGCCGACGCGCCCGAACCGATCGCTGCGGGCGACGGCGCCTCCGTGACGTCGGCACCGAAGACGGACGTGCCCGACGCCGGTGCCGCGGAAGCGGCCACCGGCGAGCCGGGCCTGCGCACCGCCGACACCCCGTTCGCCGGCACGGAAGCGGCGGAGCAGCCGTCCACGCACCGCACCCGCGTCCGCCGGGCTCCGATGGTCACGTTCATGGCGCCCGACCCGGCCGCGGTGCCGTTCCGGGCCCCCGAGCCCGAACCCGAGCCGGTCGAGGACGAGATCGAGCCGGCCGACGAGCTCGAAGACACCGAAGACACCACGAACGACGAGACCACCGCCGACGCCGACGCGGACGCGGACGCCGACAGCGACGAGGACGGCAGCGACGAGAGCCGCCGCCGTCGCCGCCGGGGTCGCCGGGGCCGGGGCCGCGGCCGGGGCGAGAACGGCGGGGAGGCCGGCGACGCCGACTCCGACGAGCAGTCCGCGGACGACGAGTCCGACCCGACCGCCTCCGACGAAACCGACGAAGCGGACGACGAGTCCGCCGACGGTGCCGCCGACGGTGACGAGGACGGCGGCACCAGCCGTCGTCGCCGCCGTCGTCGCCGCCGGGGAGCCGGTGACGCCGAGGTCTCCAGCGACGACCCGCCGAACACCGTGGTCAAGGTGCGGCAGCCGGCTCCGGCCGCGCCGCCCCGCTCGATCGAGGACGAGGTCCAGGGCGTCAAGGGCTCGACCCGCCTGGAGGCGAAGCGTCAGCGTCGCCGCGAAGGCCGGGAGAGCAACCGCCGGCGTCCGCCGGTGTTGTCCGAGGCCGAGTTCCTGGCCCGCCGGGAGGCCGTCGAGCGGGTGATGGTCGTCCGCCAGGTCGGTGACCGCACCCAGATCGCGGTGCTCGAGGACGACGTCCTGGTCGAGCACTACGTGACGAAGGCCAGTTCCGCCGCGTACGCGGGCAACGTGTACCTCGGCCGGGTGCAGAACGTGCTGCCGAGCATGGAAGCGGCGTTCGTCGACATCGGCAAGGGCCGCAACGCGGTGCTCTACGCCGGTGAGGTGAACTGGGACGCCGCTGGGCTGGAGGGTCGCCCGCGCAAGATCGAGGCCGCGCTCCGGAGCGGCGACTCGGTGCTCGTGCAGGTCACTAAGGACCCGATCGGACACAAGGGCGCCCGCCTGACCAGCCAGGTCAGCCTGCCGGGCCGCTTCCTGGTCTACGTCCCCGAGGGGCAGATGACCGGCATCAGCCGGAAGCTGCCCGACACCGAGCGCAAGCGCCTCAAAGACATCCTCAAGAAGATCGTGCCCGAGAACGCCGGTGTGATCATCCGCACCGCGGCCGAGGGCGCCAGCGAGGCCGAGCTGACGCACGACGTCGAGCGGCTCGAGGCGCAGTGGCAGGCGATCAAGGAGAAGTCGACGAAGGGCAGCGCGCCTTCGCTGCTGAACGCCGAGCCCGACCTGGTCATCCGGGTCATCCGGGACGTCTTCAACGAGGACTTCTCCAAGCTCGTCGTGTCCGGCACCGAGGCCTGGCCGGAGGTGGAGGAGTACGTGCGTGACATGTCTCCCGACCTGGCCGAGCGGCTCGTGCACCACACCGCCGAGACCGACGTCTTCGCGGCCTACCGCATCGACGAGCAGCTCATGAAGGCGCTCGACCGCAAGGTGTGGCTGCCGAGCGGCGGTTCGCTGGTGATCGACCGCACCGAGGCCATGACGGTCGTCGACGTCAACACCGGCAAGTTCACCGGGCAGGGCGGGAACCTCGAGGAGACGGTCACCCGCAACAACCTGGAGGCCGCCGAGGAGATCGTCCGCCAGCTCCGGCTGCGCGACATCGGCGGCATCATCGTCATCGACTTCATCGACATGGTGCTCGAGGGCAACCGCGAGCTCGTCCTCCGCCGCCTGACCGAGTGCCTCGGCCGGGACCGGACGAAGCACCAGGTCGCCGAGGTGACGTCGCTGGGGCTGGTGCAGATGACCCGCAAGCGGGTCGGCCAGGGCCTGCTGGAGGCGTTCAGCGAGACCTGCGAGACGTGCCGCGGCCGGGGCGTCATCATCCACAGCGAGCCGTTGATCGGTCGCCAGACCGGCGGGAACGGCTCCAACGGGGGCAACGGCGGGAACGGCCATCAGCACGCCGAACCGGCCGTGGCCGAGGTCAAGGAGGGCCGTCGCAGCCGCCGGAAGCGCGGTGGTGGCGGCGGGGGCGAGCCGGTCGGGCCGACGGCGGCTCCGGCGGTGGCCGCGGCCGCGGCGGCGATCCACGCCGCGAGCGCCCGTGCGGTCGCCGTGCCGGCCGACGATGACGACGACGACGCGCTCGTCGTCGACGAGATCGTCGAGGCCGAGGGTGACCTCGCGTACGACGTTCCCGACGCGGAGATCGAGCCGGTCGTGACGAGTGGCGCCGCCACGGCGCACATCGCCGCGGCTGCCACGGTCGAGGACACCGACCCGCTGAAGCCCGCGGACCAGATGGTCGTCAACGGTGTCGCAACTGTTCCGGCGATCGCCGAGCCCGCACCGGACGAGGTGCTCGTCGGTGAGCCGGCGCCGGTGAAACGGCCTCGGCGAGCCCGCCGGGCCGCGTCGCGTCCGGCCGGGCCACCGGAGGGGGCAGAGGCCGACTGACCTGGGCCGAGACCCTCGGTTCGTCGTTCGCGCACCCGGTACGGTAGTCTTTCCGTTGGCGCGTTCGCCGCGCCCCCGCTGTCTGCGCGCTAGTAGGCCAGGCAAGCACGCACGTCAGTTCATTGTCTTCCAGAGCAGGTAGGAGACCCGCGTCTCATGTACGCCATCGTCAAGACCGGCGGCAAGCAGTACAAGGTGGCGGTCGGCGACGTCGTCGAGGTCGAGAAGATCTCGGGCGCGCCCGGTGACGCGATTACGCTGCCGGCTCTGCTCGTCGTCGACGGTGAGGGTGACAAGGTGGACGTCACCCACGAGGCGGCCAAGCTTGCGGCCTTCACCATCTCCGGTGAGGTCGTGGCCCACACCAAGGGCCCCAAGATCAAGATCCACAAGTACAAGAACAAGACCGGCTACCACAAGCGTCAGGGTCACCGTCAGCCGCTGACCCAGATCAAGGTCACCGGGATCGAGAGCGGGAAGTAGGTCTTAGCGACATGGCACACAAGAAGGGCGCATCGTCCTCCCGTAACGGGCGTGACTCCGCCGCCCAGCGGCTGGGTGTGAAGCGCTTCGGCGGTCAGGTCGTGAAGGCCGGCGAGATCATCGTCCGCCAGCGCGGCACCCACTTCCACCCGGGCGACCTCGTCGGCCGCGGTGGCGACGACACGCTGTTCGCGCTGGCTCCGGGCGCGGTGACGTTCGGCAACAAGCGTGGTCGCAAGACGATCAGCATCGTCCCGGCGGAGGCCTGAGCCCGCCGGGTAGCGCAGTAAACAAAGGCGGGTCGGGCATACCGACCCGCCTTTGTCGTGTTCACCTTCTGACATCAAGATTGAGGAGTCACCGTGGCGACGTTCGTCGACCGAGTGGTGCTGCACGTCACCGCCGGTGATGGCGGCCACGGATGTGCCTCCGTGCACCGCGAGAAGTTCAAGCCGCTCGGCGGCCCCGACGGTGGCAACGGCGGCAAGGGTGGTGACGTCGTACTCGTCGTGGACCCGCAGGTGCACACGCTGCTCGACTTCCACTACCGGCCCCACGCCAAGGCGACGAACGGCCGCCCCGGGATGGGCGCGAACCGTTACGGAGCGAACGGCACCGATCTGGAACTGCGCGTCCCTGACGGCACCGTGGTGCAGGCCGAGGACGGCGAGATCCTCGCCGACCTGACCGGCGTCGGCACCCGGTACGTGGTGGCGCAGGGCGGTCACGGTGGTCTGGGCAACGCGGCGCTGGCCACGGCCAAGCGCAAGGCGCCCGGGTTCGCGCTGCTCGGCGAGCCCGGCGAGAGCCACGACGTCGTCCTCGAACTCAAGAGCGTCGCCGACGCCGGGCTCGTCGGTTTCCCGAGCGCCGGGAAGTCCTCGCTGATCGCGGTCGTGTCGGCGGCACGGCCGAAGATCGCCGACTACCCGTTCACGACGCTGGTGCCGAACCTGGGTGTCGTGACCGCGGGCGAGACCGTCTTCACGATCGCTGACGTGCCGGGACTGATCCCGGGCGCGGCCACCGGGCGCGGCCTCGGGCTGGACTTCCTGCGCCACATCGAGCGCACCGCCGTGCTGGTGCACGTCGTCGACACCGCCACCGAGGAGCCGGGGCGTGACCCGGTCGCCGACATCGACGCGCTCGAGGCCGAGCTCGCCGCCTACGGTGGCCTGGAGGACCGGCCGCGGCTGGTCGTGCTCAACAAGGTCGACGTGCCGCACGGCCGGGAGATGGCCGAGATCATCCGGCCCGACCTGGAGGCGCGCGGCTACCGGGTGTTCGACGTCTCGACCGTGACCCGGGAAGGGCTCAAGCCGCTGCTGTTCGCGCTCGCGGCGATCGTCGAGGAGGAGCGGGAGCGGCGTGGTGCGCCGGACCCGACCCGGATCGTGCTGCGGCCGGCCGCCGTGGACGAGACGCCGTTCACCGTGGAGCCCGACGACGAGGGCGGCTTCCTCGTGCGGGGCACCAAACCCGAGCGCTGGGTGCGCCAGACCGACTTCCAGAACGACGAGGCCGTGGGTTACCTCGCGGACCGGCTGGCGAAGCTGGGCGTCGAGGAGGAGCTGGCGAAGTCCGGTGCGCACGCGGGCGACGCGGTGACGATCGGCGGCGTGACGTTCGACTGGGAGCCGACGCTCGGCGGAGCGGCCGAGGTGCTGCTGACCCGTCGTGGCGAGGACCCCCGCCTCGCGCTCACCGACCGGGCCGGTGCGTCCGATCGGCTGCTCGCACGTCGTCGGCGCCGGGGGCAGAACCCGGAGAAGGGCGGCGAGCGCGGCATCCACGACTACGGCGACGATCTATGAGGTCGGCCGTCGCGGGCGCGCAGCGGATCGTCGTGAAGATCGGTTCGTCGTCGTTGACCGTCCGCGGGGGCCGGCTGGCCACCGAGCGGATCGACGCGCTCGTCGACGTGCTGGCCGAGCGGCGGAAAGCCGGCGCGCAGATCGTGCTGGTGTCGTCGGGGGCGATCGCGGCCGGGATCGCGCCGCTGGGGCTCTCCCGGCGCCCGCGTGATCTGGCCACCCAGCAGGCCAGCGCTTCGGTGGGGCAGATGCTGCTGGTGGCACGCTACGCGGCCTCGTTCGAGCGGTACGGCCTGACCGTGGGCCAGGTCCTGCTGACCGCGGACGACATGATCCGCCGGGCGCACTACCGCAACGCGAGCCGCAACTTCGAGCGGCTGCTGGAGCTCGGCGTGGTGCCGATCGTCAACGAGAACGACGCGGTGGCCACGGACGAGATCCGGTTCGGTGACAACGACCGGCTGGCCGCGCTGGTGGCGCACCTGCTCCGAGCGGACGCGCTGGTGCTGCTCTCGGACGTCGACGGGCTGTACTCGGGGGACCCTCGTCAGCCCGGGGCACGTCTCGTTTCCACAGTTCTGTCCGCTGCTGATCTGAACGATGTCGTGGCCGGCTCGGTGGGCGCTTCCGGGGTCGGTACCGGAGGCATGGCGAGCAAGGTCGCGGCGGCGCAGGTCGCGACGTCGGCCGGTGTGCACGTGGTGTTGACATCGGCGCCGAGAGCGGCCGACGCGCTGGCCGGGGCCGACGTGGGTACGTACTTCGCGCCGACCGGCCGTCGGCTGCCGACGCGGCTGCTCTGGCTGCGGCACGCCACCACGCCGCGCGGGCACCTGGTGCTCGACGACGGTGCGGTGGAGGCGGTCGTCTCGCGGCGGGCGTCGCTGCTCTCGGCCGGGATCACCGCGGTGTCGGGGGACTTCGTGGCGGGGGACCCGGTGGATCTGGTCTCGTCCGCGGGAATGTCGGTGGCTCGTGGTTTGGTCGCCTACGACGCTTCGGAGCTGCCGCCGCTGCTCGGGAAATCCACGCACGCGGTCGGGCCGAAGTACCGACGCGAAGTCGTTCACCGGGACGACCTCGCGTTGCTCTAAGATTGTTGAACAATCTAGGCGAAGGAGCAGGCGATGACGACCGAGCAGGAGGTCCGCGCCGTCGCGGCCCGGTCCAAGGAGGCCGCCGCCGAGCTCGCGCCGCTCTCCCGGGCCGAGAAGGACGCGGCGCTGCTGGCGATGGCCGACGCGCTGGTCGCGGCGTCCGCGTCGGTGCTCGCCGCCAACGAGCGCGACCTGTCCGCGGGCCGGGAGGCCGGGCTCGCCGAGGGCTTGCTCGACCGGCTGGCGCTCTCCGAGGAGCGCATTGCCGGGATGGCGCAGGGCCTGCGCGACGTCGCCGGCCTGCCCGACCCGATCGGCGAGGTCGTGCGCGGGTACACGCTGCCCAACGGCCTGGAGGTGCGCCAGATCCGGGTGCCGCTCGGTGTCGTCGGGATCATTTACGAGGCGCGTCCGAACGTGACCGTCGATGCCGCGGGGCTGTGTCTGAAGAGCGGTAACGCCGCTCTGCTGCGGGGGTCGGCGTCGGCGCACCACTCGAACACCGCGCTCGTCGGGGTGCTGTCGGAGGCAGCCGCGAAGGCCGGTCTGCCGGCCGACGCGGTGCAGCTGGTGCCGGGGGTCGACCGGGAGTCGGTCACCCATCTGATGCGGGCCCGCGGCCTGGTCGACGTGATCATTCCGCGCGGTGGCGCCGGGCTGATCAAGAACGTCGTCGAGAACTCGATCGTGCCGGTGATCGAGACCGGCGTCGGCAACTGCCACGTCTACGTCGACGCGGCGGCCGACCTGGAGATGGCCGCGTCGATCACGATGAACTCGAAGGTGCAGCGGCCGAGCGTGTGCAACGCGGCCGAGACGCTGCTCGTGCATTCGTCGGTGGCGGCCACCTTCCTGCCGGTGGTCGGGGCGCAGTTGCACGAGGCCGGCGTCACGCTGCACGTGGACTCCAGGGCTGCGGCCTCGGTGCCGTCGGGGCCGCTGACCGTGCCGGCCACGGACGCCGACTGGGAGACCGAGTACAACTCGCTTGACCTCGCGGTCCGGGTCGTCGACTCAGTAGACGAGGCCGTCGCGCACATCCGGCGCTGGGGGAGTGGGCACACCGAGGCGATCGTCTCGTCCGACACCCGGGCGATCCGGCGCTTCAGCTCGCGCCTGGACAGCGCGGCCGTGATGGTGAACGCGTCCACCCGGTTCACCGACGGTGGCGAGTTCGGCTTCGGGGCCGAGATCGGCATTTCGACGCAGAAGCTGCACGCGCGCGGTCCGATGGGCCTGCCGGAGATGACGAGCACCTCCTACCTGGTGACCGGCGACGGACACGTGCGGTGAGGCGTTCGGTTCGATGACGTGACGAGGCTCCCAATCCGGTTGGGCTTCCGGGGTCTTCGCGGCCGAGATGCGAAGATTTTCGGATGAGTGAAGGGCGTCCGCCCCGGCGGGTCGGGATCATGGGCGGCACGTTCGACCCGATCCATCACGGCCACCTCGTCGCGGCCAGCGAGGTCGCGAACATCTTCGCGCTCGACGAGGTCGTCTTCGTCCCCACCGGCAACCCGTGGCAGAAGGACGACGCCAAGGTCAGCCCGGCCGAGGACCGCTACCTGATGACGGTGATCGCCACCGCGTCGAACCCGCGGTTCTCGGTCAGCCGGGTCGACGTCGACCGCCCCGGTCCGACCTACACGATCGACACGCTGCGTGATCTGCGGCGCCTGCGCGGGCCCGACGTCGAGTTGTTCTTCATCACCGGTGCGGACGCGTTGTCGGCGATCCTCTCCTGGAAGGACGTCGACGAGCTCTTCGGCCTGGCCCACTTCATCGGGGTCACGCGGCCCGGCTACACGCTCTCCGACGACCACCTCCCGCAGGACGCGGTGACGCTCGTCGACGTCCCGGCGATGGCGATCTCGTCCAGCGGGTGTCGTGACCGGGTTCGAGCGGGTTTGCCGGTTTGGTACCTGGTGCCGGACGGGGTCGTCCAATACATCGAGAAGCGGCGCCTGTACCGGCCGTAATCGCTTCTGTCGTCTCTGGACGGATGTTTCGCCGATAGCGGCCCACGGGCATTCATGCCGTGAGCTTCGTCAGCAGCTTATCTGTCCAGAAGGGGGCAGTGTCGAAATGAGGAACGCAGGCCGCGCGGTGATGGCGATCACCGTCACGTTGGTTTTAGTCATCTGTTTGGGGATCTTCTTCGTGCTGGCGAACGCCAACCAGACGAACATGATCGTGGACTTCGTGACTGACATCGGCCGATGGCTGACCACGCCGTTCCAGAACCTGTTCTGGATGGACAACCGTGACCAGGCGGTTCTCGTCAACTGGGGAATCGCGGCCGTGGTCTACCTGTTCGTCGGGTCGGCGCTGGCCCGGCTGGCGCGACGCGGCTGAGCTTTAACACCGAAGGACGCCCGGGTTCGCCCGGGCGTCCTTTTATTTTTCGACGTTTGTTACCTCGTGGGCTACGTTTCTGCTGCTGTTTCGACGTCGAGCGGCCGCACGCCGACGATCGGCGTCGGAACGTGAGACGCTTGATCCTGGAATTGTCAGTTACAGGAAGGGGCCGCCGTGGCCGTCTCCGCCCGAGCAAACGAGCTGGCGCTCGCCGCCGCCCAAGCCGCCTCCGACAAGCTCGCCACCGACATCGTCGTTCTCGACGTCAGCGAGCAGCTCGTCATCACCGACGCGTTCGTCATCGCCTCGGCGCCGAACGAGCGCCAAGTGTCGGCGATCGTCGACTCGGTCGAGGAGCGGCTGCTGGGGATGGGTGCCAAGCCGGTACGCCGCGAGGGCGAGCGCGAGGGCCGCTGGGTGCTGCTGGACTTCGTCGACATCGTCGTCCACGTCCAGCACGCCGAGGAGCGGTCGTTCTACGCCCTGGAGCGGCTCTGGAAGGACTGCCCGGTCATCCCGTTCGTGGACGCCGCACTGGCCGACACCGGTAACCAGCAGTGACCGCTCGCCGGGTCCTGATCTGGCGACACGGACGAACCGAATGGAACGCCGCCGGCCGGATCCAGGGCCAGACCGACGTCCCGCTCGACGAGACCGGAGTGCAGCAGGCACTCCAGGCCGCGCCGTACCTGGCGGCCGAGGAGCCGGACGCGATCGTCAGCAGTGACCTGCAGCGGGCGTTCCGGACGGCCGAGGCGCTGGCCGCGCTGACCGGGCTTCCGATTAGCGTCGACCCGCGGCTGCGCGAGACCGGTTTCGGCCCGTGGCAGGGGCTCTCGCACGCCGAGCTCGCCGAGCGCTGGCCGGCCGAGTACGCCGAGTGGAAGCGCGGCGAGACGCCGGAGGTGCCGGGGATCGAGCGTCCGGCCGAGGTCGTGGCCCGGATGCGCGACGCGCTCGCCGACGCGCTGGGCGCGGTCGACGGCACGCTCGTCGTCGTGTGCCACGGCGGCGCGGCCCGTCGTGCGGTGCAGGCGCTGACCGGCTGGAGCGACGAGGTGGCCGCGCAGCTCGCGGCGCTGGGCAACTGCCGGTGGACGGAGCTGCGCCTCTCGTCGACGCGGGGTTGGCGGCTGCACGCGCACAACGTCGGCCCGCTGACCGGGGCCGCGTCCAACGACGAGCCGTCGACGGCCGCCGATGCCGAGCCGGCCGCTGACGACGAGCTGATCAAGGCCTCGGAACGGGGCTAATGTTCGTGCATGGCACCGCACGTCGCCGTCGTCACGGACTCCACCTCCGACATCCCGCGTGACCTGGTGGCCCGGTACGACCTGACCGTGGTGCCGACGTTCGTCACGATCGGCGAGGTGACCGGGCGCGAGGGCGTCGACATCAGCTCGGCCGACGTCGCGGCCGCGTTGAAGCAGGGGCGTGGCCCGGTGACGACGTCCCGGGCCACACCGCATTCGCTCGGTGAGGCGTACCGGCTGGCGTTCGCGCGCGGGTACTCCTCGGTGGTTTCGATCCATTTGTCGGCCGGGCTGTCGGGGACGTACGAGGCGGCGATGCTGGCCTCGGCGTCGGCTCCCGGCCCGGTGACCGTGGTCGACTCGCGGTCGATCGCGATGGGGCTCGGCGCGGCCGTGCTCGAGGCCGCAGGTGTCGCGCAGGCGGGCGGATCCTCGTCCCAGGTGGCGTCGGCGGCCGTCGACGCGGTCGAGCGCAGCACCGTCTTGTTCTACGTGGACACTCTGGAGCACCTGCGTCGGGGCGGGCGGATCAGTGCCGCGGCCGCGTTGATCGGCACGACGCTGTCGGTGAAGCCGATCCTGCGCGTGGAGGACGGGCAGATCGTCGTGGCGGAGCGGGTGCGCACCTCGGCTCGGGCGTTGGCGAAGCTCGAAGCGCTGGCGGTCACGGCGGCGGGCGTCGACGGAGCGGACGTGGTGGTGCAGCACCTGGCCGCACCGGAGCAAGCGGAGGCGCTGCGGGAGCGGCTGTTCGAGCGGGTGCCCCGGCTGGGACGGGTGTTGATCGGCGAGGTCGGGCCGACGGTGGGGACCCATGTGGGCCCGGGCTTGGTCGGCGTGGCGGTGACCCGCCACAAGTAGCACACCGAGGGCCCGTGGGCGGCTGTCCACAGCGCGCCGGGTTGTGCACAGCCCGGGTTCTCGCGGCTCTCGGGGGCCGGCGAACGAGCCTAGGTTCGGCCGACATGGGACGCCGAGAGGTGGTACGAGACGCGTCGATCGCGCGGTCGCGCGTCGAGGTGCTGTTCGATGACCCGGTTTCCGCGGTGCCGCTGCCGGGGGAGGAGCTCGGGTCGGCGGGTGGGTGGCGCCGGTGGATGCCGGAGAGCGTGCGGGGCGCGGCCTTCGGGCCGGGGCGGCGTGGAGTGTGGACGCTCGCGGTGGTGGCGCTCGTCGTCGCGCTGGTGGCCGGAATCGCGGCCTGGCGGGCGCGGCCGGACGCCGAGCCGGTCGACACGGCCACGATCGTGGATGCGCCGTCGCGGTCCGGGGTCGCGTCGGCGTCTCCGTCGACGGCGGTGGTGGCGGTCTCCGGCCGGGTACGGCGGCCGGGCCTGGTGCGGTTGCCGGCCGGTGCCCGGGTCGCGGACGCCGTGAACGCGGCGGGCGGCGCGTTGCCCGGCACCGATCTCAGCGCCCTGAACCTGGCCCGCAAGGTGCTCGACGGTGAGCTGATCGCGGTCGGGGTGCCCGGCGCCGCCCCCGATGCGCCCACCGCGGGCGGCTCCGGCTCACCGCTCGATCTGAACGCCGCCACCGTCGAGGACTTCGACGGCCTGCCGGGCGTCGGTCCCGTGCTCGCCGAGCGGATCGTCGCCTACCGCACCGAGCACGGCGGCTTCCGCTCGGTCGACCAGCTGCGCGAGGTCGACGGCATCGGCGACAGCCGCTTCGAGAAACTCCGTTCCCTGGTCCGGGTGTGACCGGCCACGATCGCCGGCCGGCCGCGGGGGCGGTGGCGCGGGCGCCGCTGGATCTACGCCTCGCCGGGGTGGCGCTGGGTGCGTGGGCGGCGACGTGGTGGTGTCTCGGTCACGGGCCCGGTGCCGCCGCGGTGGTGGCCGGCGGCGCGGCCCTGGTGGCGATCGCGGCGGGTCTCCGGGCCCGGGCTTCGGCGCGGCGATGGGGCGGGGTCGCGTTGGGGGTGGTGGGCGTGGCGTTGGGGGTGGGCATGGGGGCCGTGGCGGCGGCGCCGCGGTTGGTGGAGCGGGATTCCGGAGCGCTGGCCCGGGCGGTGGAGCGTTCCGGTCCGGTCGGGATGCGGCTCGTGGTGCGTGACGACCCGCGTCCGGCCGCGTCGCGGCGCGGCGGCGCGCCGCTCTGGGTGGTCGCCGCGTCGGCCGAGGAGATCACGGCCGACGGGGTCCGGCACATGACCTCCGGACGAGTGCTCGTGCTCGGCGAACACCCGGACTGGGCCGGACTGCTGCCCGGCCAGCGCGTCACCGTCGACCGCGGCCGTCTCCTCGCCCCGCACCGCCGTGACCTGACGGCGGCGGTCCTGCGCACCGCGGCCCGGCCGTGGAGGCTCGGGTCCCCACCCTGGTTGCAACGCGTGGCCGGGTCGCTGCGAACCGGCCTCCAGGAGGCCTGCGCACCGCTCCCCGGCAAACCTGGCGGCCTCCTCCCAGGCCTGGTGGTCGGTGACACCTCGAAGCTCGACCCGAGCGTCGACGACGCGTTCCAGCAGACCGGCATGACCCACCTGACCGCGGTCAGCGGAGCGAACCTCGCGATCCTGGCGGGGCTGGTGCTCGCCGCGCTCCGTGGCGTCCGCGCCGGCCCCGGCTGGTCCGCCGCACTGGCGGCGCTCGCCATCGCCGGCTTCGTGATCCTGGCCCGGCCGTCGCCGAGCGTCGTCCGCGCGGCGGCGATGTGCGGGCTCGGCCTGCTCGCGCTGGCCCTGGGGCGTCCCCGCGCCGCCGTCCCCGCGCTGTGCGTCTCGGTCGTGTTCCTCGTGCTCCTCGATCCGGCGCTCGCCGCCGCGCCGGGCTTCGCGCTCTCGGTCGCGGCCACCGCCGGTCTGCTGCTCGTCGCACCGGCCTGGTCCGGTGCGCTGAAGCGGCGGGGCGTGCCCGCCGTCGCCGCCGACGCCCTCGCGGTGCCCGCCGCGGCGCAGGCCGCCTGCTCGCCGCTGATCGCGGCCTTCACCGGCACGGTCAGCCTCACCGCGATCCCCGCGAACCTGCTCGCGGCACCGGCCGTCGCTCCGGCCACCGTACTCGGCCTGCTCGCCGCGGTCACCGCGCCGGTCGCGATGCCGCTCGCCACCGCACTGGCCTGGCTCGGGCAGTGGCCGGCCTGGTGGCTGGTGGAGGTGGCCGAGCGCGGCGGCCGCGTGCCCGACGGTCTGCTGCCCTGGCCCGGCGGCGCCGCCGGGGGCTGGTTGCTCGCGGCGCTGCTGGTCGCGGCCGCCTTCGCGGCCCGGTGGCGTCTGCCCCGCCGACTGATCGCGGTCGTCGGTGCCACGGTGGTCGTGGTCGCGCTGCCTATCCGGGTGGCGGCGCCGGGCTGGCCACCGCCGGGCTGGGTGGTGGTCGGGTGCGACGTCGGCCAGGGCGACGCGGTGGTGCTCCGGGCCGGGGCCGCGTCCGCGGTGGTCGTCGACGCCGGCCCCGACCCGGCGCCGGTCGACGCCTGCCTGCGGCGGCTGGGCGTCGAGCACGTCCCGATCCTGTTCCTGAGCCACCTGCACCTCGACCACATCGGCGGCCTCGACGGGGTGCTCCGCGGCCGGAGCGTCGGGGCGATCGCGATCGGGCCGTACCGGGAACCGCCCGAAGGCGCGGCGGCGGTGAGCCGGGAGGCGCGCCGGCACGGCGTCCGCATCGTGTCGTTGACCGCGGGTGGGCGGCTGACCGCCGGAGCGGTCGGCATCCGGGTACTGGGGCCGCTGCGCGTGCTGCGCGGCACCCGGTCGGACCCGAACAACAACAGCCTGATCCTCCGCGCCGACGTGCGATCGGTCTCCGTCCTGCTGCCGGGCGACGCCGAGCACGACGCCGAGCGGGCGGTGCTCTCCGCCGGTGAACCGCTGGACGTGGACGTGCTCAAGGTTCCGCACCACGGCTCGGCCTGGTCGGATCCGGCGTTCCTGGACGCCGCGCACGCCCGGGTGGCGCTGGTGGAGGTCGGCGCCGACAACGACTACGGGCACCCGGCTCCGGCCGTCCTCGCGCACCTGGCCCGGCAGGGCGCCCGGGTGCTGCGTACCGATCGGAGCGGAGATCTGGCCGTGGTCGCGCTCGCCGACGGCACGCTGTCCACCGCGGTTCGAGGGCGTCAGGGGTGACATATGGTGCACAGTGCGAGCGCGGGACCGCACCGTTGCGCGCACCGTGCAACGATGTTCGTCATGCCTGGCTCGGCTGCCCCCTCCACACTCGCGCCGCTGCACCTCGTCCTCGGGGACGAAAGTTTCCTCGCTGGACGCGTGGTCGCCGACGTGGTCGCCGCCGCCCGCGCGGCCGACCCGGAATGTGACGTCCGCGAACTCGACTACACCCAGCTGACGCCCGGCGCGCTGCCGGAGCTGTTCAGCCCGTCGCTGTTCGCCGAAGCGCGGGTACTCATCGCCCGCGACGCCCACACCGTGGGCAAAGACCTCGCGGCCGCGCTGCTGCAGCACGCCACCGCGCTCGCGAAGGACCCCAGCAGCGGCATCATCCTGGTCGTCACCCACCTCGGGCAGGCCCGCGGCAAGGCCCTGAGCGACGGGCTGAAGAAGGCCGGCGCGGAGACCACCACGGTCGCCAAGATCACCAAGCATCGCGAGAAGGTCGGGTTCATCCGGGACGAGATCCGCCGGGCCGGCGGGAAGGCGAGCGAGGAGGTCGCATCGCTGATCCTCGACGCCGTGGGGCCCGACCTGCGCGAACTCGCGTCGGTGTGCAGCCAGTTGGTGGCCGACACCGGTGGTCGCGTCGACCTCGATGCCGTGCGTCAGTACCACCGCGGGCGCGCGGACGTGACCGGCTACACCGTCGCCGACGCCGCGATGATCGGGGACACCGCCGGTGCTCTCGAGGCGCTGCGCTGGGCGCTGGCGATCGGCGTCGACCCGGTGCCGATCGCGGACGCGCTCGCCGACGGCGTCCGGAGCGTGGCGCGGGTAGCCGGCGCGCGGGGGAGCGGCTATCAGTTGGCGAGCACGCTGGGGATGCCGCCGTGGAAGGTCGAGCGGGCGCAACGCCAGGGCCGGGGTTGGTCCCCGGCCGGGCTGGCCACCGCCGCCCGGGTCGCCGCCACGGCCAACGCCGACGTCAAAGGCGGCGCCGACGATCGCAACTATGCGCTCGAGCGGGCGGTGCTCGCGATCGTCTCGGCCCGGGAAGTCCGGTGACGGGGCGGTTACTCACGGCTTTCCGGTCAGCACCAGCGCACAACCAGCAGCGCCCGCTGTACGCGCGGATCCTGCGTCTGCGCCACGTCGAGCCGGGCAAGGTGCTGTGCGCGCTGTTCTTCGAGGGCTCGATCGTGCTGGCGATGCTGCTGGCGTTCGCTGACCTGGTGAGCTGGTGGGGAGTGCTGGCCACGCCGGCGGTGGTGGCGGCGATGGTGAAGCTGAACGACGTGGTGGTGGGACGGCTACCGGATCCCCATGCCGCGCGGAGGCCTCGGGTGCGCCCAGAGGCACCGTTGTCTGAAGCCGCTGCGGCGGGTTCGGCTGGTGGGGTGGGTTTGGCGGGCGGGGTGGGTTCGGCTGGCGGGGCGGGTTTGGCGGGCGGGGCGGGTTTGGCGGGCGGGGCGGGTTCGGCGGGCGGGGCGGGTTCGGCGGGCGGGGTGGGTTCGGCTGGCGGGGCAGGCGGGATGGCTGGGGAGCCGGATACGGCGGCGGCGCTCGGGATCGTTCGGGTTGGGTCGGAGGATGCCGACGTGACCGTGCCGTTGCCACCGTTGCGGGCCAGCGATCCTGGCGCTGCACCGGATCGGCGCTGACGCTTTCTGGTGTTGTTTCGGCCGGCGCTTCGTCGCCGGGTCTGCGGGCTTGTGCCTGGGCCTGCGTCTGCGCTCATATGTGGGTCCGCGCTCGGGCCTGGGTCTGAGCCGCGCTCGTGTCTTGGTCTGTGCGTGTCTGGGTCTGAGCCTGGGTCTGCGCGCTCGTGCTCGGCGTGCGGGCTTGTGCTCGGCCTGTGGGCTTGTGCTCGGGCTGTGGGCTCGTGGTCAGCTTGTGCGCTCATGCCCGCCTGCGCGCTCACGCGTGGTTTGCCGGCTGAGGACTGGCCCGCGCTGGTGTCTGGCCTGCACCCCAGTGCGATCTCTGTGCCCGGCCGGCCGGCTTTCGCGCTTACGCCGATTCGAGCCATCTGCCGTTAGCGGACTGGAGCTTGCAGTGGTTGCGGCCAGTTCGAGCGATCAAGTATCGGTGGAAGGATTCGTGCTCTTGATCCCGCTTCGGGCGGTATAGGAGGTTCCGACTTCGCCGCTGGAATTGGGCTGGACGGTCGGCCCGAGCCGGGGGCCGACGACGGTCGGCCCGAGCCGGGGGCCGACGACGGTCGGCCCGAGCCGGGGGCCGAAAATGACGAAGGCACCGACCCTGTACGGGCCGGTGCCTTCGGTGCGTGCGGGCTCAGAGAGCGGCGGCGCGCTTCGCCATGGCCGACTTCTTGTTGGCAGCCTGGTTGGCGTGGATGACGCCCTTGCTGGTCGCCTTGTCGAGCGCGCGGGACGCGTTGCGGAGCTCGGTGAGCGCCACCTCGCGGTCGCCGGCGTCGGCAGCGGTGCGGAACTTCCGGATCGCCGTCTTGAGCGACGACTTGACGGCCTTGTTCCGCAGGCGCGCCTTCTCGTTGGTCTTGATGCGCTTGATCTGGGACTTGATGTTCGCCACGCGTAAGCCTCGGGTCTGGTCGTATTGTGCTGGCAGGTTCCGGCGATGGCGGGATGCTCTCGTGCGAAACACTCTCGTCGAGCAGCGCACATCGCGCGCCCACCGCGCGAATAGCCAGGCTACCAGCTACGCCACGATGGGTTCAAAACGCCCGCTCGCCTCGTGCACCAACCGGCAACATTTCTGGGCCTCCATCGCCCCACTCCGTGCCGCCACGAATGTCTCCCCAGCTCGGAGTTCTCCCAGCCCCGGCACTTCTCCGGCCCCGCGACACCCCGGCGCGTCCCCAAGGCCGGCGTCTCCCTAGGCCCGGCACCACCCCAAGGCCGGCATCTCCCCGGGCCCGCCACCTTTCGGCCCGGCACGTCCTCAGGCCTGGCACCTGGCGGGCCGCACATCCCGAGGCCCGGTACATCCGAGCGCCTCGGATGTACCGGGCCTCTCCGGGCGCCGGGCACCTCCGGGCCCGGCCTACGGCACTGCGGCGCCTCCTCCGGATCCCGTCACCTCCCCAAGCGGCCGGGCCCCGGCACATCTCCGGCCTACGGCACCTCCCCGAGCTCTCGGATCCCGGCACCTCTTCGGGTCTCGGCACCCTCCTCGGGTTCCGGCACCTCTTGGGCTCGGGCACCTCACCCTGCTCGGGCACCTCACCCTGCTCGGGCACCTCACCCTGCTCGGGCACCTCACCCTGCTCGGGCACCTCACCCAGTCCCCTGCACCTCACCCAGTCTCCGGCACCTCTTGGGTCCCGGGCATCTCTTCAGGCTCCGGTGCCCCTCCCACCCCTGCGCGAACTATCGCCGCCCTCTGGGTCCCGCCCCCTCATCGCGCCCCGTTCCTGCGCCCGTCCTCGCCGCCCCGTTCCTGCGCCCGTCCGCGCGTCCCGTGCCTGCGCCCATCCCAACGCGGGCCGTCACCACCCTTTACGCCCCGCCCTGCCCGAGCTGTCACCGCATCTGCCGACCCGATTCGTCTCGGGTGGCCGCTGCGGTAGGGCGCGGGAGACGACTACCTCCGGCCCGTGGGAGAATTGGGGTGGTGCCGACTCATGCGTCGGTGAACCGGTGCGCCGGGCAGCACGAACAGCCCCGCACCACTCAACGTCTTATAGGAAGAGAGGGACACCCGCGTGCCCCCGACGCCGCGCCCGGGATCCACCGACCCGAGCCTGATCCGCAACTTCTGCATCATCGCGCACATCGACCACGGCAAGTCGACCCTGGCCGACCGCATGCTGCAGATGACCGGCGTCGTCAACGAGCGTCAGATGCGAGCCCAGTACCTGGATCGCATGGACATCGAGCGCGAGCGCGGGATCACGATCAAGTCCCAGGCCGTCCGCCTGCCCTGGGAACTCGATGGAACCACTCACATCCTGAACATGATCGACACCCCGGGCCATGTCGACTTCACGTACGAGGTCTCCCGGTCGCTCGCGGCCTGTGAGGGCGCGGTCCTGCTCGTCGACGCCGCTCAGGGCATCGAGGCGCAGACGCTCGCCAACCTCTACCTGGCGCTCGAGAACGACCTGCACGTCATCCCGGTGCTCAACAAGATCGACCTGCCGGCCGCGCAGCCCGAGAAGTACGCCGAGGAGCTCGCGAAGCTGATCGGCTGCGAGCCCGAAGACTGCCTCAAGGTCTCCGGCAAGACCGGCGTCGGTGTCCAGCCGTTGCTCGACGAGATCGTCCGCCAGTTCCCGGCCCCGAAGGGTGACGCGAACGCCCCGGCTCGGGCGATGATCTTCGACTCGGTCTACGACACCTATCGCGGCGTCGTCACCTACGTCCGGGTCATCGACGGCCAGCTCAACTCCCGCGAGCGCATCAAGATGATGTCCACCGCGGCCACCCACGAGCTGCTCGAGCTCGGCGTCATCTCCCCGGAGCCGGTGCCCTCCGACGCGCTCGGCGTCGGCGAGGTGGGGTACCTGATCACCGGTGTGAAGGATGTCCGCCAGTCCAAGGTCGGTGACACGGTCACCAACAACGCCAAGCCGGCGCAGCAGAGCCTTCCCGGGTACGCCGAGGCCAAGCCGATGGTGTTCTCCGGCCTCTACCCGATCGACGGCTCGGACTACCCGATCCTCCGCGAGGCGCTGGACAAGCTCCAGCTCAACGACGCTGCGCTCGCGTACGAGCCGGAGACCTCGGCCGCGCTCGGTTTTGGCTTCCGCGTCGGTTTCCTCGGCCTGCTCCACCTGGAGATCATCCGGGAGCGGCTCGAGCGCGAGTTCGGCCTCGACCTGATCGCGACCGCGCCGAACGTCGTCTACCGCGTGATCATGGACGACACGACCGAGCACATCGTCACGAACCCGAGCGAGTTCCCACACGGGAAGATCGAGTCGGTCTTCGAGCCGGTGGTGCGGGCCACGGTGCTGGCGCCCAGCGAGTACATCGGCGCGATCATGGAGCTCTGCCAGTCCCGGCGCGGCACCCTCCAGGGCATGGACTACCTGTCCGAGGACCGGGTCGAGCTGCGGTACTCGCTGCCGCTGGCCGAGATCATCTTCGACTTCTTCGACCAGCTGAAGTCGCGCACCAAGGGCTACGCGAGCCTCGACTACGAGACCACCGGCGAGCAGGCCGCCGACCTGGTGAAGGTCGACATCCTGCTCCAGGGCGAGCAGGTCGACGCGTTCAGCGCGATCGTGCACAAGGACAAGGCCTACAACTACGGCACGACGATGGCCCAGAAGCTCCGCGAACTCATCCCGCGGCAGCAGTTCGAGGTGCCGATCCAGGCCGCGATCGGTGCTCGGGTCATCGCCCGCGAGAACATCCGCGCGATCCGCAAGGACGTCCTCGCCAAGTGCTACGGCGGTGACATCTCCCGGAAGCGCAAGCTGCTCGAGAAGCAGAAGGAAGGCAAGAAGCGCATGAAGATGGTGGGCCGCGTCGAGGTTCCCCAGGAGGCCTTCATCGCCGCGCTCTCCACCGGGGACGCCAAGGAGTCCGGCAAGAAGAGCTGACGTCGTCCGAGCGCTGCCCGTGCCAGGACTTCCGAACGGGCAGCGCATCTCTCGGCCTCAGACCTCGAGCGGCGGACGACGCAGCAGCGACCACGCCGGCGCCGCGGCGGCCACCACCGCCAGCACCAGGCAGACCGCGATGGACACCCCCAGCGGGATCCACGGAATGGACGGGGACGCCTCGCCCACGACCCGGGACAGCGCGCTCGTCAGGCCCAGCAGGCTGAGCACGGTCGCGGCGATCGCCAGCCCGCTGCCGACCAGCACCACCAGCGCCGCCTCGGCGACCACCACACGCAGCCCCTGGCGGGGCGTCGCGCCGGACAGCCGCAGCAGCGCCAGTTCCCGGCGTCGATCGAACGTCGCCATCAGCAGCGTGTTGACGATCGCCAACCCGGTGTAGAGCAGTGCGACCCCGAGCAACGCGGTCAGCGCGAGAGTGTTGCCTTCGTCGGCCTCGGCGCTACGTAGGTCGGCGTAGGCGGTGCGGTCGATCGCCTGCCCGCCGAGCGGCGTCACCGCCGAGCGGACCGCGTCGGGCGAGCCGCCACGCACGTACACCGCGTCGGCGAGCGCCGAGGGGTCGTGTTCCCGGACGGTCTCGATCGGCAGCAGCACGCTCGTCGACTGGATCGACGCCACGACGGCGGCCACCCGCAGCTTCGACGTCACCCCGTCGGCGAACGTCACCCGCACCGAGTCGCCCACGTCCAGCCCGGAGATCTCCGAGGCCGTGATCGTGCCCGGCCGCAGGTCGGCCAGCGAGCCCTCGACGACGGCGACGTCGAGCGTGCGACGCAAGGTGGCCGGGTCGACGCCGAGCGCGGAGCCACTCAGGTCGTGGCCCTCGTACACACCGTCGGCGTTCTTCGGGACGACCTCCCACACGGTCGTCGCGAGCGTCGCCGACACGGTGGCGTCGGGTACGGCGGCGCGGACCGCAGCCGGAACGTCGGCGTTCAACCCGGGACCGTCGCCGGGCACCACGATCACGTCCGCGGTGAGCCGCGCCCGCAGGTCGGCGTCGGTGGTGTCGGCGAGCGTCGCGATCGCTCCGATCATCGACCCGGCGACGCCGACCGTGACCAGCACCGGCGCCGCCGTCGACGCGACCCGCCGGACCGCGGTGAGCGCTCCCTGCCGCACCAGCATGGGCCCGGCACCGCCTGCCCTCGCGAGCGGTGCGGTCACCAGCCGGATGACCGGCGGTATCACCACCGGCGCCAGCAGCGCGAACGCCACCACGAACAGCTCCCCGACGAAGACGGTGAGCGCGATCGCGCCCTCACCGTCGACCCCCACGGCCGCGACGATCGACGCGATCGCGCCGGCCAGGAACAACAACCCGAAGACCCACCGGCCGACGGTCATCGTGCGACGCTCCACAGTCGCGTCACGGAGGGCATCGATCGCCGGGACGCGACCGGCTCGCCGGGCGGCGGCCCACGACCCGATCATCGAGACGACCAGCCCGACGCCGAAGCCGATCGTGAGCGGCCAGAACCGGGCTCGCGGCGCGAACGCCTCCGGCACCAGGTCGGCGTTCTCCAGCAGCACGGCGTACACCGTCGAGAGCGGGACCCCGAGCAGCGACCCGACCGCCGCGGCCAGGCCGCCGACAACCAGCGCCTCGACGTGGACCGAGCGGCGTACCTGCCGTGGCTGCGCCCCGACCAGCCGGAGCAGCGCGAACTCCCGGCGCCGCTGCGACACCGCGAACGCGAACGTCGAACCGACCACGAAGATCGCCACGAAGCCCGCCAGTCCGGCGGAAATGCCGAGCAGGGCGGTGGCGTCGTCCAGCTGCTGCCGCCCCGGATCGGGCTCGGCGAACCAGCGGTCGGCCCCCGTGCGCACGGTCGTTCCCGCGCCGGCGACGCGACGCACGGCCACCGCGACCGCGTCGACATCGTGCGAATCGGTGAGGACGCCGACGGCGCGCACCGTTCCCCACCGCGCCGCGGCAGCGTCCGAGACGTAGACGGCCGGCCCGTCGACCAGACCGGACACCCGCAGCCGATGGTCGCCGTCGGCCAGGCGCGCGGTGACCGTGCCGCCGGGCGCGACCCCCGCCTCGCGCCCGAGCACCACCTCGCCGTCGCCCGGCGCCGAGCCCGACACCAGGCGGACCCCGGCCAGCCGGCTGCTGGCCCAGCCACGACCCTCCTGGACGCCGACGGCAGCGACCCGGACCGAGAACGCGCGGTCGGCGATCGCGGCCGTGACGCCCGGGACGGAGGCGAGCCGCTTCTCGACGCCGGGCGGAGGCGGCGGGGGAGCCGCGACGATCGAACCGTCGTCCTGCCGAGTGCCCTGCACGACGATCGGCGCCTCGGGGTAGAGCGTCAGCGCGGTGGACAGCCCGTCGCGCGCGCCCACGCCGGCGAGCAGCTCCGCGGCACCGCTGATCAGCGCGGCGCCGAGCGCGACCGCGACGATCGTGCCGAGCAGCCCGGTCCAGCGGGCCTTCAGAGTCGTCAGCGTGAACATCAGGCTTCCAGGTGGGCGAGTCGGGCAGCGACAGCATCCGGGGTGGGGCCGACAATTTCGCCGACCAGACGACCGTCGGCGAGGAAAACCACCTGATCGGCATAGGAGGCAGCCACCGGATCGTGGGTCACCATGACCACCGTTTGGCGTTGCCGGTCCACGATTCCGCGCAGGAGCGCGAGCACCTCGCGGGACGTGGTGCTGTCCAGTGCGCCGGTGGGCTCGTCGGCGAACAGCACGGCCGGACGGGTGATCAGCGCGCGGGCGATCGCGACGCGTTGCTGCTGCCCGCCGGACAGCTCGGTGGGGCGGTGGCGGGCACGGTCGGCGAGCCCGACGGCGGCCAGCGCGTCACGCACTTCGCTGCCGGACGGCCGGCGCTTCGCGAGCCGCAACGGCAGCTCGACGTTCTGCGCCGCGGTCAGCGACGGGAGCAGGTTGAACGACTGGAACACGAAGCCGATCCGGTCGCGGCGAAGCAGGGTCCGCTGCACTTCGTTGAGTTTGTGCACCTGGACGCCGGCGACCTCGATCGCGCCCTCGGTGGGGGAGTCGAGGCCGGCCGCGCACTGCAGCAGCGTCGACTTGCCGGAGCCGGACGGACCCATCACCGCGGTGAACGAGCCGGTGGGAAATGTGAGCGAGACGCCATCGAGTGCGGTGACGTGCTGGCTGCGTGAGCGATAGACCTTCCGGACGCCGTGCAGCGCGGCGGCGACCCCGGTGTTCGTGTCGGTGGCGAGCATGACTCCAGCGAACCGTCCGGGGCGCCCGGGGTCACGGCGGGAGAATGGTGTCCTCGAGGTAGAGCCAGGTCTACTTCGGGCGGTCGGCGAATTGTCGTAGGGGTGCCCTAGGTTGCTGGGCATGGCACTCGACCTCATCGCGCTGCTGCCCGAGCCGTGGCAGGCCGTCCTCACGCCGTTCCTCGACCGCGACCGGGTCGCTGAGCTCGGGCGGTTCGTCGAGCGGGAGTACGCGGAACAGACCGTCTATCCGCCGGTCGACGACCTGTTCGCCGCGTACCGGCTGTGCGCGCCCGACGACGTCCGGGTACTGCTGCTCGGGCAGGACCCGTACCACGGCCCGAACCAGGCGCACGGGCTGTGCTTCAGCGTCCGCGAGGGCAACCGGGTGCCGCCGTCGCTGCGCAACGTCTTCAAAGAAATGGCTGCTGACGTCGGCACGGAGATGCCGAAGAGCGGTGAGCTGACGGCGTGGGGTCAGCAGGGCATCTTGCTGCTCAACTCGGTGCTCACGGTACGTGGCGGCAAGCCCGGCTCGCATGCCAACAAGGGCTGGGAGGAGTTCACCGACGCCACGATCCGGGCCGTCAACACGCTCGATCACCGCGTGGTGTACCTGCTCTGGGGTAGCTATGCCCGCAAGAAGGCCGCGCTGGTCACGAATCCGGAGCACGTCGTGCTCGAGGCGGGCCACCCGAGCCCGATGAATCCCCGTGGGTTCCTCGGTAGCCGGCCGTTCAGTGCCACGAACAAAGCGCTCACCGACGCCGGTCTGCCGGAGATCACCTGGGAGCTCACCGCCTGAAGCAGGCTCGACCCTGAGAAGTATGTCCAGCTCTACCGACACCGGGGCGGAGGCCACCTACGGTCGATCGTATGACTGGCACCCGCCCCATCCCGACGCTTCCCGGTGACCCGGCCGGCTCGGGGGCCACGTCCAGTGCGATGGCTCCCGCCGACGCGGCCGACTCGAGAACCGCAGCCAGCGGTCTCGGCTCGGCGGGCGCGCTCGGCTCGGCCGCCAGCACGCTCGGCTCCGCGGGCCAGCTCGGCTCGGCAGCCAGCCCCCTCGGCTCCGCGGGCCAGCTCGGCTCCGCAGGCCTAGTCGGCGCCGCGGGCTTGGCGGCCACCGGCGATCAGTCCGGCCCGCCCGCTGCGGCTACTGGTCACGCGGGAGCCCACGGCCCAGCGGACGTCGGCCACTCGGGCGGCCCCAGCGGCTCGGGCGACCCCAGCGGCTCGGGCGGCCCCAGCGGCTCGGGCGGCCCCAGCGGCTCGGGCGACCCCAGCGGCTCGGGCGACCCCAGCGGCTCGGGCGACCCCAGCGGCTCGGGCGACCCCAGCGGCTCGGGCGACCCCAGCGGTCCCCACCCCACCGAACCCTTCAACACACCCGGCCCAGGCCCCGGCGGCCTCACCGCCCCCACCCCCACCCCCACCGAAAACCAGCGCCCCCGCACCGCCTGGCAAGCGCTCACCCGTCCCCCGAAGAACTTTCTGCTCTCCTCCTGGCCCTGGCGCTCTCTGATCTATCTCGCCTCCGGGAGCGTCTTCGGCCTCGCCGTCGCCATCGGGCTCGTGGTCGTCGCGATGACCGGCGCGGTCCTTTCGCTCTTCGCGATCGGGCTCGCCGTTCTCGCGCTCCTGCCGCTCGTCGGGCTGATCATCGCTCCGATCGAGCGCCGGCGGCTGCGCCTCGTCGACGCCGAGCCGATCGGCAACCCGCATCGGCCGCCGCCGGGGCCGGGGCCCTGGGCCTGGTTCAAGCACCGGTACCGCGAGGCCGCCACCTGGCGCGAGCTGGCCGCCACGATCCTGCTCTCGGTGCTCGGCATCGCCGATATGGTCGGGCTGTCGGTCGCGGTCACCAGCGTCGGTCTGCTCCTCGGGGCCCCGGTGGTCGTCGCGGTCGACAACTCGGCCGAAGGCGCGATCATGTTCGGCGGCTGGCACATCGAGTCGGTCGCCGAGTCGCTGCCGCTCGTCCCGATCGGCGCGCTCCTGGCGGTCCTGATCGCGTACTTCGTCACCGCGTGGGCCGCCGGCCGGGCGCAGCTCACCCGCATCCTGCTGGCGCCCCGCGAGGCCGAGCAGGGCGAACGGGTCGTGGCGCTGACCCGCTCCCGGGCCCGCCTGGTCGACGCGTTCCAGGCCGAGCGTCGCCGCATCGAACGTGACCTGCACGACGGGGCGCAGCAGCGGCTCGTCGCCCTCACCGTCGAACTGGGGCTCGCCCGGCTCGACCTGCCGGCCGGGTCCGACGTGTCCCGGCGGGTGGGGCACGCGCACGAGCAGGCCAAGCTCGCGCTGGCCGAGCTGCGTGAGCTGATCCGCGGCATCCACCCGCAGGTGCTCACCGACCGTGGCCTCGCCCCGGCGATCACCGACGTGGCGGGGCGGACGGCGGTGCCGGTGAAGGTCGACGTGAAGGTGCCCCGGCGGCTCGCGTCGGAGATCGAGGCCGCCGCCTACTTCGTCGTCACCGAGGCATTGGCGAACGTGGACCGCCACAGCCGGGCCACCAGCGCCGAGGTCCGCGGGTCGATCGCCGACGGGCGCCTGAGCGTCGAGGTCATCGACGACGGCGTCGGCGGCGCGAACCCCACCGCGGGCAGTGGTCTGGTCGGTCTCGCGGACCGGGTCGCGGTCGTCGACGGCGTACTCACTCTCGTCAGCCCGGTCGGGGGCCCTACTCTGCTGCGTGTGGAGATCCCCGTCAGGTGAGGATCGTTCTCGCCGAAGACAGCGTCCTGCTCCGAGAAGGCCTCGTCGGCCTGCTCACCCGCTACGGCCACGAGGTGGTGGCCGCGGTCGGTGACGCCCCCGGCCTGGCCGAGGCGGTGAGAACCAAAGATCCCGACCTGGTGGTCACCGACGTCCGCATGCCGCCGACCCACACCGACGACGGGCTGCGCGTCGCGGTGCTTCTCCGCTCCGAGCGGCCGAACCTGCCGATCCTCGTGCTCAGCCAGTACGTCGAGCAGACCTACGCCGCCGAGCTGCTCGACACCGCCGACGGCGCCGGCGTCGGCTACCTGCTCAAGGACCGGGTCGGCGACGTCGACGACTTCGCCGACGCGGTGACCAGGGTGGCGAGCGGCGGCACGGTCGTCGATCAGGAGGTCATCCGGCAGCTGCTGCGCCGGCGCTCCAATCCGCTCGACCGGCTGACCGGGCGGGAGGAGGAGGTGCTGGGGCTGATGGCGGAGGGCCGCTCGAACGCCGCGATCGCCCGCAAGCTCGTCGTCACCGAGGCCGCGGTCACCAAGCACATCGGCAACATCCTGGCCAAGCTCGACCTGCCGATCGACGCCGACGACCACCGTCGTGTACTGGCAGTTCTCGCCTATCTTCGTAGGCTTGCCCTATGAGCGAGGTCGTCTCCGTCAACATCGGCGTCCACCGGGTGGTGCCGTGGACGCAGAGCATGGGCAGCACCGGGATCGACAAGCGCCCACAACCGGGCCGCGTCCGCGCGGTCGGCGTCGGGCTCGAAGCCGACGTCATCGTCGACACGAAGAACCACGGCGGGTACGACCAGGCCGTGTACGCCTACGCGAGCGAGGACGCCGACTGGTGGGAGCAGGAGCTGGACAAACAGCTCTGGCCCGGCGCGTTCGGGGAGAACCTCACCACTCGCGGCGTCGACTGCACCGGCGCGGTGATCGGGGAGCGCTGGCGGGTCGGGAGCACCGTGCTGGAGGTCAGCTGCCCGCGCATCCCGTGTCGGACGTTCGCCGGTTTCTGGGACGTCCCGCACCTGGTCAAACGCTTCACCGAGCAGGGTCGGCCCGGCGCCTACCTGCGGATCGTCGACGAGGGGGACCTCGGTGCCGGTGATGCCGTCGAGATCACCCACCGGCCCGGCCACGGCGTCACGATCGGCGAGGTCTTCCGCGCCCTCACCGGGGAGCGGTCGCTGGCCGCGAGAATCCTCGAAGCCCCCGAGCTGCCGGAGTCGATCCAGCACCGGGCGCAGCGGATGCTCAGCTTGACGCAGCCATCCTGACCTCGACGAACGCCTCGTCGGGTGCGGTCGTGTCGGGCACCCACTTGCCGCTGTCCGCAGTCCAGACGTCACCGTCGAACGCCACCCGCCGGACGCCGAACTCGTGGGCTTTGGCGACGAACCAGTGCGCCGACTGCCAGCCCAGGCGGGATTTCGCGCCGCCGCCCACCGCGACGGTGAGGATCGGTGTGTCGCCGTCGACGCTCGGGTTCACGGTCAGTTTCCCCAGGTCGGCGGCGAGCTCGGCGACCAGGGCCGTGCTCGCCGGCTGGCCCGACATGTCGGGCGGGCGCCGCAGCTGACAGGTGACCGCGCCGGCCTCGTCGCCGAGCAGCGCGGCGGCCAGCGTCGTCGCGTCGGACTCCCACTTCTGGTACAGCTCCGGGTGCGCGCTGCGCTGGACGGCCTGGGCGGCGTCGGTGAGGCGCATCTTCTGCCAGCCCCGCACCCGGACCAGGTGGTCGTAGAACTCGCCGGCGGCGTAGCGGGGGTCGGACAGCTCCTCGGGCGTTCCCCAGCCCTGCGACGGACGCTGCTGGAACAGCCCGATCGAGTCGCGGTCCCCGGCGTCGAGGTTGCGGAGCTTGGACTCCTGGAGCGCGGTGGCGAGCGCGATCGCGGCGGCCCGTTCGGGCAGGTCCCGGCGTGCCGCGGCCGCCACGATCGTCGCCGCGTGCGTCAGCTGGTCGGGCGCCAGGCGGACGACGTCGTTCGAGGCGTAGCTGCGGCAGGTGTCGGACAGGAAGGGCACATGCAGCTTGGTGAGCCTGGAGACGCTGACGATCGTCACCGTGACCAGGGCTACCAACACGACCGCCAGCACGGCCGCTTTGCGCATCTGACCTTCCTCCGTCCCGCAAACATATTCAGCGTTTGTGAACAACGATCAGGGGGTAACTCGGGTGCCCGCTGCCTGAGCCTACGACGTCCAGGTCCGCCCTAGGTGAGACGGCACTGGCACACTGGGGTGATGGCTGGACCTCCGCCCGACGGGCAACCCGCCCCGGACGACGGTCACCTCCCCGAGAGTGCGCTCAACCGGCTCGGCGAGCGTGGCTTCGGAATCTACGTGCACGTGCCGTTCTGTGCTGCCCGTTGCGGGTACTGCGACTTCAACACGTACACACCCAGCGAGAACGCCGGTAGCGCGGAGACCTGGCTCGCCGCCGCGCTCGCCGAGATCGACCTCGCAGGCACCGTGCTCGCGCCGGCCCCCGGCGGTCTGCCCAGGGTGGACACGATCTTCGTCGGCGGTGGCACCCCGTCGCTGCTGCCCGTCGACTACCTCGCGCGCGTCGTCGAGCGGGTCGGCGACGTGTTCGGCCTCACGTCGGGCGCCGAGATCACCACCGAGGCGAATCCCGAGTCGGTCGACGCGGGCGTGTTCAGCAGCCTGCGCTCCGCCGGTTTCACCCGGGTCTCGCTCGGCATGCAGTCCGCCCGCTCGCACGTGCTCGCCGTCCTCGACCGCCGCCACACGCCCGGCCGGGCCGTGCAGGCCGCTCAGGAGGCCAGGGCGGCCGGCTTCGCGCACGTCAACCTCGACCTCATCTACGGCACGCCCGGCGAGACCGACGAGGACTGGGCGGCGTCGCTGGCGGCGGTGGTCGCCGCGGGGGTCGACCACGTCAGCGCGTACTCGCTGATCGTGGAGGACGGCACCCGGCTGGCCCGGCAGATCGGCCGTGGCGTGCTGCCGATGCCCGACGACGACGTGCTCGCCGACCGGTACCTGATGGCCGACGAAGCGCTGACCGGCGCCGGCCTGCACTGGTACGAGGTGTCGAACTGGGCCGCGGACGAGGCGGCCCGCTGCCGGCACAACGAGCTCTACTGGCGCAGCGGCGACTGGTGGGGCGTCGGTCCCGGCGCGCACAGCCACGTCGGCGGCGTCCGCTGGTGGAACGTGCGCCATCCGGCGCGCTACGCCGACCGGCTGGCGGCCAAGACCTCGCCGGCCCAGGCCCGCGAGGTGCTCGAGCCCGACGACCGCCGGGTCGAGGACGTGCTGCTGCGTCTGCGTCTGGCCGAGGGCTTGCCGCTGTCAGCTCTGGACGCCACGGGGCGAACCGCCGCTGTGCGGGCGACGAACGACGGCCTGCTCGACGGGGGAGCGCACCGTCAGGGCCGGGCCGTGCTCACGCTTCGCGGCCGCCTGCTGGCCGACGCGGTCGTGCGCGCGCTGCTTACTTGATCAGCTTCATCGACAGGGGATACGGGTAGAACTCGTTGTTCGACGCCTTGACCCCGGCGATGATCCCGAACGCCACCGAGATCACGAACGTGGCCAGCGGCAACACCCAGAGGACGATCGCGCCGAACCCGAGCGTCACCGCCGAGCCGCAGAAGAAGACGACGAGCGCGACGACGTTCGCGATCGCCCAGGTGATGTGGAAGTTCAGTGCCTCCACCGAGTGCGCTCGCACGGTGGGGTTCGTCGGGCCCTTGCTGGTGTAGGCGATCAGCGGCGCGACCCAGCCGGCCACGGTGCCGCCGACGACCACACCGGCCACTCCACCGAAGTGGGCGACCATCAGCCACGTCTTCGTGTCGTCGACCGGCTTCGGCGGGTAGCCGTAGCCGGGCTGCGGCTGCCCGTACGGCGTTCCGTACGGAGGCTGCTGCCCGTAGGGCGCCCCGTACGGCCCCTGGGTCCCGTACGCCCCACCCGAGGTCGGCGACCCGCCGGACGAGGTCGGATAGGACGGCCCGGAGGCGGGATAGGGCTGCTCTGACCCGTAGGGGCCGGGAGCGTTCGGATCGGTCACGCACGCAGAGTACGGCCGTCAACCGAGGGGAACCCCATACTTCGGTAACCGATCCGACACAGCGAGCGGGTTAGGCTGGTGCCCGCGTGACGAAGGCGAGAGGGCAAAGGTGGACCAGTGGAGGAGACGCGGTGGCTCAGCCCGGATGAGCAGCGAACCTGGCGCTCGTACATCGAGGCGAACCGGCTCCTGAACGAGGCGCTGGACCGGCAGTTGCAACGAGACGCCGGCATGCCCCACACGTATTACGAAATCCTCGTCCGGCTCGCCGACGTGCCGGGGCACAGCCTGCGGATGAGCGAGCTGGCGCACTCGTCCCTGTCGTCCAGGAGCCGGCTGTCGCACGCGGTCTCCCGTCTGGAGGAACGCGGTTGGGTGCGGCGGGAGAGCTGTCCCACCGACGGACGCGGGGCGCTCGCCGTCCTGACCGACGAGGGCTTCGCGGTGCTCGAAGCGGCCGCGCCCGCCCACGTCGCCGAGGTACGCAAGCGCCTGATCGACCTGTTGACCCCGGAGCAGGTCGATCAGCTCGGCGAGATCGCCAGGGCGATCTGTGCCGGAATGAACGAGACGGTGCGCGCGTAATCGCGTCGTCACGGGAAGTGATTTCTCTGCGCGGAGGTGATTCTCCCCGCACGAAGGAAGCGGATGACCCGCTCCGCCCCGTATGCTTGGCACTCTCAGTACTGGAGTGCCAGCAGTGCGGTCGGGGAGGTGACGGCGTGACGCTCGACGAGCGCAAGCTGTCCGTTCTCCGCGCGATCGTCCAGGACTACGTCAACACCGAGGAGCCGGTCGGCAGCAAGTCGCTGGCCGAGCGTCACCAGTTGGGCGTGTCCCCGGCGACGATCCGCAACGACATGGCGGTGCTGGAGGAAGAGGGCTACATCGCCCAGCCGCACACCAGCGCCGGCCGCATCCCCACCGACAAGGGCTACCGCCTCTTCGTCGACCGGCTGGCCGGGATCAAGCCGCTGTCGGCGGCCGAGCGGCGCGCGATCCAGACGCTCCTCAACGGCGCGATCGATCTCGACGACGTCGTCACCCGCACCGTGCGGCTGCTGGCGCAGCTCACCCGGCAGGTCGCCGTGGTGCAGTACCCGAGCCTCACCCGCAGCTCGGTCCGCCACGTGGAGCTGGTGCAGCTGAGCGTCAACCGGCTGCTGCTGGTGCTCATCACCGACACCGGCCGGGTCGACCAGCGCACCGTCGAGTTCCCGTCCGGCATCAGCGACGACGACGTCAACGTCCTGCGCAGTGCGGTGAACAACGCGCTCGTCGGCCAGCGGCTCTCGGACGCGCCGACCCGCGTCGAAGAACTGCTCGACACGATCGCGCCCGCCCTCCGCCCCGCGCTGACCACTGTCGCGAGCGTTCTGCTGGAGACGCTCGTCGAGCGGCGCGAGGAACGGGTCGTCCTGGCGGGCACGGCCAACCTCACCCGCAGTACGGTGGACTTCCGGGGCTCGGTGTTCCCGATCCTCGAGGCGTTGGAGGAGCAGGTGGTGCTCCTCAAGCTCGTCGGCGAGGTCGACTCGCCGAGTATGTTGCGGGTCCGGATCGGCGACGAGAACCAGGTTGAAGAGTTGCGGGGCATATCAGTGGTGACAACGGCCTACGGTGCTGGTGACACCGCATTGGCAGGCCTCGGGGTGGTCGGTCCGACTCGGATGGACTACCCCGGCACGATCAGCGCAGTCCGCGCCGTGGCGCGGTACGTCGGTGAAATTCTCGCAGGGAACTGAAGCGGGGCTGGGCAGGGATATGCCTTCCGGAGTTGGGGACACACACGTGGCGAAGGACTACTACGGCATCCTCGGGGTGGCGCGGGACGCGACGCCCGAGGAGATCAAACGGGCCTACCGCCGGCTCGCGCGCGAGCTGCATCCGGACGTGAACCCTGACGCCGAGGCGCAGGAGAAGTTCAAGGACGTCTCGGTGGCGTACGAGGTGCTCTCCGACCCGGCCAAGCGCGAGCTGGTCGACCTCGGTGGGGACCCGATGGCGCCCGGCGGCGGCGGCGCGAGCGGCCCCGGTGGTCCGTTCACGATGGGCTTCCAGGACATCATGGACGCCTTCTTCGGCGGCGCCACCACCCGCGGCCCACGCCCCCGTACCCGCCCGGGTTCCGACGCGCTGATCCGCCTCGACCTCGATCTGGTCGACATGGCGTTCGGCGTGAACCAGGAGCTCACCGTCGACACCGCGGTGCGGTGCACGACGTGTTCGGGCGCCGGGACCGCGCCCGGCACCCACCCGGCCACGTGTGAGGTCTGCGGTGGCCGCGGCGAGGTGCAGACCGTCCAGCGCTCGTTCCTCGGCCAGGTCATGACGTCCCGCCCGTGCGCGGCCTGCCAGGGCTTCGGCACGGTCATCCCGCACCCCTGCCCGGGGTGTGCCGGTGACGGCCGGGTGCGCAGCCGCCGCACGCTCACCGTCAAGGTGCCCGCGGGCGTCGAGGACGGCATGCGGATCCGGCTGGCCGGCGAGGGCGAGGTCGGCCCCGGCGGCGGCCCGCCCGGAGACCTCTACGTCGAGGTGCACGAGCGCCCGCACGACGTCTTCACCCGTCAGGGCGACGACCTGCACTGCCGGGTCTCGCTGCCGATGACCGCCGCGTCGCTCGGCACGAACATCAACCTCAAGACGCTCGACGGCGAAGAGCAGATCGAGGTCAAGGCAGGCACCCAGCCCGGCACGGTCGTGCGGGTCCGCGGCCGCGGAGTGCCGCACCTGCGCGGCAGCGGCCGCGGTGATCTGCACGTGCACCTCGAGGTGCGTACCCCCACTCGGCTCGATGCCGAGCAGGAGCGTCTGCTGCGCGAACTGGCCAAGCTGCGGGGTGAGGAGCGCCCGGAGCCGATGCGGCAGCAGGGCGGTTTTTTTTCCAAAGTCCGTGACGCGTTCAACGGACACGCCTAGACGGAGCGCTCGTCCGACGTCCGACGAGCAGAGATGACTGATCCCGTCTTTCTCGTGGATGAGTTGCCGCCGGTCGGCCCGGCGGTGCTCGACGGGCCCGAGGGCAGGCACGCCGCGACGGTGCGCCGCCTCGGCCCCGGCGAAACGCTGCTGCTCGCGGACGGCGTCGGCGGCCGCGCCTCGTGCGTCGTCGTGGCCGCCGACCGCGACTCACTGCGGCTGGACGTCCGGACCGCCGAACGGGTGCCCCGGCCGACGCCGACGGTGACCGTCGTGCAGGCGCTGCCGAAGGGTGATCGCGGCGAAGCCGCGGTCGAGATGATGACCGAGGCCGGGGCCGACACGATCGTGCCCTGGTCGGCGTCGCGGTCGGTCACGCGCTGGAAGGAAGCCCGCGGCGACAAGGCGCTCGCGCGCTGGCGCAGCACCGCGCGGGAGGCCGCGAAGCAGTCCCGGCGGCTCTGGCTGCCCGAGGTCGCGGACCTCGCGTCCACTGCGGACGTCCGGAAACTGCTGTCCGTGCACGACGCCGCGTTCGTGCTCCACGAGGACGCGACCGCGCCGCTGGCCGGGACGTCGCCGGCCGCGGAGATCGGGACGATCGCGCTGGTCGTGGGGCCGGAGGGTGGCATCGCCCCGGATGAGCTGGAGTCCTTCGTGCAGGTCGGCGCGGTGCCGGTGCGCCTGGGCCCCACCGTGCTGCGCACGTCCACCGCGGGCGTGGCGGCACTCGCTGTCGTCAACGCGCTCACGTCACGTTGGCGTTAACGCGCATAACAGTACGTCTGGCCGGTTACTCTCGAGTTGCGGCGGTGAGAGGAGACCGGGATGCCACCGACCGGCGAGGCGACGGCTGCCTGTGAGCGTGTGATCCGCACGCTGCAGGCCGAGGAACGAGTTCCCGCCGTGGCGGCCGCGGTGGTCAGATCCGACCGTCCCGGGTGGAGCTTCGCGCTCGGCGACGCCGGCGCCGGCACACCGGCCGGGCCCGCGACGCAGTTCCGGATCGGCTCGGTCACCAAGACGTTCACCGCGGTCCTCGTCCTGCAGCTGCGCGACTCCGGAATGCTGGACCTCGACGACCAGATCGACGCCCACCTGGCGCTGCCCGCGCACGGCCAGCTGACGATCCGCAGCATCCTCAACCACACCTCCGGTCTCCAGCGCGAGCCATGGGGCAATCTCTGGGACACCCTCGACGTCCCGGACGACACCCGGCTGCTGGAGGAGGTCGCGAAGGCCGAGGCCGTGCTGAGCCCGCGGCGCCGGTGGCACTACTCGAACCTCGGTTTCGCGCTGCTCGGGCACCTGGTCAGCGCCAAGACCGGCGCGGCGTGGGCCGAGGTGCTGCAGGACCGCCTGCTCGACCCGCTGGGGCTCTCCGACACGACCGTGCTGCCCCGGGGTGACGCCGCTCAGGGCTACCTCGTCGACGCCTACTCCGACCACGCCCGCCCGGAGCCGCACTTCGACCTGCGGGGCGCCGCGGCTGCCGCGCAGCTCTGGAGCACCGCGGGTGACATGGCCCGCTGGGCGCTGTTCCTGGCCAAGCCGGACCCCGCCGTGGTGGCCCGGTCGACGCTCGAGGAGATGTACGAGCCGGTCGTGGTCACCGACCCGGTGAACTGGCACACCGGCTGGGGGCTGGGGCTGCAGGTCGCGCCGCAGGGCAGCGGCTCCGATCGGGCGGTGGACATCGGGCACAACGGCGCGATGCCCGGCTTCCTGGCCGGGGTGTGGTGCCGTCGCGGGGTGGAGATCGGGGCCGCCGTGCTCGGCTCGTCGGGCACCGCCGCCGGGATCACGTCGGCGCCGCACAAGCTGATCGCGGAGTCGCTGCGGCTCGATCCGGTCCGGGTCGAGCCGTGGACGATCGGCGGTCCGGCGCCGCGGGAGTACGCCGGCATCCTCGGCCGCTGGTGGTCGGAGGGCAGCGAGTTCGTGTTCCGCTGGACGAAAGGCCACCTGGAGGCGCGGTCGGCGTCGGCGGTGGCCGCGGCTCCGCCGGCGATCTTCGCGTTCGAGGCGCCCGACCTGTTCCGCACCGTGTCCGGGCGTGAGGCGGGCGAGCGGCTGGAGGTCTTCCGCGGCCCCGACGGCGCGGTCGACTACATGCGCTGGGCCACCTACCGGTTCACCCGCGACCAACAGACTTACGCCTGATTCTCAGGAGCCACACCCCGACCCTGCCCGGTAGGATTGGAAGGCAGAACAAGTCCCGAGAACGGAAGCAGGCGGAAGCGGCCACCCCGGCCGGCCCATGGCAGAAATCAAAGCGCCCACCACGGCGCAAACCCGCATCGTCGTCCCCGACGCCCACGCGATGGTCTCCCTGCTGGGCTCCGGTGACGCCATTCTGACCCTCATCGAGCGCTCGGTCGCCGCTGACGTGCACGTGCGCGGCAACGAGATCACGCTCACCGGTACCCCCGCCGACAACGCCTTCGCCGAGCGGCTCTTCGCCGAGCTGCTGACGCTCGTCGAGCGCGGCGAGGTGCTGACGTCGGACGCGGTGAGCCGCACGATCGCGATGCTCAAGTCGAACAGCGACGAGCGTCCGGCCGAGGTTCTCACCCTCAACATCATCTCGAGGCGTGGACGGACGATTCGTCCGAAAACGCTCAACCAGAAGCGCTACGTCGACGCGATCGACGAGCACACGATCATCTTCGGCATCGGCCCGGCCGGCACCGGCAAGACGTACCTGGCCATGGCCAAGGCCGTCCAGTCGCTGCAGGCCAAGCAGGTCAACCGCATCATCCTGACCCGGCCGGCGGTCGAGGCGGGGGAGCGGCTGGGCTTCCTGCCGGGCACGCTCCACGAGAAGATCGACCCGTACCTGCGTCCGCTCTACGACGCGCTGCACGACATGGTCGACCCGGAGTCGATCCCGCGCCTGATGCAGGCCGGGACGATCGAGGTCGCCCCGCTGGCTTACATGCGCGGCCGCACGCTCAACGACGCGTTCATCATTCTCGACGAGGCCCAGAACACCACGGCCGAGCAGATGAAGATGTTCCTCACCCGGCTCGGGTTCGGCTCGAAGATCGTCGTCACCGGCGACGTGACCCAGGTCGACCTGCCCGGCGGCGCCACCAGCGGCCTCCGGGTGGTCCGGGAGATCCTGGACGGCGTCGAGGACGTGCACTTCGCCGAGCTCTCCAGCAGCGACGTCGTGCGTCACCGCCTGGTCGGCGACATCGTCGACGCGTACGCGCGGTACGACTCCGACCACGCGCCGGCACCTCGCGACGGCGGTGGCCGCCGTGCCGCCGGCGGTCGCTCCGCCCGGCGCAGCTGACGCGGTGTTGGATAGGACCATGTCGATCGAGATCTCGAACGAATCGGGCCACGAGGTGGACGAGGCAGCGCTGCTGTCCGTCGCCAGGAGCACCCTGGACGAGATGGGTGTCAACCCGATGGCCGAGCTGTCGATCCTGTTGATCGACGTCGGGTACATGGCCGAGCTGAACCATCGCTGGATGGAGAAGACCGGCCCCACCGACGTGCTCGCGTTCCCGATGGACGAGCTCGACGCCGACCGCGGCCCGGGCGCGGACGAGGACGGCCCGGAGCCCACGCTCCTGGGTGACGTCGTCCTGTGCCCGGCCGTGGCCGAGAAGCAGGCCAAGGTCGCCGGCCACAGCACTCCCGACGAGCTGATGCTGCTCACCGTCCACGGCATCCTCCACCTGCTCGGTTACGACCACGCCGAGCCGGAGGAGGAGCGGGAGATGTTCGGCCTGCAGAACCGCCTGGTCAGCGCGTACCGCCGCAGTATCGGCATTCCGGCGGTCGCTGACATCCCGCTCAAGCCGACCGTCTCCGACCACTGATGAGCACCCCCGGGCTGCTCGCGGTCGCGGTCGGTCTCGTCGTCGTCGCCGGTGCGGTGGCCGCCGCCGACACCGCGTTCAACCAGATCTCGCGCGCCCGCGCCGAGGAGATGCTGCGCGCGGGCACCCGCGGCGCCGGGAACCTGCTGGCGCTCGTCGGCAACCTGCCGGTGCACGTCAGCCTGCTGCTGCTGATCCGGCTGGCCTGTGAGCTCACCGCCACCACGCTGGTGGCGATCGTCGCGATCGACCGCTGGGGCCCCGGCTGGGTGGCCGGCATCGTCACGGCCGCGAGCATGACCGTGGTCAGCTTCGTGCTGGTCGGCGTCGGCCCGCGGACGATCGGCCGGCTGCACCCGTATCCGGTGGCGCTGGCCAGCGCCGGCATCACCCGGTGGCTCGGCCGGGTGCTCAACCCGCTGGCCCGCCTGCTGATCCTCGTCGGCAACATGGTGACGCCGGGGCGCGGCTTCCGGGAGGGCCCGTTCGCCACCGAGACCGAGCTGCGTGAACTCGTCGACCTCGCCGAGGAGCGGGGCGTCGTGGAGAGCGAAGAGCGGGAGATGATCCACTCGGTCTTCGAGCTCGGCGACACGATCGTGCGCGAGGTCATGGTGCCGCGCCCGGAGATCGTCTGGATCGAGCGGACGAAGACCGTGCGGCAGGCGACGTCGCTCGCGCTGCGCAGTGGTTTCTCACGCATCCCGGTGCTCGGCGAGAGCATCGACGACATCATCGGCGTCGTCTACCTCAAGGACATGGTCCGGCGCGTGCAGGGTCAGCCCGAGGCCGACCGGCAGCTGCGGGTCGAGCAGATCATGCGCGACGCCGAGTTCGTGCCCGAGTCCAAGCCGGTCGCCGACCTGCTGCGTGAGATGCAGCAGCGGCGCATTCACATGGCGATCGTCATCGACGAGTACGGCGGCACCGCCGGGTTGGTCACGATCGAGGACATCCTCGAGGAGATCGTCGGGGAGATCGCCGACGAGTACGACAACGAGCGGCCGCCGGTCGAGAACCTCGACGACGGCGCGGTGCGGGTCACCGCCCGGCTGCCGGTCGAGGACCTCGGTGAGCTGCTCGACGTGCGGCTGCCCGACTACTCCGACGACATCGAGACCGTCGGTGGTCTGCTGGCGCACGAGCTGGGCAAGGTGCCGATCCCCGGCGCGAGCGTCCGGATCCAGAACCTGGAGCTGACCGCGGAGAGCGCCGGTGGGCGCCGCAACCGCATCGACACGGTGCTGGTCCGGCGGCACGAGCCCGAGCCCGCAGAATCACCGGCCGAGGAGACGCACACCGCCGATGTCTGAGCTAGCCCCGGAAGACGCGAAGATCGTCACGCTCGCCCGCTCCACCCGGGCGCGCAACGGCACCCCGGAGGGTGCGGCGGTACGTGACACCGACGGCCGCACCTACGCGGCCTCCAGCGTCGCGCTGCCGTCGCTGGGGCTCTCCGCGCTGCAGGTGGCGGTGGCGATGGCGGTGTCGAGCGGTGCTCCCGGCCTCGAGGCCGCCGCGGTGGTCACCACGTCCGGCCAGGCCGACGCCGAGGGCGTCGCCGCCGTCCGTGACCTGGCGCCGGGCGCCTACGTCCTGGTCGCGGACCCGTCGGGCACGGTCGTCTCCCGTTCGTAGGACGCGCTCCGGCGCAGCCAGCCGACCGTCCGGGTGGGAGAATGAACGAGTGAGCGATTTCCATGCGGGCTTTGCGTGCTTCGTCGGTCGGCCCAACGCGGGTAAGTCCACGTTGACGAACGCTCTGGTCGGGACCAAGATCGCGATCACCAGCAGCAAACCGCAGACCACGCGGCACACCGTCCGCGGCATCGTGCACCGCCCCGACGCGCAGCTCGTCCTCGTCGACACCCCCGGTCTGCACAAGCCCCGCACGCTCCTCGGCCAGCGCCTGAACGATCTGGTGCGCACCACCTGGGCCGAGGTCGACGTCGTCGCGCTGTGCGTGCCCGCCGACGAGCCGGTCGGCCGCGGTGACAAGTTCATCGCCGACGAGATCGCCGGGCTCAAGAAGAAGAACGTGCTCGCGATCGTCACCAAGACCGACCTGGTGGACAAGAAGCGCCTGGCCGAGCAGCTGCTCGCGGTCTCCCGGCTGGGAGAGTTCGCCGAGATCGTGCCGGTCTCGGCGAAAGCCGGCGACCAGGTCGACCTGCTCGCGGACCTGCTGGCCAAGTACCTGCCGGAGTCCCCGCCGCTCTACCCCGACGGCGAGCTGACCGACGAACCCGAGATGGTCATGGTCGCGGAGCTGATCCGGGAGGCCGCGCTGGAGGGCGTCCGCGACGAGCTGCCGCACTCGCTGGCCGTCGTCGTCGAGGAGATGGAGCCCCGCGAGGGCCGCGACGACCTGCTCGACGTCCACGCGACCGTGTTCGTCGAGCGGCCGAGCCAGAAGGCGATCGTGCTCGGCGCCGGTGGCGAACGCATCAAGCACGTCGGAAGCACCTCGCGGCGTCAGATCGAGGCCCTGCTCGGCACGCGGATCTTCCTCGACCTGCGGGTGAAGGTCGCCAAGGACTGGCAGCGCGACCCGCGTCAGCTGCGGCGGCTGGGTTTCTAGTTGCCGCTTTATCGGGACATCGGCGTCGTCCTCCGGGTGCAGCAACTCGGTGAGGCCGACCGCATCATCACGCTGCTCACCCGCCGCCACGGCCGGATCCGAGCGGTCGCGAAAGGGGTCCGCAAGACCAAGAGTCGGATCGGCGGGCGGCTCGAGCCGTTCAGCCACGTCGACGTGCAGTTCTACGAGGGCCGGTCGCTCGACGTCGTCAGCCAGGTGGAGACGCTCGACCCGTTCGGCAAGTACCTCGTCGACGACTACACCCGGTACACGACCGCGAGTGCGATCGCGGAGACCGCCGAACGGCTGACCGCCGAGGAACGAGAACCGGCGCTGCGTCTGCACCTGCTCACGGTCGGCGCGCTGCGCGCACTGACCGTCGGCGAGCACGACGCACCGCTGGTGCTCGACGCCTACCTGCTGCGCGCGATGAGCTACGCCGGCTGGGCCCCCGCGCTGATGGAGTGCGCGGTGTGTGGCCTCCGCGGTGCTCACCGTGCGTTCTCGGTGCAGGCCGGTGGATGCGTCTGCGGTAACTGCCGCCCGCCGGGTTCGGCGTCGCCGTCGACGGAGGCGCTGGAGCTGATGGTGGCGCTGCTCGACGGCGACTGGAACCACGCCGGGCGCACCGAACCGCCCACCCGACGCGAGGCGAGCGGTCTGGTCGCGGCCCACCTGCAGTGGCATTTGGAGCGGGGCCTACGCTCGTTGCCGCTGGTCGATCGCACGAACGTAGGGGAGAACTTTCGATGAGCAAGCGGCGAGAGCCGGTCCGGCCGCCGACCCCCCACGTGAGCGGGGCGCGTCCACCGGCGATCCCCGCCGACCTCGTGCCCAAGCATGTCGCGCTGATCATGGACGGCAACGGCCGCTGGGCCAAACAGCGCGGCCTGCCGCGCACGGAGGGTCACAAGCGCGGCGAGGACTCGCTGTTCGACGTCATCGAGGGATGCATCGAGATCGGGGTCAAGTACCTCTCCGCGTACGCGTTCTCGACCGAGAACTGGAAGCGGTCGCCGGACGAGGTCCGGTTCCTGATGGGCTTCAACCGCGACGTGATCCGACGCCGGCGCGATCAGCTGCACGCGATGGGCGTCAAGGTTCGCTGGGCCGGCCGACGTCCGAAGCTGTGGCGGAGCGTGATCGCCGAGCTCGAGGACGCGGAGGAGATGACCCTCGGGAACGACGTGCTGACGTTGCAGTTCTGCGTGAACTACGGCGGGCGCGCCGAGATCGCGGACGCGGCCGCCGCGATCGCTCGGGAGGTCGCGGCCGGGCGGATCTCGCCGGACAAGGTCAACGAGAAGTTGTTCGCGCGCTACCTCGACGAACCATCGATCCCGGACGTCGACCTGTTCGTGCGCTCCTCCGGTGAGCAGCGGATTTCCAACTTCCTGCTGTGGCAGTCCGCCTATGCGGAGCTGGTGTTCGACGACACGCTGTTCCCGGATTTCGACCGGCGCAACATCTGGCGGGCGTGCGAGACGTACGCATCGCGTGACCGCCGCTACGGGGGCGCGATTCCGAATCCGGTGTCCATTCACGACCCGGTCGGTCAACCGAACTAACTGACGCTAGGTGAAAGTGAGTGAACGCTGCGTCACTCTACCGAACGTCGATCGCGCAAGGTCCTATGGATGTCGGGCGGTCTCGCCCGACGGTCGCGGGGTACGCCTCGCCGGGGAGCGTCGGGTGGAGAGCGGTCGGGCACCGGTTCCCGGTCTGGTGCCCGACCGCGCGATCGACGCCCGGCGGCGGCAACTCCGGACGCCGCTGGTCGCGGTCCGCTCTCCCCGGCGTTCGTTGCGGGCCCTTCGGACGCTGGGTGATGATCCGGGCGCGGCGGCTATGGAAACCCCACCTGAAGCCGCTGCGCCCGGGCGGACCCGTCGACCGCCATGGGCTGAGGGCGATGCAGCTCATGGCGGCTCGGCGGTCGCTGACCCACTCGCGGTCGCAGCGAAATTGGGCACCGCCTCGGGGAGGTGGCGACCCCTCCCGAGACGATGCCGCTGGCTGATAGTGTGCACCCCCTCACCCTCTGCCGCTGATTGTTCTCCGAAAAGAATGAATGTCTTATTCACCTGTGGTGCCTGTGAGTAAGAAGCGGCGTATCGGGTCGGTCGAGCTCCTCGCGGGCATCCTGATCGCGGTCGTCGTCCTCCGCGGGCCTCTGATCACCGCGTTCGACAGCCCGGCCGCGCGAACCTGGGCCACGATCTTCGTCTCGATCGTCGTCCAGGCCCTGCCGTTCCTCGTCTTCGGTGTCCTGATCAGTGCCGCGATCGCGGTCTTCGTCCCGACGTCGTTCTTCGTCCGTGCGCTCCCGCGCCGGGCCGCGCTCGCGGTGCCGGTCGCCGGGGTGGCCGGGGTCGCGCTGCCCGGCTGCGAGTGCGGGTCGGTGCCGATCGCCGGTGGCCTGGTCCGGCGGGGGGTCGCGCCGGCGGCGGCGCTCACGTTCCTGCTCTCGGCGCCGGCCGTGAACCCGGTCGTGCTCGTCGCCACCGCGGTGGCGTTTCCCGGCCGCCCCGAGATGGTCGCCGCCCGGTTCGTCGCGTCGGTGCTCACCGCGATGATCGTGGGCTGGCTCTGGCTCCGGTTCGGCCGCGCCGACTGGATCCGGCTGCCCCAGCGGCCCGACCTGAGCACGACGCCGAAGTGGACGGCCTTCTGGCTGAGCGTCCGGCACGACGCGATCCACGCCGGCGGCTTCCTCGTCGTCGGTGGGCTCACGGCCGCGTTCCTCAACGTCACCGTGCCGCGCCGGTGGTTGGACGCGCTCGCCGACCAGCCCGTCCTCGCGATCCTGGCGCTCGCGCTGCTGGCGGTGCTGCTCTCGATCTGCTCGGAGGCCGACGCGTTCGTCGCGGCGTCGCTGAGCCAGTTCTCGCTCACCGCGCGGCTGGCGTTCCTGGTCGTCGGCCCGATGATCGACGTGAAGCTCTTCGCGATGCAGGCCGGCACGTTCGGCCGCGGGTTCGCGCTGCGCTTCGCGCCGCTGGTGTTCACGACCGCGGTGCTGATCAGCGTCGTCACCGGGAGTGTGTTGCTGTGAACCGTGAGGCGCAGAGCATCGTCCTGCTCCTGATCGGTGGTGCGCTGCTCCGCCTCACCGTGTTCTCCGACGTCTATCTGCGGTACGTGAAGCCCGGGCTGCGGTGGTACCTGGTCGCGGCCGGGGTGGTGCTCGTCGTCGCGGGCGCGATCACGCTCTGGCGCGACCTGTTCGGCGAGGAGAGCGAACACACCGGCCCGAAGGTCGCCTGGCTGCTGCTCCTGCCCGTGCTCACGATCTTCCTGATCGGCCCGCCGTCGCTCGGTTCGTACTCCGCGGAGAAGCAGGGCGCGGCCGCGGTGCAGCAACCGCGTTCGGACCTGCCGCCGCTGCCGGCCGGGAACCCGGTGGAGCTGTCCGTGCTCGACTACGTCACGCGCGCGCTCTGGGAGGACGGGGCCTCGTTCCGGGGGCGCCAGGTCCGGCTCACCGGTTTCGTCACGGTGGACGGGCGCGGCACCGCGTACCTGACCCGCATCGTGCTGAGCTGCTGCGCCGCGGACGGTCGTCCGCTGAAGGTCGCGCTGGCCGGGGTGCCGCCCTCGACGCTCGAACGGGACGTCTGGATCACGGTGGTCGGCGGTTACGACCCCACCCGGCACACCGACCCGGTCAGCGACGAGACCGTCCCGACGATCGCGGTCCGCACTCTCACCCGGATCGACGAGCCCACCGAGCCGTACGACGCGTAGATCGCCGGGTGCCCTGGAGTTCGAGGCTGGGCACGCCGCGCGGCCGCCGGAAATCGGCGCCGAACAACAGGTGCGGTTCGCTGATCGCCCAGGCTCGGAGCGCACCGAGAACGGTGCGCAGACGCTCCTCCGCAGAGCGGCCGGCGTCCCGCGTGGCCACGTCGTCGAAGTCGCCGGTGACCAGCGCGTCACGGTTGGCGAAGTACCAGTGGAGCGTCGGCCCCGACAGCCCGTTCTCGCGCGCGATCGCGTTGAGCGAGAGCGCTGCGGCGCCCGACCCGGCGAGCGGACGGAGCGCGCGTCGATAGTTGTGAACGTGCGGTCGGGATGTGGTCGTCCGGGTCGAGGCCTCCGGAGTCAGGGCAGGCGGCGCTACCCAGGGCCGGGATGCGTTCCCGTTCGCCCCCGGCTACGACCGCGTCGCACGATCGTCCGGGCCGGGGCGCGCAGCAGTTCCGGGCCGGGTCGCGTGTCGCGGCGGTGACACGCACCGGCGCCCGAGCCGAGCGGGCCGTCGCCCGCCGGTCTGGATTCGGCCGACGCGGGCGCGCTCGTGACCACCGTGCGCTTCGCGGCGCCGAACTTCCGCACCGATCCGGCCACGGCAGCGGTGTCGGGGACACTCGAGGCGGTGGTTACCAGGCGCTAGCCGCGCCACCGAGCCGCGGAGGCCCGGCTACCGAGCCGCGGAGGCCCGGCCACAGGCCGCGGAAGCGCGGCCGGATCACCGGCACGGCGGCGGACGTGGCCGGGCGACGGCTCAGCTGCGGGCGGCGCACTCGGCGCAGGTGCCGAAGATCTCCAGGGTGTGTGAGACGTCGGCGAAGCCGTGTTCGGACGCCACGCGGTTGGCCCAGCTCTCCACGGTGGGGCCGGCGACCTCGACGGTGCGGCCGCACACCCGGCAGACCAGGTGGTGGTGGTGCCCGCTGGAGCAGCGCCGGTAGAGGTGTTCGCCGCCCGGCGGGCGCATCACGTCGATCTCTTCGGCGTCGGCCAGGGCCTGGAGCGTGCGGTACACGGTGGTGAGGCCGACGGATTCGCCGCGCTGGCGCAGCAGTTCGTGCAGCTCCTGTGCGCTACGGAACTCTTCGACCTCGCCGAGCAATGCCATGACTGCCGTCCGCTGACGTGTGGTTCGGCCGACACTCGCTTGCATTGGGGCATCCTCTCCGGCCCGCGAGACGGGCTCCCACCCATCCTCTCAGGTCATATGCCGTAACCGCGATGTGTCGGGGGACCTAAGCCGTGTCCTGCGAATCCGTGCTCGACTGCGGCTCCGCCTGAGCGGTGCCTCGCTGGGAGCGAGAATCGCAGGACACGGCCTCACCGATCACGTGGGGGAATGTGCGGAGTGGGCTACCGCGTCACGCACGACGTGCGCTACGTGGGAGTCGGTCAGGGAGTAGGCGACCTCGCGGCCGCGGCGGTGCGAGGTGACGACGTCGGCGGCGCGGAGCACGCGCAGGTGCTGGGAGACCAGCGGCTGCGGCACGCCGAGCGCGTCGACGAGCTCGTGGACGCAGAGCGCACCCTCGTCGAGGCGCATCACGATCGCGATGCGCAGCGGCGACGCCAGCGCACGCAGCAGATCTGCCGCGGGGGTGTACCCCGCCACCTCGTCCCCCGGTGCGGAGAGAGCGGTGAGGGTGACCTCGGCGTCGGGCTTCATCGGCCCGGGACGCCCGCGCCGGTGGGTTCGGCCGCGACCGGATCGGGCGCGGGAGCCTCCGGGGCCGGCCGGGAGGGGCGGGCGGCCGCGCGGCGCTGCCAGCCGTGGACCGCGGCCGCCACCGCGGTCACGACGACGAACACCAGGACGGCGAGGACGACGATCGACGCACCCGACGGAACGTCCAGGTAGAACGAGCCGACCGCGCCGGTGAGCGCGACCGCGACGCTCAACCCCATCGCACCGGCCAACGTCGCGGCGAACCCCCGCGCAACCTGCTGAGCGGTGGCCACCGGGATCACCATCAGCGCGCTCACCAGCAGCACGCCGACGACTCGCATCGCGACGGTGACGGTGACCGCCGCCGAGACCGCCAGCAGGATGTTGAGCAGCCGCACCGGCACGCCCGACACCCGCGCGAACTCCTCGTCGTGGCAGATCGCGAACAGCCACGACCGCAGCCCGACGGTGAACAGCAGCACCGCGACCGCGAGCACGCCCATCACGATCAAATCGGACGGTCTCGTGGTGAGCAGTGACCCGAACAGGTATCCGAGCAGGTTGTTGTTGCCGCCGTTCGGCGCCAGGCTGATCAGCAGCACACCACCGGCGATACCGCCGTAGAACAGCAGCGACAGCGCGACGTCGCCGGAGGCACCGCCGCGGGAGCGGATCAGCTCCACCGCCACGGCGCCGAGCGCGGCCACGACGACCGCGCTGAGCACCGGGGACTGGCCGGTGAGGAACCCGAGCGCGACGCCGGTCAACGCGATGTGCCCGATGCCGTCACCGACGAGCGACATCCGCCGCTGCACGAGGTAGATGCCGACCGCGGGCGCGGTGAGGCCGACCAGGACCGCCGCGATCAGCGCCCGGACCATGAAGTCGTAGTGCAGGATGCTCATCGGTTCACCGCCTTGGCCGGCCCGGCGTGGTCGGGAACGCCGTCCCACTCACCGTGCGGGCTCGCCGTCGGGTTGCCGTGGACGTGGTGGCGATCGGTGTCGATCCAGTACCCGCCGACGTGCCCGTCGGCCCACGGCGCACCGTCGTGGGCGATCCGGCCGTGGTCGAGGACGATCGTCCGGGTGATCAGGTCGGCCAGCGGCCCCACCTCGTGCAGCACGACGAGCAGCGTGGTGCCGCGCTCGACCAGCCGCTCGACGGTCTCGGCGAACGCGCGCTGGCTGGCCGCGTCGACCCCGGCGTTGGGCTCGTCGAGCACCAGCAGATCGGGGGAGCCGGCCAGCGCCCGCGCGATCAGCACCCGCTGCTGCTGGCCGCCGGAGAGCGTCGAGACCCGTTCGCGGGCGCGGTCGGCGAGGCCGACGGTCTCCAGCGCGTCGGTCACGGCCGCCCGGTCGGCGGCGGACGCGAAGCGCAGGAAACCGCGGCGGGCCAGCCGGCCGCTGGTGACCACCTCGCGCACGGTGGCCGGCACGCCGGTGGCGGCACCGGCCCGCTGCGGCACGTACCCGACGCGCTGCCAGTCGTTGAACCGCGCGGTGGGGGTGCCGAACAGCGAAACGGAGCCGCCGGCCAGCGGAACCAGCCCCAGTAGCGTCCGGACCAGCGTCGACTTGCCGGAACCGTTGGAACCGAGCAGGGCGACGACTTCGCCGGCGGTGACCGAGAGTGAGACGTCGCGGAGCACCGGACGTTCGCCGAGCACGACCGTGGCGTGCTCGGCGGCGGCTACCGGGGATGATTCGTTCACTGGCACTGCAATGCGCCTCGCAGGGTTGTCAGGTTGGTGCGCATCACGGAGAAGTAGTCGTCGCCGCTGTTCTTCTCGATGCCCTCGATCGGGTCGAGGACCTCGGCCTTCGCGCCGACCTCGGCCGCGAGGGCCTCGGCGATCTTCGGGCTGACGAGCGTCTCGAAGAAGATCTCCTTCACCCCGTTCTGCTTCGCGTAGTTCGCCACCTCGGCGAGGCGGGCCGCGGACGGCTCCTCTTCCGGGGTGAGGCCGGTGATCGCCACTTGCGTGAGACCGTACCTCGCAGCGAGGTAACCGAACGCGTTGTGGCTCACGACTATCGTTTTCTCCTGACAGCTCGCCAGGCCCGTCCGGTATTCCTCGTCGAGCGTGCTCAATTTCGTGTCCAGCGCCTTGGCGTTCGCCGTGAATTCCGAGGCGTGGTCCGGGTCGAGGTCGCCGAGCTTCTTCGCCACCGCGTCCGCGATGCCGGCCAGGCGGGTGGGGTCGAGCCAGACGTGCGGGTCCTTGCCCTTCTCGTCCTCGTGCAGCTCGCCCTCCTCCAGCGGCACGTAGCCGTCCTTCAGCGGTTCGACGGTCGCCACGTCGAGCGACTTGTCCTTCGCGCCGCCGTCCACCGCGTCGTCGACGGCGGGCTGGAAGTCGCGCAGGTAGACGACCGCGTCGGCGTCCGTGACCTCGGCCACCTGCTTGGGGCTGAGCTCGAGGTCGTGGGGCTCGGTGCCGGGCTCGACGAGGTTCGTCACCGACACCCGATCACCGCCGACCTGCTGCGTGACGTACTGCAAGGGATAGAAGGCGGCGACGACATCGAGCTTGCCGTTCGCGGCGGCAGCGTCGGAGTCGGAGGAGGAGCAGCCGGTTGCCGCCGTGGCGACGCCGACAGCGAGCAGCGCGGTGAGGGCCGCGCGGAGGGGTCCGCTGTACATGACAACGATTCTCATTACTGATGACAACGAATGTCAATCTCGAGGCGGGGGTACTTGCGTTGTTACTTTGAGTGATTGTGCCTCGTTCGCTCAGACCTTGAGGACCGCGAGCAGGAGCAGCACGCCCACCACCGCGGCCCGGCCGAGCCGCGCCATCGGGGCCGCGGAGTCCCAGCCCAGCCAGGCGAGCCAGGCGACGAGCGCGGCGATCAGCACGATGAAGGCCGCGCCGAAGACGCCGGGGAGGAACGCGCCGGCCAGCACGAGCGCCATGACCCCGAGGATGAGCACGAGCCGCGGCAGACGCAGCAGGAACGTCAGCAGGGTGGTGGAGCGGGATCCCAGCTCGGGCACGGGGGATTGCCTCCTGAGTAGCGTGTGGGGGACATCATCGTGGCATTCGGAGGAGACGCCTTGCTGGTCATCAGCCGGTTCGACGTACCGGAGGCGGACGGAGAAGGCTTCCTGGAGCGGGCACGGGCGGCGCTGGCCGCGTTCGCGGCGCGCCCCGGGTTCGTCCGCGGACGCATCGGGCGCTCGGCGGACGTGCCGACGGCCTGGGCCCTGACCACCGAGTGGGAGTCGGTGGGCAGCTTCCGGCGCGCGCTCTCGGACTTCGACGTGAAGGTGCACGCGAGCACGCTGCTGGCCGAGTCGAGCGACGAGCCGAGCGCGTTCGAGGTGATGGGCAGCTGGGACGGCCCCGTGGAGACGGCCGGGCGCACCGACCGGGCCTTGGACGCGGACACCACTCGCGTGGGTGACCGTCCTGTTACGCGCGGGTAGCAACCTCGGGTATCCGTTCCGGGCGGGGTGAGGCAGGCTGAGGGTGTGCGGAGCGAACGGTCATGACCTGGGTTCCCCCCTCTAGCGGGGAGAGCAGCCGACAACCGGCCGGCGAGCCCTACGACCCACCGGTCCCCGGCTCGCCCCCCGGCTACGACGCCCCCGGCTACGACGGTTCGGGATATGGCGGCTCCGGATACGGCGGTCCCGGCTACGGGTCGCCGGCTCAGGGTGGGCCGGGGTACGGGCCGGCTGGTCACGGTGGTGCCGCCCCGCGCAGCCCGGCCCCCGGTGGTCCTCCGCACGGCGTCGGGACGAAGGCGGTCTCGGAGCGGGAAGCACGTCGTCAGCGCGCCCTGCGCGCGCTGCCGCCACCGCCGAGCGCGCCGGCGGGCATGGGGGCCGTTCCCGCCTTCGCGCCGCCGATGCCGCGCCCGAACCGCACCGTGCTGATCGTGTCGCTGGTGCTCGGCGCCACGCTCCTGCTCTGCTGCGGTGGCGGCGTCGGCGGGGTCGGCGGCCTGCTGTACTACACCTACGAGAACCAGCGGGACGACGCGGTGACCGCGGTGCAGTCCTACCTGGGTGATCTGCAGAACGCGCGGTACGACCAGGCCTACGGACGGCTCTGCGCCGAGGCGCGCTCCGAACGCAGCCTCGGTGAGTTCACCGAAGCCGAGCAGGTCGCCGGCCAGGTGGGCAGCTTCGCGGTGAGCGATCAGCCGCAGACCGACCAGGACGGCAACTGGGTGGTGGCCGCTCAGGTCACGCGGCAGGGCAATTCGGTGCGGTCCGAGCTCTTCCCGGTCACCTTCGAAAGCGGCAGTACGGTATCGGTCTGTCCCGGATAACCGGCATCTCGGTATCCACAGGGACGAAATGGGGTGGCGGCTGCCCCGACCCGGCGGGGTAGCCTGGCACGTCACAACCCGCCGAACTGCCAGTCCGGATGGAGAGATCCCGGTGTCCGCCGATCGTATGGACGTCATCGTCAACCTGAGTAAGCGACGGGGCTTCGTGTTCCCGTCGAGCGAGATCTACGGAGGCCTCCGGGCGTCCTGGGATTACGGTCCGCTCGGCGTCGAACTGAAGACCAACGTCAAGCGCCAGTGGTGGAAGACGATGGTGACGGGTCGCGACGACGTCGTCGGCCTCGACTCGTGCGTGATTCTCGCGCCCGAGGTCTGGAAGGCGTCGGGGCACGTCGAGACGTTCTCCGACCCGCTGACCGAGTGTCAGAGCTGCCACAAGCGCTTCCGTGCCGACCACCTCGAAGAGGCGTACGAGCACAAGCACGGCAAGCCGCCGGCGAACGGCCTGGCCGACGTCAACTGCCCGAACTGCGGCACGAAGGGCGCGTTCACCGCGCCGCGCCAGTTCTCCGGGCTGCTCAAGACGTTCCTCGGCCCGGTCGAGGACGAGACCGGTCTGGCCTACCTGCGCCCGGAGACCGCGCAGGGCATCTTCATCAACTACCGCAACGTCGAGCAGACCGCGCGGAAGAAGCCGCCGTTCGGCATCGCGCAGCAGGGCAAGAGCTTCCGCAACGAGATCACGCCCGGAAACTTCATCTTCCGCACGCGTGAGTTCGAGCAGATGGAGATGGAGTTCTTCGTGGTGCCCGGCTCCGACGAGGAGTGGCACCAGTACTGGATCGACACGCGTCTGCAGTGGTACGTCGATCTGGGCATCAACAAGGAGCGGCTCCGGCTCTACGAGCACCCGAAGGACAAGCTCTCGCACTACTCGAAGCGCACCGTCGACATCGAGTACAAGTTCGAGTTCACCGGCACCGAGTGGGGTGAGCTCGAGGGCATCGCGAACCGCACCGACTTCGACCTCAACGCGCACTCCAAGGCCTCCGGCGCCGACCTCTCCTACTTCGACCAGGAGAAGGGCGAGCGCTGGACGCCGTTCGTCATCGAGCCGGCGGCCGGTGTCGACCGCACGGTGCTGACGTTCATGCTCGACGCGTACGCCGAGGACGAGGCGCCGAACGCCAAGGGCGTGCTGGAGAAGCGCACCGTGATGAAGTTCGACCCGCGGCTCGCGCCGGTGAAGGCGGCGGTGCTTCCGCTCTCACGCAACACCGACCTGTCGCCGAAGGCTCGCGACCTGGCGGCGAAGCTGCGTCAGCACTGGAACGTCGACTTCGACGACGCCGGGGCGATCGGCCGGCGGTACCGCCGTCAGGACGAGATCGGGACGCCGTACTGCATCACCGTCGACTTCGAGACCCTCGACGACCAGGCCGTGACGATCCGCGAGCGCGACTCGCGGTCGCAGGAGCGGGTCGGCCTCGACGCGGTTGAGGGGTACCTGGCTCAGCGCCTGATCGGCTGCTGAACGATCTCCGCCAGGTCGGGGCAGGTCCGGTAGTCGGGGTGGGGGCACTCCAGCCCCCGCTCGACGAAGGCCAGCTCCTGCTGTGCCAGCGCGATGCGGTCCTCCAGCAGCTTCTTGCGGCGCTGGAGGACCGCGGTGCGTTCGGCCACGTCGCGGATCGCGAACATCTCGCGCAGCTCGCCCAGCCCCATGCCCAGTTCGCGTCCGCGCTGGATGAACCGCACCAGCCGGACGTCGAGATCGCTGTAGCGGCGCTGGCCGCGGCTGCGCTGCGGGCTGAGCAGCCCGGCGTCCTCCCACTGGCGCAGGAGGTGCTGGCTCACACCGCAGGCGTTGCTGACCTCGCCTATTGACCTCATGTGAACATTAGGGTCCACGGTTGACGGCATGGTCAACATGATTGAGTCGCTGGCCCACCGGGTGCTGACGTCCGCGTCGGTGGTCGCCGTCACCCGGCTCGGTTCGGCGGTGCACGAGGTGACGCTCGAGGCTCCGGAGTTCGGCACCTGGCGGTGCGTGCCGGGGCAGAGTGTCCGGCTGTTCGTCGGCAACGGATTACGTACCTACTCGGTGTGGACGCTCAGCGGGTCGACGCTGGTGCTGCGGGGTTTCTCGCACGCGGACGGGCCGGGGAGCCGTTGGATGGCTTCGGCGCAGGTGGGGTCGCGGGTCGCTCTGACCGCACCGAAGGGCGTGTTCGTGCTGGATCCGGCCGCGCCGTGGCACTTGTTCGTCGGCGACGACACCGGCGCCGTGCCGTTGCTGGCGATGCGTGCCTCGCTGCCGGCTTCGGCGTCGGTGCTGGGCATCGTGGTTTCGCGGGAGGAGATACCGCCGCTCGGGGCACCGTTGCCGTGGCGCTCGTCGGGGACGTTGCTGGACGCGGTGCGCTCACTGGAGCTGCCGTCGTCACCGGGGGTGGCATACGTGGCGGGGGAGCAGAAGGCGTGCCTCGCGGTGCGCGACCACCTGCGGACCTCGCTGGGGTGGCCGCGGAGGTCCGTGCGGGTGTCGGCGCACTGGACGCCGGGCAAGCGGGGCCTGGAGTAGCCGGCTGCGCCCCGCCCGGTGGGCGGGTAAGGATGGGGGCATGCGTGAACTCGGGCGGACGGTGGCGGAGTGGTTGGGCGCGGGGCACCGGGTCGCGGTGGCGCGCGTCGTGGACGTGCACGGCTTCGGGGCGGTGCCGGCCGGTGAGGTGCTGGCGGTGCGCGACGACGGAGCCCGCGCCGGGGAGCTGTTGCGCGGGGTCGCCGATCCGGTGATCTCCGGTGCCGTGCCGGCGGCGCTGTCGGGGGCGCCGTCGGTGGTGAATGCACCCGTCGGGGAGTCGGACGCGGTCGCCGCCGGGTTGGCGTGCGCGGGTTCGGCCCGCGTGCTCGTCCACGCGGTGTCCGACGCGTCGGTGTGGACCGCGCTGGCGGAGGGTTCGCCGGTGGCGCTGGCGACGTCGCTGGTCTCGGGAGAGTCGACGGTCCCGGGTTCGCCGGACGGGCCGGACGGGGCCGTCGCGGCGGAGGCGTCGCGGTTGCTCGCGGCCGGCGCCACCGGGCGTTCGGTGGTGGGGGACGTGCTCGTGGACGCGTGGGTGCCGACGCCGAGCGTCGTGACGATCGGCGGGGGTGTGCTGGCCGCGGCGATCGCGGCCCAGGCCGAGCTCCTCGGGTGGGCGGCCCGGAACGTGTCGACGGTCTCCGAGGCCGTCGCCGAGGTCGCCGCGTTCGGGCCGGCCGACGTCCTGGTGCTGCTCGACCACGACCCGGCGATGGACGAGGTGCTGCGCGTCGGGCTCTCCCACGGGCGGGGTTTCCTGGGTGCGCTCGGGTCGCGTCGCACCCAGGCTGCGCGTCGCGAACGCCTGCTCGCCGCCGGGGTCCCCGCCGACGCGGTGGGGCGCGTCCACGGCCCGGTCGGGCTCGACCTAGGTGCGCGCTCACCGGCCGAGACCGCGGTGAGCATCGTCGCCGAGGTGTTGGCGACCCGCTCCGGTCGTGGTGGCGCGGCCCTACGCGCGTCGGACGTCGCGATCCACTGAGCGAGGGAGCCCGAACCAGGGCAGGACGGTGTTCTCGAACCGGGTCAGCGCGTCGATCCGCTCACCGGCGAGGCCGAGAACGTAGAGGCCGGTGCCGTGGCTGATGCCGGTGGGCGTCCGCAGGTACGCGCCGAACGCCGGCTGGCCGTTGGCGCGCGTCGGCACGAGATCGAACCGCCGGCCGGTCGCGAAGATCCGGGCGAAGAAGCGGGTGACGAGTTCGCGCCCCTGGTATTCGAACGGGGTCGGCGGCATCGAGATGAAGACGTCCTCGGTCAGCAGCGCCACCAGGGCGTCGACGTCGGCCGACTCCCATGCTTCGACGAATCTCGCCGTGATCGCGTCTTCGGTGGCCGAGCCCGGTGCGGGCGGGTCCTCGGTCGCTCGCCGGTGTCCCAGGGTGGCCCGAGCGCGCTTGAGCGCACTCTTGACCGACTCGACGCTCGAGTCGAGCATCTCGGCCACCTCGTCGGCCCGGAAGCCGAGGACGTCGCGCAGCACGAGCACCGCGAGCTGCCGGGGCGGCAGCGCCTGCAGCGCGGTGACGAAGGCCAGCGAGACGGCCTCGGTCTGCTCGTAGCGAGCCTCCGGCCCGGCCACGTCGGCCAGTAAGGCGTCGGGGAACGGCTGGAGCCAGACCGTGTCGCTGAGCCCGGTCGGCTGGGGCGCGTCGGCGACCGGCGGCGCCCACTCGGCGACCGGACGCCGACCGGCGGCGCGGCGTGCGTTGAGGCACTGGTTGGTGGCGATCCGGTAGAGCCAGGTGCGCAGCGACGCGTGTTCCCGGTACCCCCCGAGTCCTCGCCACGCGGCCAGCAGGGTGTCCTGGAGCGCGTCCTCGGCGTCCTGGAACGAGCCGAGCATGCGGTAGCAGTGCACCCGCAACTCGACCAGGTGCGGCCCGGTCAGTTCGCGGAACGCGTCGTTGTCGCCGTTACGAGCCTTGGTGATCAGATCCGGTGCCACGTGCTCCCCGTCCGTGTCGTGCGGTTGGTCCTACTGACACCGCCGGGAAGCGAAAAGGGGCGGCCCCTTTCGTCGAATCGCGGTGTCTACCCCAGTGGTAGCCGACTCCGGCACGACGGGAGAACCCGAATGGGAAAGATCGTGATCACGACGAACGCCACGCTCGACGGGGTCGTTCAGGACCCCACCGGAGAGGAAGGGTTCGACCGCGGCGGCTGGTTCGAGCGCTTCGGCGGGGCCGACCTCGCGGAATGGGCCCGGGTCGAGACCGAGGAAGCGCTCGGTGCCGAGGCCCTGCTGCTCGGCCGACGCAGCGACGAGTGGTTCGGCACCCGGTGGTCGTCCCGGACCGGGGTCTGGGCGGACCGGCTCAACGCGATGCCGAAGTACGTCGTCTCCGCGACGCTCGAGCGCCCGGCCTGGACCAACGTGACCGTGCTGCGCGGCGACGTCGCCAAGGAGGTCGCGGCGCTGAAACAGGCCGTGGACGGGGAGATCCTCGTCTACGCGAGCTATCAGCTCGGTCGGGCGCTGCTCGAACACGACCTGGTCGACGAGGTGCGTCTGGTCGTGTTCCCGGTGGTCCTGGGCGCCGGCGTCCGCCTCTTCGGCGCGACCGGTGCCGCCAAGCCCCTGCGACTCCAGGAGAGCCGTGCGCTCGGCGACAACCTCACCTTCCTTCGCTTCCAGGCCTGACGAGGAGCAATCATGCCCACCGACGCGATCCGCGAACTGATCGACCGCTTCGCCGTCACCGACGTGCTGTCCACCTACGCCCGACTCGTCGACGAACGGGACTTCGCCGCCGTCGGCGCGCTGTTCACCGACGACTGCGTGGCGGAGTACGGCGTCCGTGAGTCCGACGTCCTGCGCTCCTCGGCCGCGGTGACCGACTGGCTCGCCACGCAGCTCGCCGACGGGACCGCGACCAGCCATCACCTCTCGAACGTGACCGTCGCCTTCCCCGACGCCGACCACGCCGAGACCACGTCCTACGTCCACGCGTGGCACGGCGTCGCCGGAGCCGACGTCGACCCGGTCGTCCTGGCCCGCTACGTCGACCGGTTCGAACGGACGCCGACCGGCTGGCGCATCGCGCACCGCCGCATGTTCGCCCACGGGCTCATCGGCTTTCCCGACGGCGTGATCCGGCCGCTCGTCCGCCGGGAGCCTGCGGCCGTCGCCGACGGCGGCTCGTGACCGCGGGACCCGCGACCGCCCAGCGCTGGGCGGTCGCGGTGACGGCGCTCGCCGGGCTGCTCGTCACCCTGGATGCGCTCGTCGTCACCACCGCGCTCGGCGCGATCCGGGCCGCGTTCGACACGTCGGCGGAGGCGCTGGAGTGGACGGTCACGGCCTACGTCCTGACGTTCGCGGTGCTGCTCATGCCGGGGACGGCGCTGGGGGACCGGTTCGGGAGGCGGCGCGTGTTCGTCGCCGGGCTGGTGACGTTCGCGGTCGCGTCGGCGGCCTGTGCGCTCGCCCCGACGGTGGGCGCGTTGATCGCGGCCAGGGCGTTCCAGGGCGCCGGTGCCGCACTCGTCATGCCGCTGGCCCTGGCGTTGCTGAGCACGGCCGTTCCGCCCGACCGGAGGGCCGGTGCGCTCGGGATCTTCACCGGCGTGACCGGGGTGGCGGTACCGCTGGGTCCGCTGCTGGGCGGGGCCGTGGTCTCCGGGATCTCCTGGGCGTGGATCTTCTGGATCAACGTGCCGGTGGTCGCGGTGCTCGTCGTCCTGGCCTCCACCCGGTTGACCGAGTCCTTCGGCCCGCGGAACCGGACGGACCCGGTGGCGCTGCTGTTGGTGGCCGGGGCGGCGCTCGGCCTGGTCTGGGGCCTGGTGCGCGGTAACGCGGCCGGCTGGACCAGCGTCGAGGTGCTCTCCAGCCTGGTGGCCGGTGTGCTGCTGGTCGTCGGGTTCGCCGGGTGGCAGCGGCGGGCCGCCGAACCGCTGGTCCCGGCCGACGTGCTCGGCTCCCGGGCCTTCGTGGTCGGCGCGGTGGCGATCTTCCTGCAGTGGGGCTCGGTGCTGGGCGCGCTCTTCTTCATGGCCCAGTTCCTGCAGGACGGTCTCGGGTTCAGCCCGTTGCGTGCCGGGCTCGGGCTCGTGCCGTGGGGCGCGACGACGTTCCTCGTGCCGCCGATCGCCGGTCACTTCATCGGCCGCGTGGGGGTACGGCCGTTCATCGTGGCCGGTCTGGGGCTGCACGCGGCGGCGATGGTCTGGATCGCGGTGATCGTCGACCCGGGCCTGGGGTACGGGCAGTTGATCGCGCCGCTCGTCGTGTCCGGTACCGGCGTGGCCCTGGCGCTGCCGGCCACCCAGGCCGCCGCGCTGAGCGGGGTCGGACCGGGGTCGGTCGGAGCGGCGTCGGGGGCGTACAGCACGATGCGCCAGCTCGGCGGCGTGTTCGGCGTCGCGGTGGTGGTGTCGGCGTTCCTCGCCGCCGGCAGCTACGCGTCGCCGCGGACCTTCGCCACCGGTTTCGCGGCCGCGCTCGCGGCCTGCGCGGCGTTGTCGCTGGTCGGAGCGCTGACCGGCCTGGTCGCGCCCCGGTCGTCCGCGCCGGCCGCCCGTCCGGTGGTGACCGGCCGGGTGACCGCGTCGTGAGAGTCCACCGCCGGGCGGCCCCGGTGTCGCCCGGCGGTGGACGTGAGACGCTGGAGGGCGTGTCTTCCGCTCCGACCGTCGTTCGTCCGCTCACCGTCGGCCCGCACACCGTCGACCCGCCGGTGGTCCTGGCCCCGATGGCGGGCATCACGAACGTGGCGTTCCGGCGCCTCTGCCGGCAGTACGGCGCCGGGCTCTACGTGAGCGAGATGATCACGACCCGCGCGCTCGTCGAGCGCAACCCGAAGACGATGGGCCTGATCACGTTCGCGCCCGACGAGCAGCCCCGCTCGATCCAGCTCTACGGCGTCGACCCGGACGTCGTCGGGCGGGCCGTCGACATGGTCGTGCAGGAGAACCTGGCCGACCACGTCGATCTGAACTTCGGCTGCCCGGTCCCGAAGGTCACCCGCAAGGGCGGCGGATCGGCGCTGCCGTTCCGCCGGAAGTTGTTCGCGCAGATCGTGCAGCGGGCGGTGCGGGCCACCGCGGGCACCGACGTCCCGGTCACCGTCAAGATGCGCATCGGTATCGACGACGACCACGTCACGTTCCGCGACGCGGGCCGCGCGGCCGAGGACGCGGGCGTCGCCGCGGTCGCGCTCCACGGACGGACCGCCGTGCAGTTCTACGGCGGCCGCGCGAACTGGGAGCCGATCGCCGAGCTCGCCGCCGCCCTCGAGGTTCCGGTGCTCGGCAACGGCGACATCTGGGAGGCCGACGACGCCGTGCGCATGGTCACCGAGACCGGCTGCGCCGGAGTCGTCGTCGGGCGCGGCTGCCTCGGCCGCCCGTGGCTCTTCGCCGACCTCGCGGCGGCGTTCGCCGGGCGCCCGGATCGGGTGCGCCCCGACCTCGGCCAGGTCGCGACGACCATGCGCCGGCACGCCGAGCTGCTCGCCGAGTGGAAGGGTGAGGCGTGGGGCCTGCCCGACTTCCGCAAGCACGTGGCCTGGTACCTCAAGGGTTACCCGGTCGGGTCGACGATCCGGCGCGAACTGGGCATGGTGAGCACCCTCACCGAGCTCGACGACCTGCTGGGCAAGCTCGACCCGGCCGCACCGTTCCCCACCACCGAGATCGGCGAACCCCGCGGCCGCACCACCGGCGCCCGCCGCGTCGTCCTGCCCGAGGGCTGGCTCGACGACCCCGACGCTCTGACCGCCCCCACCGACGCCGAACTCGACGTCTCCGGCGGCTGACGGATCAGGCTGAGCGGACCGGGGTCGCTTCGGTGACGGCGGACATCGGGAGGGCGCCGTAATAGTGGGGGTAGGGGTCGCCGCCGGTGCTGGACTCCCAGCGGAGGCTCTCGCCGAGGGGGTCGGTGTCCACGGCCAGCAGCATCAGGTCGGTCTCGCCGGCGAAGAAGCGGTCCAGGGTGCCCGGCAGCTGGGCCGCGGTCGAGAGGTGGACGAAGCCGTCACGGAGGTCGTCGGGCGAGCCTTCGTACTGCTCGGTGGCCTGGGCGGCCGCCCACTCGTCGGCACGGAGAACTTTGTACACGGTCGTCACCCGGCAACCGTATCGCCGGATCAGTCCCGGACCCAGACCCGCCCGACGTCGGGCACGGCCCAGAACGTGCTCACGAACATCCCTTGCACCTGCGACCCGCGCAGCGCCAGCCGCCGCTGGTCGAAGTACGGGATCGCCGGCGCGAACTCGGTCAGGATCCGCCGGGCCAGCGCTCCGTAGGCTTCGGCCGCGTCACCCCGGTCGGGCAGCGTCGCGATGCGGGCCAGTTCGGCGTCGACCGACGGCTCGTTCAAATAGCTGATGTTCGTGCTGCCGACGGCGCGGATGCCGGAGCTCGAGTAGAGCGGGCCGAGCATCGCGTTGCCGTCCAGGTAGTCCGGCGCGTACTCGCACAGGTACAGGTCGTAGGGGTTGGTGCGGCGCGCGATGGCCGCCGCGAACTGGTCCTGGCGCACCGGACGCAGCTCCACGGTCACGTTCGCCCGCGCGAACGCCTCCTTCACCGCGGCCGCCAGCTGGTTGCCGTCCGGTGTGTCCCGGAACGCGTAGACGAGGTTCACCCGGGCGTCGCCGAGGAGGGCGCGCGCCTTGGCCGGGTCGCCCGACCGCTTCGTCCGGTCGGGGTTGGCCGGGTAACCGGGCACGCGGGGGGAGAGCAGGCTGCTCGCGTAGTCCCCGACCAGGTCGGTGCCGGTCGAGTTGAGCGCGGCCTCCGGGTCGAACGCCAGCGCGAGCGCGCGGCGGCGTGCCGGGTCCTTCACGCGCGACGCGTTGAAGCACAGGTCCCGGTGCCCGGTCCCGACGCCGTCGACCAGCCGTCCGGTCTGCCGCTGGTCGTAGACGTTCTCGATCTGGGTCGGGTCGAGGGTGCTGAGCTGGACGCTGCCCGGCTGTTCGTCGCTCATCATCAGGCTCGTCACCGCCGCCCGGTCCGGGAGGAAGCGGACGTCGTAGCGCTCGGGGTAGGCGACGCGGATCGGGTCGGTCGCCGGGTTCCAGGCCGGGTTGCGCTCCAGCGTCAGCGACTTGCGCAGTTCGTGCGTGACGACGCGGTACGGACCGGTGACCGGGACCGGGTCGGCGTCGGAGTAGCGCCAGCCGCTCGGGACGGCCGCGGTCGTGGGGAGCGCGGCGACCGTGGGGAGGTCGGGGTGCGGAGCCGGGAACGTCAGCCGGAGCGTCCGGTCGTCGGGGGCCTCGACACCCGGCGGGTACGGCGCTTTCGGGGTGGGGCCGGTGTACACGGCGCGGAAGTCCGCCTGGCCGGCCAGCCAGCGCTGCAGGTACGTGAAGCCGGTGGCCCGCTCACCGAACGAGCGCGCGATGCCGTTCGCGACGTCGCGTGCGGTGACCGCCTGGCCGTCGGCGAATTTGACGCCGGGGCGGATGGTGAACTCCCAGGTGCGGCCGCCGTCGGAGCTGCGGCCGGTGTCGGTGGCCAGATCGCCGACGAGGGTCGCGCCGGTCAGCCCGTCCTCGCGGTACCCGGTGAGGGTGCGGGCCAGGAGGCGGGAGCTGCCCATCATGCCGTCGGGGTAGCGGTTCTGCACCGGGTCGAGTTCCCAGTACTGCGCCTGCGCGTACACCGTGACCGTGCCGCCGCGTCGGGCGCCGGGCACGGCGGGGGCCGGGCCGGTCGCCGCGTCGTCCGCGGCGTACTGCTTCACGGTGAGGTCGGGCTTCGATGGTGCGACCGCCCGGTGGTTCTGCTCGGGCCACTGCGCCCAGATCACACCGGCACCGGCCGCCACGGCCAGCACCACGGCCGCCGCGGTCGTGCCCAGCGCCACCCGCCGCTTCCGCCCTCGCCGCCCGGCACCCCGGTCGGCCTCCGCGACGCTGACCGGACCTCCGACGGCACCACTTGCTTCGTCGGGTTCCCCCACGGTCGGAGGGGGCGTGGTGAACTCGGCGGTCAGCGGATGCGGCGAGTTCAGGTGCACGGTCGTCCGGCTCACCTCGTCGGCGTCCGACGGAGTGACGCGGGCCGGCGGTGGCACCGACGGCAGCACCCCGGGGCGCTGCAGCGTCAGGGCGGCCAGCAGTTCCTGGGTGCCCGGCCGCTCACCGGGTTCCTTGCGTAACGCGGCCGCGACGAGGTCACGCAGCGGCGCGTCGAGCTCGCCCAGCCCCGGCTCCCGCTCGAGCGTCCGGTAGAGCATCACCTCGGGCGGACCCACCCCGAACGGGGGAGTGCCCGAGCCGGCGAAACACACCGCCGCGCCCCAGGCGTGCACGTCGGTCGCCGGCGTGACCGCGGACCCCCGGAACTGCTCCGGCGCCATGTACGGCGGCGATCCGATCGCGCCGCTGGTCAACCCGCTCACCAGGTCGGCCGCGCGGGCGATGCCGAAGTCGATCACCCGCGGCCCGAACCGCGACAGGATCACGTTGCTGGGCTTCAGGTCACGGTGCACGATCCCGGCCTCGTGGATCGCCACCAGCGCGGTCGCGATCCCGATCGCCACCGCGTCCAGGGCGCCGCCGTGCAGCGGACCCTGCTCCTCCACGACGTCCTGCAGCGTCGGTCCGTCGACGAACTCCGTGACCAGGAACGGCTGCTCGCCCTCGACGTCGACGTCGAGCACCGCGGCCGTACTGAACCGGGCCACCCGCGCCGCGAGCGTGGCCTCCGACCGGAACCGGGTCCGGAATTCCGGGGCGTCGGCCAGGTGCGGATGGATCACCTTGACCGCGACCTGACGCGTGCGCCCATCCGGTTCTTCGGCGACCCCCGCGTAGACGATGCCCATGCCGCCGGCACCGAGACGGCCGACGAGCCGGTAACGGCCGAGCCGCTGCGGGTCCTTGTCACGAAGCGGCTGCACGCCCACCTCTTCCCGCAGGCCGTCCGGTTCCGCGGGCAGCGTAGCGAGGGTCCACCAAGGAGAAACTGTGGGGCCTTTCACGTGCGCTTTTGGGTATCTCTGTTCTCTGAATCGGAACAGACCGACCAACTCGGGTGCGACTGCTCACAACGGGTGCTGCGGTGGGTACGCCCTCATTAACCTCGGCCCATTCCCGCTCCCGCTCCCCTACGGAGGCCGCGATGACGGACCAGCAGAAGTACGTCTACGACTTCTCCGAGGGCAACAAGGACCTCAAAGACCTGCTCGGCGGCAAGGGCGCCAACCTGGCCGAGATGACGAACCTCGGGTTACCGGTGCCGCCGGGTTTCACGATCACCACCGAGGCGTGCACGGTCTACCTCGAGACCGGTGAGACACCCGAAACCCTCGACGACGAGGTGACCACGCACCTCGAGGCCCTGGAGCGGGCACGCGGCAAGAAGCTCGGTGATCCGGACGACCCGCTGCTGGTCAGCGTCCGTTCCGGCGCGAAGTTCTCGATGCCCGGGATGATGGAGACGGTGCTCAACGTCGGGCTCAACGACCGGTCGGTCGAGGGTCTGGCCCGGCAGGCCGACAACGAGCGCTTCGCGTGGGACTCGTACCGCCGGCTGATCCAGATGTTCGGCAAGACCGTCCAGAACATCGAGGGCGAAGCGTTCGAGGACGCGATCGACGAGATCAAGCGTGAGAAGGGCACCGAGAACGACCTCGACCTGGACGCCGGCGACCTCCGGAAGCTCGTCGACGTCTACAAAGGCATCGTGCGGGAGCACACCGGCGCGGACTTCCCGCAGGACCCGCGGGAGCAGATGACCGCCGCCGTCAACGCGGTGTTCGACTCCTGGAACTCCGACCGGGCCGTGCTCTACCGGCGCCAGGAACGCATCCCGGCCGATCTCGGTACGGCGGTAAACGTTGTCGCGATGGTGTTCGGCAACATGGGGATGGACTCGGGGACCGGGGTGGCCTTCACCCGCGACCCGGGCACCGGTGAACAGGGCGTCTACGGCGACTACCTGCAGAACGCGCAGGGTGAGGACGTCGTCGCGGGCATCCGCAACACCGTGCCGCTGCAGGACCTCGAGAAACTCGACAAGACCTCGTACGACCGCCTGATGGACATCATGGCGACGCTCGAAGGGCACTACCGCGACCTCTGCGACATCGAGTTCACGATCGAGGCCGGCCACCTCTGGATGCTCCAGACCCGGGTGGGCAAGCGCACCGCGGCGGCCGCGTTCCGGATCGCTTCGCAACTGGTCGACGAAGGGGTCATCGACCTCGACGAGGCCGTGCAGCGAGTAACCGGGGAGCAGCTCGTCCACCTGATGTTCCCGCAGTTCGACACGTCCGCGAAGGTGCACCAGCTCGGCCGGGGCATGTCGGCGTCGCCGGGTGCCGCGGTGGGCAAGGCCGTGTTCGACTCCTACACCGCGGTCAAGTGGTCGCGGTCGGGCGAGAACGTCATCCTGGTGCGCCGGGAGACCAACCCCGACGACCTGAACGGAATGATCGCGGCGCAGGGCATCCTGACCAGCCGCGGGGGCAAGACGTCACACGCGGCGGTGGTGGCGCGGGGCATGGGCAAGACCTGCGTCTGCGGCGCCGAGGAACTCCAGGTCAACACCAAACGCCGCTTCATGACGGCGCCCGACGGCACCGAGGTGCACGAAGGCGACGTCATCTCGATCGACGGCTCGACCGGCCGGGTGTACCTCGGTGAGGTGCCGGTCGTCGACTCGCCGGTGGTGGAGTACTTCGAAGGCACGGTCGACGAAGCGGACGACCTGGTGCAGGCCGTCGACCGGATCATGAAGCACGCCGACACGAAGCGCCGGCTGGGCGTCCGGGCCAACGCCGACACCGAGGAGGACGCGGAGCGGGCCCGCCGCTTCGGAGCCGAAGGCATCGGGCTGTGCCGCACCGAGCACATGTTCCTCGGTGAGCGGCGCCAGCACGTCGAGCGGCTGATCCTGGCCGAGGACGACGAGCAGCGCGACCAGGCCCTGGAGGCGCTGCTCCCGCTGCAGCGCTGGGATTTCCTGCAGCTGCTCACCGCGATGGACGGGCTGCCGACGACGATCCGGCTGCTCGACCCGCCGCTGCACGAGTTCCTGCCGAACATCACCGAGCTCTCGGTGCGGGTGGCGCTGGCCGAGTCGCGGGGGGAGAAGAACGAGAACGACCTGCGGCTGATGCAGGCCGTGCACCGGCTGCACGAGGCCAACCCGATGCTGGGCCTGCGCGGCGTCCGGCTCGGCCTGGTCGTGCCGGGGCTGTTCAACCTCCAGGTCCGGGCCATCGCCGAGGCGGCCGCCCAGCTGGTGAAGCTCGGCAAGGACCCGAAGCCGGAGATCATGATCCCGCTGGTCGGGTCGGTGCAGGAGCTGGAGATCATCCGGGTCGACGCCGAGCAGGTGCTGCGTGAAGTCGTCGAGGACACCGGCGAGGAACTGAACATCCTGATCGGGACGATGATCGAGCTGCCGCGGGCGGCGCTGACCGCGGACCAGATCGCGGAGAGCGCCGAGTTCTTCTCGTTCGGAACCAACGACCTGACCCAGACGACGTGGGGCTTCTCGCGCGACGACGTCGAGGCGGCGTTCTTCTCCACGTACCTCGAGGTCGGGATCTTCGGGGTGTCGCCGTTCGAGACGATCGACGTCGACGGTGTCGGGGAGCTCGTGCGGATCGGCACCGAGAAGGGACGGGCGACGCGTCCGGGCCTGAAGGTCGGGGTGTGCGGGGAGCACGGCGGTGACCCGGACTCGGTGCACTTCTTCAACCGCGTCGGGCTCGACTACGTGAGCTGTTCGCCGTTCCGGGTGCCGGTGGCGCGGCTCGAGGCGGCCCGGGCCACCGTGGCGCAGGAGGGTGGCTCGGACAGCCGCTGACCGGTACCCGGGCGCCACCGCGAACACGGTGGCGCCCGGGTCACGCTTCCCGCGGCGGTGCCGTCGATTCGCGCCGCACCAGTTCCATCGGGGCGCCGACGGTCTCGGAAACCGGGGCGTCCGGATCAGTGGTGGTGAGCTTCTCGACACCGCGCCGGCCGAGTTCCTGGAGGGGCATCCGCACGGTCGTCAACGCCGGCACCAGGTACTCGGCGAACGGCAGATCGTGCACCGCGACGATCGACAGCTCGGACGGCACCCGGACCCCGCAGCGGTACGCCGCCCGCACCGCGCCGATCGCCGACGTCACGTTCGCGACGAACACCGCAGTGGGACGCGGGGTGCGTCCGAGCAGCTCGGTCATCGCCTGGAACCCGCCGTCGGCGGTGTAGTCCGCGCGCACCGCCAGCCCCGGGTCGGGCGTCGCACCGTGCCGCCGCATCGCGGCCCGGTATCCGCTCGCGCGCCGGGACGCGGTGTCCGATCCGTCCGGACCGGCGAGGTGCGCGATCCGCCGATGCCCCAGGTTGACCAGGTGCTCGACCGCCATCGCGGCCGCGCCCTCGTCGTCCAGGACGACGTGGCGGGTGGCGTCGGCCATGCTCCGGTTGAGCAGCAGCCAGGGCATGCCGGACTCGCGCAGCGCCGCGGGCGTCGCCGTCACGCCCCCGGCGAGCAGCAGCCCGTCCACCCGGCCGTCGGCCAGCAGGTCCAGGTACGGCTGGGCCGAGTCCGCGACCCGCCCGGAGCCGGTCACCAGCACACACCCCCGCTCCGCCGCCGCGGCCTCCGCGCCCGTGACGATCTCGGCGTACACCGGGTCGGCGTGGTCGGGGACGAACAGGCCGATTGTGCGGCTCCGGCGGGTGCGCAGCGTCCGGGCGGCCGCGTTCGGCCGATAGCCGAGCGCCTTCACCGACGCGAGCACCCGCACCCGGGTCTCCGGGCGGATGTTCAGCCCCGGATCGCTGTTCATCACCCGCGAGATCACCGACCGGTCAACCCCCGCGTGCGCGGCGACGTCCGCGAGCGTGACGCGTTTCCCTGGTTTCACAGCGCAGATTCTTCCGGTCGCTGCCCGTCGCCGGAGCGATCCGGCACCTCGACGACGGTCGGCTGATCGTCGTGTCCCGGGGGTTCCGGTTCGCCGCGGTAGGCGATCGGGGCTACAGCGAGCCCGTCGGGCCGTCGGGCCGCCGGGTCGGCAAGTCGATCGGGCCGGCAAGTCGATCGGGCTGGTGACGGCGTCGGGTCGGCGAACGGGTTTGGGTCGGCAAGCCGATCGGGCTGGCGACGGCGTTGGGTCGGCGAACGGGTTCGGGTCGGCAAGCCGATCGGGTCGGCGAACGGGTCGGGGATCCGGTGCCGGGTGGCCGGGTGGCGGTGGTGCCGGGCGGTCGGGTAGTTGAGCCGAGCCAGCCGTCGGTGTTCTCCGCGGGAGTGTGCCGGCGGCAGTGCGGATGGTCGTCGAGGTGGAGGCCGGGAAGTCGCTCGCGCCATCCGCCCGTCGGCTTCGAGGAGTTGCGACGTATGCCGGTCCCGGCGGTGCCTTTTGACCAGGGCGAGGCGCGGCGAGGGCAACGAGCACGAGGTCGAAGTCAATCAATTGACCGGAGTGTTGGCCTGTTTCAGCGCTCGCGAGCAAACGCTTGACTAGCCTGCTGTGCCTGCTGTGCCTGCTGTGCCTGCTGTGCCTGCTGTGCCTGCTGTGCCTGCTGTGCCTGCTGTGCTCACGGTATTCGGCTGCGCGGCCTGTCTGCGGGGGTCGATCGCCCTCTGCGGTTGATGGCACGCTGCGGCAACAGGGGGGCGAGGTCGTCTGATGCCCGCGGCGCTCGAGTGCGCCCGCTGGCGCCGCGCTGTATCTGCTGTGTCTGGCTGCGCTCAGTGCGCACGGCTGGGCTGCTTGTTCGCAGCGGTCGGCGCCCTTGCGGTCGATGGCGCCGCGGCGAGAGCGGTCGTGGCCTGCCCGCGCGGCTGCCTGCACTCACGGTGCTCATAGTGCCTGCGGACCCCGACATGGCCAGCGTTTCCTGCGGTGCCGGTGCTCCATGCGGACCCGGTGCTTCCTGCGGTGCAGGTGTATATGCGGTGCCCGTGTTACTCACAGCGCCCGTGTTACTCACAGCGCCCGTGTTACTCACAGCGCCCGTGTCATCCGCAGTCTCATGCCTCCCTCCGGTTCCCACACCCTGTGATGCGTGCGGTGCTCGCGTGTGCCCGCGGCGCTGCCTATGCCCGGCGCTCACCGGTGCCCGAAGCGCCAGCCGTGCCCGAAGCGCCCAATCGTGCCCGAAGCGCCCAGTCGTGCCCGCAGGACCCGACCGTGCGAGCAATGCCCGTATGCCCTCGGCGACCACCCGCACCCGTAGTGCGGGCTGCGCCCGCCGGCCCTGCCCGCGCCCACCGACCCCGCCCACCCCTATCGGTCAATGACACCCTGGCGGGAACGGAGTGACGTCACGCCCAGATCGGCCCGATGGCCGGCCGCGGCGCCCTCGCGGTGGCCGCTGCCGCTCAGATACCGCGGCCCCATCGTCCCCAACCTCGGAAAAGCCTCCGCGAACCGGGTGTCGACCACCCGCCGCCGGTCGGCCAGCACCACTTCGGCCGAGCGACCGGCCGCGCTGGTGGACGTGGTCTGCGCCCGGGCCCGCTCCTCCGCCTCGGCCAAGCGGTGGTGGATCGTCGCGCTGAACCCCACGATCCAGGACCGCCGGTAGGCCGCGACGTGCTCCCCGGGCGGAACGCGCGCCGCGAGCACCCCGCGTACCGCCTGCAGCAGCAACGACGTGAACAGGATCTCGGCGCGTTCGATGTCGGACGCGAACCCGAACAGCAGCGCGGTCGTGTCCCGCCCGCGGTACCCGGACTTGTGGACCACCCGCAGCCCCATCGCCCTGGCGATTCCGGCCAGCAGCCCGAACTTGTCCCGCGCGTACGGCGGATCCACCGGGATCTCCCGGTCGGCGATCCCGTCGGCGGTCTCGTCGCCGTCGGCGAGCATCGCCCGGTCGACCCCGTACCGAGCCATCAACTCGGCGGCCTTCGCGGTGAACGTCTCGGCCTCGGCCGGGCTGGCCGCGGCGTCCTCGGCCTGTGCGAGCAGCTTGCGGATGACCGCGAGCTTGGCGTCCGTCGAACTCATGCGCCCCACCCTCACAGCTCCCGGACCCCACGTCGACACCCGCCGGAGTCGCTGTGGATATCCCACCCGCCTAGGCTCGGACCCATGCCGCAAGAGCTGCTGGTGATCGTCAACGAAGGCGCTGGCAGTACCGAACTCGCCGCCGTCGACAAAGCGGTCGAGGTCCTGCGCCGCGTCGCCGACGTCGTGGTGGCGCGTACGGCCGACCTCGACGCCCTCGGCGCTGCCCTGCGCATCCATCGCGAACGCACGACCGTGCTCGCCGGCGGTGACGGGTCGCTGCACGCCGCGGTGCAGTTGCTGTACGACGCCCACCAGCTCGATCCACAGCGTCCGTTCGGGCTGATCCCGCTGGGTACGGGCAACGACCTGGCGCGCACGCTCGGCATCCCGCTCGACCCCGTCGCCGCCGCCGAGACCGTGCTGGACGGCTACGCCCGCGCGCTCGACATCGCGGTCGACAACACCGGCGAGGTGCTGGTGAACGCCGCTCACGCCGGCGTCGGCGCGGAGGCCGGCCGGCTGGCGTCCGGCTGGAAGCCGACGCTCGGCGTCGCGGCCTACCCGCTCGGCGGCCTGGTCGCGGGCTTCACCAGCGAGGGCTGGCACATGGCCATCGAAGTGGACGGCGAGCAGGTCCACGGCCCCGAGACGCCGGTGCTGATGCTGGGTATCGGCAACGGGCGTTCGATCGGCGGGGGCACGCCGCTGGCGCCGAACGCCGAGCCCGACGACGGCCTGCTCGACGTGGTGGTCGCCGCCGTCCAGGGCCCCCGTAACCGGTACGAGTACGGCCTGGCGCTGCGTAACGGCGTCCACATCCGCCGGGAGGACGTGCAGGTCTACCGGGGCGGCACGGTCGTGCTGAAAGTCCCCGACGGTGCCGACGTGTTCCGGGTGAACACCGACGGCGAGATCAGCGACGAGGTGACCCACCGCTCCTGGGACGTGAAACGGGGCGTCTACTCGATCCTGGTCTCGGGCTCGGCGCGGGCCGTCTGGTGACCGACCCCGGCGCGGAGCGGCTGGTCGCCGAACCGGCGAAGGACCCCGGCACCGGCCGCACTCCCTACCAGCGCGACCGGGCCCGCGTCCTGCACTCGGCGGCGTTCCGCCGGCTCGCCGCCAAGACCCAGGTCATCACCGCCAGTGGGGACGACTTCCTGCGCACCCGCCTCACGCACTCGCTGGAGGTCGCCCAGATCGCCCGCGAGATGGGCGTCGCGCTCGGCGCCGACCCGGACGTCGTCGACACCGCCGGGCTGGCGCACGACCTGGGGCACCCGCCGTTCGGCCACAACGGCGAGGACGCGCTCGACGTCGTGGCGCAACCGGCCGGTGGCTTCGAGGGCAACGCCCAGACCCTGCGCGTGGTGAGCCGGCTGGAAGCGAAGGTGCCCGGGGCCGGCCTCAACCTCACCCGCGCGACGCTCGACGCGATCACGAAGTACCCGTGGGGCCGGAAACCGGGCACCCGGAAGTTCAACGTCTACCCCGACGACCAGCCGGTCTTCGAGTGGTACCGGGAGCAGGCTCCGCCGGACCGGCGGTGTCTGGAAGCCCAGATCATGGACTGGGCCGACGACGTGGCCTACTCCGTCCACGACCTGGAGGACGGCGTGCACGCCGGCCACGTCCGGATCGAACTGCTCGCCGACCCGGACGAACGCGACGCGCTCTGCGCCGACGTGGCCCGTGTCTACTCGCCGGAGTCCCCGGGCGACCTGCGTGCGGTGCTCACCGAGCTGCTCGCCGAGCCCGTCGTGGAGGGGCTCGCCCGGTACGACGGCAGTCACCTCGCGCAGTCCCGGCTCAAGCAGGTCACCAGCGCACTGGTCGGGCGGCTGTCCGCGGTCGCGGTGCGGGCCACCCGGGAGAAGACCGGTCCGGGCCCGCTGCGTGGCTACGCGGCCGACCTGGAGATCCCCCGGCGGGCCCGGGCCGAGTGCGCGCTCCTCAAAGGACTCGCGCTGCGCTACGTGATGAACCGCCCCGGCGCGAACGCGCGCTACGTCCGGCAGCGCGAGATACTGACCCGGCTGGTCGAGGCCCTCCTGCACCGGGCTCCGGACGCGCTCGACCCCATTTTCGCTCCGCTCTGGAAGAGCGCCGCCGACGACGCCGCCCGCCTGCGCGTCGTCATCGACCAGGTGGCGAGCCTGACCGACCCGGCGGCGGTCGCCTGGCACGACCGCCTCGCCGGACCCCTGGAAGGAGCACCGCAATGAAGTACGCCCGGCTCGGCCGCACCGGTCTGGAAGTCTCCCGGATCTGCCTGGGTTGCATGACCTACGGCGATCCGGACCGCGGGAACCACAGCTGGACGCTCCCCGAGGACGAGAGCCGCCCGTTCATCCGGAAGGCGCTCGACGTCGGCATCAACTTCTTCGACACCGCGAACGTCTACAGCGACGGCAGCAGCGAGGAGATCGTCGGGCGCGCGCTGCGTGACTTCGCCAAGCGCGACGAGATCGTCCTGGCCACCAAGGTCAACGGGCGGATGCACGAGGGCCCGAACGGCGCCGGCCTCTCCCGCAAGGCGATCCTCGCCGAGATCGACAACAGCCTGCGCCGCCTCGGCACCGACTACGTCGACCTGTACCAGATCCACCGCTTCGACCCCCAGGTGCCGATCGAGGAGACCGCCGAGGCGCTCCACGACGTCGTGAAGGCCGGTAAGGCGCGCTACATCGGCGCGAGCTCGATGTGGGCGTGGCAGTTCGCCAAGTACCTCCACGTCGCCGAGAAGCACGGCTGGACCAGGTTCGTCTCGATGCAGAACCACTACAACCTGCTCAACCGGGAGGAGGAGCGGGAGATGATCCCGCTCAGCATCGACGCCGGCGTGGGCGTCATCCCGTGGTCGCCGCTGGCCCGGGGCCGCCTCACCCGCGACCCCGAGGTCACCACCAACCGCAGCGAGAGCGACGCGTTCGGCAGCCGGCTCTACGACGTCGAGGCCGACCGGGCCGTCGTCGCGGCGGTGGCACGCATCGCCGAGGAACGCGGTGTCCCGCGGGCGCAGGTGGCCCTCGCCTGGATGCTCGCCCGGCCCGGTGTCACCGCGCCGATCATCGGGGCGAGCAAACTCTCGCACCTGGAGGACGCGGCGGCCGCGGTCGACCTCGACCTCTCCGCCGACGAGATCGCCGCCCTCGAGAAGCCGTACGTGCCGCACGCCGTCGTCGGTTTCTAGGCCGTGGCCGAGGGGCCCAGGGCGGTCACTCCACCGGGTGGCCGTCCAGGGTCCAGAAATGGAAACCGCCGAGCATTTCCTTGACGCGGAAGCCCAGTTCGGCCAGGCGCAGCGCGGACTTGGTGGAGCCGTTGCAGTGCGGGCCGTCGCAGTAGGTGACGTACATCGCCGCGCGGTCGAGGTGCCCGGTGCTCTCCGCGGTGATGCTCCGGGTCGGCAGGTTCAGCGCCCCGGGGACGTGTCCGGCGGCGTACTTCTCCGGCGACCGGGCGTCCACGACGACGAACCCCGTGACGCCATGCGACAGGTCGCTCGCGACGTCGGCACAGTCGGTTTCGAAGCGGAACCGTTCGCTGAGGCGAGCCACCGCCGCCTCGGGTTCGGCCGCCGGAACGCGGGTGACCAGCCCGCGCAGGACCTTCATCGGGCCAGCTCCAGCCTGCGCACGGCGGTGGTGCGGCCACCGAGCTCGACCGCTCCGTCGCCGGTCGGGCCGGCGATCAGGACCGAACCGACGCCCTGGTGGATCTCGACCCTGCGGCCGAGCTTCCCGACGAGCGCGACCGCGGCGGCGCCGGTAGCTTCGTCCTCCTGAATGCCCATATCGACCGGGAAGGACCGGGATCGCACTATTCCGGCGGCCTCGTCGATCCAGGCCCAGACGTACTGCTGGCCCTCGGTCGGCAGCGGGTAGTTCTCGACCTCGGCCGCGCTGCCGAGCTGCCGGAAGTCGAACTTCGGTGTCCATTCCGGACGGGCGGTCACCCAGGTCAGGTCCGTCTCGTAGCGGACCGCGACGGTCCCCGCGGGCGGGCGCAGCGCGTCGACCGGGGCCTTCTCCCGGGCGAGCAGCCAGGCGGTGCCGACGGTCGGGTGACCGGCGAACGGCAGCTCGACGGCGGGGGTGAAGATCGTGATCGCGCCGGTGGCCGCGTCGTCGACGAAGACGGTCTCGCTGTAGCCGAGCTCGGCCGCGACGCCCTGACGGTCGGCCCGGAGAACGCTCGCACCGTCCAGGACGACGCCGAGCGGGTTGCCGGCGGTACCGTCGGGACCAGGGAAGACCAGCAGTTCGTGCACCTCGATGCTCATGCCGCTGAGCATGCCGTGCCGACGTCGGTTCAGTCGACTGGCAGCATTGCCCACTATCGCAAGAAGACTGCCAGAAGGGGTCGCCGCCGATTGTCGGGGGTTCGCCATAGACTCGACGCCGTGGCGGGGCGGATCAGGGACAGCGACATCGCGTTGGTGCGGGAACGGTCACCGATCGTCGACGTCGTCGGTGAGCGGGTGACGCTCCGGCCGGCGGGCGGCGGCACGTTCAAAGGGCTGTGCCCCTTCCACGACGAGAAAACGCCGTCTTTCAACATCAACCCGGCTAAAGGCGTCTACTACTGCTACGGCTGCGCCGAGGGTGGCGACGTCCTGAGCTTCGTCATGAAGACGGAGATGCTGACGTTCTCCGAAGCGGTCGAGCGGATGGCCGCCCGGGCGGGGATCCAGCTCACCTACACCGAGGCCGGGCCGGCGCCGGTGCGCAACACCGGCCAGCGTCAGCGGCTCATCGCCGCGCACACCGCGGCCGCCGAGTTCTACGCCGAGCAGCTCGGCACCCGCGACGCGATGCCCGCGCGCGAGTTCCTCGCCGCCCGGGGCTTCGGGCCCGACGCGGCCCGCCAGTTCGGCTGCGGGTTCGCCCCCGCCGGCTGGGATGCGCTCACCAAACACCTGCGCGGCCGCGGCTTCACCAACGAGGAGCTGGTCACCGGCGGTATCTCGAAGGCCGCGCGGTCCGGGTCGCTGATCGACCGGTTCCGCGGGCGGCTGGTCTGGCCGATCCGCGACCTCGGCGGCGAGGTGATCGGGTTCGGCGCCCGCCGCCTGCTCGACGGCGACGACGGCCCGAAGTACCTGAACACCCCCGAGTCGCCGATCTACAAGAAGTCGCACGTCCTCTACGGCGTCGCGAACGCGAAGAAGGACATCGCGAAGCAGCAGCGCGCGGTCGTCGTCGAGGGCTACACCGACGTGATGGCCTGCCACCTCGCCGGTGTCGTCACCGCGGTCGCCACCTGCGGCACCGCGTTCGGCGCCGACCACATCCAGGTGCTGCGGCGCCTCCTGATGGACCAGGACGAGTTCCGCGGCGAGGTCATCTTCACCTTCGACGGCGACGCCGCCGGGCAGAAGGCCGCGGTGCGCGCGTTCGAGGACGACCAGCGCTTCGTCGCCCAGACGTTCATCGCGGTGTCGCCGCAGAACATGGACCCCTGCGAGCTGCGGCTCGCGCACGGCGACTCCGCGGTGCGTGACCTGGTGGCCCGCCGCGAGCCGCTCGTCGCGTTCGTGCTGCGGACGCTGCTGGCGAAGTACGACCTGGACACCGTCGAGGGCCGGGTCGCCGCACTGCGCGCCGCCGCACCGCTGGTCGCGCGCATCAAGGACCGGGCGCTGCGGCCGGAGTACGCGCGCAAGCTCGCCGGTGACCTCGGCATGGACCTGGAGCCGGTGCTCAAGGCGGTCAACGAGGCGGCCGGCAAGGGCGGCGGCAAGGGCGGGGGCGGTCGCAACGCGGCCCCGAACGGGAGGGCGCCGCGTCAAGGTGGTGCGCCCGAGGCCGAAGACGACGCGCCGGTGAGCCCGGCCGGTGGGCGGCCCGACCCGGCCGACCGCGCGCTGATGGTGGAGCGCGAGGCCATCAAGCTCGCCGTGCAGGAGCCGGTGCTGGCCGGGCCGCTGTTCGACGCGGTCGGCGAGGACGCGTACACCAACCCGGCGTACCGGTCGGTGCGGCGCGCGGTCGCGGTGGTCGGCGGCGCGGTGGTCGGTACGTCCGGGCCCGAGTGGGTGCAGGCGCTCATCGACGCGTGTGACGACCTGGTCGGCAAGGCGCTCATCGTCGAGCTGGCGGTCGAGCGGCTCTTCAACGACGGGGAGATCGATCCCCGCTACGTGTCCGCGCAGATCAACGAGGTGCAGCGGCTCGCGACGGTGCGGCGCGTCGTCGCGGTCAAGTCGAAGTTGCAGCGGGTCAACCCGGTCGACGCCGTGGACGAGTACATGAAGCTCTTCGGTGAGCTGGTCGCGCTCGAGCAGTATCTGCACGGGCTGCGCGAACAAGCGATCGGAGGCCTGTGATGAAGCTCCTCGACCGGCTGTTCCGCCGGGACGCCCCGCCGGTGACGCCACCGCTGGACCCGGCCGACCGGGTCGTGTCGTGGGCCACCACCGCGGAGGCGGTCGCGGTGGCGAGCGTGCACGCGCTCTGGCTGCCGCCGAAGAAGGGCGTCTCCGATCAGGAGTGGCACCGGCTCGGCTGGCACGAGATCCACAAGGCGGTGTGGCGCGACGGGTCGCTCGTCGTCACGCCGGGGGTCGAGGTCGAGCCCGGGGTGGTGGCGGACGGCGCGGTGCGTCGGCTGCGGCTGCCCGACCCGCGTGACCTGCCGGTCCAGGTGCGGGAGCGGGTCGAGCGGAGCGTCGCGCACACCGAGCACCACGCGCTGAGCGGCGGTGGGGGAGTCCGGGTGGTCGCCAGGCGCGTGCCCGGCCACGACGGCCTGACCTGGCAACTGCGCTTCGACGACCCCGCCGACCGGAGTTCCGACGCCGCCCGGGCCGAAGCCGAGGTCCTGCTCGACGCCGCCCGCGCCACCCACGAGCCCGTCTAGCTCCGCAGGTAGGTCAGGACGGCGAGGACACGGCGGTTGTCGTCACCGGCCTGCTCCAGGTCGAGCTTCGTGAAGATGCCGGTGATGTGCTTGCCGATCGCGGCGTCGGTGACCCGCAGCTGCCGGGCGATCGCGGCGTTCGACCGCCCCTCGGCCATCAGCGCGAGCACCTCGCGCTCCCGCTCGCTCAGCCGCTGCAACGGGTCGCGGTTGCGCCGCAAGAGCTGTCTCACCACCTGGGGATCGACGACCGTGCGTCCGGCCACCACCTGCGCCACCGCGTCGACGAACGCCCCGACGTCGGTGATCCGGTCCTTCAGCAGGTAGCCGACCCCGGCGTTCCCGGGGGAGTCGAGCAGCTCGGCGGCGTAGGTCAGCTCGATGTACTGGCTGAGCACGAGCACCGCGAGCCCGGGACGCCCGCTGCGCAGCGTCACCGCGGCTCGCAGCCCGTCGTCGGTCTCGTCCGGCGGCATCCGGACGTCGGTCACGACCAGGTCCGGATCGAACGCCGACGTCGCCGACCGCAGCGAATCGGCGTCCCCCACCGACGCCACCACGTCGTACCCGAAGCGGGACAGCGCGGCCGCGATGCCCTCCCGGATCAACGCGCCGTCCTCGGCGAGCACTACTCGGACGGCGCGCACGGCAGCTCCACCCGCAACACCGTCGGCCCACCCGGCGGACTCACCAGCGCGAGCCGGCCGGCCGCCGCGGCGACCCGGTCGGCCAGGCCGGCCAGACCGCTGCCCGGGGCCGCGGAAGCGCCGCCCACCCCGTCGTCCCGGATCTCGACGACCAGCCGGGAGCCCTCCTGCCCACCGGTCACCGACGCACTCGAACACCCACTGTGCCTGGCCACGTTGGTCAGCGCCTCGCACACCACGAAGTACGCGGCCACCTCCACCGACGACGGCAGCCGCCCGGGCAGCTCGAGCTCGACGTCGACCGGGACTCCGGACCGGTCCGCGAGCTCGGCGACGGCGGCGGGCAGGCCCCGATCGGTGAGGATCCGCGGGTGGATACCGCGGAGGAACTCCTGGAGTTCGTCGAGCGCGCGCCGGGCGTCACCGTGGGCACGTTCCACGAGCGTGCGCATCTCGTCGGGCCCGGCCAGACGGGCCAGGCCGAGCGTCATGCCCAGGGCGACGAGACGCTGCTGCGCACCGTCGTGCAGGTCCCGTTCGATGCGGCGGCGTTCGGCGTCGAACGCGTCCACCAGGCGGGCGCGCGACCGGACCAGCTCGACGACGTTCTCGTCGGTGACGCCGCGCCGCGGGGCGAGGAACGCCCGGGCGAGCCGCGCCCGCCCGGCGGCGTAGAGCCGGATGAGATACCCCGCGAGCGGCAGCGCGAGCACCCCGACGACCGCGGCCGCCCAGGCCTGCCCCGGCGTGGTGACGAGCACCAGCTTCAGCACCTTGACCTCGTCGAACCAGGCCTGCAGCACCGGTGAGGACATCAGCGACAGCGGCACCGCGACGCCGTAGCCGAGCACGGCCAGGTCCAGCCACCACAGCAGGCCGCCGAGCAGCAGCGCGTACGCCAGCTCCCGCCAGCTGGCGCGTTCGTGGAGCCGGCAGCTCAGCCAGGCGCGCAGACCGGGCCGGTCCGGCTCCCGGTGCGGGTCGCCGTCCACCCCCAGCCGGCGACGCTCGACCCAGCCCACCGGCAGCCCCGACAGCAGCACGGCCCCCAGGATCGGCAGCCCGATCAGCACCGGCGCGGTGAGGGCGCCGACCGTGACCAGCCCGAGCAGGAGCACCGCCGTGACCGCGCCGGTGACCACTCCGGTCGCGAGGGACACCACGGCACGCATCACGGTCGGACCCTACGGGTGCGGTGCGGCCACGACAGTAGAGAAACCACTACCTCCGACGTCGAAGCAGGCCTGGTGCGTGCCGGTCGTCGCTCCGCTGTGCTCGACGGCATGGACGATCAGGCGGTAGGGCTGCGTGGGGTCACCAAGACCTACGGGCGGAAATCGGCGCGCGTGACCGCTCTCGACGGCGTCGACCTCGACTGTCCCGCCGGGACGTTCACGGCGGTCATGGGGCCGTCGGGGTCGGGGAAGTCGACGCTGTTGCAGTGCGCGGCCGGGCTCGACCGGCCCGACCGCGGGAGCGTGCTGGTGGCCGGCGTCGACCTCACGCGGTTGAGCGAGACCCGGCTGGCGCGCCTGCGCCGGGACCGGATCGGCTTCGTCTTCCAGTCGTTCAACCTGCTGCCGTCGCTGACCGCGGAGCAGAACGTGGGGCTGCCGCTCCGGCTGGCCGGCCGTCGCCCCGGACGGGACACGATCCGCGGGGCGCTCGCCCAGGTCGGGCTGGCCGGCCGGGAGCGGCACCGGCCCGGCGAGCTGTCCGGGGGGCAGCAGCAGCGGGTCGCGATCGCCCGCGCCCTGGTGAGCGCGCCGCCGGTGCTCTTCGCCGACGAACCGACCGGTGCGCTGGACAGCGCCGCCGGGAGGGGCGTGCTGGAGATGCTGCGCGCGATGACCGGGCGGACGATCGTGATGGTGACGCACGATCCGGTCGCCGCCGCGTACGCCGACCGCGTGGTGTTCCTCGTCGACGGGCGCCCGGTGGAGGAGCTCGACCGGCCGACCCACGCGTCGGTGGTGGAGCGGATGGCCCGGCTGGCGGAACCGGCGTGCTGACCGTCGCGCTCAGTACCCTGCGGTCCCGCTGGACGACGTTCGTCACGACGGTGCTCACGCTGACGCTCGGCGTGGCGTTGATCGCCGCCGCCGGGGTGGTGATCGCGGGCACGGTGACCGCACCGGACCGCCCGCCCCGGCGGTACGCGGCCGCGCCGGTGGTGGTGACGCCCCGCGACGAGCTGCGTGTCCCGACCGCGAACGGGGTGCAGGTGATCCCGCTGGCCGAATCCCGCGGTCTCCGGCCGGAGGTGGTCGCGCGTGTGACCGGGCTGGGCCCCGCGGTGATCGACCGGATCTTCCCCGCCGGCCTCGCGGGCAGTGAGCCCGGCGCGGTGGGCCGGCCGTGGGCGGCGGCCCGGCTCGGGAACTACCGGCTCGTGACGGGCCGGGGCCCCCGGAAGGCCACCGAGGTCGTCGTCCGCGACGGCGTGGCCGGGGTCGGGGTGGGGAGCGCGGTGACCGTGCTGACCGCGGCCGAGATCCGGGTCTACAGGGTGGTCGGGCTGACCGCGCCGGTCCCGTTCGAGCAGGCGATCTTCTTCACCGACGCCGAGGCGGCGCGGCTCTCGCCGCGGGTCGACGCGGTGGCGTCCGGGGCCGCGCCGGCGGCCGTCCGAGCGGCTCTCGGCGACGACGCCCGGGTATCGACCGGAGCCCGGCGCCGGGCGCTCGACCCGGATCACCGCGCCGACACCGAGGCCCTGGTCGCGGCGAACGCGATCGTCGGGACCGCAGCGGGGGTGTCGGGGTTCGTCGCGGTGTTCGTGATCGCGTCGACGTTCGCGTACGCGGTGGCGACCCGGCGGCGCGAGCTGGCGCTCCTGCGTACCTCGGGTGCGACCCCCGGCCAGGTCCGCCGGTCGGTGATCGCCGAAGGGCTGCTGCTGGGCGTGGCCGGGTCCGCCGCCGGGTGCGCGCTGGGCGGACCGCTGGCCCGTGGGGTGGCGGTGTGGCTCGTCGACAACGGGCTGGCTCCGCCGTGGTTCACGGTTCCGGACCCGCGCTGGCCGTTCGTCGTCGCGTCCGGGGCGGGGGTGCTCACCGCGCTGCTCGGGGTGGTGGCCGCCGCCCACCGCGCCGGGCGGATCCGGCCGGTGGAGGCGCTGCGCGAGACCGCGGTCGGAACCCCGATGACGCCGGGCCGCTGGATCTTCGGCCTGGTGACGTTCTCCGGCGCGCTGTTCATGCTCGTGGAGCCGGTGGTGGCCGCGCCCGCCGCGGCGCTCGGCCGCAAGCACTACCTCCCGGCGACGATGCTCCTGCTGGTCGCGATCGCGTTGCTCGCGCCGCTGGTCGTGCCGCCGCTGGCGCGTCTCCTCGGGACGCTTACCGGGCTGCTCGCCCGGCAGGCGGCGCTGACCGCGGCCAGGCGTACCGCCGCGATGGCGGCTCCGGTGCTGCTCACGGCCGGTCTGGCCGGTGGTGTGCTGACGGTGACGGCGACGATCGACGCCGCGAAGTCCGCGGAGCGCGAAGGCCTGGCAGTCTCCTCGGAGCTGGGCCTGGATCCGGACGCGGTGGCCCGCGTCCGCGCCGTGCCGGGCGTGGCGTCGGTGAACGTCGTCCGTCCGACCGTCGTCTACGCCGCCGACGACGACGCGGCGGTCGTGCGGCACACTGCGCGCGCGGTCGACCGGGTCACCGGGGTGCCGGTGCTCGCCGGTGACCCGTCGGCCCTCGACGATCAGTCGATCGTGGTGGACGCGGAGTTCGGCTGGTCGGTGGGGGAGCACGTCCAGGTCTGGCTGGCCGACGGGAGCCCGCGTTCGTTCCGGGTCGTGGCGGTGGTGCGCGAGGGCGTCGGCGGCAACGGGGCGTTCCTGTCCGGCCGCCACGCCGGGACGGCGGTCGCGTCACGGGTGGAGGTGAGCGTGGCGCCGTGGGCGTCCCGGGCGGAGGTCTCCCGCGCGATCGAGGCCGCTGTGCGGGGGCGTGGGGAGCTGGCTACCACGAGGACCTCGCGGCGCGCGCAGACGCTGGGGCTGCAGGTCATTCTCGGGCTGGCGACGGTGCTCGCGGTGCTCTCGATCGTCGGGACGACGCTGATGGCGGCACGCGACCGGCGCGGCGAGTCCGAGTTGCTCGGCCTGGCCGGGGCGACGCCGCTGCAGGTGGTGCGGGCCGTGTGCGCGGAGGCGCTGCTGGTGTCGGCCCTGGGCCTGGTTCTCGCCGCAGCGGCGACGGTGTTGTCGAGCGCAGCGCTGTGGCTGTGCCTCTGGCAGCTGACGGGCGGACCGCTACCGGTCGTGGTGCCGTGGGGCCCGGTCACCACCGTGGCCGCGGTGTGCGTCGGGGTGACGGTCGTCTCCGCCCTCGTTCCGGCACTGTGGACGCTCGGAAGGGCGTCGACGAAGCGGCGGGCGCCGGCGTCCGCGGTTTAGGGTGGGCGCCGTGCTCATCGACCGCAATCCGCTGCCCGACGGTATCGACGAGCGGCTCCGGCGGCAGCTGTCGTTCATCGCCGAGGTCGATCAGCTCAAGACCGTGCTGCGGGCCTCGCCGCTGGCGGCGGCCGAGCGGCGGGAGAACGACGCCGAGCACTCGTGGCACCTCGCTCTGATGGTGCTGCTGCTCGCCGAGTACGCCGACGAGCCGATCGACGTCGGGCACACGATGCGGCTGGTGATCGTGCACGACCTGGTGGAGATCCACGCGGGTGACAGCCCGGTGTTCGACCCGGCCGCGGTCGTGGGGCAGCGGGAACGCGAGGAGGCCGCGGCCGACCGGCTGTTCACGCTGCTGCCCGACGACCAGGCGACGCACCTGCGCGCGTTGTGGGACGAGTTCGAGGCCGGTGCGACGCCCGAGGCGCGCTTCGGCAAGGCGATGGACCGGCTCGAGCCGATGCTGCTCAATTGGCTCACCGGGGGCGGGACGTGGCACATGCCCGGGGCCACCGAGAGCACGGTCCGGGCCCGCGAGTCCGGGGTGGTCGCCGGTTCCACGTCACTGGGCGCGGCAACCGGCCGCCTGGTCGACGAGGGGATCCGCCGCGGCTGGATCCGGCCCGACGGGCCCGACCTCGAGCCCTCCAGCGGGGGCTGAGCGCGACGGCAGGCCGATGGCCAGCCCGGCGGCCACCACCGCGATACCCACCCACACGAGCACGCCCGGCACCGGCTGTCCCAGCATCACCCCGCACAGCGCCGCCGACACCGGCGCGACGCCGGTGAGCAGCCCGGCGCGGCTGCTCCCGAGGTGGGCGACGCACGTGTACCAGAGCACGAACGCCAGCGCGGTCACCGCGACCGCGAGGTAGACGATCGCCCCGACCTCGGCCCGGCCGAACTCCGACACCGCGGTCGGGCCTTCGCGCACGACGCCGATCACCAGGAAGGCCACCGCGGCGATCCAGGTGGTGTGCACCGAGACCCCCCACGGCCGGAGCCGCCCGAGTACCGGCACCGCCAGCAGCGTGAACGCGGCCTCGCTCGCGAACACGACCACCGCCCACAGCAGCCCCAGGCCGTCGCTGCGCCCGAGTCCTTCGACCAGGCCCGCTCCTGCGGTCACCACGAGCGCCGCGACCAGCGCACGCACGCTCGGCCGGGCGCCTTCCAGCAGCGGTCCGACCGCCGCCATCAGCACCGGGACGCTCGCCACCGCGACCCCCAGCACGGCCGGCTCGGCGTGCTGGGATCCCTGCACGAGGGCGATGTTGAACACCACCAGGCCGGTCACCGCGATCCCGCTCAGCCAGAGCCACTCCGCTCCCCGCGGCCGGACCAGGCGCTGTCCGGCGAGCCGGGCGAACCCGATCAGCAGCACGCAGGCCAGCGCGTAGCGCACCGCCTGCACGGTGAACAGCGGGCTACCGACGAGCAGCGACGACACCGCGACGCTCCCGCCGACGAACACCATTCCGGTCGCGCCGGACGCGGCCGCTAGACGTGAAGTGAGCATGCAGCCATGCTGGGGTCCGAACATGGTCCGGTTGAAGGACCATTTGTGGCGCGAAAAGGTGGACCAATGTCGGCGGGGTCGGACTTCCTGCAGCTCCGGGCCGAGGCCGCTCCGGCCAAAGGCATCACCACCTGGCTCGTCGACGCCGTGCGCGTCGCCGTCGTGGACGGCCGTCTCGGGCCGGGGGCGCGGCTGCCCGCGACACGTGATCTCGCCGCTGATCTCGGGGTCTCCCGGGGCGTGGTGGTCGAGGCCTACCGGCGCCTGGTCGACGAAGGGCTGGCCGAGGCCCGCACCGGCGCCGGCACCGTCGTGACCAACCGGCTGGCCCCGCTCGCGCCCCCGCCGCCCGGGCGCGGGCCGGACGGGGTGGCGTTCGATCCGGCCGGGTTGCGGTTGCCGCTGGGGCCGGGGGAGGGCATCGAGTTCGACCTGTCGCCCGGGCGGCCGGACCTGGCCGCGTTCCCGCGCGCGGCCTGGCTCCGTGCGGAACGGGCCGTGCTCACGTCGATGACCAGCACCGACCTGGGCTACGGCGATCCGCGCGGCACGCTGTCGCTCCGCCGTGAGCTGGCGGTGTGGCTCGCGCGCACCCGCGGCACCCGGGCCGAACCCGACGACATCCTCGTGGTCGCGGGAGTCGCTCAGGCCCTCGCCCTGGCCGCCAGGGTCCTCGGGGCGCGGGACGTCGCGATGGAGGACCCCGGTTCGCGAGGAGCCCGGGACCAGATCACCAGCTGGGGTCTGCGCCCACGGCCCGTCCCGGTCGACGAACACGGCCTCCGCGTCGAGGACCTGGTCGCCACCGGGCTGGACACCGTGCTGCTCACGCCCGCCCACCAGTTCCCCACCGGCGTCGTGCTCAGCCCGGCTCGCCGCCGCGAACTGCTCGCCTGGGGCGGCCTCGTCCTCGAAGACGACTACGACGCCGAGCACCGCTACGACCGGGCCCCGGTCGCCGCGCTCCAGGCCTCCGCGCCCGACCGCGTCGTCTACATGGGCAGTACGTCGAAGACCCTCGCGCCCGGCATGCGCCTGGGCTGGATGATCCCGCCGCGCGCGACGCGCGACGACCTGATCGCCGTCAAACACTCCACCGACCTGGGGAACCCGGCCCTGTCCCAGTTGGTGCTGGCCCACCTGCTGCGATCGGGGGAGTACGAGCGCCACCTCCGCCGGGTCCGCCAGCGTCAGCGCCGTCGCCGCGACGCGCTGTTCGCCGCGCTCGAGCAGCACCTCCCCGCCGCCCGCGTCGAGGGCGTCGCCGCCGGTCTGCACCTGCTGATCACGCTCCCCGGTGAGATCCCCGACACCGTGCTGGCCGAGCAGGTCGCCGAGGTCGGCGTCCGGGTGCACCCGCTGTCCTGGCACCGCACCGCCCCCGGGCGGCCCGGACTCGTGATCGGTTATGCCGCACATCCGCCGAATCGGCTCGAGGAGGCGGCCCGCCGAATGGGCGCACGACTCGGCATGGTGGTGCGAACGGACATCACAAGGTAGGAAAAACGCCATGGCACTCGTCGCTGGCGTCGACTGTTCGACGCAATCCACCAAGGTCCTCATCTGCGATTCCGAGACCGGCGAGGTGGTCAGGCAGGGCCGGGCCCCGCACCCCGACGCCACCGAGGTCGACCCGGCCATCTGGTGGTCGGCACTGCAGACAGCATCCGACGGTCTGCTCGACGGTGTCGAGGCGATGGCCGTCGGCGGCCAGCAGCACGGCATGGTGACGCTCGACGCCGACGGGAACGTCGTCCGCCCGGCGTTGCTCTGGAACGACACCCGTTCGGCCGGCGCGGCCACCGACCTGATCGACGAGCTCGGCGGGGCGCAGGCCTGGACCGACGCGGTCGGCCTGGTGCCGGTCGCGAGCTTCACGGTCACGAAGCTGCGCTGGCTCGCCGCGCACGAACCCGAGCAGGCGAAGCGGGTCGAGCAGATCCTGCTGCCGCACGACTGGCTCACCTGGAAGCTGTCCGGCCGGAGCATCGCCCCCACCACCGACCGCGGCGACGCGTCCGGCACCGGTTACTGGTCGGCCGCGACCGGCGAGTACCGCCTCGACCTGCTCGAGCGCGCGTTCGGCCGGGAGATCGGCGTCCCCCGCGTGGCCGCGCCCGCCGAGATCGTCGGCCGGACCCCGGAGGGCATCGCGCTCGCCGCCGGTACCGGCGACAACATGGCGGCCGCGCTGGGGCTCGGTGCCGGCCCGGGTGACGTCGTCGTGTCCCTGGGTACGAGCGGCACGGTGTTCGCGGTGGCCGAGGCGTCGACGAACGACCCGAGCGGGTTCGTCGCCGACTTCGCCGACGCCACCGGCCGGTTCCTGCCGCTGGTCTGCACGCTCAACGCGGCGCGGGTGCTGACCGCGGCGGCCGACCTGCTCGGCGTCGACCTGGACCGTCTTTCGGAGCTGGCGTTGGCCAGCACACCCGGCGCCGCCGGGCTCACGCTCCTGCCGTACCTGGACGGCGAGCGCACCCCCGACCTCCCCGACGAGACCGGGCGGATCACTGGTCTGACCAGGGCAAACGCTCGCCCCGAGAATCTCGCGCGGGCCGCGGTGGAGGGCATGCTGCTCGGTCTGGCCGACGGCCTGGACGCCGTCCGCCAACACGGGGTGCCGGTCCGGCGGGCGCTGCTGATCGGCGGGGCCGCGATGTCGCCGGCAGTGCGCGCGGTGGCTTCCGGGATCCTCGGCGTTCCGGTCGACGTGCCTGCGCCCGGCGAGTACGTCGCGCTGGGCGCCGCGCGCCAGGCGGCGTGGGCGCTCTCGGGTGCGGCGGAGCCGCCCCGGTGGACGGTCGCGGCCGAGCACACCCCGGACGCGACCGACGACTACTCCGGGGCTCGTGACCGCTACGCCCAGTTTCGTACCGGCGTGCAAGAACTTTCGTCTCGATCGAACAAAAGTTAGGCGTCTGTAATCCGAAAGACTCTGGACACCGACTGGAAGCGGGCTCTACGGTCTCCCCACGCCTTGTGACGCAGGCAACCGTGGGAAGGCTGCGCAATGACGCCTCGGCCCCGACCCGACAACTCCGCTCAGTCCCAGATCCTCCTGACCCTTCGTAACGAGGGGCCCGCCTCGCGGGCCGAGCTCGGCGACCGGCTCGAACTCCCGCGAGCCCGGCTGGCCGCCGAGCTGACCCGTCTGAACGAACTCGGCCTGGCCCGCGACGGTGGGCCGGCCGCGTCCCGGGGTGGCCGGCGCTCGACGATGGTCGAGCTCGACCCCGACCTGCGGTTCATCGGCGTCGACCTCGGCGTGACGTCGGTGACCGTCGAGGTCACCGACGGCTCGTTGGAGCCGGTCGCCTCGATCGAGGAACCGATCGACATCCGGCGCGGCCCGGAGGCCGTGCTCGACCGCATCGACGACCTGGTCGAGAAGGCCAGGGTCGACGGGCACCTGCCCCGGCTGGCCGGGATCGGCCTCGGTGTTCCCGGCCCGGTGAGCTTCCGCGACGGGGTTCCGGTGTCGCCGCCGATCATGCCCGGCTGGGACCGCTACCCGGTGCGCGAGGAGCTGGCCGGGCGGCACGGTTGCCCGGTCGTCGTCGACAACGACGTCAACATCATGGTCGTCGGTGAACGCGGCGGCGGGGTGGCCCGGTCGATCGAGGACCTGCTGTTCGTGAAGGTCGGCACCGGTATCGGCTGCGGCATCGTGGTCGGTGGCCAGGTGTACCGCGGGGTCGACGGGTGTGCCGGCGACATCGGGCACATCCAGGTGGACCCGCACGGCCCGGTGTGCGCCTGCGGCAACGCCGGGTGCCTCGAGGCGATGTTCGGCGGCGCCGCGCTGGCCCGCGACGCGCTGGCCGCGGCACGCAGCGACACGTCGCCCGCGCTGGCCGAGCGCCTGCGCCTGAACGGCACCGTGACCGCGGCGGACGTCGGCGCCGGCGCGACCGAGGGTGACCCGGTCTGCATCGGGCTCATCCGCGACGGCGGGCGACGGCTCGGCGGGGTGCTGGCCTCGCTCGTGAGCTTCTTCAACCCGTCGATGATCGTGATCGGCGGCGGCCTGGCCGGGCTCGGCCACCTGCTGCTGGCCGAGGTGCGCTCGGTGATCTACCGCCGGTCGCTGCCGCTGGCCACCCGGAACCTGCCGGTCGTGCTGTCCGAGCTCGGGGCCCGCGCCGGCGTCGCCGGCGCGGCGACGCTGGCCAGCGATCTCGCCTACGGATCGGTGACACCATGACAGAGCCTTTGCTGCGGCTGTCCGGGATCGTGAAGACGTTCCCCGGCGTGCGCGCGCTCGACGGCGTGGACCTCACCGTCGCGCCCGGGGAAGTGCACTGCCTGCTCGGGCAGAACGGCGCCGGGAAGTCGACGCTGATCAAGGTGCTGTCGGGGGCGCACCAGCCCGACGAGGGCACGATCGAGTGGCAGGGATCGGAAGTCCGGTTCGTGCGGCCGACGGCCGCGCTGAACGCCGGGCTCGCGACGATCTACCAGGAACTCGACCTCGTCGACGACCTGACGGTCGCGGAGAACGTGTTCCTCGGGCACGAGCCGCGCCGCCTCGGGTTCAGCTCGCGCGGGGCGGCGCGCCGCCGCACCCGGGAGCTGCTCGGGCGGCTCGGCCACGCGGAGATCCCGGCCGGTCGTGAGGTCGGCCGGCTGCCCGCCGCCGGCAAGCAGATCGTCAGCATGGCGCGGGCCCTCTCGCACGACGCGCGGCTGATCATCATGGACGAGCCGTCCGCGGTGCTCGCGCACGACGAGGTGGAGAACCTGTTCCGGGTCATCCGGGACCTGACGTCGGCCGGGGTCGCGGTCATCTACATCTCGCACCGGCTGGCCGAGATCCGCGAGATCGGCGACCGGGTCACGATCCTCAAGGACGGCCGCACGGTCGCGGTCGACCTGCCCGCGAAGACGACCCCGACGAACGAGGTCGTCCGCCTCATGACCGGCCGCAACGTCGAATACGTCTTCCCGCAGCGGGCCGCAACCACCCCCGGCGAACCGCTGCTGCGGGTCACCGACCTGGGCCGCCAGAAGGAGTTCAGCGACGTCTCCTTCGAGGTCAAGGCGGGGGAGATCGTCGGGCTGGCCGGTCTCGTCGGCGCCGGTCGCTCGGAGATCCTCGAGACCGTCTACGGGGCGCGGAAGGCCGCCACCGGCACGGTCGAGATGGACGGCAAGCCGATCCGCCGCGGCAGCGTGAAGGCCGCGGTCGCCGCGGGCATGGGCTTGGCTCCCGAAGAGCGCAAAAGCCAGGCGCTCCTGCTCGGCGAGCCGGTCTACCGCAACGTCTCGCTCGCGTCGCTGCGCCGGTTCTCCCGGTTCGGCTTCGTGCGGCGGGGGGCCGAGCGGACCGAGGTCGGGGCGGTCACCCGATCGCTCGACCTGCGCCCGGCCGATCCCCGCCGTGCCATGCGGACGCTGTCCGGCGGCAACCAGCAGAAGGCCGTCGTCTCGCGCTGGCTCCTGGGCCGGACCCGCCTGCTGCTGCTCGACGAGCCGACCCGCGGCGTCGACATCGGTGCCCGTGCCGAGCTCTACGCGCTGATCCGCTCGCTCGCCGACCAGGGCGTCGGCGTGCTGATGGTCTCCAGCGAAGTTCCCGAAGTGCTCGGTCTCGCCGACCGCGTCCTGGTCGTGCGAGAGGGAAGGGTCGTGCACGAAGCGCCGGCCTCCGACCTGACCGAAGCCCAGGTCCTCGACCTGGTCATGGCCGGGGAACGCGTCACCACCTCCCGCTGAACCCCCGACTTGCGCAGTGCGCACCCCCTCCCGCCACCGCATTGGAGCGAGGCGCTCATGACTGATCCCACCAGACCCCCGACCGACCCGACCACCACGCCGGAGCCCCCGGCCTCGGCTTCCGGAATGGGGCCGGCGCCGGTCGCCACGGTTCCGCCGGCGGACGAGCAGGCCCGGGTCGAGGCCGCGGCGGCCGACGCCACCCCCGCGGCCGAGGCGGGCCCGCTCCGGGCCCGGCTGGCGGCCCTGTCCGAGGGCGGCGCCACCCGCAACATCGGGCTGATCGTCGTCCTGGTGATCCTGTGCATCGTCGGGTTCGCCACCGCCGACACCTTCGCCACCACCGGCAACATTCGCACCATCCTCACCAACGCGTCGGTGATCGGCGTCGTCACCGTCGGCATGACGTTCGTGATCATCGGCGGTGGCATCGACCTGTCGGTCGGCTCGATCGTCGGGCTCGCGTCGGTGTGGTGCACGACCGTGGCCACCCAGTCCTACGGCCCGTTCGTGATGGTGCTCTGCGCGCTGCTCGTCGGCCTGATCGTCGGCCTGGTCAACGGCGCGCTCATCGCCTACGGACGACTGGTGCCGTTCATCGTCACGCTCGGCATGCTCATCGGCGCCCGCGGGCTCGCGCAGCAGATCGCCGGCCTGCAGACCCAGGTCGTCAAGAGCGAGACGTTCAACGGGATCGCCGACGGGGCGTTCCTCGGGGTTCCGTACCTGGTCTGGCTGCTGCTCGGCACGTTCGCGATCGGCTGGGTCGTGCTGAACCTGACGACGTTCGGTCGGCGCACGGTCGCGGTCGGCGGCAACCCCGAGGCCGCGCGCCTGGCCGGCATCGACATCCGCCTGCACACCGCGTTGCTCTACGGGGTGTCCGGACTGTGCTGCGGGCTCGCCGCGGTGATGCTCACCGCCCAGACCGCGTCGGGTTCCTCCACGAACGGCCAGAACTACGAGTTGGACGCCATCGCGGCGGTGATCATCGGCGGAACGCTGCTCACCGGCGGCCGCGGCACGCTCGTCGGCACCTTCCTGGGCGTGCTCGTCTTCACGCTGATCACGAACCTTTTCATTCTGAACAATCTGTCCACGCCGGTGCAGAACTTGGCGAAGGGCCTGATCATTCTGGGCGCCGTGCTGCTGCAGCGTCGCCGCTCGGAGTCCGCGACCTAACCCTGCTTTCCGTTCACTCGCCGCCGTTCGTCGCCCGACGGTGGTTCGCCGACTTGCGTAATTCTCGTATTTCTCAAAGGAGAGAACCATGAGTGACGTCATCAGTGGCCCGCGAAGCGGGCTCGGACGACGGGGCTTCCTCTTCGGGGGAGCCGCCGTAGGCGCGACCCTGCTCGCGGCGGGGTGCACCTCGAACGACTCCGGCGACGACCGTCCGGAGACCAACACCAAGGCCGTGGGCGGCGACAACGCCGCCAAGGGCACGCAGGTGACGATCGGGTTCTCCGCGCCGCAGGCCGACCACGGCTGGATCGGCGCGATCGCGAAGAACGCGGAGGCGCAGGCCAAGACGTTCGAGGACGTGACGTTCGAGCCGGTCGAGCCGACGAACGACGTCGCGGCGCAGATCGCGGCGATCGAGACGCTGATCACGAAGAAGGTCGGCGTCCTCGTCGTGCTGCCGAACGACGGCAAGCAGCTGACCGCGGTCGCGGCCAAGGCGATGGCGGCGGGCATTCCGGTCGTCAACCTCGACCGGGTCTTCGACTCGCCGCTGGCCTACCGGACCTGGATCGGTGGGGACAACTACGGCATGGGCGTCTCCGCGGGCAACTACATCGCGGCGCAGCTCAAGGGCAAGTCGAACCCGGTCATCGCCGAGATCGCGGGCATCGACTCGCTGCCGCTGACGCAGGACCGGTCGCGGGGATTCAAGGACGCGCTGGCCCGCGCGGGCTTCAAGGTGACCAACCGGGTCGCGGCGGAGTTCACCGTCGCGTCGGGCCAGCAGGTCACCTCGAACCTGCTGCAGGCCGCACCGAAGATCGACGCGGTCTGGAACCACGACGACGACCAGGGCCTCGGTGTGCTGGCCGCGATCCGGCAGGCCAACCGCAGTGAGTTCCTGATGGTCGGCGGCGCCGGCTCGCTGGACGCGATGGAGCTCATCAAGGCCGACAACTCGGTGTTGAAGGCGACCGTCACCTACAGCCCGAGCATGGCGTCCTCGGCCATTTCCATCGCGCGGCTGATCGGCCAGAAGAAGGGCTTCTCCGACCTGGTCGAGAACGACGTCCCGGCGAGCATCACGCTCTCCTCGGCAACCGTGACGAAGGAGAACGTGGACCAATACCTGAAGACTGGATTCCGTTCATGAGCAAAGCTGAACTCGGTGTCGGCATGGTCGGGTACGCGTTCATGGGAGCCGTGCACTCGCAGGCATGGCGCACCGTGAACCACGTATTCGACCTGCCGGTCGGAGTGCGGCTGGCGGCCATCGCCGGTAGGGATCCGGTAGCCGTGAAATCGGCCGCGGAGCAGCACGGGTGGGCGGCGTCGGAGACGGACTGGCAGGCGTTGATCGCGCGTGACGACGTGCAGATCGTGGACATCTGCACGCCGGGGGACACGCACGCTGCGATTGCCATCGCGGCCCTTGCCGCAGGCAAGCACGTGATCTGTGAGAAGCCCTTGGCCAACAGTGTTTCCGAGGCCGCCGACATGGCCGCGGCGGCGGCCGACGCGGCCGCGCGGGGCGTCCGCTCGATGGTGGCGTTCAACTACCGGCGGGTGCCGGCGCTGGCGTACGCGCGGTCGCTGGTGGCCGCCGGCCGGATCGGGACGCTTCACCACGTGCGGGCGGCGTACCAGCAGGACTGGCTGGTGGATCCGTCCGCGCCGCTGACCTGGCGGATGCAGAAGGAGCGGGCCGGGTCCGGAGCGCTCGGGGACATCGCGGCGCATATCGTCGACGCGGCCCAGTTCGTGGTCGGCGACGTGCTGTCGGGGGTCTCGGGGCTGCTGGAGACGTTCGTGTCGTCGCGGCCGCTCTCGGGTGGGTCCGGGCTGTCGGCGGCCTCCGGTGGCGCCGGCGTCGGGGACGTGACCGTCGACGACGCGGCGGTGTTCTTCGGGCGGTTCGCGCAGGGCGGCATCGCGACGTTCGAGGCCACCCGGTTCGCGACCGGGCGGAAGAACGCGATGCAGCTGGAGATCTACGGGTCCGACGGCGGGATCCGGTTCGACTTCGAGCGGATGAACGAGCTGTTGTTCTTCGACGGGTCGTCGCCGGACGAGGAGAACGGGTTCCGGCGGGTGCTGGTGACCGAGCCCACGCACCCGTATCTGGGTGCGTGGTGGCCGCCGGGGCATCCGCTCGGGTACGAGCACACGTTCACGCACGAGCTCCGGGACTTCGTCCTGGCCATCGGCTCCGACTCGGACCCTTCGCCGTCGTTCGCCGATGGCTTGCAGGTGCAAAAGGTGCTGGAGGCCGTTTCGCTCAGCGCTTCCCGCGGATCCGGATGGGTGGAGGTCTGATCATGCCGAGGCCAGTGACGTTGTTCACCGGACAGTGGGCCGACCTGCCGTTCGAGGAGGTGTGCAAACTCGCGTCGGGCTGGGGGTACGACGGGCTCGAGATCGCGTGCTGGGGTGACCATTTCGACGTGGCGCAGGCGGTCTCCTCACCGTCGTACGTGGCGTCCCGGCGGGAGATCCTCGACCGCTACGGGCTCAAGGTCTGGGCGATCTCGAACCACCTGACCGGTCAGGCGGTGTGCGACAACCCGATCGACGAGCGTCATCAGGGGATCCTGTCGCCGGCGGTGTGGGGTGACGGGGACGCCGAGGGAGTGCGTCAGCGGGCCGCTTCCGCGTTGAAGGACACGGCGCGCGCTGCGCGTCTGTTGGGTGTGGACACCGTGGTCGGGTTCACCGGGTCGTCGATCTGGCACCTGGTGGCGATGTTCCCGCCGGTCCCGCCGTCGATGATCACCCGCGGCTACGAGGACTTCGCCGCGCGCTGGAACCCGATCCTGGACGTGTTCGACTCCGAGGGCGTGCGGTTCGCCCACGAGGTGCACCCGTCGGAGATCGCGTACGACTACTGGTCGACGGTGGCCGCACTCGACGCGGTGGAGCACCGGGAGGCGTTCGGGCTGAACTTCGACCCGTCGCACTTCGTCTGGCAGGACCTGGACCCGGTCGGGTTCCTCTGGGACTTCAAGGACCGGATCTACCACGTGGACTGCAAGGAGTCGGTCAAGCAGTTCAACGGACGCAACGGTCGGCTGGGCTCGCACCTGCCGTGGGGCGACCCGCGCCGGGGCTGGGACTTCGTGTCGACCGGGCACGGCGACGTGCCCTGGGAGCCGGTGTTCCGGATGCTCAACTCGATCGGCTACTCGGGGCCCATCTCGGTGGAGTGGGAGGACGCCGGAATGGATCGGCTGGTGGGGGCGCCGGACGCGCTGGCGTTCGTCCGCAAGCTCACGTCTATCGAGCCGCCCGAGGCGTCGTTCGACGCGGCGTTCAGTTCTGGTTCGTGAGTTTGTTCGTGGGGCGGTGACAACCGGACGGGAAGGTACAGGCGTCTAGTTTCGTGTGGGCTCGAGGCTCGGAACTCCGGGCGAGCATCACACGGGACGGGCAGCGCTCGTCCGGGGAGTGACCACCGCACGGGGGCGCGTGGCGTCGCACGGGGGCGGGGTCGACGCGGCGACACCGCACGGCGGTGGCCGGCGGGTGTTCGGGGCTCGGGCCCGGGCACTCGCCGGACAAGACGAGGGCCCAGCCGTTTCGGCTGGGCCCTCGCTCTGTGGCGCGCGACCGCCGGTGTGTGCGTCGGCGGCCGGCGGTCCGGACCGACCGGTTCGCGGTCGGCCAGGAATCGTTCGGTTCCCTCGTCGATCTCCTCGTCAGAGGGAACCGTTGGAGCCGGCCGGGCGGGGGGTGTGGACGGAGGGTGCGCCGGTGGCCGGGCCCGCGGTGACCGTCGGCTCCGGGCTGCCCGACGAGCCGAGCAGGTTGTTCACCTTCGCCCCGATGGCGGTGCCGGCCAGCTTGTCGTTGGCCACGTCCTTGGCCGTGCTGACCAGGCTCCCCGCCTGTGCCTGGAGAACACCCGTCGCTTCCTGGACGGTCGGGTTCTCCTTGACCTTGGCCGCGGTACGACGGATCTGCTCGTACCGCTCGCGCCCAGCCTTGGTGCCCAGCACGTAGCCGATGCCAACGCCGGTGATGAAGAGCAGCTTGTTACGCATGTCGACTCCTGAAGTCGGCTTCCGGGTGGTTGCCAGTCGTGAGAAGGTGATGCCCGACGGGGGTCTATCCCACACCCGTAGTACCAAACTGACGCTTGTCCGTGGGTTCGGCGGAGCGTCCACCGTCGGGTGGGCGACCGCTGTGGCGGGGGCGGGGCCGGGATGTTGTAGGCTTGCCAGGCACGTCGCCGAGAGGCGGCGGGTGGTGAGGCATTCCCCCGTAGCTCAATTGGCAGAGCATTCGACTGTTAATCGAAGGGTTACTGGTTCGAGTCCAGTCGGGGGAGCATTTACCAGCGGAAACGCAGTCAGGCCCACCTCTTGCAGGTGGGTTTTTGACATTTTACTGACAGTTTTCCGGGAACTTGAACCGCTGTTGGGCGGCTTCCGACGGTAGTCCAGAAGCCGCCCAACTCGGGCTGTCGCCGCGTCAGTAGCGGCGGGGCCGCCAGGTCGGCGTGGACCGCCGCGGCGGTGGGCCGTGCCGGGGTGGCGGTAGAGCGCCGGCCGTGGCTGCCGCCTTCCGGCGGGCCGCAGCCACCGCGGCCGTGATCCACTGGACACTCGCGCCCCGGCGGAGCTCGGCGATCAGGCTACGACCACCGTCGGTCTCGCCGAGCAACTCGCGAGGCCGGACGTCGGCGTTTGCGAGCCCACGGGCGGGAGCCGCATCGTCGGGTTCCAGGCCAACCGCCCACCACTGGGCAGATTCGTTCGCCGAGAAGAACGCACCAGCCCACTGGAGGCCGATACGTGCCGCCTCGGCGTGCGAGAGGCGAGGCCATTGGTGGCGAGCGGCCGTCGCGTGGCGATCACCCTCGCGCTGGGCCGGCGTGCGGCGGCGCGAGCGCGGTTGTGATTTCTCGACGCCGCTCGCCAGCCAGGACAGCAGCCGAGCCTCGCCCTCGTCGAGACCGTCGCGCCGGGTCTTCGGCGTCGGTGCCAGAAGCGGCGAGCCGAACAGCTTCGGGCTTGGCTTCGGGGGTGCTGCGTTGCCTGTGTCTCCGGGACTTCCCGGTTTCCTGGTCGTGGCTTTGTTGGGACGGAGTGCTTCTCGCAGCCGGCTGGCTTCGTCTTCGGGAACAACACTGGTCGGCGCCCAAGCTTCGATGCCAAGGCGAGCAGCCAGAGCGAGGACGGCTCCTTCGTTGGTGCCGAAGTCGGACGCGATCTTCGAGATGGTTGTGACGGTGTCCCGGTTGGTCCGCGCGGTCGCGCGGTGACCATCGGCGGAATTCGTCAATCAACTCCCCCTTAGGGCACGGCGTTGCGATTGTTGCTAACGCCTCCGAGTGCCGATCGGCGAAGCGGATCGTGATGTGGAAAGGTCGCTGCCCCGGCGACCCGAACCTCAGACAGAGGTCTCACGGCTTCCCGATCGAACACGTGTGCCACGATACCGCTTAACTGTCGAGTGTGGTGCAAGTGACTCACCATGCGCTGTTGCGCGTCGGCCGTCACCGATAGGTTGGCGACAATGCAGCTGCAGACGGGCTCCGAGGTAGCCGCCGACCAGCCCGCCGGCCCCGCCAGTAGCCCCGTGTCCGCAGTAGACGTAGGCGCTTGAGGCCGACCAGCAAGGTGGAGCCTTCGTGGCTGGCGACGCTCAGCGGGAGCGACAGAGCCTCGAAGAGGTCCCAGCAGATGAAGACGGTAGTAGCGATGACATCGCACAGATCGTCGCCGGCGTCCTCATGCCCCTGCTCCGATAACGTCGCACGGCGGCGGACTCAACCGAGGGTGGCATCGCTCACGCGACCGCCATCGCCACCCTTATCCGCATCACCAGCGGCACCTATTCGATAGGCGGTAGGACGGTGCCCGACGGGGTAACGTCCAGGCGCCCTCGATCCTGTCCGTAGCGTCGTAGTTAGGGCGTCCCACGTCGCTCGCCCCGGAGCCGCCCAAGGGAGTTCACGGTGACGAACAAGACGGAACCGGGTTGGAGCGATCAGGTCGTCGCACATGTCCGCCGGTTCTGGGACGGCCGGCTGCGAGCGATCGATCCAGCACGGATCCACCCAGATCTTTCCGCCGTCACCCGTCGATACCTCAGCGACGTCGGCTTACCCGACTTCGCACCCCGGTGGGGTTTCGAGTGCATCGCCGACCGGACGGATCAAATCCTGACCCGGGACGGCCGCGATTACGTGGTGGTGGGCGGCATCCGGGGCACGAGCCTGTTGTACGGCATCGACGTTCGAACCGATCAAGTGTTCTGCGTCAACTCGCAGGACCCCATGGACGAACCCGAGCTGATGAACACGACCGTCGCACTCTGGGTGCTCAGCGCCGGCGCTGTCGATCGGGAGATCATCTCGCAGATCGGGGTGGTGGAACCGGACTCCGCGGAGGCAGGAGCCGTGGTCGAGCGGGTCCGCCAGTTCCTCACCGCGATGGACCCAGTGGCGATGCGGTACGAGAGAGGTCGCACCTGGCACGGATACCTGAACAGCTTCGAGGACTAGCGGACGAACCGACCACGACAGCGCCGAGACGCTGCGGCACGACGAGCGAGCCGAGCGGACAACCCCGCATAGTCGCACCAGGCATGACGATGTGCTCGCGCGAAGGCTGACGGCAACACCAGACAACGCTGGACGAGTCAATCGCTCGATACAGAGCTTCCTGCTCGCGGCCAGAAGAGGACGCTCGAACAGGGCGAGTTCCCTCGTGCCCTAAGGTTCGCGGATGGCATGGGGAGTGCACGAGTTGCTGGCGCTCTTGTCGGTGGAGCACGATTTCCACCGACGTTGGGAGATTCGCTGCAATATCGCGAAGGCGCCGGATGCCGCGGCGGTGCTGCGGGGAATACGTCGCCATGGTCCGAGCCGGTTGCGTGCCGCCGCCCTTGACGCTCTCATGCATCTCGAAGGGGAATCGGGCCTGGATCCGAAGGACGTGGCTGCGGTCGAGCGCCTCATCCGAATTCGTCAGCGCAACGATGTCCTCACACCGGTCATGTCGATCGAGACGACTTGGTGGTGCATTCGCGAACTCGATCAGGCGACGGTGATGGCTTCGCTCGGGCTGACCTCACCCAGGCCGGTGACGTACAAGCTGGCCAACAGCGTCATGGAGATCATCGACTCGGACGACGAGTCCGGTCTTGTCTACGTCGGTCCGGAGATCAACGGATGGGCGCCCGTTGTCGGTCCTTGGTGCGACGCGTTCGGCGATCGGGCTGAGGAAGCACGATCGACCGTCGAGCGCCTGAGCGCGGATAGCGGCGAGGTGCACGCGTTCTCCTTCAGCGCGTACAACAACGGGACCGCGTGGCTGGTCGCAAGGAACGGCGTCACGATACGTCGCTTCAGTACTTTCGACCCGCAGGATTCGACCGGCGACCCGCTGCCAATCGAACAGGACTGGATGAGTGCACGTGGTCTTCCAGGCCGACCGGAAGACCACTGCAGGTACAACGACCACGGCGTCCTCGTGTACGTCGGCGAGTTCGCCGACATGATGGAGGACTTCTATCAGGCCAACGATGTCGCCGCCGCGGTCAGCGTCGACGTCGGGTGGAAGCATCCTCATGACGCCCTCATCCACGGCAGCCCTGTGCTTGCTGCCGTGCCGGACGCCGGGCCGGTAACGCTGCCGCCTGGCATGTATGAAGTCTGATCAGGTCTCGTGTCGATTGACGCCCTAAACTCGTTATGACAGTTAAGGTCGCGAGCGTTCGCGCTGGCACGCATCAGCATCCTTCGTGGTGCCCGGGGTGTGGGAGGCGTTTCAGGCGGCGTGGATGTTGAGTTTTTCGAGAATGGTGTTGGCTCCGGTTGGGGTGTTGCGTCCGTAGTAGTGGTCCTCGGTCATGCTGACTTTGGCGTTGCCGAGTTGGTCGGCGGCGGCGCGGCTGGTGAGGCCGGCTTCTTTCATGAGGGTGGCGACGGTGCGGCGGAAGATGTGGCTGGTGAGCCAGGGGTAGCCGGCGTAGGTGAAGGCGTCTTTTTGGTCGGCTTCGGTGTTTGAGGGGTCGCGGAGTTTGCCGCGGGCGGAGAGGAACACCGGTCCGGTGGCGAACGCGGGTCGGTGCATCTGCAGCATCTGGACGCACCAGGTGGGGAGCTCAAGGGTGCGTTTGCTGAGTTTGTTGGATTCGTCCTCCTGGATGATCAGCCCAACGCTTTTGATGCTGACGATGTTGCCCGGACCCGGACAGTCGAGGCGCCCAAGTCGAGGTCTTCCCAGTGGACGGCGGAGGCTTCGCTGATGCGGAGGCCAGTGGCGAGCATGAACGCGACGAGGTCGGGGACGTCGCGTTTGATCGCCCGGTCGTCGTAGGTGAGCCAGATCCGCAGATCCAGGACCTGCTCAACGGTGAGCGCGCTGGGCATCTTCTTCGGCTTGACCGAGATGGTGCCGGTGTCGCGGACGGCGTTGCGGCCGAGTAGATCGTGCCGGGCGGCGTAACCGCAGATCCCTGATAGCACCGAGCGGGCGGTCTTGGCGGTGGCGGCGCCGCGTTGCGCTTTGACCGCTGAGAGGTAGCGGTCGCAGGTGGCGACTTTGTCCAGTTCCCGGATACGCAGGCCACCGATGCCGGGTTTGAGGCACCGTTCGATGTTCCCGGCGTACTGCTGGAGTGTGGACACACCCTTGCCCTCGTTCTCCAGCTCCGTGAGCCACGCCGCGGCCACGACGGTTACCAGCGAGTCGGGACCAAGATCCGCGCCGCCGCCGACGTAGATCCGGTCGCGGACGGCGATGTCGAGGGCCCGGCAGGCTTGGCCTTTGGTTTTGCCGACGCGGGTGATTTCGCGGGTGACGCCGTCGTAGTCGCGGTAGTAGGCGCGGGCTTTCCAGGCCCGTCGGCGGGTGGGATAGATTCGGTAGATTCCGGCGGTGCCGACTTCCAGCGGTGGTCGTCCCATGGGCTGTCCTTCCAGAGTGGTTGGCCTGACTTAGCCCTGGAATATGAGGCATTAGACCGCTTCTTGGCGCCTAACAACGAGCACAATCGATTCGCCGTTTCCGCAGGTCAATGCCGGCTAATGCGCCGCAAGGAACACTGACGAACGGTGGTGCTCATCGTGACTGCCGTACTTGAAGGGTTACTGGTTCGAGTCCAGCCGGGGAGCATTTACCAGCGGAAACGCAGTCAGACCCACCTCATGCAGGTGGGTTTTTGACATTTACTGACAGTTTTCCAGTGGGTCCTGGTCCCGCTCATGTCCGGTTCATCCGCCTGGTGATGCCCGCGATCACCGTCGTGGCAAGCAGCCAGCCGGCCGGAACGGCAGCCCACGCCACCCAGCGGGTCGGTCCGACGGGTGTGAAGGCCCGCTCTTGACCGAGGTCGAGGATCGGCAGGATGAGGTCGAGCGCGTAGGCGACGGGTTGGAAGTCGAGGCCGTCGCTTCGAAGTGCTCGAGGCGGCTCGGCATGGAAGGTAAGCGTGGGATCACGACGCGCAGCGTGGTTCAGCCGCACCAGTGAGCAGTTTGCCCAGCGCAATCGGACCACGCTGATCAACGGCGCCGAGCTTAAGCACCTCACCAAGGAGCATCTTCGTATCGACGTCATCCCCGGTGCGAATCCACCTCGACGGCTTCGCGCGTCGGAGAATCGACGGACCGGCAAGCCTGGACCGGCGGCAATCTAGCGGCTTCAGCTGTGGCGACTGACCTTATTGGTGTGAACTGGCAGCGCGTGATGGTCGGCGACAGTGGGGAAAACATTCCAGACTGAGCTCCGCATTCCACCAGGGGTCGGTTGCGCAGCCCTCCTCGAAATGCCACCAGCCGCCGGACACGCCGTCGGTGAGCACCTGCTTGATCTCGCGGAAGCGGGCATCGGCGGGAACGTCGAACGCGACGAGCGGCAGCTGCGCGCTGAACACCTCGCCGCCCGAGCCGAAGTGGGCGAACTTCGCATGCGCCGCCGACGGGTCTGGCCCCAGCGGGCCGGAAGGAACCGGCAGTCCCCGGATCACGCAGTGCCCGGAAGCCTGCACCTTTCCCGGGACGACCGCACACCGTCCGCGTTCGTCTCGAACCGAACCACATCGCCTTGCGCCACGCCGTCCGGCACGAAGGGCACGTTGTCCACCCGGGCCGTGTCGGCGCTCAGCTGAGTCGCCCACAACCCTCCCCGTCGGTTCGACGCGTGTCAGCACGGACGTCGACCACGACGCGGCAGCGGGTGGCTGGGCCGTCGTGCGAGTTCACGACCGGCATGACAGATGCGCTCGTTTCCGGAACAACGATCATGGCCTATCGAGCGTCAGGCGCGAGGTGAAGGCGCCGGGGGTCGAGCGCACGGTCGCGGTCGGCTGACGAATGGTGGCGACCGTTCACCCCGGCTACGTCGTGGCGTCGGTCGTGACCGGCACATGGACGCCAGCCGCGGCGCGTATTGACGATAGTTTTCATTTTCGTTTAGGGTCCGCTCGCGGGATCCGACCGGTACGTGACCGTCGGGATGAGCGACGGAGACACGATGACCACGACCCTCATACGCACGGAGACCGGCGCCGCCGCGCGGCGACCGGGCGGGCCGCCGTTCGCGTCGCCGCGCCGGTTCGCCGGGCTTCTCGGCGCGCTGACGCTGGCGCTGCTGGTCGTCGTCGTGCTCGGCGTCGCGATCGGCGCGGTCCGGATCGCCCCCGGCACTGTCCTCGACGTGATCGCCCACCATCTGGGCCTGCCGGTCACCGGTCTGGACCCGATCGCCGACCAGATCATCTGGACGACGAGGCTGCCCCGTGCCGTCCTCGCGGTCGTCGTCGGCGCCGGCCTGGCGGTCTCCGGAGCGGTGATCCAGGCCGTCGTCCGCAACCCACTCGGCGATCCGTACCTGATCGGGGTCGTACCCGGTGCCGGCCTGGGGGCGGTGACCGTGATCGTTCTCGGTGCGTCCGCGACGGCGGGGCTCTCGCTGTCCGCGGCGGCGTTCGTCGGGGCGCTGGTCGCCTTCGCCCTGACGTTCCTGCTCGGTCGCCGGCACGGGCACTGGCCACCGGCCCGGCTCGTGCTCGCAGGCGTCGCGGTCGGCTATCTGGTGTCGGCGGTGACCTACTTCCTGCAGACGATCGCGACGCCGAACCAGGTGACGCGAGTGCTGTTCTGGAGTCTGGGCAGCGTCTCCAGCGCCCGCTGGGAGCAGTTACCGCTGCCCACGGTGGTGGTAGCCGCGGCGACGATCGGCCTGGTCCTGCAGGGGCGCCGGCTCAACGCGCTGGCCAACGGCGTGGAGATGGCCGGTGCGCTGGGCATCGCGGTCGGCCGGTTCCAGTTCGGCCTGATGCTCGTGGTCGCGCTGATGACCGGGACCCTGGTCGCGGTGTCCGGCGGAATCCTGTTCGTCGGGCTGGTGGTGCCGCACGTCGCCCGGCTCCTGGTCGGTGCCGAGCATCGCCGGATGCTGCTGTGTTCGGTACTGCTCGGCGCGGTGTTCCTTCCGCTGGCCGACATCGCCGCCCGGACGGTCCGCGCGCCGGTGGAGCTGCCTATCGGCATCGTCACCGCCGCCCTCGGCGCCCCGTTCTTCCTGTGGCTGCTCCGTTCCTCCCACCACGGGAGCCGATGATGCGCGTCTCCGCCACCGGGATCGACGTCGCGATCGCCGGCCGCACGATCGTGGCCGACGCCGTGCTGGACGCGCCGTCGGGCGCGTTCGTCGGACTGCTCGGACCCAACGGCTCCGGGAAAACCACGCTGCTGCGCACTGTCTACCGGGCCTTACGCCCCGCACGCGGGGCCGTGCTCCTCGGTCATACCGACGTGTGGAGCCTGACCGCCCGGCAAGCGGCCCGCCGCACCGCCGTCGTGATGCAGGACGATCCGACCGAGTTCGAGTTCACTGTCCGCGAGGTCGTTGGCCTCGGTCGCGTCCCGCACCAGAACCTGCTCGGTCGTGCGACCGGCGAGGACCAGCGCGCCGTCGACGCCGCGCTGGCCCGCACCGGCGTGGAGCATCTCGCCGAGCGACCGGTCAGCAGCCTCTCCGGGGGTGAGCGCCAGCGGGTGTTCCTGGCCCGGGCGCTGGCTCAGGACACGCCGATCCTGGTGCTCGACGAGCCGACCAACCATCTTGACGTCACGGCCCAGCTCGAACTGCTCGAGCTGGTGCGGGGTCTGGGCGTCACCGTGGTCGCCGCGCTCCACGACCTCAACCTCGCGGCCGCCTACTGCGACCAGATCTGTGTCCTGCGCGCCGGGCGGCTGGTGGCGTCCGGGCCGGTCGCCGACGTGCTGACCGCGGATCTGATCGCCGAGGTCTACGGCGTGCGCGCCGCGCTCGTCACCAACCCACTGACCGGGCAGCGCGGTTTTGCCTTCGCGCCGTCCCCGGAATCCGTCACCCAGATGAAGGAGCACGTATGAGCAGCCGGCTCAGATCCGCAGCCCTGTCGATCGGTGCCGCTGCGGCGCTCACCCTGGCGGTCGCCGGGTGCGGGGGCGAGGGCACCGTCGCGCAGGCGTCCGCGTCCCGTTCGGCCGGCGCCGACTATCCCGTCACGGTCGAGAGCTGCAAACGCTCCGAGACGTTCACCGCCGCGCCGCAGCGGGTCGTCCTCGGCTGGGCGACCTCCATCCGGACGCTCGCCGCGCTCGGCGTCGCTGACCGGGTGACCGGCTACGTGAGCGGCAGCAACGTCAAGGTGCCGGATGGATTCACGGCGACCGAGGTCTCCCCGGACTTCCAGCCGGCCAAGGAAGCGGTGCTCGCCGCGCGCCCCGACTTGTTCCTGGCGAACGACGAGAACCAGATCTCCGGCCAGCAGGGCACCGCCACACCCGACGACCTGGCCGCCCAGAACGGGCACGCCTACGTGCTGGGCGGCTACTGCCTCGCCGCGCCGGCGCCCGGCACGGTGGACGCCGTCTACGCCGACGTCGAGAAACTCGGGAAGATCTTCGGCGTCGGACCGAAAGCCGTCGACGTCGTCGCTGATCTGAAGAAGCGGGTCGCGCAGGCGCAGAAGCCGCGCGGTAACGCCGCTCCCGCGAAGGTCGCGATGATCCAGGTCTACGACGGCAAGGTCTACGCGCTGTCCGGGTCGTACTACAACGCGATCCTCGAAGGTGCCGGGCTGACGAACGTCTTCGGCGACTTGAAGGAGAACTTCGCCGAGATCAGCGCCGAGAAGGTGCTCACCGTCAAGCCGGATGCGCTGTTCATCGCCCACGACGATCCTGCGGGCGGTGACGAGGCGCTGGCCGCCGCGCGGAAGGAGTTCGCCGCGAGCCCTGCGGTGACCGCCGGGAAGATCTTCGGGATCTCCAACCTCGAGATCAGCGGCGGCGGCGTCAACATCGTCACGCTGATCGAGCAGACCGCGAAGCAGGCGTACGGCGCCTGAGCGCGACCTCCCGCCCGACGGACTCGTGGCCCGGACGGCGGGCAGTACCTCGGCGGCGACGCGTTGGATCGACTCCAGGACCCGCTCGGGACCGCCGGCAGCCTCCACGGCGAGCAGCAACCGACCGGCGCCGTAGTCGTCCGGCCCGCCCTCCCCGCCGGGAAGGGACCCCGGCGGGGAGGAACAGGTCGATCACCGGTGATTCAGGGGTCGCGCGGCTCAGCAGTCACGCAGTTCGGGGGACTGGTTGAGCAGCTGACCGCGCACCGACACGAACTCCTGGTACTCGGCACCACCGACGGCTTCCGGGCGGAACGCGCCGACCCGGTGGCAGTTCTGGAACGCCAGCGTGACGCCGAAGTGGCGCTCCAGGCCACCGCGGATCGCGTCGCTGGCCAGGGCACGCAGCAACTGGCCGCGCTCGGCCTCGGTCGGGGGCGGGGTGGAGTCGTCGGCGAACGGCGCGGTGCCGGACTCCAGGTCGGCGATCACACCGGTGACGACCGACCAGGCATACGGCAACGAGGTGCGGATGCAGTCGACGAACTCGGCGTCGGTGGCTTCGCCGCGTTCGGCGCGTTCGAGCAGAGCGGTGGGGACGTCCAGGGACATGGGTGCTCCTTTCGAGGGGATCGGCCCGCGGCGCCGGGACACGACGCCGGAGGCGGTGGTCGTGGCGGTCACGTCGGGCCTGAGCGCGGTGGACCGGGCGGATGACGGCACTGCTCCACTCGCGACGCTGCGAGCGAGCCTCTTCCCGGTCAGCGCTCTGAAAATGCATATCACGTTCATATAGCTGAACGCGATCGAAAGATCACTTTAGGTGTTGAGAATCGAGATTCGCGCCCGCTGAGCATAATTGCAAACCGTTGTCATTTCCGTATTGGAGGGTGCTTGTGGACTGGCCCGGGTTCGGCGGCTTCTTCGTGGCGCGAACGGTGTCCTGGGCCGGCTCGGCACTCACGCTGGTCGCGCTTCCCGTGCTCCTGTACGAGCGCACCGGCAACGCCGCGCTGACCGGACTGGCCACTGCGCTGGAGGCGCTGCCCTACCTGCTGCTCGGCCTGCCGGCCGGTGCGCTCGCCGACCGCTGGGACCGGCGCCGCACGCTCGTCGTCACCGCACTCCTGAGCGGGTTGCTGCTGGCCAGCGTGCCGGTTGCCGACGCTTGGGGTGCCCTCACGCCCGCCCACGTGCTCGTCGTCGCCGGCGGTGTGGCGACGCTGTTCGTCTTCTCGGACGCGGCCACGTTCGGAGTGCTGCCCACGCTGGTCGGCCGGGACCGGATCGCCGGCGCGACCGGTCGGCTCAACACCGCCAATACGATCGTGACGGTGGCCGGCCCGGCCGTCGGCGGACTGAGCATGGCGGTGTTGGGCCCGGCCTGGACGCTCGGCCTGGATGCCGCCTCGTTCGCCGTCGCGGCTGTCCTGCTGCACCGTCTCGTCCTCCCGCCGGTGACGGTCCCCGAAGGTCCTCGACGGATGCGGGCGGAGATCGCCGAAGGGCTGCGGTTCCTGTGGAACCACCAGGCGATCCGATGGCTGACGCTGCTCGGCGTCGGCAACAGCCTGACCGGCGGCGCGGTGCTGGGCCTCGTGGTCGTCGCCGCGGTGCGCAACCTGGACCTCGGTGAGAGCGACGGCCGGATCGGCTTGCTCTACGCCGCCGCCGGCGCGGGAAGCCTGCTAGCCGGGATGCTGCTCCCACCGATCCGGGGCCGGCTGACGGTCGGCCGGATCACGCTCGCCGGGCTGCTGGCCGGCTGGGTCGCGGTCTCGGCCTGGGCGCTCAGTACCGGGTTGGTCGGAGGGCTCGTCGCGCTGGCCGCCTGGCAGGCCGCTCACGTCCTGGTCAACCTCAACGGCATCGTGTTGCGGCAGGAGTCCACCCCGGATGCGTTGCAGGGCCGCGTCAACACCACCGCCCGGATGATCGCCTGGGGCGGCCAGCCGCTCGGAGCCGCGCTCGGCGGCGTTCTTGCCGAGGTGTTCGACGTGCGGGCCGCGCTGCTGATCGCGGGCGCCGGGGTCGCAACGTCCGCGCTGGTCGGAGCCGGTGGCCGGCTGTGGCGCCTCGACGTGCGGACGCCGCGGCCCGAACCGGTCGTTCGCCCCTGACTTCGGAGAACCCCTTGCCCGCAACCGGGAGGGCCGTTTACCGTCACTCTCGTAATGAAAACGGTTTTCATTACAGAGAGGAGCCTCCCATGGAGTCGTTCTCGTTCGAGCCCATCGAAGAGCCCGTGGTCATGTCGGCCCTGCAGGGGCCGGGAACCAATGCGCTGGTGACCAACCCGTTCGCGTTCGAGGACGTGCAGGAGCCGGTGGTGATGTCGGCGCTGCAGGGCGTCGGCACCAACGCGCTGGTCGCGAACCCGTTCGCCTGGGCGCACTGACCCGGCCCTACCGCAGTGCCCCGCGCTCCGGCGCGGGGCACTGCCCCGTCCGAGTCCTTCTGGCAGACCGGAGCGTCCATGACCGACCACGTCACCCTCGCCCCTGGCCATCACCTCTTCCGCGGCGCCGACGACGTCTGGCGCCTCTACGCACCGGGCGACCAGATCACCCGCATCGGCGGCCCCGACGAGGCGCTCGCCCACGCGCAGAACCGCCTCCACAACACGGCCGAAGCCGGCGGAGGCGAGCTCGTCGACGAGCTGGAGCGCGGCCTCGCTCGCCGCGGTGCGCTCGCGCAACCGGTCCGGGCGGACTCGCAGGCGGCACAGCCGTGGACGGTGGTCGTCGCAGGCGACAACCCGATCGGACGCGCGGTGCGGACTCTGCTGGAGCCGTACGCCGATCTGCGTCCGCCCTGCGCCGGCGCTCTGACCGAGGACGACGTCCGCGCAGCGGACACGATCGTGACCTGCGGAGGATGGCTCACGGACCAGGCCTGGAGTGCGCTCGACGACTGGTGCCGCCGGCATGGGACCGCATGGCACCTGAGCTACGTCGAGGGCACGCGCCACTATCTCGGGCCGATGTACGTGCCGGGCCGCACGGCGTCCTATCGCGACACCCGAGGACGGCGGCTGGCTGCCTCCGGGGTTCCCGATGAACTGCGCGGGTTCTGGGCCTACTTGGAGAGTGACGCTGCGCTGCCTCCGGTGCCCTGGCCCGATCCGGCGGGTGCGGCTGTCGTCGCCGGCCTTCTCGTCGGTGACCTGCTGCGGTACCGGCGGACGGGCACTCCCGCCGCAGCGGGACACCAGCTCGGGTTCGATCCGGCTCACGCGACGGTGACCCGGCACCCGGTGCTCCCGCTCCCGGAAACCGCCTCGGTTCCGGCGGGAACAGCTCGGTGACGCCCCGGCTCAACCTCCGCGTCCCCGGGGAAGACGGCACACCGCTGGCCACCGATGTCTACCCGGCGGCCGCTCCGGCGCCGGTCGTCGTGACCCGCACCGCCTACGGGCGCAGCGCACACCGGGCGGAAGGCCAGGCGTGGGCGGCTCGCGGATTCGCCTTCGTCGCCCAGGACGTCCGTGGCCGCCACGACTCCGACGGTGCCTGGAGCCCTTACCGCAACGAGCGCGCCGATGGTGCCGCGCTGATCGACTGGGTGCTTCGCCGGCCCTGGTGCGACGGGCGGCTGGTCACCACCGGCGGCTCTTACGCCGGGTACACGGCCTGGGCCGCCGCCGTGACCCGCCCCGACGCGGTCCGCGCGGTGCTCAGCACCGGCCCGGCGATGGGCCTCGACCGTGTCAAGTTCGACCCGGCGGGCATCCTGCGGCTCGCCGAGCACGCCACCTGGTGGCTCACCCGCGCCGAGTCCCGCACCAGCCGCGAAGGCCTGGTCACCGAGGTCGCGAGGCGCGATCCGCAGTGGCTGCACCACCTGCCGGTCGTCGGCATCGCGGAGCGCATGTGGGCCCGCCTGGAGCACTGGAGCGACACCATCACCGGCGGACCCGGCGCGGAAGGACCGGAAGCGATCACTGACGCCGAGTTGGCCGCCTTTCCCGGCGCGGCGTTCCACGTCGGCGGCTGGTACGACCTGCTGCTCGCCGAGACCCTACGCCAGTGGGACGTCGTCGGATCCGCGGTCAGCCCCCGGCCGGGGCGGCAGCTGCTGCTCGGTCCGTGGGACCACGGATTCGTCTGGGCACCGACCACCCGCATCGGTGGCCGCGACCACGGCCCGGACTCCCGGATACCGCTCGGGCCGCGCCAGGTGAGGTGGCTGCGCGAGATCCTCGGCGGCGCCCGACGAAGCCGGGCCGACGTATTCGTCGTCGGGGCCGGCTGGAGCAGCTCGCCCGCATGGCCACCGCCCACCGCCCCCACGGTTCTCTGGGCCACCGGCGACGACACCCTCGCCGACACGCCACCGGACACCGGAAGCGCCCGGACCTACGTCTACGACCCGAAGGATCCCCTGCCGTCCAGCGAGCCCGGCGCCGACCGGGCGGAACTCGAGGGGCGCACCGATGTCGTCCGCTGGTGCGGGCCGGCGCTGGACCAGCCGATGACCCTCGCCGGAACACCCTGCGTGGTCCTGTCCGCTTCCACCGATGCGCCGGCCACCGACTTCGTCGTCCGGATCTCCGAGCGGACGACCGACGGACGGGTGCTGCCGCTGGCCTCCGGAGCCGTCGACACGTCGCGGAGCGCGGGCCCGGCCCACCGCATCCCGCTGACCCCGATCGCGGTCCGGATCCCGGCGGGCTCGCGCCTGGTGCTGGAAGTCACGAGCAGCGACTTCCCGTACCTCGCGCGGTCACTCAACACCGGCGCCGACCGCTACACCACCACCGACACCGTGGCGGCCACTCAAACCATCCACGCCGGGCCCGGCGGCACCCGGGTCGAGCTTCCGGAGCAGGTGACATGACACTGGATGCCCCCACCCCCGCCGAAGCCTTGCTCGTCGACCCCCGGTTCGGGCTGCTGACCGCCGTCCGTCCCGACCCGTACCCGGAGATGCCGGCCGCGTGGGTCGGCTACGGTGCCGCCGTCGCCGACACCAGACAGTTCACGGACTGGCACGCCGACCCGTTCGGCTTCGGAGCCGCGGTCGGCGATCCCGACCGGGCCCGCCGCGCCGCGATCGGCGAGGCCGTCGAGCGCTACTGCGGCCGCGTCGTGCCACCGGACCTTTTCCGGGGCAGCTGGCGGCAGTGGGGTGAGAACGCGCTGGACCCGGAGACGTTCGCCCTGTACTCCGACCGGCAGTACGCGACGCCGGGATTTCCTTTCGTGCCGTTCGGCCGGGACACCGAGGCCGAGTGGGTCGAGGGCAGAGACCTCCGCGACCACTCCCCGGTACTGGTGCCCGCCACCTCGGTCTACCTCGACTACCGGCCACCGGGCCGTCGCCCGCTGCACGCGCTCTCCTACGCGGGCATCGCCGCCGGTACCGACCGCGAGCACGCCGAACGGTTCGCGCTCGAGGAACTCTTCGAGCGGGACGCGACCACGATCTGGTGGGCCAGCGGCGCCCCGGCCGAACTCGTCGCCGACGGCTACCGCGTCGTCGACCTGCTCGACGACCGGCACGCGGACCGTCGACGAGTGCGGCTGCTGCGGGTGCCGTCACCGTTCGGCGTCCCGGTGCTCTGCGCGTTCATCGAGGACGCCGACCGGGGACTGGTGGCCTTCGGCAGCGCATGCCGGGCGGACCCGGTCGAAGCTGGACTCAAGGCGCTCGTCGAAGCGCTCGGCCTGCTGCAGATGACCGCACAGCTGGCCGACCCGGACAGCGAGCTCTGGAGTGCCCGGCAGCGCGGAACGATCCTGCCGCACACGTTCGTGGCGTTCCGCGCCGACCGCCGGTACTCCGAGAGCTTCCGCGCCGACTACCGGGATCTCGTGGATCTACCCGCGCTCGCCCAGCTCTACCTCGACCCCCGGATGCAGGGCTCACCGCTGGAGCGGCTGCGCCCGGAGTCGCCCCGGATCGCGCTCGCCGACATCCCGCGGATCGCGGATCCCTACGAGAGCTACCTGGCCAAGCTGACCGACGCCGGTCACCGAATCGTCTCGGTCGACGTCACGACACCGGACGTGCGGGCCGCCGGGCTCTGCGTCGTCCGGGTCGTCGTCCCGGGCCTCTACGGCAACGCCCCGGCTGCGTTCCCGTACCTGGGCGGGCGTCGGCTCTACGAGGTACCGGTGGACGCCGGCTGGATCGACCGACCGCTCACCGAGGACACGCTCGTCCGCGACCCCCTTCCCCTGGCATGAACAGCCGGATCGACCCACGGGTCGTCGCCGCGCTGGTCGACGAGCGGACCGGCATCCTCCGCCGGGTCGAGCGCCGACCCGTCCCGGCCCACGTGCCGCGGTCGTTCACGCTCGTCCGGTCCGTCATTGCCGACAGCTCCGCGTTCAGCGACTGGGTCAGCGACACCGCCGGCGCCGGGTACACGTTCGGTGATCCGGACGCCGCTCTCGCCGCGGCCGTCGGCGAAGGCATCGAGCGGTACTGCGCCCACCTGATCCCGCCCGGCTTACGCGTGGCGCGCCATCGCGACGTGGACGGCGACGCGATCGACCCGGCCACGATCGCCCTCTACTCCCGCGACCAGTACGCCCAGCCCGGCTTTCCCTTCGCGCCCCTGGACGCTGACACCGTCACCGAGTGGGCCGACGGCGCGGACCTCCTCGACCGCCGCCCGATGGCGGTTCCCGCCGCGCTCGTCTGGCCCGGCCATCACCGGCTGGCCGACCGTCCACTCGCACCCGTGCTGCAGGCGGGACTGGCGGCCGGCCCGACCCGGCAGATCGCCGAGCAGCACGCGCTGGCCGAGGTGATCGAGCGGGACGCGATGACGCTGGGCTGGACCGGGCGGGCGGGCCTGCGGCCGGTGGAGCCGCCGCCGTGGCTGTCCCGGCTCGCGCGCGGTCCGCATCGTCGGCTGGAAGCGTCGTTCCTGGCGTTCCCGAACGAGTTCGACGTGCCGGTGATCGGGGCGCTGCTCTCCGACCCGGAGACCGGCCGGCTCGGCCTGGGCACCGGCTGCCGTTCCGGGCCGGTCGCCGCCGCGCTCAAGGCGCTGGGCGAGGCCCTCCAACTCCTGTTGCTGCTGGGTGAGTACGACGACCCGGCCGGGCCATTCGCCGCAGCAGCCAGGCACCCGACCAGCCCGCTCAGCCCGTGGCGCGCCGACCGCTCCTACCTCGCGCAGCGCCGCGACGACCTTCGCGACGTCGTCGACTACGGCGCCCACCTGCAACTCGCGCTCGACCCGGCCTATCAGAAGCGGTTCGCCGACGAGCTGGCCGAAGCCGTGCGGGACCGGACGCCGTGGGCACTGCCCGACGAAGACACCGGGGATACGCCGGACCTGGTACGTCGCTCGGCCGAGCGCGGGCACCGGCCGGTGTCGGTCGATCTGACGACCCCGGACGTTCGGTCGGCCGGGCTGACCGTCGTTCGGGTCGTCGTTCCCGGGTTGTACGGCAACGCCGCCGCGGGCCTGCCCTTCCTCGGCGGTGAGCGGATGCGCCGCGCGCTGAACGGGCGTCCGTACCGGGCGCTGCCGCTGCCGCACTGACCGGAGGCTCAGCCGTCGTAGGGATCGCGCGGCGCGGAGACACGCTCGAAGGTCCCGACGGTCAGTTTCGTCGCTGACCGGGTCGGTGGCCGGCTTGCCGTCGTAGCGGCCGGTCACCGTGACCCAGGTGTCCGGGGTCAGGCCGCCCGGCACCGATCCGGCCAGCCGGATGCGCAAGGCCTGCCCGTCGGCGGCGCAGCAGCTGATCGAGATCCGGGTCAGATGGACCGCAGCGCCACCCCGGCCAGGCCCGCCACCGGCACGGCCAGCGCGGGCGGCCGGGGCAGCGCGCGGGCGTAGAACCCCGCGGCACGAACACCGCCATCGCCGCGCCGATCAGCATGCCCAGGGCCAGGAACGGCAGCGCCTGCACGGCGATCGCCACGAACACCGTCGCCCAGGTTCGCATCGCGGGAGTGTCGAAGACCTCGGTCAGCGGGCCCCGCGCAAGGAGCAGCACGACCAGGAGCGCGCCCAGCGCCTCCATCGACCCCGGCCGCCAGCGGCCGCGCCCGTGCAGCGGCAGGTCAGCCAGCTCACTGGACACGTTACGGCCCAAGTGCTCATCGGTGATCGACGCGGCGGCACGCGGTGCGGCACGGACCGTGCCGGAGCGGCCCGGGGCAACCGGCCAGTGTTATCTTCAGATGGAAACGATATCGATTGTCATATTCAGGAGTGCGTATATGGTGGCCTCACGAAGTCGATGGACGTTAGGCGCGGTCGGCCTGGCTACCGTCGCGACGCTGGTGGCGGGCTGCGGTTCGTCGGACGACGGGGCCACGACCGCCGCGTCCGACGGTGCGAAGAGCACTCAGGTCGTCGCCTCGACGAACGTCTACGGCGACATCGTCAAGCAGATCGCCGGAGACTCGTCCAAGGTCGAGATCACCTCGATCATCAGCGACCCCTCACAGGACCCGCACTCGTACGAGGCGAACACCCAGACCCAGTTGAAGCTGTCGAAGGCCGACCTCGTCATCGAGAACGGTGGTGGTTACGACGACTTCATGGACACGATGCTCAAGAGCGCGAACAACGGCGACGCCACCGTGCTCAACGCGGTCGAGGTCTCCGGAAAGACCGCGCCCGCGGACGGTGAGCTGAACGAGCACGTCTGGTACGACCTGCCGTCGATCGAGAAGCTCGTCCCCAAGATCACCGAGGCGCTGAGCGCCGCGGACACGTCCGAGAAGGCCACGTTCGAGGCCAACGCGAAGACTTTCCTCGGCAAGGTCCAGCAGCTGGAGAGCGCCGCGGCCGCGATCAAGGCGAAGCACAACGGTGAGGGCGCGGCGATCACCGAGCCGGTCCCGGTCTACCTCCTGCAGGCCAGCGGCCTGGTCGACAAGACCCCGGAGGAGTTCAGCGAGGCCGTTGAAGAAGGCACCGATGTCCCGGCGGCCGTGCTCCAGGAAACCCTCGGTCTCTTCACCGCCAAGCAGGTCAAGGTACTCGCCTACAACGAGCAGACTGCCGGGCCGGAGTCGGACAAGGTCGTGGCCGCCGCGAAGTCCGCCGGTGTCCCGGTCGTCGCGGTCACCGAGACCCTGCCGCCGGGCAAGGACTACGTGAGCTGGATGAGCGGCATGCTGTCCTCGCTCCAGACCGCCCTCGGCTGAGCCATGGCAGCCCCGAGAAACGACCTGCTGGAGGTCAGGCGAGCGACGCTCGCCTACGGTTCGCGGGTGATCTGGCAGGAGCTCGACCTGGCCGTGCGGCGGGGTGAGTTCCTGGCCGTGCTCGGCGCGAACGGGTCGGGAAAGACCAGCCTGCTCCGGGTCGTTCTCGGCCTCCAGCCGCTGAGCTCCGGCACCGTCCTGGTCGACGGGGCCCGACCGCGCCGCGGAAGTAACGCGGTCGGATACGTCGCGCAGCAGCGCGCCAGCGACTCGCCCATGCCGCAGCGGGCCAAGGACCTCGTCGGCCAGGGCCTCGACGGCCACCGGTGGGGTATCGGGCTCCCCGGCCGGGACCGGGAGCGACGGATCCGGGCCGCGCTGGACGAAGTCGGAGCGCTCAGCTACGCCGACTGGCCGATCGGCGCGCTCTCCGGCGGTGAACAGCAGCGCGTCCGGATCGCGCAGGCGCTCGTCGCCGACCCGCGATTACTGCTCTGCGACGAGCCGCTCTCCTGGTTGGACGTGACCAGCCAGCAGACGATCAGCAGCCTGGTCGATCGGTGGCGGCGGGAACACGACAGCGCGGTGCTGTTCGTGACCCACGACATCAACCCGGTGCTGCCCTACGTCGACCGCGTGCTCTACATGGCCGGCGACGGGCAGCACCGTCTCGGCACCGTCGACGAGGTACTGACCGGCGACACACTCAGCGCCCTGCACGGCGCGCCCGTCGATGTCGTCCGGTTGCGCGACCGCATCGTCATCGTCGGGCTGCCCGAAGCCGCCCATCCGCACGGGGCGCACCCGGACCCGGCGCACCCGGACCCGGCGCACCCCGAGCCGGCGCGCCCGGAGAAGGTGCACTCCGCATGACCGTCTCCGTCCTCGCCGACGCGCCTCCGAGCTTCTGGCACCAGATCTTCAACTTCGACGACTACGGCCAGCTGCTCGCGCTGGTGCACAACTCGCTCATCGCCGGCGCCGTCCTGGGTGTCGTCGGTGGGCTGGCCGGGGTGTTCGTCGTGATGCGCGACCTGCCGTTCGCCGTCCACGGCATCAGCGAGCTGTCGTTCGCCGGGGCGTCCGGAGCGCTGCTGCTCGGTGCGAACGTCGTCGTCGGGTCGCTGGCGGGGTCGGTGATCGCGGCCCTGCTGATCGGTGTGCTGGGCAGCCGGGCACGCGACCGGAACTCGATCATCGGCGTGCTCATGCCGTTCGGGCTCGGGCTCGGCGTCCTGTTCCTCGCGCTCTACAAAGGCCGTGCCGCGAACAAGTTCGGCTTGCTCACCGGGCAGATCGTGGCAGTCGACACCCCCCAGCTGTCCTGGCTGGTCGGTGTCTCGGTGGTCGTACTCCTGGGGCTGCTGGCGATCTGGCGACCGCTGCGCTTCGCCAGCCTCGACGCCGAGCTGGCCGCGGCCCGTGGGGTGCCGGTGCGGTTGCTCTCGCTGGCGTTCATGCTCCTGCTGGGACTGGCCGTGGCGGTGGCCGTCCAGGTCGTCGGCGCCCTGCTGGTACTGAGCATCATCGTGACGCCGGCCGCCGCAGCGGCGCGGGTGACCGTCGCGCCAGCCCGGATGGTGGCCTTCAGCGTCGCGTTCGCCGTGGTCTCGCTGCTCGGCGGGATCCTGCTCGCACTGGGCAGCAGCGTCCCGATCAGCCCGTACGTGACCACGATCGCGTTCGCGATCTACCTCGTCTGCTGGCTCATCGGTGCCCGGCGGCAGCGGCGAGGCTGGTCCTCGGCACGAGCCCTGCCGTCGCGGACTCCCGTCGTCACCGCCGCCTGAGCGCCGCCGGGCGTCCCCGGGCCGGATCGTCGGCCCGTGGCGGCTGGTCGCCGGGCGCCCGGCGGTGCCGTCTGCGACTGGGCGCCCGGCTCGATCCGGGGGCGGGGCTTCGTGCCGACGGCGGCGCAATCGGCGCAGGTTCCGAACATCTCGACCCGGTGACTGACGTCGGTGAAGCCGCTGTCGCGCACCACCGCGTCGACCCAGGCCTCACTGGCCGGCGCGGTGACCTCGATGGTTGCCAGGCAGGACCGGCAGATCAGGTGATGGTGATGCACCGGCGTGCAATGGCGGTACATCTGCTCCCCGTGTACGCCGTGGACCGCGTCGACCTCACCGGCTTCGGCCAGCGTCTGCAAAGTGCGGTACACGGTCGCCAGGCCCAGCTCCACACCACGAGCCCGCAGCGCCGTGTAGATCTGCTGGGCGCTGCGGAACTCCGGCGTCTCCTTGAGGAACGCGTGCACCGCCGTGCGCTGCCTGGTCGTGCGCATTCCCGCAAGCGTTCCCTCGGCCATCGCTTCGCTCCTCGTGCGCCTGTAGCCTCGACCCACCTTATCGCCAATGATAATCATTACCGAAAAAGATGAGCGGGAGCGTACTTCACGGGCGACGACGAGCACCGGGAGTCCGGCGAGCTGCTGGCCGGGCTCAGCGCTGAACGCCTGCGATGAGTTCGCCGGCGCCGGCCCCGGTGACCGCAGGACCGGGGACAGCCGACGGGGAATCCGCACTCAGCAGCGTCTCCAGCGCGCCCAGCGACAGCAGGCGGAGCAGGCTGTTCAAGCCGGTGAGGTCGGGGTCGGCCACTACGGTCGCCAGCCCGGTACGCAGCGCCGAGGGCGCCAGCACGCGACTGCCCGTCGGCCCGGCCGTGGCCATCTCGATCAGCGCGTCACCGTGCCGAGTGAGCAGGCCGACGATGGCGGCTTGGCCGATCCGTTGACCCGCCTGGAGGTGGAACGCGCCCTTCGGGCGGTCGGCCAGTGCCGGGTCGGGCAACAGTGGCGTGATTGCCTGCCGGAGGATTCGTTTGTCCCACAGCAGGTCCGGGCGTAGCTCCGGCGGGACTGACAGCGCGTGGGCGACGAGGTCGACGTCGAGGAAGACCGGACGGCTCTCGGCGGAGAACGCCGCGGCCATGCGGTCCTCGTGCCAGCAGTTGTACTGCTGCAGGCCGGCGCGCATCGCGGTGATCCAGTACTCGTACGGATCCGACGGCAAGTCGGGGATCTGGGTCCGTAGCCAGTCGTCGTTGAGCCACTGCTCGGGCAGGTGCTCGCCGAGTGCGCGCGTGGCGCCCGGTAGCCGGTCGAGTGCGTGCCGCTGCCGTCCGAGGCGGAGCGCGTCGAGAAAGCCGTCCCAGCCGCCGGGCGGGTCGTGGGCGAAGCCCGCGGAGTAGCCACCGTTGAACTCGTCGCTGCCCTGCCCGGTGAGGACCACGGTGTACGGATCCCCGGCGGTACGTGCGGCGTGCAGCGTCGCCAGTTTGTAGTACTGCTCCGGCCCGGCGAGCGGTGTCTCGGTGGTGCGCAGCACCCAGCACCAGTCCGCGAGGTCCAGCGCCTGTTCGGTCGTACGGGTGTCGGCGGTTCCCAGCGGCAGTCCGAGGCCCGCGGCGGCGCGGACCGCAGCGGGGTAGTCGGTGTCCTGCGTGGACGCGGACAACACCGTCCAGGCGGTCAGCTGCCGGTGCTCGGCCGCCAGAGCGGCGACGGCGACCGAGTCGATACCGCCGGAGAGGAGCAGCGTGACCGGTGCGTCGGACAGGCACGCGCGGTCGACCGCTCGGCGCAGTAGCCGCCGGTACTCGTCCACGTACTCCTCGGGCTCGGTGACCGGGCCCGTCCCGATCGCCCACGAGTGGTAACGCCGGGAGCCAATCGCTCCCGTCGCCAGGTCGACGGTGACGATCGCGCCAGGCGGAACCGTGTGCACGTCCCGGAAGTGGGTGACGTCGTCGCGCAGCACTCCGCGGCGCGCGGACAGGAAGGCCGAGCCCGTCAGGACATCCGCCCAGTCCGGCTCGGCTGCGACGCGACCGGAAGCGAACAGGCCTTTCAACTCCGACGCGACGTAGAGCCGGTCGCCGCGGACGGCCCAGAACAGCGGCTTGGTGCCGAACGGATCCCGCACCAGCCGCAGCGTCCGCTCCCGACTGTCCAGAATCACGGCGGCGAACATGCCGCGCAGCTGGGCGAACGTCGCGTCGCCGAGAAGCGGGACCAGGTCGGCGAGGACGCGGCAGTCGGCGTCGCTCGCCGGGAGCCGGTGTCGCCGGCGCAGCTCGGCGTGGTTGTAGATCTCGCCGTTGACGGCGATGAGCCAGCGGCCGGTCGGGTCGGTGAAGGGCTGCTCCCCGTCGGGGCCACCGTTGACGGTCAACCGCCCGAACCGCATCGCGGAGTGCGTGGCATCGTTCACGGACGCGGAATCCGGTCCCCGGTGTCGTTGAGCATCGGCCATCGCCGCCGCCGTGCCGCGGTCAGCGAGAACGAGTGGGCGGTCGCCCAGCGAGAACACCGCAGCGATTCCGCACACGCGCCCGACTGTATCCGCGCCGGTGAGGCGGGCTGAGTCAGGCGACCTCGTCCGCGTGCCGGATGGCGTCCAGGACGATGTGTGCGACGTGGTCGTCGACCAACGAATACTCGATCTCCCGGGCACGCCGGTGCGCCTCGACGACACCGGCGCCGCGCAGGATCCGCAAGTGCTGGGACACCAGCGGCTGACTCGCCTCGAGCGCTGCGACCAGCGCGTGGACCGGCTTGGGTCCTTCGGCCAGCTCACGCACGATGCCCAGCCTGATCGGCGCGGCGAGTGCGCGGAGCAGGTCGCTCGCCGGTTGCAGTCGCTGGGTCACCCCGTCCGGGGGTGGCGGGCCGACCGTCATATGCAGAAATTAGCATTCTTCACTACCGGTGACGACGGCCGTGCCCACCGCTGCCGTCAGTGGTCGTCCCAGTGGCCGTCGTGCGGAGCGTGACGGTGGCCGTCGTGGACGTAATCGGTGTGGTCCCCGTGGCTGACCGCCGGGTGGCCGCAGTCCGTGCCGTGCTCGTGCGCATGCTCGGCGTGGACCCGGTGGGCCACGGGCTCGCACTCGTCGACGTGGTCTTCGTGGACACGATGGACGTGGCCGTCGTGCGCGTAGTCGGTGTGGTCCTCGTGCGCGAACGCGGTGTGGCCGCAGGTGTCGCCGTGCTGGTGGTCGTGCTCGGTGTGGGGCTTGTGGGCAACGGGCGTGGTCATGCCAGGTCCTCTCTTCGACTAAGACATAGTGACATTAGCATATATTGATTTCCTTATATGTCGGCGGCGAAGCGGCGGGCGGTGAGGCGACGCCCCGGTCCGCGATCGGCTCGTGGTCGTCGCTCGCGTGGACCGCGCGCAGGAGGGCCGGGCCGCCCTCGCGGGTCCGGTCGGCGAGCGCGTGCGGGTCGGCGGGGCGCTGGGGGCGCGTCGAGGGTCGCCGGCGCATGTCCTACCGTAGAGCACATGACAATCATTTTCGATAACTCGATGCGATGAGTACGCGCTGCCAGGTGACCGGGGTCGAGTCGGTGGTCGCTGAAATCCGGGCGCGGGGGGAGAAGGTCTGATGGCGCGCAACGAGATCCGGCCGATCATCAAGCTCCGCTCCACAGCCGGGACCGGCTACACGTACGTGACCCGCAAGAACCGCCGCAACGACCCGAACCGGCTGACGCTGCGCAAGTACGACCCGGTCGTCAAACGGCACGTCGAGTTCCGGGAGGAGCGCTGATGGCCAAGAAGAGCAAGATCGCTCGCGACGCGCGGCGGCGGGTGATCGTCGCCCGCTACGCCGAGCGCCGCGCGGAACTCAAGCGGACGATCGCCGATCCGCGCGCGACGGACGACGACCGGGCCGCGGCCGTCGCTGAGCTGGCGCGCCAGCCCCGGGACGCCAGCCGTACCCGCGTCCGCAACCGCGACGCCGTCGACGGCCGTCCGCGCGGGCACCTGCGGAAGTTCGGGCTGTCCCGGGTGCGGTTCCGGCAGATGGCCCACGCCGGCGAGCTACCCGGCATCAGCAAGTCGAGCTGGTAGGAGATCTGATGGCTGTTCCCAAGCGCAAGACCTCGCGCAGTAACACGCGCTCCCGCCGGGCGAATTGGAAGGCTCAACCGCTGCAGCTGGTGCCGATCACGGTGGACGGCCGAACCGGACGGGTGCCCCGGCGTCTCGTCCGCGCCTACCAGCTCGGCATCCTCCAGCTCGACTGAATCCAGCCCGTCCCGGCGTCGACCGTCGGGGCGGTGCGCCGACCCCGGAGGCAACAGGCGCCGCCTCCGGCCGGCGGGCCCTCCCCGCTCCGGGCCGGCGCAGCCGTCTCCCGCCTTTGGTCCGACGGTGCGTCCGGACGCACCGTCGGACGGGTTATCGGACGCTGACGCTCTTACGGGTGGCTCCACCACGAGCACCGAGGACCCGCAGCGCGCCGTGCGGCCGGGTGCGTCAGCGCTCGATCATCGCCATCTGGGCCTCGGTGTGGTGGCCGCCCTCGGCGACCGGCAGGTCATTCAGGGTGGCGATCTGCTTTTCGGTCAGCTCGACGCCGTCGGCGGCGATGTTCTCCTCGACGCGGCTGACGCGCTTGGTGCCGGGGATCGGGGCGATGTCGCCGCCCCGGGACACGATCCAGGCCAGGGCGACCTGCCCCGGCGTCGCGCCCACCTCGTCGGCGACGGCGCGGACCTCGTCGGCGATGCGGAGGTTCCGCGCGAAGTTCTCGCCGGTGAAGCGGGGGCTGGACTTCCGGAAGTCGCTGTCGTCGAGGGCCTCGATGTCGGCCGGGGTGCGCAGCGCGCCGGTCAGGAAGCCCTTGCCGAGCGGCGAGTACGCGACCAGGCCGATACCCAGCTCGCGCAGGACCGGCAGCATCTCGTCCTGGTCGCGGGTCCAGAGCGAGAACTCCGACTGCAGCGCGGTCACCGGGTGCACGGCATGGGCACGGCGGACCGTGTCGATCCACGCCTCGGAGAGACCCACGTACCGGATCTTGCCCTCGGCCACCAGTGCGGCCAGTGCGCCCATCGTGTCTTCGATCGGCGTCTCCGGGTCGACGCGGTGCTGGTAGTACAGGTCGATGTGGTCGGTGCCCAGCCGCCGCAGTGACCCCTCGACCGCGGTGCGGATGTTGGCGGGGCGGCTGTCGAGGTTCCCGGGGCGGTCGCCGGTGTGGGAGACCAGGCCGAATTTGGTGGCGAGCACCACCTGGTCCCGGCGGCCTTTCAAGGCCTGACCGACGAGTTCCTCGTTGACGTAGGGGCCGTAGATCTCGGCGGTGTCGATGAGCGTCACGCCCAGGTCGATCGCGCGGTGGATCGTGCGGATCGACTCGGCGTCGTCGGTACCGGCGCCGGTGAAGCCGTGGGACATGCCCATCGCTCCCAGCCCGATCCGGCCGACCTCGAGGTCACCGAGCTTCGCGGTACGCATCGCTCAGGCCTCCGGGATCGCGCGGCCGAAGGTGGCGAGCGTGACGTCGGTCGGCTCCGGGCCACCGCGCTTGCCGGTCTCCAGGCCGTCGATCGCGGCCAGCTCGGCGTCGGTGAGCCGGAAGCCGAAGACGTCGAAGTTCTCGGCGATGCGGGCCGGCTTCACCGACTTCGGGATCACCTGGCGGCCCTGCTGGAGGTGCCAGCGCAGCATCACCTGGGCCGGGGACTTGTCGTGCTCCTTCGCGATCCGGCCGATCGTCGGGTCGTCGAGGGTGCTGGTGTGGCCGGACTCGCGGTAGAAGGTGATCCCACCGATCGGCGCCCACGCCTGCGTGAGGATGCCGTGCGCACGCCCGAACTCCTGCACCTCGCGCTGCTGGAAGTACGGGTGCACCTCGATCTGGTTGACCGCAGGGACGACGCCCGCGGTGTCCAGCAGCGCGGTCAGGTGGTCGACCATGAAGTTGCTGACGCCGATCGCGCGCACTGCGTCGTCGGCCAAGAGCTTTTCCAGGGCGCGGTAGGCGCCGAGTGTGCGGTCGAAGTCCGACGGGAGGGCCTGGTGCAGGATCAGTAGGTCGATCCGGTCGAGGCCGAGCTTGCGGGTGGCCTTCTCGAAGCCGTGCAACGTCTCGTCGTAGCCGTAGTCGCTGATCCAGATCTTCGTCTCGACGAAGACCTCGTCGCGGGCGGGACCGGAGTCGGCGATGGCCTCGCCGACCTGGCGTTCGTTGCCGTACGCGGCGGCCGTGTCGATGTGCCGGTAACCGGTCTCCAGCGCCGCGGAGACAGCGGTGCGGGTCGCCTCCGGCGGGGTCTGGAACACGCCGAGCCCCAACGCGGGGATCTCGACGCCGTTGTTGAGCGTCAGAGCGGGAGTGTTTTCCGGCATGGTTGAGCCCTCGGAAGTAGGGAAGTGCGGGTCACTTCGCGGTGAGATCGTGGGTCGCGGCCCAGCTGGCGAGCATCTTCAGCCCGTCGGCGGCGGGCGTTCCCGCGGCCGCGGTGTAGACGTTGAGCCGCAGCCCGGGTTCGGACGGGAATTCCATGGCCTGGTAGTCGAGGTCGAGCCGGCCGACGACCGGGTGGTGCAGCCGCTTCTGGCCGCTGCGGTGATATTTGACGTCGTGCGAGGCCCAGCGCTGACGGAAGACCTCGCTGCGGGTGGAGAGTTCCCCGACCAGTTCGATCAATGCACGGTCGTGGGGATCACGTCCGGCCTCCAGCCGCAGCATCGCGGCGGCGTCGTCGGCGATCCGGTCCCAGTCGACGAAGAACTCCCGCGCCGCCGGATCCAGGTAGACGAAGCGGCTGGTGTTCGCCGGCCGCCGCGGATCCGCCAGGACCGGCGCGTACAGGGCCCGAGCCAACCGATTCATCGCGACGATGTCGAAGCGCGCGTTGCGGACCCACGCCGGAGCGTCCGTCATCGCGTCCAGAACCTGCTGGACCACCGGCCGGACGCTCGTCGGCTGAGCCCGCCGGGGCCGGGTCTCCGGCCCCGCGGCTCTGGCCAACGCGAACAGGTGCTCACGCTCGGCCTCGTCCAGCCGGAGCGCCAGGGCGAGCGAGTCGAGCACGCTCTCCGAGGCGCCGGCGAGGTTCCCGCGCTCCATCCGGACGTAGTAGTCGATCGAAACCCCGGCCAGCAGCGCGACCTCTTCCCGGCGCAGCCCTTTCACCCGCCGGTGACCGCCGTAGACCGGAAGCCCGGCCTGTTCCGGCGTGATGCGCGCGCGCCGCGAGGACAGGAACTCGCGGATCTCCGCGCGGTCGATCGGGGCCATGTCTCCACGGTAGGCCGCGTGTCGCGATGAGGGAGGGTCTGTCATTACCCCTGAGCGGCGGTCCTCCGGCCGGGCCGCCTGACGTTCAGCCGGGGCCGCTCCGGCGGGCCTGGCTCGGGGTCTCGTTCGTCCAGCGCTTGTACGCGCGGCGGAATTCGCGCGGATCGCTGTAGCCGAGCTCGGCCGCGATCGCCGTGATCGAGCGGCGGGTGTTCGAGAGCAACGTGTCCGCGTGCCGGCGTCGCACCCGGTCCTGGATCTCGCCGAAGCCCTGCCCGGCCTCGGCCAGGCGGCGGTGCAGGGTGCGGGGGCTGACGCCGAGTTCGCCCGCGACCTGCGTCGCCGTCTTCCGGGCGCGGAGGTCGGTGCGGAGCGCGCCCTCGACCGCGGCGACCAGGGCGTCCACCGGATCCGGGTCGAGCAGCGCCCGGGTGGCGCTCAGCGCCGCCTCGAAGTGGGTCGCGTTCGCGGTGGGGATGCGGCGCGTCTCCAGGGTGCGGGGGAGGGTCAGCGTCGTGCGGTCGCTGTCGAAGGTGACCGGGAAGCGCCAGAGCCGCGCGTACGCCGACGCCCAGGGCGGCGGTGGGTACGTCAGGGCCGCGGCCGTCGGCCCCGAGGACGTGCCGAACGTGAGCCGGATCAGCGTCACGATCCCGGCGAACGCCTCCTCGGTGAGGAAGACCAGCAGGTCCGGCTCCCGAGTGCGGGGGACGAGTTCGACGACGGTCTCCTCGTCGGTGTGGGTGCTGAAGAAGTCCACGAGCGTGCCCGACCCCTGGTGGTAGTCGAGCGCGACGCGGATGGCCTCGGCGACGGTGGCGGCCGAGCGCATCGCGGTCCCGAGCGGCCCCCAGGTGAGCAGGGGGTCCCGGTTGCCGATCAGCAGCCCGAGCGGCCCGGCCGGCAGCGCGGTCAGCGCCCGGCGGATCACGGTGACCGCCTGCCGGTAGGACACCAGCGTGCCGGGTTCCTCCAGCCGGGCCCGGTCCAGCCCGGTCCCGGCGAACCAGCCGCCGGTGGCGACCTCGTGCTGGTCGGCGACGTCGAGCAGGCCGGTGAGCACCCCCGGCGGGATGGTGGCCCGCGAGAGCGTCCGGTCCTCCATGCGCCCGTCCTCGGAGGTAGGTCTTCGCGCCACGACGGGGGGCAATGTTGCCACAAGCGTCACGCGACGCGCATCAACCTGCGGTTTCGTCCTTACGGTCTCCCCACATTCGCGCATCGACGCTGAGGAGAACCGATGAGGATCGGCTGCGTGGGCGTCCACGTCCTCGACCATCTGGTGATCGGCATCGAGTCGATCCCCGAACACGGCGGTGGGCAACTCGTCGAGACGATCCGGCTCAGCGCCGCCGGCACCGCCGGGGGGACGGCGCTGGTCGCGGCTCGCCTCGGGGCCGAGGTCCGCAGCATCGGAGTGATCGGCACCGACGCGCTCGGCGACACCCTGCTCGCGCTGCTGGCCCGCGACGGCGTCGACACCGGCGGACTGGTGCGCACCGACGGCCACCAGACGTCGGCCTCGGTGCTGCCGATCCGGCCCGGCGGCGACCGCCCGGCCTGGCACTGCATCGGTGCCAACGGGGCGTTCACCATCGACGACGTCCGCGACGAGCAGCTCCACGACCTGACCCACCTGCACCTCGGCGGCCCGGAGTTCCTCGGCGGCGACGCGGCGGCCCGGCTGTTGCGGCGCGCGCACGAGCGGGGCACGACGACGTCGGTCGACGTCCTGGCACCCGGCGATCCCGGGCTGCTGGCGTGGATCGCGGCCGCGCTGCCCTACACCGACTACCTGCTCCCCAACGACGAACAGGTCCGCGGTTTCACCGGCGCGACCGACCTGGTCGACGGCGCGCGGGCCCTGGTGGAGCGGGGTGCCGCCTGCGTCGCGGTCACGCGGGGAGCGCGTGGTGCGCTGGTGGTCACCGACGACCAGGTCGTCGACGTGCCCGCCTACGCCACGCGGGTCGTCGACACCAGCGGATGCGGCGACGCCTTCAGCGCGGGCTTCCTGCGCGGCCGGTCGCTCGGGTTCGACCTGCGTGGGTCCGCCGAGCTCGGCTGCGCGACCGCGGCCCAGGTCGCCGGTGGCCTCGGCACCGACGCGGGCACCTACACGCTCGACGACGTGCTGGCCTTCGCGGCGACCGCGGACCGGCTGCCGGTCCGATGAGGCCGCCCACGCTGATGGTGTCGGCCGCGTACGCCGCCCAGGGCGTGGGGTACGCCGTGGTCGTCACCGCCCTGCCGGCCGCGAAGGACCGGATGGGCTTCAGCGACGCGGTGGTCTCCGCGGTCCTGCTCGGGGTCTGCGTCGCCGCCGCGCTCGGCTCCGGGCTGGCCGACGCGGTCGCCGTGCGCCGCGGGAGCCGGGTCGCGCTCTGCGTCGGGTTCGGTGTGCAGTTCGTCGCGCTGCTGGGAATCAGCCTCGCTCATCAGCTGCCCGTCTACCTGGTCGCGGTCGCTCTCTACGGATTGGGCCTCGGCACCGTCGACGCCGGCAGCAACATGCAGGGCACCGCGCTGCAGGCCCGCGCCGGGGTACCGCTGCTCGGCCGTCTCTACTCGGTCTTCACCGTCGGGAGTGTCCTCGGTGCGCTCCTGTCCGCGGGCGTGGCCGCACTGGGCGTCTCCGCGTTGACGCTCGTCGGCGTCGTCGCGTTCGTCCAACTCGGGCTGGCGTCGGCGGGCCGCACCCGGTTCCTGCCGACGCTGCCCGCGTGCACCGCCGACCGGGCGCCGGCGACACCGCTGCCCCGGGCCGGGATCTGGGCGGTCGGATCGCTGGTGCTCGTCGCGTACGTCCTCGACGCCGCGGTGTCGACGTGGAGCACGATCTACCTCGCCGACGGGCTCCGGGCCTCGGCGGTGCTCGCGCCGGTCGCCTACGCCGCCTACCAGGCGATGGTCCTGCTGACCCGGCTGGTGACCGACCCCGCGGTCGTGCGGTGGGGCCGCTCGGCGGTCGCGGTGTCGGCGCTGCTCTTCGGGGCGGCCGGGTGCGCGCTGATCGTCCTCGGGCCCGCCGCCCCGGTGGCCGTGGCCGGATTCGCCGTCGCCGGGCTGGCCGTCGGGGCGGTGGTGCCGATCGCGTTCGCCGCGGCCGGCCGGCTGCTCCCGGCCCGGAGCGACGAGGTGATCGCCCGGGTCAACGTCTTCAACTACGCCGGCGCCGTCACCGGGGCGGTGATCCCCGGCCTGCTGGGCACCGGCGCGGCCCTCCGCTTCGGGTTCGTGGCCCCGGCGCTCGCGCTCCTGCTGGTGCTGCCCGTCGCGCGCCGGCTCACCAGTTCCGTCCCCCAAGGAGAACCAGCATGACCGACGTCGACGTCGTCGTGGTGGGTGCCGGGCTTTCCGGCCTCACCGCGGCGCGCAACCTGCAGCAGCGCGGACTGAGCGTCCGGGTGTTCGAGGCGCTGGACCGGGTGGGCGGCCGGGTCCGCTCCGCCACCGTCGCCGGTGCCGTGGTGGACCTCGGCGGCACGTTCGTCGGGCCGGGCCAGGACCGCATCCTCGCGCTGGCCGACGAGGTCGGCGTCGGCCGCCACCCGACGCACGACTCCGGCGACAACCTGCTCCTCTGGCGCAAGGACCGCAGGCGCTACCGCGGCCTCGTCCCCCCGCTGGGCGCGGCCGGCCTCGTCGACCTGGTCCGGGTGCGGTCCGCCCTGGAGCGGTTGAGCCGGACGATCCCGGTCGGACGCCCCGGGGACGCGCCCGGCGCGGCCACCCTCGACGCCCAGACGCTCGGGTCGTGGCTCGCGGCCAAGCACGCCTGCCGGGGGACGCACGACCTGATGGCCGTGGTCAGCCGGACCTCGTGGGGATGTGAGCCGTCCGAGCTCTCGCTCCTCCACGCGCTGCACTACGTCGCCCAGGCCGGTGGGCTGGACGCGCTGCTCGGCACCCGCGGCGGCGCGGTCGAGCGGCACTTCGTGGAGGGCGCCCACGCGGTGGCGGCCCGGGTGGCCGACGGGCTGGGGCCCGGCACCGTCCGGCTCGGCACGCCGGTGCTCCGGATCGACCGGGCCGGGGACGGCGTCACCGTCCACACCGACGACGGCCCGACGACCGCCCGCCGGGTGATCGTCGCCGTGCCACCGGCGTTGCGGCGGCGGATCCGGTTCGCCCCGGAGCTGCCCTCGGCGCACCGCCGGCTCGCTCAGCGCTGGTCGCCGGGGATCCTGTCGAAGATCTACGCGGTCTACGACACGCCCTTCTGGCGCGGGGGCGGCCTCAGCGGCATGTCGATCTCCGACGAGGGCCCGGTCTTCATCACGTTCGACACCAGCCCTCGCGACGCGTCCCGGGGCGTCCTCCTGGGGTTCGTCGGGGGTGACTACGCCCGGGACTGGGACGCGGTCGGCGCCGCCGAGCGTCGGATCCGTGCGCTCTCGGCCCTGGCCGACCTCTTCGGGGACCGCGCGCTCCGGCCGCTCGGCTACACCGACCACCGCTGGGGCGAGGAGGACTGGCTCGGCGGCGGTCCCACCGCGGCGCCGGGCCCCGGGGCCTCGGCCGGGCTGCACACCCGGCTGACCGAGCCGGTCGGCCCGATCCACTGGGCCGGCACCGAGACCGCGACCCGCTGGGCCGGACACCTGGACGGGGCGGTCTCCGCGGGGGAGCGCGCCGCCCGGGAAGTCACCGTCGCACTCACGCTGGAGGCCGTCCGATGACCTGGAGCCACCGTCACAGCGAGCTGACCACGGCCACCCCGGCCCAGCTCTGGACCCGCTGGACCACCGCCGGGTCCTGGCGGATCGACGACCCAGGCGTCGAGTGGGCCCGGTTCGACGGCGCCGTCGTCGAGGGAGCCACCGGAGTGGTCAAGACCCACGGCGCCCCGGCCCGGACGATCGAGTTCACCCGCGTCGAGCCCGGCCGGGCGATGGACTTCACGATCCGCCTGCCGCTGGCCACCCTCGCGATCACCCACGACATGGAACCGGCCGCGGGCGGGACACGCACCACCCACGGCGTGGTTCTCGACGGCCCGCTGCACCGGGTCTACGCGCTCCTGCTCGGCGGGACGCTCGCGCGCGGGCTGCCCACCGTCGTCCGCAACGTGACCGCCGGTGCGCTCCGGGACGGCGACGCATGACCGCCCGGCTCTCCGCGCTCGCCGCCGTGCCCGGCGATCGCGGCCGCATCACCGTGGAGTGTCCGGTCGACGGGGAGCCGATCGGCGACATCCCCCGGGCCCGTCCCGACGACGTCGCGTCCGCCGCCGCCCGCGCCCGGGCCGCGCAGGCGGCGTGGAGCCAGGTGCCGGTGGCCGAGCGCGCGGCCGTCGTCCGTCGTTTCGGGCGGTCGGTGCTGACGCGGCAGGCCGAGATCCTCGACGTCATCCAGCGCGAGAGCGGGAAGTCGCGCGCGGACGCCTTCGAGGAGGTGCTCGACGTCGCCCAGGTCAGCCGGTACTACGCCGCCGTCGGCCCCGGCCTCCTGCGGACCCGCCGACGACGGGGTGCGATCCCGGCGCTGACCGTCACCCACGAGGTCCGCCACCCCAAAGGGCTGGTCGGGGTCCTCTCACCCTGGAACTATCCGTTCTCCCTCGGGATCTCCGACGCGCTGCCCGCGCTCGTCGCCGGCAACGCGGTGCTGGCCAAGCCGGATCACCTGACGCCGTTCTCGTGCCTGCTGGCCAAGGAGCTGCTGGCCGGGGCCGGGCTGCCCGAGGACGTGTTCACGGTCGTCACGGGTATCGGCGCCGAACTCGGCGAGGCCGTGGTCGGTTGCGTCGACTACGTGATGTTCACCGGCAGCACCCGGGTCGGACGCCTCCTCGCGGCCCGCGCGGCCGAACGCCTGACCGACTTCTCGATGGAGCTCGGCGGCAAGAACGCACTGCTGGTCCGGGCCGACGCCGATCTGGGCCTGGCCGTCCCCGGGGCGGTCCGCTCCTGCTTCGCGAACTCGGGTCAGCTGTGCGTCTCCACCGAGCGCCTCTACGTCGACACGGCCGTCTGGGACGACTTCGTGCCCCGGTTCGTCGACGCGGTGCGTGACCTGCGTCTAGGGCACGGGCTCGACTGGTCCTACGACCTGGGGCCGTTGATGTCGACGCGTCAGCTCGGGACCGTCCAGCGGCACGTCGACGACGCGGTCACCCGTGGCGCCACCGTGCTGACCGGCGGAAAGGCCCGCCCGGACCTGGGGCCGACCTTCTTCGAGCCGACCGTGCTCACCGGCGTCACCGCGGCCATGGAGGCCTTCGCCGAGGAGACGTTCGGTCCGGTCGCCTCCCTCTACCGGGTCGACGGCGACGACGACGCGGTCGCCCGGGCCAATCGGAGCGAGTACGGGCTCAGCGCCTCCGTCTGGACCCGTGACCACGCCCGCGGCGAACGGCTGGCGGCCCGCCTGCGCACCGGAAACGTGAACGTCAACGAGGGCTACGCGGCGACCTGGGGATCGGTCGACGCGCCGATGGGCGGATGGGGTGCCTCCGGCACCGGGACGCGGCACGGAGCCCAGGGGCTGCTGAAGTACACGAACGCGCAGACCGTCGCGCGCCAACGCCTGCGTAACCTGAGCAAGCCGCCCGGCGTCCGCGGCGAGGTCTACGCCGGCCTGATGACCTGGGCCCTCCGGGCACTCAGCCGCGGAGACGTCAGGCGAGCGTGAGCTCTGCGGCGCCGAACGACACCGAGAAACGCTTGCACCAGACGGTGACGCTGCGCAGACCGTCCAGTTCGGCCGCCACGGGCAGGTCGTACACCTGGTCGCCGCGGTTGCCGCGGAGCGCGGCCACCTCCAGGTAACGGCCGTCGTCGAAGACGTGCCAGCCGGGTCGCCCGGGGCGGACGGCCTGGTCGGTCAGCCAGACCCGCAGGTCCGGCCCGTCGGAGGTCCGTAGTCCGATCAGGACGAGCTGGTGCCGGCCGTCGGGGCGTTCGATCAGCTGGACACGGCCGCTGGTCTCGTGCTCGTGGGTGACGAAGCTGCCGGTCGCCACCAACCGGTTGCCGACGGGCGAGGCGCCGGCCGACGGGCTCGTCGTCGGGGTGGCCACCACCGGCACCTCGTCGGCGACCGTGGTGTCGGTGGCCAGGCGCCACGGCTGGAACCAGTACAGGCCGAAGCCCGCGCCGGCCACCAGTACCGGGACGAGCACCCACGTCAGCAGTCTCGGGAACATGACCCGACGCTAAAGGCGATGAGTGCGTCGCGACCCTTACGAACCCCTTACGTCCAGTTGATCGCGACCCGGTGGCGCCACGTTTCGAGCGCGTCGAGGTCGCCCCGGACCACCAGCCGCTCGGAGCCGGAGCGGTTCCACAGCAGACGGTAGAGGTCGGACGCCCGCCCGGTGAGCGTGAGCGTGGGCGGGTGCGCGCCGGCGTCGACCAGGAGGCCGCTGGGGGTGAGCTGCACGGTCCAGGCGGCGTCGACGTCGTCGGCGGCGAGCGCCAGCGACACGGCCGGATCGGCGGTGATCCGGGCGGCACGGCGGGCGAGGAAGCCGTGGAGGAGCTCGTCGATGCCGTCGGCGGCGAACCCGGGCTCCCAGTCCGGAGCCGACGCGGTGGCGGCCTCGGCGTCGGCGCGGTGGATCGCGGTCTCGTGGGCTTGGCGCCGGGCCCAGAACGCCAGCGGTGAGGGCGCCGCGAAGAACGTCCAGCAGTGCAGCGCCGGGTCGGCGTCGGTGAGGGTCCGGACGAGGTCGCGGTGCCCGTCGGAGAACCAGCCGAGCAGCGCGTCGTCCGCCGGGGCGTCGAAGAACCGCTTCTCGTCGGCCGCGCCGAAGGGGTCCGGCCGTCGGGTGGTGACGAGGGCGGCGGCCCACCGGTGGACCCCGCCGAGGTGGGCGAGCAGGTCACGCACCTGCCAGCCGGGGCAGGTCGGCACCGCCGCGTCCGGCCCGGCCCGCTCGGCGGCCCGGCTCAGCGCTTCACCGTCGCGACGCAGCACGTCCACGTAGTCGTCGATACGCACCGCGTCATCGTGCCGCACCACGCGGTCGTGCCGCACCACGCGGCCGTCAGGAGGCGGACGGCGCCCGGGTGGCGCGGTGGTAACCCACGGCCGTGACGGCGAGCGCCGCACCCCATCCGACAAAAACGACGAGCGTGAGGACGACCGCCCAGCCGTCCACGACGTCCGACCAGTTCCGTGATCCGTCCAGCAGCGAGCGGACGAGCACTCCCGTGCTCAGCCCGCCGTACGCGATCAGCGCGATCGCGACCGCCCCGGCCGGCACCAGCGCCAAGAGCCGGGGAACGCTCCGATCGCCCACCACCGGCACCCACCGCGGGAACTGCTGCCCCCACCGCTGCGCCAGCCCGAGCGCCAGCAACCCCGCGACCGGCGGAACCGCGGTGATCGCCAGCGCGGATCCGAGCGACAGGTTCCGCTGGATGTCGTCGAGCTCCGCGCCGGAGATGCCGAACGGAACGTCGAGTGCCCAGAGCGCGTGGGGGAGCGCCCACCCCACCAGCGGTATCGCGACCGCGACGTAGGCCGAGCGGCGGACCCACGGGGCGACCGGCCGGTACGCGGACGGCCCGCGGGCCGGTCGGGGTGCGAGCCGCGCGAACAGCACCGCCCCGGCCAGCAGCGCGAGCCGCGCGGTCACGTCGCGCCAGTCGGTGGGACGCCCGGCCAGCCCGGCCGGGATCTCGAACAGCAGGTGCAGCGGGAACGCGGCCGTGGCCAGACCGGCCGCGACCGTCCACAGGACCACCGCGGGTGGCTTCCACAGCACCACGCCGGCCAGCAGGACGCACAGCCCGAGCGCGCCCCACCCGGACCAGAACGGCAGTTCGGCCACCTGGGCCGCCCCGCAGCCGTCCGACGGGTGGACCACGTGGGTCCGGTCGCACGCGGTGTAGCCCCAGCGCCCGCCGAGGAGCCAGTACACCCGGATCAACGCTTCGCCGGCCAGAAAGATCAGCACCATGGAACCCAGGCTCGCCGGGCCGAGCGCCCGGGAACTCCCCTAGCGGGGCCAGGAGCCTCCCTCCTCCGGGGGAGCGACCACCCGGCCCCGTACGCGAGGATCGCCTTCTGCGTCCGGTCGTGGGTCTTCACGGTCTCGACGCCAGCCCCCGGAGCTCCGCAGCGGACGGCCCGGCCGCGAGCAGCCGGAGAACGTCGAGCGCGCGGCTGGTCAACGGGAGCTCCTGCGGCGCGTTCCCGGAGGCCGATCAAGCCCGTCCGTGCCCCGGGGCCGCGGACCCACCGGGTCGCGCGGCTCGATCATGGCCGCGTGGGGCGTCACCGCCACCGTGACGACGCCCGCGGTGAGCCCGCGCGCCGGTCGAATCGTGCGGCGCACGGGCGATGCGGTTGCGCTCGGCCCGCGTGCGCGCGGTCGCCTCAGCCGCCGCCACCGGCTCTGCGACGGTCTCCTCGGGCGCCGCACCGGCTCTGCGGCGGTCTCCTCGGGCGCCGCCACCTGCGCTGTGGCGGTTACCTCGGCCGCCGCCACCGGCGCTGTGGCGGACGGCCCGAGCGCGCCGACCAGCCCCGCTGACCAGGTGCGGCGCGAACCCCGGCGCGAACGGCAGCGCGAACCGCAGCGCGGCTTCCCACGCCAGCGGCCCGGGCGCCGGAGCCGGGAGATCCAGGTGAGCAGGACCCCGGCGGTGGCGATGACGCGCCGGACCAGCACCGCACCGCGCGTCCTCCGAAGAGAATCTTCTCCTTGACAAAAAAATTTGTCCGTACGACGCTGAGCGCATGCAGGACATCGCCGTGATCGAGGACGCCGCCGCCGCGGAGGCCTCACTCGATCCGATCCGGGCCCGGATCCTCGCCGAACTCGCGGAGCCCCACACCGCGACCACGCTCGCGAACCGCCTCGGGCTCGCGCGCCAGAAGGTCAACTACCACGTCAAGACGCTCGAGCAGCACGGGCTCGTCGAACTCGTCGAGGAGCGGCGCAAAGGCAACATGACCGAGCGGGTGGTCCGCGCGTCGGCCGCCGCGTACGTCATCTCGCCGGCCGCGCTCGCCGCGGTCGCACCCGATCCGTCACGGTCGCCCGACCGGTTGTCGGCGCACTGGCTGCTCGCGCTGGCCGCGCGGCTGGTGCGGGAGACCGGCGCGCTCATCAACGGTGCGGCCCGGGCCGAGAAGCCACTGGCCACCTTCGGCCTCGATGCCGAAGTGCGCTTCGCCAGGCCCGCCGACCGGGCCGCGTTCCTCGGCGAGCTGACCGCGTCGCTCGCCGAACTGATCAGCAAGTACCACTCGGAAGCCGGGAGAGAGCACCGCGTCGTCATCGCGGTGCACCCGAGCATCACGGAAGACGGAGACAAATCATGAGCCACCCCTTCGAGATCCACGGCGAGATCACCGTGGACGCCACCCCCGAGCAGGTCTGGGACGCGATCACGACTGGGCCGGGCGTCGACTCCTGGCTGATGGGGCGCACTGTGGTCGACGGCGACGGCAAGACCAGCACGTTCGAGATGTTCGGCAGCACGTCGACCGCGAACATCACCACGTGGGAGCCGGGGCACCGGTACGCCACCGCGGAGGACAAGAACCCCGACGGCACGTTCACCGCGTTCGAGTGGCTGATCGAGGCCCGCGACGGGGGCGGCGCGGTCGTGCGTTTCGTGCACAGCGGCGCGCTCGGTGACGACTGGGAAGCCGAGTACGACGGGCTCTCGGTCGGCGACCAGGCGTACCTGACCAAGCTCGCGGTGTACCTCGAGCACTTCGCGCCCCGCACGGCGACGCACTCGACGTTCCTGCCCGGGCCGGTCACCGAGGGCTCGTGGGCGGCGATGACCGCGGCGGTCGGCGCCGGCACCGACGCGGCGGACGGGCAGCCCGCCCGGCTCACCGTGCCCGGCATCGAGCCGGTCGAGGGCGTCGTGGAGTTCGTCCACGCGACGAGCTTCGTCGGCATGCGCACCGGCGATGCGATCTATGTGCTGATCCACGGCTACAACGGGATGATGTTCGCGACCGCGCACTACTTCGACGACCGCGACCGGTCGGCCGAGATCGAGGCGTGGCAGGCCTGGCTCGGCTCGCTCGGGTAGTGCAGGCGCTACCTCGGCTGACCAGTTGGCGGCAATGATCCGGGCGCCCGTCCTCGCCACGATTGACGCATGACGAACAAGGCGAACATCTTCGGGAAGACGGCGCTCGTGCTGGCGGCGGCGGCCGCACTGACCGGCGTCGCGGCGAGCCCCGCCGCGGCCACCGGCGGGCCCAGGGTCGACGACGCCCTGCAGCGCGAGGTGGCCCAGCACGTTCTCGAGGCCGGTCCGCCCGGGTACCTGGCCCGGATCGACAACGGCCGTCAGGTCTACACCCTGGCGCGGGGCGTTGCGGACAAGAAGACCGGCCGCCCCATCAAGGCCACCGACCAGTTCGAGGCCGGCAGCAACACCAAGACGTTCACGTCCGTGCTCGCGCTGCAGCAGGTCGACCGCGGCCGGCTCAGCCTGGACGCTCCGGTCGAGAAGTACCTGCCGGGAGTGGTGCCGAACGGGAAGAACATCACCGTCCGGCGGCTGCTCAACCACACCAGCGGACTGTTCAGCTACACCGGCGACGAGAACTTCTTCGCGAACATGGCCAAGGACCCCCAGCACGTCTACACCGACGCCGAACTGCTGAAGATCGCGTTCAAGCACCAGCCCTACTTCGCGCCGGGCAAGGGCTGGCAGTACTCCAACACCAACTACACGCTGCTCGGGATGATCCTGCAGAAGCAGACCGGCAAGTCGATGGCCACGCTGGTGCAGGAGCGCATCGCCGGTCCGCTGGGGCTCGAGGACACCTACTACGCCGACCCGCGGGCCACCGACACCGGTGAGGGCTTCGCCCACGGGTACGCGATCGAGTTCGCCACCGGCAAGCCGGGCTACACCGACACGTCCAGCTGGCCGATCGGCAGCTGGGGCGGGGCGGCCGGCGCGATCGTCACCACGGCCGACGACCTCTCGACGTTCCTCTCCGGCGTGCTGCAGGGCAAGCTGTTCTCGGCGGCCCAGCTCACGCAGATGAAGACGACGGTTCCGCTGCCGGAGGCCTTCCCGATCAAGGGCGGCTACGGCCTCGGCCTGTTCAAGACCGACTCGCCCTGCGGGACGGTGTGGGGCCACGGCGGCGACACGATGGGGCACCACAGCACGGCGGTGGCCACCGAGGACGGTCGGCGCACCGCGGTCACCGACTCGACCGGTGAGCCGCTCGAGGCCACCGAGAACGCCGGCGTGAAGCGGTACTACGAGGCTCTCGTCTTCGGCGCCGACGCGGTGACCACGTGCCAGATGCTCGGCCGCCCGGTCCCGGCCGAGGTGCTGGCGAGCCTGCGCGGCAAGTGAGCAGCTAGCTCCGCTCCCGGATCCGATGTAGAGCCAGCTCTACGTCGGATCCGGGATCTTGCCGTCCTGACCGGGGCGGTCCGCGTTGATGTGCTTGCCCGATGACACAAACCGTGGAGGCTCCACCCCGCGCGACGACGATCTGGCCCTTCCTGGCGCTCGCCTTCGGTATCGCCTGGGGCTGGATGGCGCTCAGCTGTCTCGTGTTCGACCTCTCGTTCGCGAACCCGCTCGTACAGATCCCCTGCGGGTTCGCGCCGGCCATCGCGGCGGTGGTGGTGCGGCGGTGGATCAGCCGGGAGGGCTTCGCCGACGCCGGTTCGCGGCCGCGGTTGCGGGCCGCCTGGCCGTACTACGTGCTGGCCTGGCTGGTGCCCTTCGGGATCGCCGCGGTCGTGCTGGTGATCGCGGCCGCCTCGGGGAAGTGGGACCCGGCGCTCGACGAGGTGGTACCCGGTCTGCCGGTCTGGGTGCTGCCGCTCGCGCTCGGCCTGCTGGCGCTGGTCACCACCCCGCTGTTCTGGGGCGAGGAGTTCGGCTGGACCGGCTACCTGCTCGTGCGCATCGCCCCCGGCCGCCCGCGCGTCGCCGCGCTGGCGGCCGGTCTGGTCGCGGCGATCTGGCACTACCCGCTGGTGCTCACCGACTACGACCAGTACGGCAACGTGCTGCTCGGTCTGGTCGGCTGGACCGCGTGGATCATGTGCCAGGAGGTGTTGCTGGCCTGGCTACGCGAGCGCAGCGGCAGCGTCTGGCCGGCCTGCCTGGCGCACGCGGGCAACAACATGATTCTGGCGCCGCTGATCGGGGTGCTGATCACCACCGGCGCGTTCAGCAACGAGGTCGTGAACTTCCTCGTCGTCGCGGTGCTGATCGTCCTCGCGCTCCGGCCGCTGCTCACCGCCCACCGATGAGCCGGTCGGCGAGGGCGGCCAGCGTCCGGAAGTCCTCGGCCGCCGGAAGACGGTCGCGCGGGTGGTCGGGGTTGGAGTCGAGGACGACGTACTCCGCCCCCAGCTCGATCAGCGTGCGGAAGTCGGCCGCGACCTGGTCGAGGCTGCCGGTGCCGGGTGCCCGATCGGGTGCGGAGTCGTGAGCCGTCACCCGGGCACGCATCCGGGGGCAGAACGCGACCCCCTGCGTCTTCGGGAGCCCGACGTCGCGCAACCAGTCCAGCGGAGCGTTGTTCGGGTGCCAGGCGTCGCCGTGGGCCACCGCCCGGCGCAGCACCGCGGGCGCGGTGCCGCCGATCCAGATCGGAGTGTGCCGGGCCGGGCCGGTCGCGACGTCCCGGTAGTCGACGAACTCGCCGCTCGCCGACGTGACCTCGTCGCGGAGCGCGGAGCGGATCGCGGCCACGTACTCCTCCGACGCCCGTCCGCGACCGGCGAAGTCGAGCCCCAGCGCCTCGAACTCGTCGGACGCCCAGCCGGCCGCGACGCCGAGCACGAAGTGCCCGTCGGTGAAGTCGTGCAGCGCGGCCGCCATCGAGGCGGTGAGCAGCGGGTGGCGGTACGGCAGGATCGTGACCGTCGTGCCGAGTTCGAGCCCGTCGGCGTAGCCGGCCACCCAGCCGAGGGTGGTGAACGGGTCGTAGAACGGCGGCGGGTAGAGGTCGGCCACCTGTGGGGTCACGGCCACGTGGTCGGACATCATCGCCAGCGTGAACCCGTGGTCCTGGGTGAACTTCACCCAGTCGCGCATCTCGCGGGGCGAGGTGGTGAAGTTCGGGATGTTGATGCCCAGCTTGACCACCGCGGTCAGCCGTTCAGGTAGCGCGCGAACGGCGCGGTGGCCTCGGCGTGGGTGGCGTGGCGCGCCTCGAACACGTCCGGCGCGGGCACCGGGTAGCCCAGGTCGGGGATGTCGGTGGCCTGCGCGGCGTACCAGATGACCGCGATTCCGGTGGCTTGCGCCGCCCGGCAGCACATCGGGCAGGGCTCGCAGCTGGAGTAGATCTCCGCGCCGCGCAGGTCGAGCGTGCCGAGGTTCCGGCAGGCCGCCCGCACGGCTTCCACCTCGGCGTGCGCGGCGGGGTCCAGGTCGCGGAGCACGGTGTTGACGCCGGTGGCCAGCACTTCGCCGTCACGGACCAGCAGGGCGCCGAACGGAAGTTGTCCGGAGGCGGCGTTCTGGGTGGCGAGGTCGACCGCTCGACCCAGCAGTTTCGGATCCATGCGGACCTTGTTACCAGTCGCTGGAAGTCGGACGTTTACATATGTAGTTCGTCGGCATATTGTGACGGCATGCCTGACCGTATGCGTGAACCCACGTACTTCATCCTCGCCGCGCTCCAGGACGAGCCCCGCTACGGCTACGCGATCATCAAGCAGGTCGAGGTGCTGTCCCAGGGGCGGGTCACGTTGGCCACCGGCACGCTCTACTCCGCGCTGGACCGCCTCACCGCGGAGGGGTTCGTCGGCGTGGTGCGTGAGGAGATCGTCAACGGCCGGGCCCGGCGCTACTACGAGGTCACGCCGGACGGCCTGGCGGCACTCCGGGCCGAGGCCGCCCACCTGGCCAACGCGGCCAAGGTCGTGACCGACCGGATGACGCTGCGCCCGGCGACCGGTCTCGCATGAGCGGCGACCTCGAGCGGCGCTACGCGCGCGTCCTCCGGCTCTACCCGAAGGCCTACCGGCGCGAGCGCGGCCCCGAACTCCTGGCGACGCTCCTGGAGGCGTCCGCCCGCCCGAAGCGCCGGGAGCTCCCGGCGCTCCTGCTGGGCGCGCTGCGTGCCCACGCCGGGTCGGACCGCCGGACCGCCGGGGGCACCTGGGTGGCCGCGTCGCGCGTCGCCGCGCTGATGGTGCTGGTCTACGCGATCACCACCGCGCCCGTCCGGGCCGGCATCACCCTCGCGTACGGCCTTCCGCACGGCTGGTGGCTGATCGAGCAGAGCCTGCCCGAGCTGGTCGCGGCGCCGGTGGGGCTGCTCGCGCTGGCCGCCGCGGTGCTGGGGCGCCACCGGATCGCGCTCGGCGTCACCTCCGTCGCGTTCCTGGTGGGGTTGGGGACCTGGCTGACCGACACCGCTCTCGAGGCCGGCTTCTTCCGCTACCTGTTCGCGGCGCTGCTGCTGCTACCGGCGGTCCGGACGGCCCCGCCTCCGGTCTCCGGGCTGCTCAGGTACGCCCTCTCCGCGCCCGCGCTGCTCGTCGCCGCCGACCGGATCGGGGAGGACGTCGTCCCCGCCGTGGCCGGGATCGTGGGCTTCGGCGCGTTCGTCGCCGTCTGGTTCGTCGCGCTGTTCTGGGCCGTCGTCGACGAGCGCGTCACGCTGGCCGTGGGGCTGTTCTTCCTCGCCGAAGCCCTGCTCTGGCCGATCGTGCTCGCGGTTTTCACCGCCGGGGGTGCCAGCGGGAACCTGACCGGGCTCGCGGTCACGATGGCGCTCACCGCGCTCGTTCCCACCGTGTTGCTCTCGGTCTCCGCGATCGCCGTCCGGCGCCAGGCTCGCCTCTAGGATCCGTCCCGGTAACTCTTCGATCAGCCCGCGCCCGGCCGATGGGGCTATGACGAGGATCCTCCGAGCCGGGGAGGGGCGTGCTCGACGGACTGCGCGGCCGACTGAACGCCAGTCGCTTTCGGCGTCCGGTGATCGCCACCGGACCCGCGATGGCGGCCATCGCGGGAGCGGCGTACCTGGCCGGTGGCGTCATCGGGCTGTTCTCGGCCGTGCTGCAGCAGGACAGCGACGGCGACGTTTACGTGCTCGCGTTGTCACTGGTCGCGATCGCGCTGGGGTGCGGCCTGGGGATCGTCGCGGTCCGCGGGCACCGGCTGCCGGAAACCTGCTACCACCTGCTGGCGCTCGCCCCGATCGGCGTGATCACGCTGGGAATCCGGGCCGAGCGGGAGAGCCTGCTCGCGATGGCGCTGGCGTCCCTGCTGATTCTCGTGACGATCTTCGCGTTCGCGTTCTTCACCTGGGTGGCCGCCTGGAGCCTGCAGGTCCTCTCGGTGGTGGCGTTGATCGGGGCGAAGCTGGCCTGGGACGCGATGCCGTGGATGGCGGCGGTCGCGATGTCCGTGCAGAACGTCATCCTCGCGGTGATCCTCGGCTGGCTGGTCCGTGCCGCGGCCCGCGCGGAGACCGACGATCTCACCGGTCTGCCGGATCGCCGCGGGTTCGAGCGGGCGCTGGCGTCCGCGCTCGACCGGGCGGCACGCATCGATCGCCCGTTGAGCCTCGCGTTCCTGGACCTGGACGACTTCGCCGCGGTCAACGAGCAGCGGGGGAGAGCGGCCGGGGACCAGCTGATGCACCTGGTCGCGCAGGAGTGGGCGGCGCTCGTCGGGTCCGACGGGGTGCTGGCCCGCTACGGCGGCGATCGCTTCGCGCTGCTGCTGCCGCTCTCCGTCTCGCAGGCGTCCGAACTGCTGGAACGGTTCCCGAGGGAGTTCTCGGCCGGTATCGCCGGCCGGTGCCTCGACGACACGCCGGTCACGCTGTCGGGACGGGCGGAGGCCGCGCTCGAGGAGGCCCGCCGGGCCGGGGGCAGCCGCGTCTTCTGCAGCGCGGACGGTGCCGCCGACAACTGGGCCGAGATGGCCGCCGCGCTGTCCGCGGGTGAGTTCACCGTCGTCTACCAGCCGATCGTCGACCTGGGCTCCGGGCGGACCACCGGGGCCGAGGCGCTGCTCCGGTGGGTCAGGGCCGACGGTGCTCCGGTGTCGCCGGTCGACTTCATCCCCCGGGCCGAACGCAGCGGCTTCATCGTCGAACTCGGCCGGTTCGTGCTGGAGACCGCCGGCCGGGAGGCCGCGGCGTGGGCCGTCCCCGGCAAGATCACGGTGAACGTTTCCGGCCGCGAGCTGCACCAGCCCGGCTACTACGACCAGGTCACGACGACGCTGATGACGACCGGTCTCCCACCGGGACGCCTGGTCCTGGAAGTCACCGAGAGCATGCTCGAAGCCGACTCGCCGGTCGCGCTCGAGACGCTGCGGCGGCTCCGCGCGCTCGGGATCCGGATCGCGGTGGACGACTTCGGTACCGGGTGGTCGTCGCTGAGCCGGCTCGACCGGCTACCGGCGGACATCCTGAAGATCGACAGGTCGTTCGTCGCCGCGATCGCGCCGGAGGCCACGTCGGCGCCGCTGGTCGCCGCGATCACGGCGCTGGCGGCGGCGCTCGGGCTACGCACGGTCGCCGAAGGCGTCGAGGAGGAGCACCAGGCGACTGTGCTCGCGCGCCACGGGGTCGACGAGGTGCAGGGCTGGCTCCACGGACGCCCCGGCGACAGCGCGGCGATCCGCGCGGCTCTCGGCCGCCCCGCCGTCGACCGCCCGGATCTTCCCGTCACCGACCGGGTGAGCCACTGACGTCGTTTTGTCTTCGCCGGGCTCGATCGGCGCCGATGAGCAGCGTGTGAGACGTGTCCCCGGGTGGCTCGTGCCCCTGTTCGCCGCCGCGTGCGGCGTGCCTTCGGCGATCGCGCCGGGCAACGCCTGGGCACACGGCTGCTACCTGCTCGGCTTCGCCTCGTTCGTCGCCCTCGGCTGGGTGCGTCTGCGCACGATCTCCGGCCCCGCCCGCACCGGCTACGGCCTCATCCTCGGCGCGCTCAGCGTCTGGCTGGCCGGTGACCTGCTCTACGACGCGCTGAGCCGATTCGTCGGGCCACCCGGCGAGGTGAGCGCGTCCGACGTCTTCTGGGTCAGCGGGTATCCGCTGCTGGCGATCGGGCTGGTGCACCTGGTGCGGCTGCGCACGTCCGGGCGGCTGCGCGAGGGCCTGCTCGACGCGATGACGCTGGCCACCGTCATGGCCTGGCTGTGCTGGCAGTTCGTGATCCTCCCGGCCGCCGAGAACCAGCGGCTCGCGCTGCCGGTGGTCGTCGGCGCGCTCTACCCGCTGGGCGACGTCGTGCTGTTCGCCGTCGTCGCGATCCTCGTCCTGGCGCCCGGCTCGAGGGGCGGACCGACCCGCTTCGTCGTCGGCGCGCTCACCCTGACGCTGCTCGGGGACGTTCTCATTTCGATGCTGCCCGCGGTGTTCGAGGACCTGACCCGGGCCGTCCAGGCCGATCGGCTCGACGGTGTGCTGCTGGTGGCCAACAGCCTGTTCGTGTCGGCGGTCGTGCACCCGAACGCGGCGAAGATCGCCGAACCCGCTCCGGCCGAGCACCAGAAACTGCACCCGGCCCGAGTGGTCTTCCTCGGGATCCCGCTGGTCACGATGCCGTTGTTCGCCGGTCTCAACAGCTTCACCGGCGTGGTCAGCCGCGCCTCCCTGGTCGTGTCGATCGTCCTGCTGACCTCGCTCGTGCTGGTGCGGTTCGTGCTCGTCGTGCGCGGGCAGGAGGCGATCCGGGCCGAACTCGCCCACCAGGCCCACCACGATCAGCTGACCGGCCTGGCCAACCGGCCGGCTCTGCGCACCGTGCTCGACCTGTCGCTGTCGGCCCCGCGCGACGCCTACGGGCCGGTGCTCTTCTACCTGGACCTCAACGGCTTCAAGCAGATCAACGACCGGTACGGCCACGCCGCCGGTGACGTCGTGCTGGTCGAGTTCGCGCGCCGGCTCACCGGGGTGCTCCGGCACGGCGACGTGGCGGCCCGCCTCGGCGGGGACGAGTTCGTGGTGCTCTCCGACTGCGTCGAGACGCCGGCGGAGGCGGGCGCGATGGCCGGGCGGCTCCAGGCGCTCACCGTCGCGCCGGTCGTGATGGACGGCGAGCGGCTCACGGTGGGCGTCAGCATCGGCGTGGCCGCGGCCGACGACCTGGAGCACCCCGACGTCGACGGGCTGCTCGCCGCGGCCGACGCCGACATGTACCGCCAGAAGACCGCCCGCCGGTCACTCCAGGACGCCTAGGCCAGGGACTGGGTGCCCAGCACGATCGCCAGGTCGAGGCGCTCGGCGTCGGAGGTGCCCGGTTCGGCGGTGTAGACCATGATGCGCAGTTCGTCGGTGGCGACGACGAGCGTGTCGCAGTCGAGCGTGATCTCCCCGACCGCCGGATGGTCGATCACCTTCTGCCGCGTCGGTTCGCGCCCGGCGTTCGACGAACCGGATTCCCACAGCTCGACGAACCGGGGGCTCAGCGCGCCCAGATCCTCGACCAGGCGGGCCAGCGCACGGTCCGCCGGGTAGCGGGCGAACGTCAGCCGCAGGTCGGCGATCAGGCCGGCCTGCACGTCGGCCTCCTCCTCGGCCGTGTGCACGGTCCGGTTCCCCGACCCGGCCAGGTGCCGCCACACCGCGTTGCGTTCGATCCCGCGCCAGCTCGACGTGTCGCCCATCAACGCCTCGTACGGGGCGTTCGCGACGACGAGCGTCCAGGTCGCGTCGTACACCACGACCGGGGTGGTCGAGAGCCGGTCGAGCAGCCGCTGCACGCTCGGGGCCAGCCGCGAGGGCACCAGGTCACGCCCCGGCGACGCGTGCCCGGCCAGTTCGTACAGCAACGCGCGCTCGGCGTCGGAGACGCGCAGCGCCCGGGCGAGGGCCTCGACGACCTGAGCCGACGGCGACGTCGCCCGCCCCTGTTCCAGGCGGGTCAGGTAGTCGGCGGAGATGCCGGCGAGGCCGGCGAGCTCCTCGCGGCGCAGGCCACTGGCCCGGCGGCGTCCGGTGGCCCGCAGGCCGACGTCCCCGGGTGCGACGCGGTCACGCCGGCGGCGCACCGTCCGGCCGAATTCCCACGAGTCCACGCGACCAGTCTGCGCCACCGCGCGCGGGTCAGCCTGGCCCCGTCAGACCTACGACGACGGCCGGGCCTTCGGCACCACCGAGCCGTCCACGAGCGAACCGCCGAGCTTCTTCTGACGGCTCGCGGCCTCGGGTTTCGTGCTGGCGGAGACCGTCCACCCCGGGCCGACGACGTACCACCCGCCGAAGCCGGCGGCCTCGTAGAGCCACACGTCCCGGAACTTGTCCGCCGGGAACGTCGTCACGGCGAACAGGGCGCCTTCGGTGCCGCACATGCCCTGGCGCAGTTCCTTGGCCTGGATGCGGATCTCGGGGGTGCAGTCCAGGTGTGAAGCGATCTGCTCGACGGTGCCGGTGACCGGTGGTGACACGCTCGGTGACGGCGACGAGGCCGGTTTCGGATCCTCGCCGGAACACCCGGCCAGCACGCCGCAGACCAGAGCCACCGCCAGCGCGTCGCGATGTATCCGTCCCATGACCCGATTGACGTGAGCCGCAGCTGCTCGGTTCACTGGCGTGACCGGTTTAGCCTGGGTAACTGTGGCAGTGAAGCGCATTGTGGTCGCCGTGGTCGGAGCGGTTCTGCTCCTCGTCGGCGTGGCTCTGTTGGTGCTGCCCGGCCCGGGCCTGCTGCTCGTGCTCGCCGGGCTGATCGTTCTCGCGTCGGAGTTCCCCGGGCTGGAGCGGCACGTCGAGCCGGTGCGCAGGCAGGCGATGCGAGCGGCGGACGAGAGCGTGTCCTCGCCCTGGCGGATCGCGGGGACGGTGGTGTTCGGCCTGTTCATGATCGGCGCCGGGGTGGTGTGGGGGGTCGTGGACTCGCTGCCGCTCAGTGGGTGGAGCACCGGGACGAGCCTGATCCTGTCCGGGCTGGTCGTCCTCGGCCTGCTGGTGTGGAGCTACCGCCGGGTGCGCTCGCAGGCCAAGGCGTAGGCACTGCGTGTGGCGTGACGTTCCCCGGCGCATCCGGGTGCCGGTGTTCGTGCTCGTCGCGGTGATGCTGTACGGCGGGGTCGTGCACGTGGTGCAGCTGGCCACCGGCGGGTGGCCGCCTTACGGCTGGGCGCCGGGATGGCTCGCCGCGTACTTCACGGCGCTGACCGTGCTGGATCCGCTGGCGGCGGGCCTGGTGTTGGCCCGCCGCGCGTCCGGGCTGTACCTCGCGGCGTTCGTGCTGGTCACTGATGCTGCGGCGAACGCCCACGCCACGTACGTCGTCACCGACGGCGGGATCGTGCCGCGGATCGCCCAGGGGGTGATCAGCGTGCTCGCCGTGGGATCGGTGATCGTGGCGTGGCGTGCGCCTACCTGGGTGGCCGGGAAGGCCAGTCGGAGGGCGGGGACAGCGTCACCCGGGCGCGGGCCTCGGGAGTGCGATCGAACCACTCGTAGTCGGTCTGGATCGTGACGACGCCCGAGCCGGGTTCGTACTCTCCCGACGAGCGCTGCCGGACCAGGACGTCGGTGTCCGCCGTCACCCAGACGTCGAACGCTCGACCTGCGGTGCGGGGCTTCGCGAGGTGGACGGTGTCCACCCCGTTGATCGTCTCCCGGCCGACCGCGCGCAACGTCGTCTCGGTCTTCAGCCAGGCCCGCATGTTCTCCGGGGTGGCCAGCGGGATCGAATTCTGCTCCGGGCGGCAGGACCACCAGGTGCGCTCGTTGCGGTCGACGCAGATCGCGGTCATCGACGTGCGCATGTTGTAGCCGATGTCGATGCCCGGCCCTCCGCCGTCGATCTCGACCTGGTCGTCGGTGACCGGGTCGCGCCAGATCTCGGTCTTCTGTTCGCCCTGCTCGCCGTCGGAGTACGTGGTGATGTGCAGGATGTAGGGCCCCTTGGTGCGCAGCGTGCGGTCGAGCGGCGGGGCGGCGCTGGTCAGCCGGTCCGTCGACGAGCCGCCCGGCTCGGCCAGCGCGTAACCGGCTCCGCCGATGGCCAGCACGGCCACCGCGGCCGCCGACACGACGGCCCGGCGGTGTCGCGTCCGTCGGCGCTGGGCCGTGCGCGCTCCGGCGATCAGGTCCCGGTCGACGTGGTAGCCGGCGGCGACCTCACGCATCCCGGCCGCGAGGTGGTCTTCGAGCGGACTGGTCATCGGTGTGCTCCTTTCGGTTCCGGCGCGTCCTCGAGAGGCCAGGAGGCGGTGTGCGCACGCAGGTTCTTCAGACCGCGCGCGGCGGTGGATTTGACGGTTCCGGTGGAACAGCCGAGCGCCCCGGCGATCTCGACCTCGCTGAGCCCTTCGAAGTAGCGCAGCACCAGCACGGCGCGCTGCCGGGGCGTCAGCTCGCCCAGCGCCTGCACCAGCGCGAGGCGCAGGGTCAGCGCCCCGGCGCCGTCGGGCTGCGCCACCGCCGGAGCGAGGTCGGTGAGCACCTCGGGCCGGCGCCGCCGCCGTCTCCAGCTGTCCACCGCCAGGTGGTAGAGGATCCGGCGGAGGTAGGCCTCCCGGTCGCCCTCGATCCGGTGCCACTGGCGCATCATCTTCTCGATCGCCGCCTGCAGCAGGTCCTGGCCCGCTTCCCGGCCACCGGCGAGGAGCCCCGCGGTGGCCAGCAGCGCGTCACTGCGGGTGGCGATCAGTGCGTCGAGGCCTTCGTAGTGATTTTCTCGGTGACGTAGCACGTGTTCCCTTCCCGTCACCCTCCAAGGACGTCGGCGGTGGGACGCGCGTTGTCGGGCCGGGCGGGAATTCCGAAGCGGACGACGCGGGCCACCGCCAGGGCCCCGGCGAGCACGATCACCGCGACGAGCGCGAGCCCGATGTCGGGCGTCCACAGCCGGGTCTGGCTCAGGTCGACGCCCATCGCGGCGGGGAAGCCCCAGGCCGCGATCGCGACGAGCGCCCCGCACGGGAGCAACCACGCGATCAGCCGCACCACCGAGCGGCGCCGCGGCCGGTGCGGGCGGAGCGACCAGGCCAGGAGCACCACCAGGACGAACGCGACGACGAGCGGAGCGATCGTCGCGGCGGCGAAGAGCGGATCGGGGTCCGAGCCGGTCGGCGTCGCCCCGGCGGCGATCCGGGCCAGGTCGAACGCGGCCGCGGCCAGCTCGCCGTCGACCGTGGGGGAGTAGGCGTTGGCCAGCACCACCACGCCGAGATCCGAGCCGGGCACCAGGACGACGTGGCTGAAGTACCCGGGCGTCGCGCCGGCGTGCCAGGCGATCCGGTCGCCGTCGAGTTCGCTCTCCCGCCACCCGAGCCCGTAGCGCCCCGCGCCGAAGTCGGCGACGCCCTTCTGCGTCAGCGCGATCCCGGCCGGTGAGAGCAGCTGCGTGCTCCCGTAGCGTCCGCCGCGCAGTTGGGCGGTGACGAAGTGGGTGACGTCGCCGAGGTCCGCACCGAGGTAGCCGTAGGCGACTCCGGAGGGGTCGTAGGCCGGGTCGAAGCGGCGGGGATGGCCGAAGTAGAGGCGGTGGCCGGCGGGGAGCGACACGGCGTCGGCGGTGGTGGCGACGGCGTGATCCATGGCGAGCGGGTCGAGGACGGCGGTGTGGAGGTGGTCGCCGAAGGACCGGCCGGTCACCGCCTCGACGACGGCCGCCGCGGCCAGGTAGTTCGCGTCGCTGTACTCGTGCTCGCCGGGCGCGTGGCCGGGTTCGAGCTCGCGGACGGCGCGGCCCAGCTCGTCGGCGTCGGACCCGAAGCGGTCGGTGCGCAGCGCCCACTGCGCCAGCCCGCTGGTGTGGGTGAGCAGCTGCCGGACCGAGATGCCGGCCGGGAACTCCGGCAGGTAGGTGCGTACCGGCGCGTCGAGGTCCACCCGGCCGCTCTCCACCAGCTGCATCACCGCCAGCGCGGTGAACGGCTTGGACACCGAGCCCAGTAGGAACGGGGTGTCGGCGGTGACCGCGTCGCCGTCGCCGTCGGTGCCCCAGGTGCGGCTGTGCACCACCTCGTCGCCGCGGACGACCGCGAAGGCCAGGCCCGGTAGCCGGTGCTCGGATTGATACCGGCGCATGTAGTCGTCGGTCGGATCGGACGCGGCCGCGGCGGCCGGACCGGCCCCGACCACCAACAGGACCAGCACTAACAGAAGAAGACGCATCCCCTTGCTCCGTGATCGTATCGCCATACGGTTATTCGCGATGCATACCGTACCGCGATATGGTTATCCCGTGCCAAGGGTTGCCGATCACGAAGCGCGCCGGCGTCAGGTCGCCGAGGCGGTGGAGCAACTGATCGCCGACGACGGCTACGACGGCGTCACGGTCGCGCGCACGGCCGCCACGGCCGGCATCTCCGTCGGCCTCGTGCAGCACTACTTCGCCACCAAGGACGACATGCTGCTGCACACGTTCACGGTGCTGCGCGAACGCGTCGAGCGGCGGACCATGCACGACGCCGAGCAGGCCGGTCAGGCCGGAGCGCGGATCGAGCACATCCTGGTTCCGGCGCTGCGCGAGATGCTGCCGCTCGACGAGCGCCGCCGCCGGGAGCGCCGGGTGCTGCAGGCGTTCGCCGGGCGGGCGGTCGAGAACCCGCGGCTGGCCGAGGCGCTGCGGGCCAGCAACGCCCACCTCGAAGGGGTGCTGGCGCAGGCGATCAGCAACGGCAAACTCTGCGGTGAGGTCGTCGCGGCGGTGAACGAGGCCGACGAGGCCGCGCTGCTCCTCGCCCACGTCGACGGGCTCGCCCAGCTCCTGTACTTCGACCCCGAACGGTCGGCGGCGCAGACGGCACTGGCCGACCACATCCACCGCCTGTTCCCCGGCCCGTGCCATCATCCCCGCGCATGAGACACCACGTGCTGACGACGATCGCCGGTTACCTCGCGACGCGACACCGGAGCCACCCGCTGCGTGTGGGCGTCGACGGGATCTGCGGCGTGGGCAAGTCGACGTTCGCCCGCGAGTTACGGGCGGCCCTGGCCGAAACGGGCCGGCCGGTCGTCCTGGTGGACTCCGACGGGTTCCACCACGTGCGTGAACGCCGCTACCGGCAGGGACGCGACTCCGCCCGCGGCTACTACGAGGACGCGTACGACTTCGACGCGCTGGTCACGGACGTGCTCGTCCCACTCGGCCCCGGCGGCTCGCGGGTGTACGCGCGCCGGGTGCACGACATGGCGACGGACGAGGTCGTCGTGGGCGACACCGCGCCCTGCCCGCCCGACGCGGTCGTACTGTTCGACGCGACATTCCTGCAGCGCGACGCCCTGCGTGCGCACTGGGACGAGGTCGTCTACCTGCACGCCGACGTGGAGACCGCGACCGGGCGCGGCGTGGCCAGGGACGCGGCGCGGCTCGGTGGGCCGGAGAAGGCGAGGGCCGCTTTCGCGGGGCGCTACACGGCGGCCTGCCGCATCTACCTGGACGAGCAGCGGCCGCGCGAGCGAGCCTCGATCGTTGTCGACCACAACGACCCGGATAGGCCCTTCGTGGAGCGAATGCCGGGTTGAGCCCCGTCACTCCGGGAAACTTCTGGGGAAGCCCAGGCGTCAGACGGGTGACGGGGAGGTGCGATGGGCTGGAGTGCGGTAGTCAGCGTGGCGCTGGCGGTGGTGGCGGTCGTGATCGCGTTCGGGGTCGTGATGGCGAGCCGGCCGGCGACCCGGCGGCTCGTCGGCGTGCTCCCCGCGCCCGGCCGCACGGCCCAGAGCGTGATCGTGCTGGTGGCCGGCGCGGCCGTGGCGGTGGCGTTGATAAACGTCTTCCTGGCGCTCCTCGACGGCGTCCGGGAGAACGACGACCTCACCCGGTTCGACCGGCCGATCGTCGAGTGGGTGGCCTCCCACCGCACCGGCTGGGCGAACTCGCTCGTCATCGCGCTCACCGACATCGGCGGCAAGGCCGGTCTCACGCTGCTGCTCATCGCGGTCGCGATCGTGATCGCGGTCCGGCTGCGCTCGTGGCGCCCGGTCGCGCTCGCGGCGGTCTCCGGCGGGGGCGGTGCGCTGCTCGTCACCGGCATCAAGGCCCTGGTCGCGCGGGACCGCCCGGATCCGCTGCTGCGGGCGGTCACCGAGGACGGGTTCTCGTTCCCGTCCGGTCACTCGGCCAGTTCGCTCGTGGTGCTGTGCACGGTCGCGTGGCTCGTCTCCAAGGCCGTCACCAGCAACACGATCCGGGCGACGATCTGGGTCGCGGCCGTGCCGCTGGCCCTGGCGATCGGGCTCTCCCGGATCTACCTCGGCGTGCACTACCCCACCGACGTGCTGGCCGGCTGGGTGCTCGGCGCGACCTGGCTGATCACGGTAGCTCTCGCGGTGCGGCTTCCGAGCTCACCGATCGTTCCGCTGATCCGGCGCCGCCGACCCGCACCGGAGCCGGCCGAGCCGGTGGAAGCTGACGCTCCAGCGCGTCGATGAGCGCGCGCATCTGGGCGAGCTGCTCACGCACCGAATGCTCCGGTGACCCCACGACGAGTTTCGCGTCGCGCTCGTCCTCGTGCGCTTCCTGCAACGCGGTGAGCACCAGCCCCACCAGCAGGTTCGTCAGCAGATAACACGCGGCGACCATGTACGAGACGTAGTACAGCACCGCCCACGACGTCACCTCGCGCCCGGCTTCGAGGGTGTCGGTGATGCCGTCCAGCGAGAGCAGCAGGAACAGCGTCAACATGGCCTGGCCGACGGTGCCGAACCGCTCCGGGTAGGCCTCACCGAACATCATCCACCCGAGCATCGCGTACCCGTAGAGCACCAGCACCGTGACGAGCAGGAAGCTGGCCAGCCCCGGCAGGCTCCGCCGGATCCCCACCAGGATGACGCGCAGGCTCGGGAACAGGCGGAACGTCCGCACGATCCGGGCCAGCCGCAGCAGGCGCAGCAGCGTCACGTTCTCGCGCACGCCGGGCAGCAGCGGCGCCGCGACGATCACCAGGTCGAACAGGTTCCAGCGGTCCCGGAAGAACCGGCTCGGCGCCTCCAGGTGCGCGCCGAACCGGACCGCCAGCTCGGCCGCGAACCCGAGGACGCACGCGTACTCCACGGCGTGCAGGAGCGGGCCCGCGGCCGACACGACCGGGTCGTACGTCTCCAACCCGAGCGCGACCGCGTTCACCATGATCACGACGAACCCGGCCAGGTTGAACCACGGCGCCGCGACCACCTCCCGGCACGACCCGGCGAGCCGACGCAGCACTATCCGGATCATGCTGGTCGCGGTCTCCTCACCCGATCGTGTGTCGAGATCGGACCCTATGTCAGCGCTCGGTGAGGTTCGGGGCTGGGGTCCGCAGGGCCCAGCGGAACGCGCCGACCAGGAGGTCGAACACCAGGAACGCACCGAGGGTGACGCCCAGCAGCGGCATCGCCCAGGCGACGAACAGCGTCACCGGGATTCCGACGACCAGGAACCATCGGGGGAGCGTCCGCCAGCCACCGCGCGGCGGCGCGGAGCCCAGCGGCGCTTTCCGGTCGGCGCGGGTGGGACGTCGCTGCCACCACATCCGGTAACCCCAGACGATCACGCACAGCAGGCCGAGCGCGAGCGCCGCGAGCAGCACCTGGTTGACGACACCGAACAGCTCGCCCATGTGCGCGCGGATGCCGATCTTCGTCAGCTTGGCCAGGAACGGCCACTCCGCGTACGCGACCCGCTCGGTGACCTCGCCGGACACCGGGTCCACCGCGACCTGGTCGAAGCTCACCGGCCAGTTCGGCTTGTCCTGCGCGACGCTGTACGCCGTGCCCGCGTCGGCCGGGATCGTGATGTCACGCCGGCCGTCCATCGGGCCGGCGGCGGCGAGGACCTCCTCGAGCGTCCGGCCCGCCGGGAGGTCGGTCTCGCGCTCGCCGGTCGGGGCGCCGCCACCGTGGTGGCCACCGGCCGGGGCCGCGTCGCTCTCGCCGAGCGCGGTGTTCAGCGCGGGCGCGTGGCCCTGGACGGCGTCGAGCGCGGCGCCGAACCGGGCGCCGGCGTACTGCGACCAGGTCAGCCCGGTCGCGGACAGGAACAGCAGCCCGACGACGATCCAGACGCCGATCGACGCGTGCCAGCCGCGGGTCCGGCGCACACCCTTCGCGGTGAGATCCGGCATCAGGGCCCGGCGCCGCGCCGCCCGCTCACCCCGGTACGCCCGCTTGCGACCGATCCAGAGCACGAGACCGCCGAGCGAGATCACCCACAGCCAGGAGGCGGCGAGCTCGGAGTACATCCGCCCGGTGTCGCCCAGGTTGAGCGTGCGGTGGAAGCCGTCCAGCCAGGTCTGCAGCGGCGTCGCGTTGTACCAGGTGGTGAGCTGGCCGCGGACCTCGCCGGTGTACGGGTCGACGTAGACGGTGTGCACCTTCTCGTCCGCGCTGAGCTCCGGCACCGAGAACGCGATCTGCGTCGTGGCCTCGGGGTCGTCGAGGACCGAGACCGTGCTCAGCGTGCCGTCGGGATGCGCTTTCCGGGCGGCGGCCACCTGATCGGCGAGCGGCACCGTCGTGTCGCCGACCCGGTCGACGTAGAGCTCGTGGCCGTAGACGACGTCGTTGAGCTGCGGGGCCAGCGTGTAGGCCAGCCCGGTCAGCGCGGCGATGAACAGGAACGGCGCGACGAAGACACCGGCGTAGAAGTGCAGCCGGCGCAGCAGCGCCCACCGGGCCGGGCGCTTCACCGCGGGCGCCGGCACCTCCACCGGTGGGTCGGCGAGCGCGGTGGATTTCACGTCGTCACGTGGGGGATCGGCGTTGATGGTCATGAGAACTCCACGAGTAAGCGCGGTGGGACGCGACGTGGCGTCCACCGGAGAAGGCGAAGGAACCGCCGACCTGGGGTCAGCGGGAAGTCGAGTGAGCGGCCCCGGAACGGGGCTGCGGCACGGAACGGGGCCGTGGCACGGCGCGACGCGCCGCGGCGCGCGCTGTGGTCAGCGCGGGGCGAGGAGAAGCGCGGGTGGGCCGCGGCGGGTGGCGCTGCGCAGCCAGGTCGGCTCGGGCGGCGGGGCCGCGAGCTCGGCCGTGCGCGGGCGGAACCGGCGCGGCGCGGGCGCGGGAATCCGCAGCGCCGCGAGCGCGAACAACACCCCGAGCGCGGGCAGGCGCTGGGCCAGACGACGCACCAGGCGCCAGACCGCGACCTCACCGGCGTGCAGCCAGAGCGCCGCCAGGCCACCGGCCACGACGTGCCCGGCGATCATCGTGCCGGGGCCGTGGGCCGGAACCATGACGTGCTGGGTCGGCATCATCGAGAACACCAGGTGCAGCCCCAGCTGGGTGACGGCCAGGGCGGCGGCGATCGTCGGGAGCCCACGCTGACGTCCGGTCAGCGGCAGCGCCACCGACAGCACGAGGCCACCACCGGCCAGCACGGCGAGCAGCGGCGGAACCTCACCGTGCGCCCAGCTGTGCAACGCGACCGAGAGACTCAGGCAGACGAGCACGAACACCAGCGCACGCGCTTCACGCAGCAGCCCCGGCCCTGTCATGCCCGAGATCATGTCACGCCGGCCCACACCCCTCCGACGAGCCGCGCCCGCGACCGGTTCAACCAGGAGGGCGGGCGAAGTGGATGGTGGGCCGGCCGTCGGCGCCGGTGGACACCAGGGCCGACACCCCGTACACCTCCCGGATCGTCTCCCGCGTCAACACCTGCGCCGGGGTACCGGCGGCCACCGCGCGCCCCCGGTGCAGCAGCACCACCGAATCGCAGAACATCGCGGCGAGGTTCAAGTCGTGCAGCGCCACCACCGACGTCACCGGCAACGCGCACACCAGCGCCAACAGCTCCAGCTGGTGTCCGATGTCCAGGTGGTTCGTCGGTTCGTCGAGCAGCAACTCCCGCGGCTCCTGCGCCAGCGCCCGGGCGATCTGCGCCCGTTGGCGCTCCCCGCCGGAGAGCGTGCGCCACTCCTGGTCGAGGTGCGTGGTCAACCCGGTCCGCGCGGCCGCCGTCAGTACCGCCGCCGAGTCCGCGGCCGACGGGGCGGAGAGACCACGCCGGTGCGGTACCCGCCCGAGCGCGATCACGTCACGCACGGTCAGGTCGACGTCGGTCACCGCGTGCTGCTCCACCACGGCCAGCCGCCGCGCGAGACCCCGCCGCCCCAGCGACGACAGCGGCGCGTCGTCGAGCGTCACCACCCCGGCGGACGGCCGCCGGAGCCCGGCGAGCACCCGCAGCAGCGTCGATTTCCCCGATCCGTTCGGGCCGAGCAGGCCCACCGTGCTGCCCGGCGCGGCGTCCAGGTCGACCGCGTCGACGATCAGCCGCCCCCCGGCGGCCCAGCTCACGCTCTCGGCACGCAGGCTCACCGCACCCTCCGCCCCAGCACCACCGCGAACGCGGGCACCCCGATCAGCGCGGTCACCACGCCGACGGGTATCTCCTGCGGCTCCAGCAGCGTGCGCCCCAACGTGTCGACCCAGACCAGGAAGATCGCGCCGACCAGCGCCGTGGCCGGCAGCAACCGCCGGTGCGCCGGGCCGACGAGGGCCCTGGCGGCGTGCGGCAGCACCAGCCCGACGAACCCGATCGCGCCGGCGGCGCTCACCAGCACCGCGGTCAGCAGCGCGGTCACGCCCAGCAGAACCGCTCTGACCACCACGACGGGGACGCCGAGCGCGGCCGCGGCGTCGGCGCCGAACGCGAACGCGTCGAGCGACAGGGCCAGGCCGGCGCAGACCGCGAACCCCACCGCGAGCACGGCCGCGCACAGCACCACGTCACCCCAGCCGGCGCCACTGAGCGAACCGAGCAGCCAGAACAGCACGCCCCGGGTCTGCCGGGCGTCGGCCGAGGAGATCACGACGAACGACGTGACCGCCGCGAACAGCTGGGTGCCGGCGACACCGGCGAGGATCAGCCGGTCGGTCGTGCCGCCGGCGATCCGGGCCAGCGCGAGCACCAGCGCGAACGCGACCACCGCGCCGAGGAACGCCCCGAGGCCGAGGCCCACGCTCCCGGCGCCGACGCCCAGCACGAGGACGAGCACCGCGCCGGTCGACGCCCCGGACGAGATGCCGAGCACGTACGGATCGGCGAGCGGGTTGCGCAGCAGCGCCTGGAGCACCGCGCCGCAGAGCGCGAGCCCGGCGCCGCACACCGCGGCGAGCAGCGTCCGGGGCAGGCGCAGATCCCAGACGATCGCGTCCCGGATCGTCGAGAGCCTGGACGGCGGCCCGCCCAGATGCTCGGTGACCACGGCGAACACGTCACGGACCGAGAGGTCCGCCGGTCCGATCGTGATCGCCACCGCGACCGACACCACGAGGACGCTCACCCCGATAAGCGCGCCGAGCCCGAGCCGCGCCATCTACTCGGTCCCGTACCCCAGCTTCGTCAGGCCCGCCGACACCTTCTCCACGGCCTGCACGGTGCGCACGCCCGGGTCCATGTCCGAGCCGGACAGGACGACGTACCGCTTGTTCTTCACCGCGGTGAGCCGGCGCGCGACCGGGTCGGACTCCAGGAACGCGATCTTCGCGGCGGCGCTGTCGCCGTCGTCGCCGCGGGTCAGGTCGGCCAGCACGAGCACGTCCGGATCGCGGTCGAGGATGCTCTCCCAGCCGGTCTCGGGCCAGAGCTGCTTCCCGTCGGCGAACGCGTTCTTCGCTCCGACGGCCGCGGTGACCAGGCCCGGAGTGCCGCAGCACCCGGCGATGTACGGCGCCTTCGTGCTCGAGTACCACCACGCCAGGCTGACGTCACGCGCGTCCACCGCGGTCGCCATCCGCTTCTTCAGCGAGTCCACCAGCGCGGTGCCGCGGTCCGGCACGTCGAACAGCGTCGCCAGGTCGGTGATCTCCCGGTAGAGGTCGTCGATCGTCAGCGCGCGGGTCTGGGTGGCGTCCTGCCCGGTGCACTCGCTCGACGAGAGGTACGTCGGGATCTTCACCTGGTCGAACCTCGCGCGATCGGCGACGCCCTCGGCCGTGTACGTGTAGGCGAACGTGGTGTAGACGAAGTCCGGCTCGTCTTCGAGCAGCCGCTCGAACGACGGGAAGTCCTTGGCGATCCGCGGCACCTTCGCGTTGGCCGTGGCCAGGGCGGGCAGCACCGGGTCGCTCCACGAGGCGGTCCCGGCCATCCGGTCCTCGAGCCCGAGCGAGAGCAGCAGCTCGCTGGCCGGCTGGCTGATCGACACGGCTCTCTCGATGCGTTTGCCGACGCTCACCGAGCGGTCGCAGTTCGTCACGCTGATCGGGTAACCGGAGTCCGGGGCGGTGGACCCGGCGGCCCCGCCGCAGCCGGTGAGGAGGAGCAGGCTCGCGACGAGCCCATGACGTAACCGCATGCGGTACCTCGAGAGATCGCGGACCCGATCGCGAGGCCCGTAGCCGATCCGCCGCCCTGGTGGACGCCGGTCGCCAGCAGGTCTTCGGACTCGGGTTCGACCGGCCGCGGCGCCTTCCCAGGCAGGGAGCCCAGTGGCCTGTACCGCGGCCGTCCCCCTCACCGCTGCGCGTCAGTCCCGGATTCGCACCGGGTTCCCTGACCCACCTCGTGGGTTGACTGGCGTCCCGACCGTAACACGCAGGCCTTTCAGCGCCCGGTGCTCGCCCTGGTGACGTTCTCGTAGCGCCACTCCGCGACGCCGAACAGCGTCGCGAAGCCGGTGATCAGCACGATTCCCCACACCATCCGGTTGGACCGGTCGCCCCAGTCGCCGGCCCGGTCGGCCTGGTCGTTCTGCGCGTCGATGAGCGTCGTCCAGTCCGCCTCGTCGCTGGTGAGCGCGGTCGCCATCCGCTGGTCCAGCTGATCGTCCGCGCGTGGCGTACGCGCCATCGACGCGGCGATGCGGTCGAGCGCCGCGGACGCCCGCTCCTCGGCCGCCGCGACCGCGCGTCGGTCGGCGGCCTCCGACGGCGTGGCGGACTCCGCGCTCAGTTCCCGGGCGCGGGCCCGCACCCCCACCTCCTGGGCGACCTGCCGCCCCTGGGTCAGGAACTCGGTGCGCGCGGTGCTCGCCGCGATGTCCGTGGTCAGCACCGCGGCCAGCCGGGCGGCGGTGGCCTGGGAACGCTGCTCCTCGGCTCCGAACACGAGTTGAGCCAGGGGGAGGACGGCGCCCACCGCCCACAGCGTCAGGATCACCACGGTGACCTGCCGGTGCCGCCCCGCGGCCGACTGACGCGGCTGTTCGACGAGTTCGGCGACCTCCTGCTGGCGGCGCCGGTGGCGGGCCCGGTAGTGGACCGCGGCCAGCAGCGCGGCCAGGAGGCTCGCCCCCACGGCGCCCAGCGCGTACCGGAGACCGTCGGCGCCCGCGGCGTCACCGTCCCGGAGCGCGGACGCCGGATCGGGAATCGGCTCTCCCGCGGCCCGCTGCTCGTCGAGCTCGGACCGGCGCAGGACGCGCAGCCGGGCGACGACGTCCGCGCCGCCGTCGTCGGTGGTGTACTGCCGATCGGCCGGGAGCGTCGCCGGGAAGTACTTGCGGTTCGCCGCGCGCAGGCTGTCCGCGGTGGCCCGGGCGGTGTCGCGCTGGGTGGCGGCGAGCGGGTTGTCGGCGCTGAGCCGGTCGAGCTCGGTGGCGAGGCGTTCGTCCACGACGATGCGCAACGCCTTGGGCGCCTCGTCGCCGTAGACCGCGCGGACCTGCTCCTGGATGGCCGACGATCGGGCGACCTCCTGCCGGACCGACCCCTGCCACCCGTCGTTCGCCGCGCTGTAGGTCACGGTGGCCTGGCCGGCCAGCGCGGCCGCCACGACGAGCCCGGCGAGCTGCGCGATTCCCCGGAGGCCGCCGAGCCACCGGTACGGGGTCCTCACCGCTGTCTCGTGAAGACCGCGTCGACGCCACCCGCGTCCGTGAGGTGCAGCTCGTCGCCGTCGACCTGCCAGGTGTACGAGCCGGTCCGGGTGGGGGTCGACCGGTCGTAGTCACCGCCGGAGTCGTCGGTGGCCCGCCGGGAGACGGTCGCCGTCCGGCCCACCAGCCGGAGCGCGGCGCTGTTCACCTGCGCGACGCCGTCCTCGACACGCTGGAGCGTGTAGACACCGCCGGACTCGACCGGTGAGTAGACCTCGACGCTGCGGTAGGTGCCGTCCGGGAGGAAGCGGATGGCCACCTCCATCGTGTCGGTCGAGCGGCTCCAGACGCCGAGGAGCACGTCCAGCGCCGTGACCGGTGCCGTCTCGGTCTCGTCGACGGGGGTCGGTGGCGCCGGAGCCGCGGTGGTCGCGTAGGCCGGGTCCGGCACGTACGGCGACGAGTCGCCGCCGCAGCCGGTGGCCAGCGCTCCCGCCGCGACGAGCGCGAACCCTGCGGCGGCGCGGCCGGTCCGAGATCTGACGGTGCTCGACATGGGACTTCCTCCGGGCCGGGATCGGTTACCGGATATACGGAGAGTGATTCCCTTCGGATCGACAGTAGTTGGCCCCTCTTCGGGGGCGCGTGGGCCGGCCGCGCGGCCGTGGACTTACTGGATCGTGTGAGTCAAACCTCACACAACTAGCCGCTCGGCTAGCGGATGCTCCGATCGGGAGGCACCATCTGACTTGGTGTCGTCTCCGTTCCGACCGAGGATCCACATTGGCAACCCTGCTGTACCGACTCGGCCGCGGTTCGTTCCGCCGTCGCAATCTGGTGGTCGCTCTCTGGCTCGTGGTGCTCGTCGCACTGGGGGGCGCCGCCGTCGCGTTCAAGGGCGCGACCACGAACGACTTCGCGTTACCGGGCACCGAATCGCAGCGCGCGCTCGATGCGCTGGCCCGTGAGTTCCCGGCCGCGAGCGGCGCCACCGGAACGATCGTGGTGGCCGCGCCGGAAGGCAAGAAGCTCACCGACCCGTCGTTCGCGGCCGCGGTCACCGGCCTGGTGAAGGAAGCCGCGTCGCTGCCCGGCGTCGTCGCCGCGGTCGACCCCTACAGCGCCAGGGCGCTGACGCCCGACGCCCGGTACGCGCTGATCCAGGTGCAGTTCGAGAACCGCGCCGACGAGATCACCGAGGACGAGCGCACCGCGTACGAGAAGTCCGGCCGGGCCGCGCTGGACTCGGGGCTGCAGGTCGAGCACGGCGGCGAGGTGATGAGCTCCCCGCCGGAGGTCGGCGGCACGGAGGCCATCGGCGTCGTCGTCGCGCTGCTCGTCCTGCTGGTGACGTTCGGCTCGCTCGTCGCCGCCGGCATGACGATGCTCAACGCGTTGATCGGCGTCGGCGCCGGAATGGCCGGCCTGTTCGCGCTGACCAGCGTGATCGAGCTGAACAGCACGGCGCCGATCCTCGCGCTGATGCTGGGCCTGGCCGTCGGCATCGACTACTCGCTGTTCATCACCTCACGGCACCGCCAGCACCTGGCCGACGGGCTCGACCCCGAGGAGGCCGCGGGCCGGTCGGTCGGCACGGCCGGGTCGGCGGTCGTGTTCGCCGGTATCACGGTCGTCATCGCGCTGGCCGGCCTCTCGGTCGTCAACATCCCGTTCCTCACCGCGATGGGCCTGGCCGCCGCCGGCACGGTCGCGGTCGCGGTGCTGGTCGCGGTGACCCTGCTGCCCGCGCTGCTCGGTTTCGCCAAGCTGCGCGTGCTGTCCCGCAAGGCCCGCGCCGAGCTCGCGGCCGAGACCGGAGCGGAGCCCCGGCACGCCTCGGACGAGGTCGCCGAGAAGGACAGCGAGGGGCCCGGCAAGCACGAGGGCACCACCAGGGAAGCGTTCGGGTTCCGCTGGGCACGGCTCGTCATCAAGCTGCGTGTCCCGGTCATCATCGTCGGCATCCTCGGGCTGGGCCTGCTGGCCATCCCGGCCAAGGACATGCGCCTCGGCCTGCCCGACCCGAGCCAGGCCGCCGAGGGCACGCCGGCCCGCGCGGCCGCGGACCTGATCAGCGAGGGCTTCGGGCCCGGCTTCAACGGACGCCTCGCGCTCGTCGTCGCGGCCGACACCCCGGAGCAGACCGGCGCCGCCGTGCAGAAGGTGAACCAGGCGCTGGCCGGCACGCCGAACCTGGTCGCGGTCGCGCCGCCGAACTTCAGCCCGGACAAGCGGACCGCGCTGCTCGGCATCATCCCGAAGGACGGCCCCACCGCGGCCGGCACCGAGACGCTCGTGCACGACGTCCGCGACCGCACGGCCGGTATCGAGGGTGCCGACGTCTCGCTGACCGGCCAGACCGCGATCGGCATCGACGTCTCCGAGAAGCTCTCCGACGCGCTGCCGATCTACCTCGCGCTCGTCGTCGGACTCTCGGTTCTGCTGTTGATGCTGGTGTTCCGGTCGATCCTGGTGCCGCTCAAGGCCGCGGCGGGCTTCCTGCTCACGGTCGGGACGACGTTCGGCATCACGGTGTGGATCTTCCAGGAGGGGCACCTGGCGGGCCTGGTCGGCGTCTCGACGCCGGGGCCGCTGGTGAGCTTCCTGCCGATCCTGCTGATCGGCATCCTGTTCGGCCTGGCCATGGACTACGAGGTGTTCCTCGTCTCGCGGATGCGTGAGGACTTCGTCCACGGCGAGGGCGCGCAGGAGGCTGTGGTCAGCGGCATGGGCCACGGCGCCCGGGTGGTCACGGCGGCCGCGCTGATCATGACCAGCGTGTTCGCCGGGTTCGTGCTGATCGACGACCCGACGATCAAGTCGGTCGGCTTCGCGCTGGCGCTCGGCGTCGCGGTCGACGCGTTCATCGTCCGGATGACGATCGTGCCCGCGGTGATCTCGCTGTTCGGGCGGGCGGCCTGGTGGCTTCCGCGCTGGCTCGACCGGGCGCTGCCGAACGTCGACATCGAAGGCGAGAAGCTCCGTGAGCACCTCGCCGAGACCCCGGAGCGGGAACTCGAATCCGTGTCCCGGTAACAAATCCGACGAGCGCGATGTTCGCGCTGCTCGAGAGAACGAATGAATCGATTGCCGGGGTAGCTACTGGTGAGTAAATTCACGCTTCGTGAGTGCCACGTCGCTACCCCGGCGATTGGACGCGCGGCGTAACCGCGATCTGATCCTGCGCGTGGCCGCCGAGGCGTTCACCCGCGACGGCGAACTCGTCTCGCTCGACGACGTCGCGCGCCGCGCCGGTCTGGGCCGCGCCACCGTCTACCGCCACTTCCCGGACCGCACCGCGCTCGGGTTCGCGGTCGCGACCGAACGGCTGGTCGACCTGGCGCGCCGGCTGGAGACGGCGTCGTTCCGCGAGCTGCTCCACGCGGTGCTCGTCGAACAGCAGCGGTTCCGCGACCTGCCGCGGCGCCGTTACACCGACGCGCTGCTCACCGTGTTGCGGCCCGCGTTCCGCCGCGCCCACGAGGAGGGCCGGCTGCGTAAGGATCTCGAGCTCGCCGACCTGCCGATCGTCTTCGAGATGGTGGATGGTGTGGCCGAGCGGCTCGTTCAGGCCCTTCTAGACGGACTCTTCGAGAAAGCCGCGTAGTCGGGGGCCTACTCTAGGGCGCGTGACTGCGAACCCGGTTTTCCGTCTGGTCGTGTCCGGTGGGGGCACCGGTGGGCACACGTATCCGGCGCTCACGGCCGTGCGTGCTCTCCAGGCGCGGCTCGGCGGCGCGCTCGAGGTGCTCTGGATCGGCTCGGCGAACAGCCTGGAGTCGCGGGTGGCCGAGGCCGAGGGCATCCCGTTCGCGTCGGTGGCCACCGGGAAGGTCCGGCGGGACCGCAACCCGCTGAAGATGCTCTCCGGGGCGAACCTGAAAGACATGGCGAAGGTGCCGGTCGGCGCGAACGAGGCCCGCTCGCTGGTGGCGAAGTTCAAGCCCGACGTCGTGCTCGCCACCGGCGGGTACGTGGCCGTGCCGGTGGGCCTGGCCGCGAAGGTGACCCGCCGCCCGCTGGTCGTGCACGAGCAGACCGTGCGGCTCGGCCTCGCGAACCGGGTCCTGGCCCGCTTCGCGGCGAAGGTCGCGCTGTCCTCGGAGTCGAGTGTGGAGCTGCTGCCGGAGAACGCGCGGCCGATCGCGGTGGTCACCGGCAACCCGGTCCGGCCGGCGGTGCTGAACGGCGAGCCGCAGAAGGCGATCGAGGCGCTCGGCCTGCAGGGGTTCGACCCGGCGCTGCCGACCGTCTACATCACCGGCGGCGCCCAGGGGGCGCAGCAGATCAACCGGCTCGTGGCCGAGCTCCTGCCCTGGCTGCTCACCCAGGCCAACGTGCTGCACCAGTGCGGGCCGCGCAACGTCGAGGAGCTGCGGGCGCGGGCCGCGGCGCTGCCGGTGGAGCTGGCCGCGCAGTACCACGTCACCGGCTACCTGGGCTCCGAGCTGCCCGACGTGCTCGCGCTCGCCGACGTCGTCGTGTCGCGGAGCGGGGCGGGCACGGTGGCCGAGCTCACCGCGCTGGGCAAGGCGTCGGTGCTGATCCCGTACGCGGCCGCGGCCGGGAACGAGCAGGCGCACAACGCGCAGCACCTCGCCGACCACGACGCCGCGGTCGCGCTGATCGGGGACCTGACCTCCGACCAGTTGCGTGACGCGGTGGCGCCGCTACTGGCCGACCCGGCCCGCCGCCGTCAGGTCGCCGACAACGCCCGCGCCCAGGGGCGTCCGGACGCCGCGGACCGCCTGGTCGACGTGCTGCTCTCGGTCGCTACGGCAGCTTCGTGACCGACGCCACCCGGCGCAGCAGTTCGGGCACGATCCACTCGGCCGACTCGACGGTGAAGTGCAGTCCGTCGGGGCGCGGGGTCTTCCCGCCGACCGTGTCGGGGCAGCGCTCGCCCTCACAGAGCAGGTCGTTGAGCGAGAGCGCGCTGACCCGCCCGCCGAACTCCTCGGCCACGTTCTCGCGGAGCGCGGTGTAGGAGTCGACGACCGCGTCGGTCGCGGTGCGCGCGCAGGCCGAGTCGCTGTGGCCGAGCCGGCGGCACAGCGACTCGGACATCGGGGTGGTGTCGATCCACACCACCCGGGCGCCGCCCGAGGTCAGCCGGGACATCGTGGCCCGGAGCCGCTCGGCCACGAACGCCTTGTGCGCGTCGGTGTCCGCGTCCAGCGGGTCGCCGTCGGCGCCGCGCACACGGTAGGTCTCCCAGCGCGAGTGCACCAGGATCACGTCGGGCCGCACTTCGTCGAGCAGCCGCTGCTGGACGGTGGGCACCACCTCGGGGCAGATCGCCCCGGTGCTCCACGGCGACCCGTCGGCCTCCACCATCAGCAGGCCCTCGACCGAGCAGGAGCTGACGCTGGCGTCGGTGTACGACCAGTTGCGTTCCTTCGCGGCCTCGGCCAGGCCCGGGGCCAGGCTCTTGACCACCGAGTCACCGACCGTGGCCAGGCGGAGCTGGGTCGTGGTGCCGGCGGCGACGAACGTGCGCGGCGTCGAGAGCGTCCGGACGTCCTTCGGCTCGATCGGTACCGGCGCGGTGGCCGCCGCCGTGCCGGCGAGCGTGACGCCGACGACCGCCGCGATCGCGGTGGGGGCGGCGAACGCGATCCGCGGTCCGGTGAAGACCCGTCCGCGCCGGATCGGCTGTTCCACCAGGTAGTACGACGCGGTGGCGAGCGCGAGGGTGCCGCCGATCTTGACGCCGACCTCGACGGCGCCGGTGGTCGTCCCGGCGTCGTCCACCCAGCAGTAGACCGGCCAGTGCCAGAGGTAGATGCCGTAGGAGAGCCGTCCGGCCCACACCACCGGGGCCCGGGTGAGCAATCGCGCCGGGTGGTCGATCGTGCCCAGCACCAGCACGGCGGCGACGAGCGCGAACACGACGGCGCCGCCTCGGTAGAACCCCACCCACTCGTCGGGCATCAGCACGAACGCGCCCAGCACCGCGATGCCCGCCGCCACGGTGTGAGCCCGCCGGAGCGGGCCGATCCGGAGGCGCACGAGGGCGGCGCCGGCACCGATGAGGAGTTCGTGGACGCGGGTGTCGGTGCCGTAGTAGGCCCGCGAGGGGTCGTCGGCCTGGTAGCGCACGGCCATGAGCACGGCCGACACGGTCGCGAGCACGGCGATGACCAGGCCGAGTCCCTTGACGCCCAGGGCGCGCAGCACGACCAGCACCAGCAGCGGCCAGACCAGGTAGAACTGCTCCTCGATCGCCAGCGACCAGGCGTGACGCAGCGGCGACGGGGCCGCGAAGGCGTCGAAATAGGATTGGCCGGAGCCGATCAGGTGCCAGTTCGCGCCGTAGAAGATCGTCCACAGGCCATCCGCGCGCAGCGTGGCGAGCTGCGACGGATCCACCGTCCGCCACCCGACCGCCATCACCGCGGTCACCACCAGCAGCGCCGCCGGGAGCAGGCGGCGCACCCGGCGGAGCCAGAACCGCCCGAGGTCCACCCGGCCCCGGGCCCGCCACTCCTCGACCAGCAGCGTCGTGATCAGGAAACCCGACAGGACGAAGAACAGGTCGACGCCGAGGAAGCCACCGGGCAACCACGGCGCACCGAGGTGGTACACGAGCACGGCACCGACCGCGATCGCCCGCAGACCGTCGAGAGCCGGGCGGTAACCGAGCGTCCCGTCGCTGCCAGTGGTACGGACCGGGGGAACGAGCGCGGCTGAAGAGGTCATCCTGGCCGACGTTAGCCAGCGAAACTGTGGACCAAACGTTACGTCAGAGCGGCATATGTCTCAGGTCGGCGGGTCGCGAAGAACGGGAACAGCGTGAGCCAGTCCCGCCGCTGGTCCAGGTCGAGCGTGGCGACGAGCGCCGCGTCGCCGGTGCGGCCCGCCTCGACCAGCACCCGTCCGTAGGGGTCGGAGATGAACGAGGACCCGTAGAACGTGACGTTCCCCTCGTCGCCCCAGCGGTTCGGCACGACCATGAACAGCCCGTTGGTGATGCCGTTGCCGACGATGACGTGCCGCCAGAGCGGTGCGGTGTCGAAGTCGGGATGGTCCGGTTCGGTGCCGATCGCGGTGGGGTAGGCGAGCAGGTCCGCGTCGCCGAGCGCGTACAGCCGTGCGACCTCCGGGAACCACTGGTCCCAACAGGTCGGCAGCCCGATCCGCGCGTTCTCGTACCCGACCGGCGCGTAGGCGTCCGGATCGTTCGGGCCCGGCCGGAAGTACCGGTCCTCGTAGTAGCCCGCGGTCTGCGGGATGTGGGTCTTGCGCCGCCGGCCGAGCAGGGTTCCGTCCGGGGCGACCAGGAACGCGGTGTTGTAGCCCAGCCCGTCGTCGCCCGGATGCCTTTCGAAGATCGAGGCGTGGACGGCCGCGCCGGCGGCCCTGGCCGCAGCGGCGACGAACCGGCGGGTCGGGCCGGTGTCCAGGTCCTCGGCCGACGCCGTGGCGTCGCCGACCGGAACCGTGTCGGCCGGATAGCGGCTGAGCGTGAGCTCGGGCAGGAACACGATCTGCGCGCCGGCCTCGACGGCGGTGAGCACGCCGTCGAGCAGCACGGTCCGGTGTTCGTCGGGGTCGGGATGCCAGCGGGTCTGCACCAGCCCGACCGTGAGCGGTGTGCGCTCCGGTGGGCCGGTGCGCGCGGGGGAGTCGGTGGAGGGGGCGACTCGCAGGTACATGAGCTAGGCCTTCGGCTGTTGTTGCGTGATGCAGTGGACGCCACCGCCGAACCGGAAGATGTCGCGGGCGTCGACCTGGACGACGTCCCGGCCGGGGTAGGCCTCGGCCAGGATCGCGGCCGCCTTCTCGTCCTGCGGATCGTCGAACGCGCACCCGACCACGAACCCGTTGCCGAGGTAGTGGTTGACGTACGAGTGGTCGACCGGGCGTCCCTCGAACTCGGCGACCGTCGGCGAGGGGAGCTCCACGACCTCCAGACGCCGTCCGGCGGCGTCGGTGGACGTGCGCAGGATCTCGGCGATCTCCTTCATCGGCGCGTGATCCGGGTGACCGGGATCGGGCTGGGTGTGCACGAGCACGGAGCCAGGCCGCGTGAACGTCGCGACGACGTCGACGTGGCCGCGGGTACCGAACTCGTCGTAGTCGGCGGTGAGGCCGCGGGGCAGCCAGATCGCGGTGGTGGTGCCGAGCCGCTGGTGCAGCTCGTGCTCGACCTCGGCGCGGGTCCAGCCCGGGTTGCGGTCGGGGTCGAGCTGCACGGTCTCGGTGAGCAGCACCGTGCCGGCGCCGTCGACGTGCAGGCCACCGCCCTCCTGGGTGAGTGGCGACCGGTCGACCTCCACCCCGGCGGCGCGGCCGACGAGCGTGCCGAGATGCCGGTCGCGGCCCCAGGCGGCCCAGGACTGGGCGCCCCAGCCGTTGAAGCGCCAGGCGGTCGCCCGGGTTCCGCCCTCCTGGTCGAGGACGAACGTGGGGCCGGAGTCGCGCAGCCAGGCGTCGTCGAGGGCGACCTCGACCAGGTGGATCCGCGGGTCGAGAAGGCTCCTCGCGGCGCTGTGGTCGCCTTCGTCGACGAGCATCTCGACCGGCTCGTAGCCGACGATCACGTTGGCGACGTCGGCCCAGGCTTTCCGGGCGGCGGCCAGGGACGGGCTGTCGTGTTCGTCGAACGTGGCGTTCGGCGTGGGGAAGGCCATCCAGGTGGCTTCGTGCGGTGCCCATTCGGGGGGCATCCGGACGGATCTGACGAGTGAGTTCCGGCGCCGCGTGGGCCTGCGTCCACGTCCGGTCGTTCGTAGTGAGCCCGTGTTCAGCACAGGATCCAGCCACCCCCGCGGTAAAGAGCCGGTGAGCACCTCGGTGACGACCCACGCGCAGGTCGGGTGCGGCGCAACTGATGCTAGGGGCCGCTTGCGGCGTTCGCAGGCGGATTGTGATTTCGAAATCACTCTCCGAAGTGGTCTTGCACCTTCGGCTGGTTTTCGGTGCCCGTTGGTCTCATCGATGGCATGACAGACGCAACTCCGGACGCCGACGCTCGGCTGCTCGAGGAGACCCTGTTCGAGGTCAAGAAAGTCATCGTCGGTCAGGACCGGCTCGTCGAGCGGTTGCTGACCGCGCTGCTCGCCGGCGGACACATCCTGCTCGAAGGCGTGCCCGGTGTCGCGAAGACACTGGCCGCCGAGACGCTCGCGATCGCGGTGGGTGGTTCGTTCCGCCGAATCCAGTTCACTCCCGATCTGGTGCCCTCGGATCTGCTGGGCACCCGCATCTACCGGTCGAGCCGGGAGAGCTTCGACGTGGAGCTCGGGCCGGTGATGGCCAACCTCGTGCTCGCCGACGAGATCAACCGCGCACCGGCCAAAGTGCAGTCCGCGTTGCTCGAGGTGATGGCCGAGGGCCAGATCTCGATCGGCGGCCAGACGCACCCCACGCCCCGCCCGTTCCTCGTCCTCGCCACCCAGAACCCGATCGAGAGCGAAGGGGTTTACCAGCTGCCGGAAGCGCAGCGTGACCGCTTCCTGATGCGTGTCGTGGTCGGCTATCCGGACGACCGCGAGGAGCTGGCGATCCTGTACCGGATGGGCGGGGTGCGGCCGGTGGCTCGCCCGGTGCTCTCGCCCGCGTCGCTGCTCCGGCTACAGGACCGGGCCCGGGACGTCTTCGTGCACCACGCGCTGGCCGAGTACGTCGTCCGACTCGTGATGGCGACGCGCGAGCCGGCCCGCCACGGCCTGACCGACGTGGCCGCGCAGCTCGCCTACGGCGCCTCGCCGCGGGCGACGCTGGGTCTGGTGTCGGCCGGTCGCGCGCTGGCGTTGCTCCGGGGGCGCGGGTACGTGCTCCCCGGGGACATCCTGGACGTCGCGTCCGACGTGTTGTCCCACCGGCTCGTCCTGTCGTTCGACGCGCTGGCCGACGGGATCGCGGCCGAGACGATCGTCGCGCGGATCGTGGACGCGGTGCCCCGGCCGACGATCGCGCCGAGCCAGGACCAGGGCGGCCCTGGCCTCGGGGTGGCGGCGTGACCGTCTCGCTGGGGGAGCTGACGCCGGAGCGCCGCCTGCGTCGGCTCGAGCTGATGATCACCCGGCGGCTCGACGGGCTGCTGCAGGGCTCGCACCTGGGGTTGCTTCCGGGGGTCGGCAGCGAACCGGCCGGGAGCCGGGAGTACCGCGCCGGCGAGGACGAGGTGCGGCGGATGGACTGGTCGGTCACCGCGCGGACCACCGTGCCGCACGTACGCACCGTCGACGCCGACCGCGAGCTGGCGACGTGGGTGCTCGTCGACGGCAGCGCGAGCATGGACTTCGGCACGGCCGAGGTGGAGAAACGGGAACTCGCGGTCGCGGCCGTCGCCGCGGTGGGCTTCCTCACCGCTGGCGCGGGCAACCGCCTCGGCGCCCGCGTGGTCGGTGCCGACGGCGTCCGCCGGTTCCCGGCCCGGGGTGGCCGCACGCACCTCCTCGGGATCCTGCGTACGCTGCTGTCCCGTCCGCGGGTCTCGCAGCCCGCGCCCCCGCGGGCTGTTCCGTTCCGCCGCCGCACGGTCGTCGACCCCGGCGCGGTGCCCGGGCCCGGGCTCGCCGAGGGGATCGCGGACCTCGGTCGGAGCGTCCACCGGCGCGGGCTGGTCGTGGTGGTCTCGGACTTCCTCGACGGGCTCGACGAGGACGGGCTCGGGGACGCTCCGCCGACCTGGGAACTGCCGCTGCGCCGCCTCGCCGCCCGCCACCAGGTGCTCGCGGTGCACGTCACCGATCCGCGTGAACACGAACTCCCGGACGTCGGTGTGCTCACGATCGTCGACCCGGAGAGCGGGCAGCGCCGCGAGGTGCCGACCGCCGCCCGCGACCTGCGCGAACGCTACGCGGCCGCGGTCGGACGACAGCAAGCGACGATCGCCGGCGCGATCAACCGCGCGGGCGCCGCCCAGCTGGCGCTGCGCACCGACCGCGACTGGGTCGCCGACATCGTCCGCCACGTCTACGCCCAACGCCGCCTGGGCCGGGCCGCCCGCCGACTACCGAGGTGACGCCGAAATGACCTGGCTTTCTCCGGAACGGCTGTGGCTGCTGGCCGGCGTCGCGGCGCTGGCGATCGGCTACCTGATCGCCCAGCGCCGACGCAGCCGGTACGCCGTCCGCTTCACGAACCTGAAACTGCTCGACCGGGTCGCCCCGCAGCGCCCGGCCTGGCGCCGGCACGTACCGGCCGGCCTCTTCCTGGTGATGATCGCGCTGCTCGTCGTCGGGTTCGCCCGCCCGCAGGCCGAGGTGCAGGTGCCGCGCGAGCAGGCGACGGTCGTCGTGGCCGTCGACGTGTCCCGCTCGATGCTCGCGTCCGACGTGGAGCCCGACCGGCTCAGCGCGGCCAAGGACGCCGCGCACGAGTTCGTCGAGAACCTGCCCGGGCAGTTCCGCGTCGGTCTGGTCGCGTTCGCGGGCAGCGCCGCGGTCGTCGTGCCGCCGGGCACCGACCGGGCCGCGCTCGACGCCGGAATCGAGCGCCTGACCGAAGGCGTCGCCGGCGCGGGCGGTACCGCGATCGGCGACGCGATCTCCGCGTCGCTCGACCAGATCCGGTCGTCCGCGCCCGGCGAGGAGCGCCCGCCCGCGCGGGTCGTCGTGCTCTCGGACGGGGCGAACACCGCCGGGCAGAACCCCGACGAGGCCGCCCGCGCCGCCGCCACCGAAGGCGTCCCGGTCGACACGATCTCGTTCGGCACCGCGAACGGCACCATCGCGGCGTTCAACGCCGCCGCGCAACCGGTGCCGGTGGACGGCGAGACGCTGCGCGCCGTCGCCGACGCGGCCAGCGGTCGGTACTTCGAGGCCGCCGACGCGGAGGAACTGCGTGCCGCGTACGCCGACATCGGGAGCCTCGTGGGGTACGAGACCGAGGTGCAGGACATTTCGGCTCGATTCATCGGGGTTGGTCTGTTGTTCGCGGTGCTGGCCGCGCTGACGTCCCTGTTCTGGTTCGCCCGCCTCCCTTAGGAGGGATGCACAATGTCCGGATTGGGATCCCCTCGCGGCCCGGAGTTCTTCTCCCCGCGGTTACGCCGTACTCCGTCGTTGGCCGCTCCGCCGGTTACTCCGCTGGGGTCTTCATCGGGTGCCCCGCTGGGGTCTTCATCGGGTGCCCCGCTGGGGTCTTCATCGGGTGCCCCGCCGGGGTCGTCGTCGGGTGCCCAGCCGGGTTTCTCGCCGGTCGACGCCGGTGGGATGCCGGTGGGGCCGCCGTCCGGGGCTTCGGTGGGGGCGCATCCTGGGTCGCTTCATGGTGTGCCCTACGGAGTGCCGCACGGGGTGCCTTATGGGGTGCCGCACGGGGTGCCTTATGGGGTGCCGCCGGGCGGGGCGGGGGACGGGCGGCGGAGGTGGCCGGGGGCGGTCGCGGCCGGCCTGCTGGTGATCGCCCTCTCCGCCGGGGCCGGGGGCACCGCGGGTCACCTCGCCGGTGCCGACGAACCCCGCTCGGAAACCGTCGCCACGAGCACGGCCCAGATGGTCACGGCGGCCGCGCGGGCCCTGCCGGGCGTCGTCTCGGTCCAGGTCCGCGACGGCTCGCGCGGAGCGTCCGGATCAGGCTTCGTCTTTGACGACCGCGGACACATCGTGACGAACAACCACGTCGTGGCGGCCGGTGGTTCCGTGAGCATCGTGGGCAACGACGGGCGGCGGTACGACGCCGAGATCGTCGGCACCGACGCGACGAGCGACATCGCGGTGCTGCGCGTCACGTCGGCCGCGCGGTACGAACCGCTCGACCTCGCGGACCTGAGCCGCACCCGGGTGGGGGAGCCGGTGCTCGCGCTGGGATCCCCGCTCGGGCTCTCCGGCACGGTCACCGCCGGTATCGTCAGCGCGCTCGACCGCGAGGTGCGCCTCGGCGGCTCCACCCGGCAGACCGCCGTCCAGACCGACGCCTCGATCAACCCCGGTAACTCGGGCGGACCGCTCGTCAACTCCCGGGGAGAGGTCGTCGGGGTCAACACCGCGATCGCCACGCTCGAGGGCAGCGGATCGATCGGAATCGGGTTCGCGATCCCGATCGATCGCGCCCGACAGGTGGCCGCCACGCTGATCAGCCGTGGATAGTCGAACGATGCGGTTGTTAGTGGTGGAAGACGAGGAAGACCTGGCCGAGGGCCTGCGCGTGGGGCTGACCCGGACCGGCTACGCGGTCGACGTCGCGGTGGACGCCACCGAGGCGTACGACCGGCTCACGGTGAACGAATACGACCTGATGCTGCTGGACGTCAATCTGCCGGACGGCGACGGCTTCGAGCTGTGCCGGTCGGTCCGTGCCGGTGAGGCGGGCAACGGAGATCTCCGCGTCCTGATGCTCACCGCGCGTGGCGGGCTCGACGACCGCGTCCGCGGCCTGGACGAGGGCGCCGACGACTACCTCGTGAAGCCGTTCCACCTGGCTGAGCTGCAGGCACGGATCCGGGCGCTGCTCCGCCGCGACACGAACGGCACCACGGCCCGCCTCGTCGTGGGTGAGCTCGTGCTGGACACCGCCCGGCACACCGTCGCGCTGCGGGGGAAAGCGTTGAACCTGACCAACAAGGAGTTCGGCGTCCTCGAGTACCTGATGACCCGCCCCGGGCACGTCGTCTCGAGCGAGGAACTCCTGGAACACGTCTGGGACGCCAACGCGGACCCGTTCACGCAGACCGTCCGGGTCACGGTGGGCACACTGCGCCGCAAGCTCGGTGAGGGCTCGATCGAAACTGTCGTAGGCCGTGGCTACCGTCTTCGGGAGGAAGGGTGGTGAAAAGACCGGAATTCTTCCGTTCGATCCGTTTCCGGCTCACGGTGATCTATTCGACGCTGCTCTTCGCGCTGGCCGGTGGGGCGCTGGCCATCACCTACGTCGCGGTCTCGGAGACCACCTCGCCGCGTCCGATCTCGCAGCAGACCGCGAAGGTCTACAACACGCAGTGGAAGTTCGTGGGTACGACGACGGTCGCCGAGGTCAGCGAGATCGAAGCGGCGGTCAACTACAACACGTTGCAACACCTGCGCAACTACTCGGCGATCGCGCTCGGCGGGCTGTTCGTGGCCAGCCTCGGCATCGGCTGGGTGCTGTCCGGGCGGGTGCTGCGCCCGGTCGGCGCGATCGCCCGCACCGCGCGAGACATCCAGGCCACCGATCTGTCGCGGCGCATCCACCTGCGCGGCCCGCACGACGAGCTGCGCGAGCTGGCCGACACGATCGACTCCATGCTCGACCGGCTCGACGACGCGTTCTCCGCCCAGCGCCAGCTGATCGACGACGCGTCGCACGAGCTACGCAGCCCGCTCGCGATCATCCGCACCCACCTCGACGCCTCGCTGAACACCGAGGACGCGTCGCCGGAGGAGCGTCGCCGGTCCGTGGCCGTGGTCGATCGGGCCACCACCCGGATGTCACGCCTGGTGGAGGATCTGCTCGCGACCGCGCGTCGCGACGCGAGCGCGATGACCGACACCGACGTCGACCTGTCCACCGTCGCCCGCGAGGCCGGCGAAGAGTCGTTCCTGCCCGAACGCCCCCTCGGTCTGCGCTACGCGACCGTCCCCGGCCTGCACTGCATCGGCGATACCGACGCGCTGCGCCGCGCCGCGGGCAACCTGTTGTCCAACGCGGTGCGGCTGGCCCCCGAGGGCTCCACCGTGACGATCGCGACCGGGCGGGTGGGGTCCTGGCTCTGGCTGGCCGTCGCCGACGAGGGGCCGGGCATCGCCGCCGAGGATCTGCCGAAGGTGTTCGACCGCTTCTGGCGCGGGGCCAACGGCAAGGCGTCGGGGCGCGAGCGCCGCACCGGTCTCGGGTTGGCGATCGTGCGTCAGATCGTGGAGTCGCACGGTGGCCAGGTCACCGCGTATTCGACACTGGGCGTCGGCAGCACGTTCGTGTTCTGGCTCCCCGCCGCCGACCGTTCCGACGAGGAGCCCCCGCCGACAGCCGATCCGTTGAGCGACACGGTGGCGCGCCGGTAGCGGGGCCGCGCCGGGAGCGGTAGCGGGTCGGTAGCGGGGCCGCGCCGAGTGCGGTGGCGCGTGGGGAGCGGGGTCGCGCGGGGCAGGCCGGTCAGTGGGTGCGGCCGGCGCGCCAGTAGCCGCAGAACATGATGTGGTTCTTCGGTACGCCCGCGTTCACCCAGTGCCGACGGAGGCCGGTCGGCAGGCTCTGCTCGCCGACCACCCAGCCGTAGAACGGCTCCGCGGGCGTCGCGAGCGCGGTGGCCGCGGCGAGCGCGGCCCGGCCGGGCGTCGCGTGCGCGTCACGTACGACCCAGGTCACGCCGACGCCGTCCGGCGCGATCAGTTCCTGCTCGTCCTCGGTGGACGGCACCTCGACGATCGCGTCACCCGTGGTGTCGGCCGGGAGTGAGGCGAGCACACCGGCGAGGGCCGGTAACCCCGACTCGTCCGCGACGAGCCGCACGCGGCGGAGACCGTCCGGCGGGTTGAATCCGACACCTTCGTCGATGATCGCGACGGGATCGCCCTCGGCGCACGTCGCCGCCCAGGTGGCAGCCGGACCCGCAGCGCCGTCCCCGTGAAGCACAAAATCGACGTCCAGCTCGGGCCCGCCGGGCCCGGCGTCCCGGTACGCACGCACCGAGTAGCTGCGCAGAGTGGGCCGGTCGACCTTCGAGGTGGTCAGGTATTTCAGGAACGCCATCGTGTTGAGCTTCTGCGGCACTTTCGCCAACGAGGCGTCTGACACCGGGATGAACAACCGGAACCACTGGTCGAACCCCATCGGCACGAAGCGCTCGACGTCGCCGCGACCGAGCGTGACCCGGGCGAAGTGCGGCGACACCTGCCGGCGCCGCAAGACGTGCATCGTCAGCGGCTCGGCGAGCCGCGGCTTGATTCGGGTGGCGCTCAAATTCTGCCGAGCCATGCGTCCGTCCTAAAGTTAGCCTTACCTAAGTTAGCTCACTGTAGGGCGTGTTTCAGACGCGCCGGAAGAGGTGGCGGCCGTGCAATTTGCGGAAAGCCGCTTGCGCGGATCGGCTAATGTGGAGGTGGGTCGAGGCGAAAGCGCTACAGGGGTCGGTGAGCGCGATGACAATCCGTGAACGTTGCCGGACAAAATCTTTTCGACGACGACTGCACGCAGCCGCCTGCGTCGCGGGCCGCGAAGCGTGCACCGAGGGGGATAGCGCACGTCGCGTACTGAACGCGACCTACCGAGCGGCCTACCGAAGCCACGTGGCGTCGATGCTCCTGGAGCCGATCAAGAAGTAGGGGCTGTTCGGCGGGGAGGGGCGGCAGGCGCCTTTGCTGCTCGAGGCAGAGGCGCCTGGCGTTTGTGGGCGGGGTGCAGGTGCGCCTTTGCTCGGTAGGCGGGGGCCATTTCGGTAGGGCGCCTTCAAGCGGTGCGGTGCCAGGCGCCTTCGGTCGGTGGGTCTTCAGCGCGCGGCGCTTCGGGCGGTGTGCCGCGGGGCCGGGTTTCTATTCCGTGGGTTCGGGCGTTTCGTTCCGCGGGGTGGGTGTGCTGCGTTCCGCGGGGTGGGTGTGCTGCGTTCTGCGGGGCAGGTGTGCGCGCTCCGACGGAGCAGGTGTGCTCCGCACGGAGCAGGTGTGCGCGCCCCGGGGAGGGTGCCCTACTCCGTGGGGGCCGGGTGTCTCGTTCCGGGCGTCGCAGTATCGGGTGTTCCTATTCCGTTGGGCGCAGGTGCCAGGTGTCGCCGGTACGGGCGGCGGTGAGGCGGGGACGCCAGCCCAGCTCGACCTGATCGACCAGGCCCTCCGGTAGGAGGATCGGGCCGAGCGTGCGCCCATCCGGGGTTTCGAACACGATCGAGTCCACGTTGATGACCCCGATCCGCAGCGGAGTGCCACGGAGCCACTCGTCGATCGGATCGGTAGGAGCAGGTTCGTCCTCGAGCCAGAGTTGGAGCTCCTCGAGAAACTCCTCGAGGCCGTCATCAGCCTCATCGCCCAGTTCATCATCGCCCAGTTCATCGTCGCCCGAGCCCGCGCCGGTGGCCTTCCCGCCGCCTGCGCTCCCGTCGCTTCCGGTCGTGCCGCTTCCAGTCGTGCCGCTTCCGGTCGCGCCGTCCGTGGCCGCGGCGTTTGTGAGCGCGGAGTTCGTGGGTGCGGGGTTAGCGGGCGGGGTGCGCTCGACGTCGGACTCGCTCGTGTGCGCGGGGTCTGTGGCCGCCGGGGCCGCGGAGTCGGTAGTGGTGGGGTCAGCGGCCGGTTCGCGGGTGGGAACGGGGTCGCCGGCCCGAAAGGGAAGCCCGGTGCGTTCCCCAGTAGGCCGACCAAGGGTGCTAGCCGGTCGCATAGCCGCCACCAACTCGGCCGGAAGCCCTCGCCGAACAGGCGCTCCCCCCTCGCCGGCCACTGGCTGCCCAGCCGACACCTCCCGCCCCTCCGCGCCAAGCGCAGCCCTCTCACCTTGCGGTGCGGCTCCACCTCGCGGCGAGGCCTCCGTATGAGATCCGGTCTCGCCTCGCGATCCGGTCTCGCCTCGCGATCCGGTCTCGCCTCGCGATCCGGTCTCGTCCCGCGGCGCGGTCTCGCCTCGCGGCGCGGATTCGGCGGGCGGCGCAGCCTCGCCCCGCGGCGCGGATTCGGCGGGCGGAGAAGTGTCGTCCTGCGATGCGGGGTCGGTACGTGGCGCAGTCTTGTCCCGCGATGCGGGTGCGGTGCGCGGCGCGGCAGGTGCCGACTGATTCCTTTCCGGCTCGGCGGGCTCGCGGGGAGGCGCAGTCGTGGTGGGGCGGTGTCGTGCGGTGGATTCTGCAGGTTCGCGGTGCGGTGCCGCCTCGGCGGGCTGGCGGACCTGTTCGGCCGCGGCTGGTTGGCGGCGCGAAGGGGCGCCGGGAACCTCCCGGAGGGGAGGGGTGTCGGGCGCCTCGGCGCGGAAGGGCGCACCGGATGCCTCGCGCCGGAAGGTCGCGTCGGTGTCTTCGCGTCGGAAGGGTGCGTCGGTGTCTTCGCGGTGCGGAGGGGCTTGGGCGGCTTCGCGGCGGAAAGGCGCGTCGGTCGCTTCGCGGCGGAAGGGCGCGTCGGTCGCCTCGCGTCGGAAAGGTGCGTCGGTGGCTTCGCGGCGGGAAGCGGGGCTCGGGGCGTCGGCCCGGGACGGGGGGCCGACGGTTTCGGCGCGGTGAGGCGCCATCGAGGGCTCGCGCCGGGATGGAGCCACGGAGGGCTCGCGCCGGGGTGGGGGTGAGGAGGGGGTGCGGTGCTGGTCCGGGGTGGGCGGTTCGGGGCGGAAGGCGGGCGCTTCGACCTGGGCGCGCGGAGGGGCGTTCGTTTCGCGCCGAGGAGCGGACGCTGGATCGGAGGCCAGCGCGGCCGCTCGACCGGCCAGCGCCGCATCGACCACCACCCATTGCACGCGGTGTTGCTTCACCGCCGTGCCGAGCCGTCCCCACAGGTCGTTGTTGCGTGAGTCGGACACCGCGCCCTGGGTTCGTGCGGCGACGCCGGCTCGCACGTACTCGTTGTCGGTGAGCACCAGCACGGAAGTGGGTCGCGTCAGGCATTCCACCGCGTTGACCACGGCCAGGAGGCTCATCCGCTCGCGTGCGGCGCCGGCCTCCGCGCCGGAGAGTTCGCGCCGCGACGGGCCGTGCGTCAGCAGCACCCCCCACCCACCGTCCGCGCCGGACGCGTAGACGACGACCCGCTTGTCGTCGGCGGCAGGAACCTGCTCGACCACGCTGTGCCTCCTGGAGCTCCGTGTCCCTCGCCATCTTGCCGGGTGGCGGGGGTCGATGCCTGTTCCGGCCTCAGCAGAAACGCCCCGATCCGAGTCACCTCGTCCTACCTGGACGCGATGCCCGGACCTTGATCAGCCCTCGGGAGCGGTCGAACCGGCCCCCGTCGCCGCCCCGCCGCCGGCTTCTGCGGTCAGCTCCATGCCCACGACCAGAGCTCAAGAGCGGTCGGCCCTACCACCTTGATCGGTCTTGCCACTGCGCCAGGCGCCCAAGAGCGATTGGCCGCTGGTGCTTCGGTCGGCTCCGCCGCTGCTGCCTTGCTCGGCTCCACCAACGCGGCCGCCGTGGGTCCGCCATCCGCCGCGGTCGGCCACGCCGCCGCGATCAGGTCTCCAACATCGATCAGCCCCGCCACACCTGCCGGACCCGCCACCGCAGTTGCCCCTGCTACGCCATCAGGCCCCAGAACAACCGCCCGGGCCCGCGAACAGCCCAGCGCCGCGACCAGCCAGGCCCCGCGACTACCCAGGTCCGCGACTACCCAAGCCCCCCGATCTGCCCAGCGCCGCGATCTGCCCAGCGCCGCGATCTGCCCAGCGCCGCGATCTGCCCGGACCCGCGGCCAGCCCGGACCCGCGGCCAGCCCGGACCCGCGGCCAGCCCGGACCCGCAGGGAACCGGTCAGTCCTGCGAAGAGAGCAGCGCCTCTACCCGCTGGATCAGCTTGCTCGGGGCGAACGGCTTCGTCACGTAATCGTCGGCGCCGGCGGCCAAGCCTGCGTCGACCTCCTCCTGGCCAGCCGACGCGGAGATCATCACCACTAGCGTGTCGCGCAGCTCGGCGTCGGCACGCACGGTTTCGCAGAAGCTCAAGCCCGACGTGTCCGGGAGCTGCACGTCGAGCAGCACCAGCTCCGGGCGCGTCGAGCGGAGCATGGACAGTCCCTCGGCGCCCGACCTCGTCGACGTGACCTCATGCCCCACCGACCCCAACTTGCGCGCCATCAACTCGCGCATGTCGGGTTCGTCTTCGACGATGAGGATGCGTGCCACCCTCTCATTCTACTCAATAGGGACGAAATTTCCGCAGCTAGGCTGCGTCGCATGAGTGACCTCTCCGACTTGTCGGCGGCGACGGCGGAGTTCGCCGCGGTCCGTGCCTGGCAGCCCTGGCACACGCCGAAGAACCTGGCCATGGCGTTGTCGGGTGAGGTGGGTGAGTTGACCACCCTCTTCCAATGGCTGACGCCCGAGGAATCAACCGCCGTGATGGCCGACGAGAAACTGGCCGACGAGGTGCGCGACGAGCTCGCCGACGTACTGCTCTACCTCGTGCAGCTCGCCCGGGTGCTCGACGTGGACCTCGCCGAGGTCGCCCGAGCCAAACTCGCCCGCAACGAACACCGCTTCCCACCACCCCAGAACTGATCCCGCCCCGGACGTGATCTCACCTCACGCGCGATCTATCAACCTCGCGAGCCCGTCCAACACCCGCTCCAGGCCGAACTCATAAGCGTGCGCAGGGTCGTAGGCACCGTCGTGGGCCGCGCCCGCTGCGCTGCCCACCCGGGCGGCGAGTGGGTAGCGCGACGCGTCGAAAACCCGCTCCAGCAGCGGCTGGTTCGCCGCCCACCACTCGCCGTCGCTCATCGCGCTCTCGTACCGGGCGGCGCGGACGTCGGCCGCGGCCCGGGCGCACGTCTCCACGAAGCCGAGGACGTAGGTCAGCGCGGCGTCGATCGTGACGTCGTCGAGCCCGAGGCCCTCGAACGCCGACAGTTCGTGGTCGTACTTCGCCATCAGGCCCGGTCCGAGAACCGGACGGCTGGTGGAGACGGTGGCGACCCAGGGGTGCCGCGCGTACATGTCGCGGTTGTCGGAGGCCACCGCCGTGACCCTCGCGCGCCATCCGTCTCCGGGCGGTGTCCGGGGCATGGTGGCGTAGACGTGGTCGAGCATCAGGTCGAGGAGCTCGGCCTTGCCCGGCACGTAGGTGTAGAGCGTCATCGGGGCCACGGCCAGCTCGGTGGCGACGCGGCGCATCGTGACGGCGTCCAGGCCCTCGGCGTCGGCGATCGCCAGCCCGACGGCGAGCACCCGGTCCACCGAGAGCGTCGGCTTGGGGCCGCGGCCGGACGGTTGGGTGGGCTCGCGCCAGAGCAGGGCGAGCGTGCGGGCGGGATCGCCGGCGCTACTGCGGTCGGACGGCACTGGCCACCTTCTTCGTACGTCGTACATTGTACGACGTACGAATATACCGGGAGTGAAAGTGCGAGTCACCGCGTCCGCCGTGTCGTTGAACGTCGACGACGTCCCCGCGTCGAGTGGGTTCCTGCAGAAGCACTTCGGGTTCCGGGAGGAGATGTCCGCGGACGGCCTTTCGTCGTTGAAGCGTGACGACGCCGCGATGAACGTGATCTACCTGCGGCGCGGCCTGGCCACGCGGCCGAGCGACTTCCGTGACACGGGCGCGGCCGGCGTCCTCGTGGTGTTCGTCGTCGACGATCTGAACGCGGAGGCCGAGCGGCTACGGGCGGAGGGTGTCGTGCTCACGCACGAGCTCACCGAGGAGCCGTGGGGTGAGCGGTTCCTGCAGGTCACCGACCCCAACGGAGTGATCGTTCAGCTCGTCGAGTGGGTCACGCCGGCGGCGTGAGCCGGATGCGGCGAGGGGCGATCCACGCCCCCCGCCGCACGGGCGCGCCTCCCGCACCCGGTCGGAGGCGCGCCCCCGTGCCGCGCCTCCACCCCGAACCAGTCCGCACCCCGGCCGAAAACCCGCGCTCCGGCCGAAAAGCCCACACCCCCGACCCAAAAGCACGCACCCCCGCCGAAGCCCCGCACCCGGCCGAAGCCCCGCACCCGGCCGAAACCCGCACCCAAATCCCACGACCCGGGTCCAAGCCCAGACCCGAAACCAGCACTCCCGTCAACGCGTCGGTGCAGGAGCCGCCGGACTCGTCGGAACTGCCGGACTCGTCGGAACTGCCGGACTCGTCGGAGAACCCGTCGGCGACGCCGACTCGGACGGAACCGGCGACTCCGACGGCGTCGGACTGATCGGCACGCTCGCCACCCCCGTCGGAACCCGCGGGTTCAACCCCGGCAACTGCTCCGCGACCGGCGCCCGCCCGTCGTCGGTGCAGTACGCCGGATCGATCGACGGGTCCACCGTCCGCGGGTACACGTTCTCCGCGACCCCACCGTCGGTGCGGGTCCGCTGCTCGGTCGGGCAGCTGCCCGACAGCACCACCGGGTTGCCGTTCTGGTCGAACACCTGCGCGTCCCGGATCAGCTGCCCGTCGGGCCCGTAGACCCGCAGGTCGCTGGCGTCCGCGAGCTGACCGCCCGAGTAGTAGCTGCCGGTGTCGTAGTAGTCCGACCCGTTCGACGACGTCATGATCGCCAACCCCACGAGCCCGACGAACACCCCGCCGGCGATCACCGCGCGGCGGCCCCAGCGTCCGAACCCGTCGCTGCGCCGCCCGAGCCACACCGACCCGTAGGCGGCCAGCGCCGCGAGCACCAGGAACACGACCGCGTCGCTGTCGGAGTCCGGCAGCACACCCGAGAACCCGCCGAGGAAGATCGCGGCGACGACGACCGCGAAGAGGTACCCGCGCAGCACCCACCAGCCCGGTCGCAGCTCGGGCAGGAACGCCACGAACTGCCGGTACGCCGGCACCGAGTCGAGCCGGCCACGCACCCGTTCGGACACGCTTCGCAGCCGGCGCGTCGCGGTCACGTTCGGGGCGGGGGCCAGCCCCGCCGACGCGCGTAACTCCGCGGCGTACGCCTCGGGACGCCCCAGCCGCTGCTCCAACGACGCCGCGGTGAGCGTCTCCGGCGACTCGGCGCTGATGTCGGCGAGGTGAGCGGAGAGGTCCTCGATCAGCTCGTTCCGCTCGTCTTCCGGCAGATCGGCCAGCGCAGCCCGGACCCGCTGGAGGTACCGGTCGGCTTCGGTACCGACGGTCGGCGCGGTCATTTCCACTCCTCCCTACGGTCGGAGGCCCCACGCAAGAACTCGGTCATGCCACTGCCTCCCCGGTCAACAGGTCGTCCATGGTCCGGGCGAAGCCGGCCCAGATCTTCGTCGACTCCGCGAGCTGGAGCCTTCCGGCGTCGGTGATGCCGTAGTACTTGCGGTGCGGGCCTTCCTCGCTCGGTACCACGTACGAGGTCAGGCACCCGGCCTGATAGAGACGCCGCAGCGTCCCGTAGACCGAAGCGTCCCCGACGTCCGCAAGCCCGGCGCCCCGCAGCCGGCGCAGCACGTCGTACCCGTAACCGTCCGCGTCCCTGATGACGGCGAGTACGGCCAGGTCGAGCACGCCCTTGAGCAACTGTGTGGTGTCCACGTCCACCTCCTGCGGACGGGACACTACTGCGCATTGCGTTATACCGGCAAGAGGGGGGCTGAGGTTGCGCTGCGCTTCGAGGCCCCTACGCAGCGTGCTGGGCCGGATTTATCAAATAATTGCGAACAATGCTATTCGCCGTCGTCACCGGCGCGTTCAAAACATTTGTTCCGACGCCGATCGGGCGCGTTATCAGCGTCCACGAACGACTAACGCCCGGACGACGTGGTGCTGTCGTCCGGGCGTGCGGGAGCGGGGCGAGATGTTCGCGCTACTCCATCGTCAGCCGGAGAAGGCGGGCTGCTCGCTGTTCGCGGCGGGGCGGCCCGCGGGTGCGGAATCCGCATCGGACTCCGACTCCGAGAAGTGACCGCGGTAGCGCTCGACGACCTCCTTGGGCAGGCGGCCGCGAGCGCTCACGTCGATACCGCTGGCCTCGGCCCACTCGCGGATCGCCGCGTTTTCCGCGCGCGTGCTCGACGCCCCCGGGGTGCTTCCGGCCTGCTTGCGTCCCTTTCGGACGGTGCTGCCACCGGTACGCCGACCGGCCCGCACGTATTCGTCGAGAATCTCGCGGAGCTTGGTCTGATTAGCCGCGCCCAAATCGATTTCGTACTCGACACCGTCGATCCCGAAGTTCACCGTCGGACGGTCGACGACAGTCGGGTCGATTTCTGAGTTATCGAGGTCATCGGTGAGAATGACCAGTTCTTTCCTCGCCATGCCGGGCATAATACAGCACCTTGTTAGGAGTCCCGATAAAGGGGTGGGAAATGCCGATACCCGGGTGTCGCACATTTTTTCGGCGTCCACCAGCTGTTGACTCCTGATTTGTCCGCATTATCGTGGGGAGGTTCGTGCCGTGTCCGAGGGGGGCACGGCGGGAAGAGGGGGGTACGCCATGGCGAAGAAGAAGAAGGACAAGAAGAAGAGCGGCAAGAAAAAGAAGAAGTAGCCGCTCGATCCGGGGTGCGGACGTCCTGCGGGGCGTCCGCACCTTCGTGTCCGGCGGCGCGACGGAGGGAACTCATGAGCTGGTACACCCCGGAGCGGCAGCTGTTACGTGCCAGCACCCGGCGCTTCACCGAGCGGGAGATCGTTCCGCAGTTGCCCGCCTGGGAGGAAGCCGGCGAACTGCCGCGCTCCCTGCACCGCGCCGCCGCGAAGGCCGGCCTGCTCGGGGTCGGGTTCCCGGAGAGCGTCGGCGGGAGCGGCGGTGACCCGATCGACGTCCAGATCATCGTCGAGGAGATGATCCTTTCCGGCGGGTCGTCGGGGCTGATCGCCGGGCTGTTCACCCACGGCATCGGCCTGCCGCACCTGGTCGCGGCGGGCGATCCCGACCAGATCGACCGCTTCGTCCGCCCGGTGCTCGCCGGTGAGAACATCGCCGCGCTCGCGGTCACCGAGCCCGAAGGCGGCTCGGACGTCGCCGCGCTGCGGACCCGCGCGGTCCGCGACGGCGACCACTACGTCGTCACCGGGTCGAAGCTGTTCATCACCTCCGGCGTGCGCGCCGACGCCGTCACCACCGCGGTCCGTACCGGTGGACCGGGGGCCGGTGGGATCTCGCTACTGGTGATCGAGCGCGGAACGCCGGGCTTCACGGTCTCGTCGCCGCTGAAGAAGATGGGCTGGTGGTGCTCCGACACCGCGGAACTGCGGTTCGACGGCGCCCGGGTGCCGGCGGCGAACCTCGTCGGGGCCGAGAACTCCGGGTTCGGCCAGCTGATGACGCAGTTCGCGGCGGAGCGGCTCGGGCTCGCCGTGCAGGCGTACGCGACCGCGGCCCGGTGCCTCGCGCTCACCCTCGACTGGGTGAAGATCCGCGAGACCTTCGACCGCCCACTGGCCTCGCGCCAGGTCGTGCGGCACAAGCTGGCGGAGATGGCGCGCCAGGTCGACGTCTCACGGACCTACACGCGGGCGGTGATCGACGACTGGCTCGCGGACCCGACCCGCGGTGACCTCGTGTCCCGCGTCGCGATGGCGAAGAACACCGCGGTCGAGGCCTGCGACGAGGCCGTCGACACGGCCGTGCAGTTGCACGGCGGCCTGGGCTACCTGCGTGAATCCGAAGTGGAGCGGCACTACCGCGACAGCCGGATCCTCGGGATCGGCGGCGGCACCACCGAGATCATGACCGAGCTGATCGCCCGGCTGCTGCTCGCGTGAGCGCCGGACCCTCCGGCGGCGCGAGGCCACCGGAGGGTCCGCCGGTCACACCTTCAGCGGGGCCGCGGTGGCGGCCACCACCTCGTCCACGGTGACGCCCGGCGCGGTCTCGACCAGCTCCAGGCCGTTCGGCGTCACCTCGATCACCGCGAGGTCGGTGATGATCTGCTGCACGCACGCCTTGCCGGTCAGCGGCAGCGAGCACTCCTCCAGGATCTTGGCGCTGCCATCGCGCGCCACGTGCTCCATCACGACGATGACCCGCTTGGCCCCGTGCACCAGGTCCATTGCGCCGCCCATGCCCTTGATCATCTTGCCGGGGATGACCCAGTTCGCGATGTCGCCGGTCGCCGAGACCTGCATGGCCCCGAGGATCGCGACGTCGATGTGACCACCGCGGATCATCGCGAACGACATCGCGGAGTCGAAGAACGACGCCCCGGGCAGGAGCGTGACGGTCTCCTTGCCGGCGTTGATCAGGTCGGGGTCCTCGTCGCCCTCGTAGGGGTAGGGCCCGACGCCGAGGATGCCGTTCTCCGACTGCAGCGTGACGTGCACACCGTCGGGCACGTAGTTCGGGATCAGCGTCGGCAGCCCGATGCCGAGGTTCACGTACTGACCGTCACGCAGCTCCAGGGCCGCCCGTGCGGCCAGCTGCTCACGCGTCAACGCCATGTCTCAGGCCTCCGAACGGGGTCGGGTGGTGCGCTTCTCGATCTGCTTGCCCTCGACACCCACCGGCCCGACCACCCGCTGCACGAAGACCCCGGGTACGTGAACCTGTTCCGGGAGGATCGACCCCGGCTCCACCAGTTCCTCGACCTCGGCGATGGTGATCCGCCCCGCCATCGCGACGAGCGGGTTGAAGTTCCGGGCCGACTCGTGCATCACGAGGTTGCCGTGCCGGTCGCCGACCGCGGCGCGCACCAGCGCGAACTCGGTGACGATGCCCTCCTCGAGGACGTACTCCTGGCCGCCGAACTCCCGAACTTCCTTCGGGGGCGACGAAACCACCACGTCACCGGACGGTCCGTACCGCCACGGCAGCCCGCCGTCGGCGATCATCGTCCCCACGCCGGCGGGCGTGAAGAACGCCGGGATTCCGGACCCACCGGCGCGCAGCCGCTCGGCCAGCGTGCCCTGCGGGGTCAGCTCCACCTCGAGCTCGCCGCCCAGGTACTGGCGCGCGAACTCCTTGTTCTCGCCGACGTAGGAGCCGGTCACCCGGGAGATCCGGTGGTCCTTGAGCAGGACGCCCAGCCCCCAGACGTCGACCCCGCAGTTGTTCGACACGACCCGGAGGTCGTCGACGCCGGTCGCGTGCAGGGCTTCGATCAGCACGTGCGGGATCCCGCACAGCCCGAACCCACCCACGGCCAGCGACGCGCCGGCCGCGATATCCGCGACCGCTTCCGCCGCTGACGACACCACTTTGTTCGCGCTGATGTCACACCTCCGCTATGTCGACCGTCTTATATTGCGTGACGGTATCTCGCCTGGTCAGTGTGTTCAAAGCACGCCAGCCGGCGGTCAGCTTTGTGCCGTGAACCCCGACGCCGTGACGAACGGCTCGATCGGCCGGGCCTCGACGCCGGCCACCACCCGGTTGACGGTCCCACCCAGCAGTTCGACGCTGGTCTCGACGACGTCGCCCGGCGCCAGCGGAGCGTGGAAGTCCCGGCCGTGGCGGCCCCACAGTTCGGCCAGGCAGCCGCCCTGGCAGGTGCCGGACCCGAGCAGGTCGCCGGGGCGGATCTCGGTGCCCCGGGAGGCGTAGGCGGCCAGGGCCGGGAACGTCCAGGCCATGTTGTCGAGCCGGTCGCAACCGACCAGCTCACCGTTCACCCGCACCTCCATGCGCAGGTCGAACGACGAACCGGACGCGCGCGGCGCCAGCTCGTCGGCGGTGACGAAGTACCGGCCGAGCGTGGTCGCGGTGTCCTTGCCCTTGGCCGGGCCGAGCTTCAGCGTCATCTCGTGGAACTGGACGTCGCGGGCGGAGAAGTCGTTGAGCACGACGTAACCGGCGATGTGGTCCGCCGCCTCGTCGACGGTCAGGTCACGGCCGGTGCGTCCGACGACCGCCGCCACCTCGAGCTCGAAGTCGAACGCGACGCAGTTCGGCGGTACCGGGACGTCCGCGGTCGGACCGGTGATCGCGTACGGGTTGCTGAAGTAGAACGTCGGGATCTCGAAGAACTCCGGTGAGACCGTCGCCGCCGGGTCGAACAGCTTGACGATGCCCGCGGTGTGCTCCGGGAACGTCGAGAAGTCGCGGAACGTCGTGGGTTCGAGCGGCGCCAGCAGCTCGGCGTCGGCCTCGGCGGTGACGGTCGCGCGCTCGCGCAGCGCGGCCTCGGCGACGGCGGCCAGACGGCCGTCGAGCAGCGGGATCAGGTCCCGCTCGCCGGGCAGGTCGACCAGGTCGCCGCGGTCGACGACGGCGAGCTGTGGGCCGGACGCGGTGTTCCGCCGGACGATCCTCATCGAGCGCCTCCTCGGTGCTGTCTGGACGTCACGCTAGGGCGCCGGGCCAGGGGCACGGAAATAGACGTTCCGACTAGTGGTGATCGGCTTCCTCGATGGTTCGTATCGACAAGATCCATTTCCGCAGGTGTGTCGGGCGACCGTACGGTTTCCGGGTGGAGAGGAAGGCGCCGCGATGACGCACGCTGTTGATCTGCACGCGCACGCGTTGGTGGGGCGAGCCGAAGGGCTGGTCGCCGACGAGCCGGCGCTCGCGCGGTCCCGGGTCGCCGAGGCCCGTGCGGCGGGGGCGGAGAGCAGCGCGGTCAACCGGGAGCAGATCGCCGCGATCGTGCCGGCGCTCACCGACCCCGCCCTGCGCCTCGCGGCCATGGACCGGGCCGGGCTCGACGTGCAGGTGGTCAGCCCGATGCCGATCCACCACTACTGGGCCGGGGCGCCGCTCGCGGAGAGGTACGCGCGCACGGTGAACGACGGCATCCTGACGCACTGCGCGGCCGCTCCGGACCGGCTGCTGGGTCTGGGCACGGTGCCGCTCCAGCACCCCGCGCTGGCCGTGTCCGAGCTGACCAGGGCCGTCGCCGACGGGCTGCGTGGCGTCGAGGTCTCGACGTACGTGGACGGGCGCGAGCTGTCCGACCCGTCACTCGAGCCGTTCTGGGCCCGCGCCGAGGAACTGGGCGCGATCGTGTTCGTGCACCCGTGGGGCTGCACGCTGGGGGAGCGGCTCGACCTGGCGTACCTGTCGAACACGATCGGCAACCCGCTGGAGACGACGCTCGCGCTGTCGCGGCTGATCTTCTCCGGGCTGCTCGACCGGCGGCCGGGGCTGCGCATCGTGGCCGCGCACGGCGGCGGCTACCTGCCGGTGTACTCCAGCCGCGCCGACCACGCCTGGGAAGCGCGGCGGGACGCGCGCACGTGCGCCTCACGCCCCAGCGAGTACCTGCGCCGGTTCTGGTACGACTCGCTGGTCTACACCGGCGAGGCGCTCGACCGGCTGGTCGCCGCGGTCGGCGCGGACCGCGTCGTGCTCGGCACCGACCATCCGTTCGACATGGGGGTCACCGACCCGCTCGACCGGCTCGCCCTCGCGTCCCTCGACGCCGATTCGGCCGACGCGATCCGCGGCGGCAACGCCACCGCACTCCTGGGGATGAAATGACCGACGTCGATTCCGCGATCGCGACGATGGCGGCCGAGTGCCGCAACTGGGGCCGGTGGGGACCAGACGACGTGCTCGGCACCCTCAACCACCTCGATGTCGACGCTCGTCAGCGCGCCGCCGCGCTGGTACGCCGGGGTGCGTCGTTCTCGCTCTCGATGCGGTTCGAGGCCGACGGCCCGCAGAAGGGGTGGCGCCGGCGCACGAACCCGGTGCACACGATGCTCGACACCGGCGTGGACGCGGTGGCCGGTCACCAGGGTTTCCCGCACGGCATCGGTGGCGCCGACGACGTGATCGCGATGCCGCTGCAGTGCGCGACGCAGTGGGACGGGCTCGGCCACATCTTCGACCGGGGCAAGGCCTGGAACGGGCGCCCGGCCGAACAGGTGGTGAGCTCGCTGGGTGACCTGGTCACCGGTATCGAGCACATGGCCGCGGACGTGGCCGGGCGCGGCGTACTCCTGGACGTCGGGCGCGAGTTCGGTACGGACGGCGTGCTGCCCGACGGGTTCGCGATCGGCGTCGACCACCTGGAACAGGTGGCTTCGGCCCAGGGGGTGACCGTCGGGCGCGGGGACATCGTGCTGGTGCGCACCGGGCAGCTCGGGGCGTGCCGTTCGTTGCCGGGCTGGGGCGAGTTCGCCGGTGGGGCGGCACCGGGCCTCTCGTTCTGGACGGCACCGTGGCTGCACCGCACCGAGATCGCCGCGATCGCGACCGACACCTGGGGGTTCGAGGTGCGGCCGAACGAGTTCCCGGTCGCGTTCCAGCCGCTGCACCAGATCGCGATCCCGAACATCGGGCTCCTGATCGGCGAGATGTGGGACCTCGACGCGCTGGCGGCGGACTGCGCCGCCGACGGCGTCTACGAGTTCTTCCTCGTCGCGGCCCCGCTCCCGATCACCGGCGCGGTGGGGTCCCCCGTGAACCCCCTGGCGCTCAAGTGATCAGGCCGAGGTCGATCTCGGGGTAGAGCGGGAAGTCGCGCAAGAGGTCGCTGGTGCGGGTGCGTGCCTCGGCGGCGACGGCGCTGTCCAGCGCGAACTTGGCCTTGCTCGAGCCGTCGGTCGTCACCGCGGCCAGCACGGTCGCGATCACGTCCGCGATCTCGGCGATCTGGTCGGCGCCCATGCCGAGCGTCGTCACCGCCGGCGTTCCCAGGCGCAGGCCGCTCGTGTACCAGGGCCCGTTCGCGTCGAACGGCAGCGAGTTGCGGTTGAGCGTCAGGCCCACCGACCGCAGCGCGCTCTCGGCCTGCCGCCCGGTGAGCCCGTAGCTCGCGGCGACGTCCACCAGCACGATGTGGTTGTCGGTGCCGCCGGTCAGCACCTCGACCTTGCGCTGCTGCAGCTCGGCCGCGAGCGTCCGCGCGTTCTCGACGACGTTCGCCGCGTACGACGCGAACGACGGTTCGAGTGCTTCGGTGAACGCGACCGCCTTCGCCGCGATCGCGTGCGGCAGCGGCCCGCCCAGCACCGTCGGGCACCCCTTGTCGACGGCGTCGGCGAACTCCGACGTGCACAGCACCATCCCGCCGCGGGGACCGCGCAGCGTCTTGTGCGTGGTGGACGTGACGACGTGCGCGTGCGCGACCGGGTCGTGGTCACCGGTGAACACCTTCCCGGCCACCAGCCCGGCGAAGTGCGCCATGTCGACCATCAGCACCGCGCCGACCTCGTCGGCGATCTCGCGCAGCGCCGCGAAGTCGATCAGGCGGGTGTACGCGCTGTATCCCGCGAGCAGGATCAGCGGGCGCACCTCGCGCACCTGCGCACGCACGGCATCCAGGTCGAGCAGCTTGGTCTCGGGATCCACCGTGTACGACCGCGCGTCGAACAGCCGCGCCGAGACGTTGAACCGGTACCCGTGGGTCAGGTGACCGCCGGAGTAGTAGTCCATGCCGAGCAGCTTCTGGTCGAGCACCTCCCGGCGGAGCTCGGCCCACTCGGCGTCGGTGAGCGCGGACGCGTTCTTGCGCCCGAACTTCTCGATGATGCCGCTCTCGACCCGGGTGGCCAGGATGCTCAGGAACGCGACCAGGTTGGCGTCGATACCGGAGTGCGGTTGCACGTAGGCGTGCTCGGCGCCGAACAGCTGCCGGGCCAGGCCGGCCGCGTGGGCCTCGATCGTGTCGACGTTGTCGCAGCCGGCGTAGAAGCGGTGGCCGGGCGCGCCCTCGGCGTACTTGTCGGTGAACAGGTTGCCCTGCGCCAGCTGCACCGCCAGCGAGCTGAAGTTCTCGCTCGCGATCAGCTTCACGTTCGACCGCTGGTCGGTGAGTTCCTGCACGATCCCGCCGGCGACCGTGGGGTCGACCGTGGTGATCTGGTCGAGCGAGGCGAAGAACGCCAGGGCTCCGGGATCGGGGGCCGCTCCCTCGAGGCCGGCCAGGTAACGCAGGGCGCTGAGCTCGGACATGGTGGGGCGTGACCTCCCGGTTCGGGGCTGCTCGTGTTCGGGGGGCGATGATACGGACCTCCACCGACAACGGCCGCCCCGATGGGCTCTCACCTGCAACTTCGGTGATACCGACGTGCTCCTTTACTGCACCTGTGGACATCTCCCCACGGGGTTGTCCGGTGACGTAGCGTGGTGGCACTAACCCTGGCGGGGGTGGTCTGCTGTGTCACTGCATAGCGCGGTCGTCGACGGATACCGTCCGGCGGGCCTCGACGGACTTCGCTCGGCCGACCCCGAGGTCGCCGAGATCCTCACGGCGGAGTACGACCGTGTCCGGCACGGCGTGCAACTGACCGCGAGTGAGAACTTCACGTCCGCGGCGGTCCGCGCGGTGCTGGGCTCCACCCTCGGCGACAAGCACGCCGAGGGGTACCCCGGCCGGCGGTACTACGGCGGGTGCGAGTTCATCGACCAGGCCGAGGAACTGGGCCGGGCCCGGGCGTGCGCGTTGTTCGGCGCCGAGCACGCGAACCTGCAACCGCACTCGGGCACGCTGGCCAACCTCGCCGCGTTCGCCGCGCTGCTGGTTCCGGGCGATACGGTGCTGGCGATGGAGCCCCGCTACGGCGGTCACTTCACCAGCGGCAGCAGCCGGAACTTCTCCGGGAAGTGGTTCCACACGGTCGGGTACGGCGTCCGCCGGTCCGACGAGCGCCTCGACTACGACGAGATCCGCGATCTGGCTCGCCAGCACCTGCCGAAGCTGATCGTCTGCGGGCCCACCGCGTACACGCGGTTGATCGACTACGCGGCGTTCCGCGAGATCGCCGACGAGGTCGGAGCCTACTTCCTGGTCGACGCGGCGCAGATCAGCGGGCTGGTCGCCGGTCGCGCGGTGCCGTCGCCGGTGCCCTATGCGGACGTGGTCACCACCACCTCCCACAAGTCGCTGCGTGGCCCGCGGGGCGGCATCGTCCTCTGCACGCGTGCGCTGGCCCGTCGCGTCGACAACGCGGTGTTCCCGTTCCTGCAGGGCGCGCCGCAGATGAACAACGTCGCCGCGAAGACGGTCGCGCTGGGCGAGGCGGGCGAGCTGGCGTTCGTCGACTACGCCCAGCGGGTGCTGGCCAACGCGTCCGCGCTGGCCGACGGGTTGGAGAGCGCCGGGCTGCGTCTGGTCACCGGCGGCACCGACAACCACATGGTGCTCGTCGATCTCGGTGACGCCCAGGTGAGCGGCGCCGAGGCCGAGCAGCGTTGCCGTGACGTCGGCATCCTGCTCACCAAGCACGTGTTGCCGTTCGACCACCGGCTGCCCGAAGAGGCATCCGGGTTGCGTCTGGGCACGCTGGCGTCCACCACGCAGGGCATGACCGAGGCCGACATGGAGTTCGCCGCCGAGCTGATCGTCCGCGCCATCCGCGGCGAGCAGGGCGTGGGTGACGACGTCGCCGATCTCGCGGCGCGCTACCCCTGTTACTCGCCACACTGAAACGATGGACGTCCTGGAGACGCTGCGGCGGATCTGTCTGGCACTGCCGGAGGCCACCGAGCGGATCAGCCACGGGGCACCGACGTGGGCGGTGCGCGACAAGCGGACGTTCGTGACGTTCGCCGATCACGTGCACGGTGACGAGCACGTCGCGTTCTGGTGTCCGGCGCCGCCCGGTGTCCAGGAGGAGATGGTCGCCGTCGAACCGGAGCGGTTCTTCCGGCCCCCGTACGTGGGGCCGAGCGGCTGGCTCGGTGTCCGGCTGGACGGTCCCGACGTCGACTGGGACGAGATCACCGAAATCGTCACCGAGGCGTACCGCTGCGTCGCGCCGAAGACGCTCGTCGCTCGCCTCGGTACCGTTATCGATCAGTGATCAGCATTAATCCGTTTTGGTCCCGGTAGCTCCGCACTCCGGCTAGGTTCGAGCACCACCTGTGTCGGACCGACCCGGAGGCGCCGCTCATGCCGTTATCCGATTTCCGCCCGAGACGCGCGCTCGTCGCGCTCACTGCCGCAACCACGCTCGCCCTCGCCGCCGCCACCCCCGCCGCGGCCGCTCCGCCGGACCCCGGCGCCGCGCTGTCGAAGAAGCTGACGTCGGCCGTGACCACCGAGGGCGTGTTCGGGCACCTGCGCCAGTTCCAGAAGATCGCCGACGCCAACCGCGGTACCCGGGCGTCCGGCACGCCGGGCTACGACCGGAGCGCCGACTACGTCGCGCGGAAGCTGCAGCACGCCGGTTACCGGGTCAGCAGGCAGAGTTTCGAGTTCCCGTACTTCCAGGAGCTCAACCCGTCGAAGTTCAGCCAGGTCAGCCCCGCGCCGAAGACGTTCGTCAACGGCACCGACTTCGAGACGCTCAGCTTCTCCGGCGACGGCGCGGCCCAGGGCACGGTCACCGCGGTCGACGTCAACCTGACGCCGCCGCGCGCGTCGACGAGCGGGTGCGAGGCCACCGACTTCGCGAACTTCCCGAAGGGCAACATCGCGCTGCTGCAACGCGGCACGTGCGACTTCGGGGTGAAGGCGACAAACGCGGCGGCGGCCGGTGCGGTCGGCCTCATCGTGTTCAACCAGGGCAACGGCACCGAGGCGGCGAACCCCGACCGGTTCGAGCTGTTCGAGGGCAACGCCGGTGGGCCGGTGCCGATCCCCGCGATCACCGTGCCGTACGCGCTCGGTGCGCAGCTGGCCGGTACGACGAACACCGTCGTCCGCATCGAGACCGACACGTTGTCGGAGACCCGCACCACCCAGAACGTGCTCGCGGAGACGCCCGGCGGGCGCGCGGACAACGTCGTCATGGCGGGTGCGCACTTGGATTCGGTGCCCGAGGGGCCCGGGATCAACGACAACGGCACCGGGAGCGCGGGTCTGCTCGAGGTGGCGTTGAAGTACGCGCCGCTGGCGAAGAAGTCCCCGAACAAGGTGCGGTTCGCCTGGTGGGGTGCGGAGGAAGGTGGGCTGCTCGGTTCGGCGCACTACGTGTCGGCGTTGACGCCGGCTCAGGTCGCGGACATCGGGCTGTACCTGAACTTCGACATGATCGGGTCGCCGAACTACCTGCTCGCGGTGTACGACGGGGACAACTCGACCGGGACGGGAACGCCGCCGGCGGGCTCCGGTGCGCTCGAGACGATCTTCCGGAAGTACCTGGCGAGCCGGGGTCAGCAGGTCGTCGACACCGAGTTCGACGGGCGCTCGGACTACGGGCCGTTCATCGCCGAGGGCATCGGGATCCCGGCCGGTGGGCTGTTCACCGGGGCCGAGGGGAAGAAGTCCGCGGCTGACGTCGCGAAGTTCGGCGGGGTGGCGGATGTCGCGTACGACCCCTGCTACCACCAGAAGTGCGACAGCCTGTCGCCGAAGAAGGACGGCGCCGACGCCGCGGTCTACCAGCGGTTGACGAAGGCGTACGGGAAGAAGCTGGTCGGGAACATCAACGTGTTCGCGCTCGATCTGAACTCCGACGCGATCGCGGACGCCGTGGCCAGGCTGGCCTGGAACACCAGCGGGATCTCCGAGCCCGGTGACGCTCCCAAGGCCGCCGCGGCCGCCGCCCCCAGCGGCGGCGGGCAGGGCCCCGTGCCGACCGTTTGACCGAACGCATTTCCGCATCACGGAGCGGGCCCGCGCGAAGGCGCGGGCCCGCTCCGCGTGTCCGGCGCGGCGCGTCGGGGGAGTGGTCGTCAGCGTGATCGCGTAATGGGACTAATCTCCTGAATCGGGATTAATCGACGTCATCCCGTGGAGAAGGCATGCGCGCTCGCACCCGCCGCAACCGTCCGACGCGAGCCGTCGGAGTCGTGACGACACTCGTCGTCGCCGCACTGACCGGTGTGGCCGCCCACCAGATGACCGCGACCGCGACCCCGACCCGGGCGATCCGGCCCGCACCGGCCCCCACCACCGAGCCGACGCGCACCCCGGGTGCGACTCCGTCGAGCACCCCGGGCACCCCGGCCGCGACGCCCCCCGCGGAGGCCGGTCTGGCGGCCGGGCGCGCGCTCGCGGCCCAGGTGACCGTCGACGGCGTCCTGTCGCACCTCCGCGCGTTCCAGCAGATCGCCGACGGCAACAAGGGCACGCGGGCGTCCGGCGTCGGGCACGGCTACACCCGCAGCGCCGACTACGTCGCCGGCCACCTCGAGGCCGCCGGCTACCGCGTCACCCGGTCGAAGTTCGAGTTCCCGTACTTCGAGGAGGTCCGCCCGACGACGTTCCGGCGCACCGCCCCCACCACCCACCCGTACCGGGCGACCATCGACTTCCAGATCCTCAGCTATGCCGGTTCCGGTGCCGTCGAGGCCCGCGTCCACCCGGTCGACGTGACCCTGCGGCCGCCTCGCGCGTCCACCAGCGGCTGCGAAACCGCTGACTTCGCCGGCTTCCCGCGGGGCGCGATCGCGCTGGTGCAGCGCGGATCCTGCGACTTCAGCGTGAAGGCCCGGCACGCCGTGGCCGCGGGCGCGGCCGGCCTGATCATCTTCAACCAGGGCAACGGCACCGGCCGCGACCGGCTCGACGCGTTCGGCGGCACCCTGCAGGAGCCGTTCCGGATCCCGGCCATCGGGGTGTCGTACGCGGTCGGCGCCGAGCTCGCCGCGTCGCCGGCGCGGAGCGTCCGCATCGAGACCGAAACGCTGTCGGAGACGCGCACCACCGAGAACGTGCTGGCGGAGCTGCCCGCGAAGCGGGCCGGACGCACGGTGATGGTCGGGGCGCACCTGGACTCGGTGCCCGCCGGGCCCGGGATCAACGACAACGGCAGCGGGAGCGCCGGGGTGCTCGAGGTGGCGCTGCGCTACGCCGAACTGGCCCGTACCAGCAGCACGCCCAACACCCTGCGGTTCGCCTGGTGGGGCGGCGAGGAAGCCGGGCTGCTCGGATCCCAGCACTACGTGGACTCGCTGACCTCGGCGGAGCGTGAGCGGATCGCGCTGTACCTCAACTTCGACATGATCGGCTCGCCCAACTACGAGCTCGGCGTGTACGACGGCGACCGCGGACCGACCGGCTCGGCGGCGATCGAGAAGTTCTTCCAGGGCTTCCTCGCCGACCACGGGCAGAAGTCGACGGCCAGCGAGTTCAACGGACGGTCGGACTACGGGCCGTTCATCGCGAAGGGCATCGGCATCCCGGCCGGTGGGATGGACACCGGGGCCGAGGGGATCAAGCCGAAATCGGCGGTCGCGAAGTTCGGCGGTGTGCCCGGCGTCGCGTACGACCCCTGCTACCACCAGGCCTGTGACGGGCTGGGGGCGGTGAAGGACAAGGATCGTCGCGACGACTACCGCCGGCTCGCGCGGGCGTACGGGAGCCGGCTGGTCGGCAACGTGAACGTCGTACCGCTCGACCTGATCAGCGACGCGATCGCGACCGCGGTCGGCCGGTACGCCTACGACGTGTCCGACGTCGTGGGCTCGGCGACCCCGGCGCCCTAGGCGAACGACCGGGCGCTGGGGCGGCCCTGGCCGCCGTCGACCGCGATGTTCGCGCCGGTGATCCAGGACGCCCGGTCGGAGAGCAGGAACGCGGCGACGTCACCGATCTCCTCGGGGTGCCCGAGCCGGCCGAACGGGAACTCGTTGGCCCGGAAGTTCTCGAAGCGCTCGGGGTCGTTCGCCTTCAGGTGCGCCCAGCCGCCGCCCTCGAACAGGATCGAGCCCGGGCTGATCGCGTTCACCCGCACGTTGAGCGGCGCGAGTTCCAACGCGAGCGTGGCCGCGAGGTGGATCTCGGCCGCCTTCGCCGCGGCGTAGGCCGTGCGCGGCCCGGGCTTCATGCCGGTCACCGACGCGACGAACAGCACCGAACCGCGGCCGGCCGCCTCGAGGTGGGGGAGTGAGGCCTTGGTCAGCGCCGCCGCGTGACCGACGTTGAGCGCGTACGTGCCGAGGAAATCGTCGACCGTGCCGGTCCGCAGGTTGCCGTTGCCCTGGGTGCCCCCGGCGTTGGCGACGACGCGGTCGAGGCCACCGAGCGACTCCGCCACCTCGTTCACCGCGACCTCGAGCGCGGCGGGGTCGGTGACGTCGGCGACGACCGTCACGACCGGCCGCCCGTGACGGCCGACCTTCTCGGCGGCGTCGGCCAGGTCGTCGGGCCCGCGGGCGATCAGCCCCACCCAGGCACCTTCGCGGGCCAGCGAGTCGGCGATCGCCAACCCCAGCCCTCGGCTGCCCCCGGTGACGACCGCGCGTGCCCCGTCCAGACCCAGATCCATCCCGACCTCCTGCTCCGCCTGTATCGGGAGCAACGGTACTGGCTGCCGGGACCATCGAGTCTCTCGATATAGCTAGGCTAACCTAACTTCCGTGAGAGGCGCCGTGGTCGGACGACAGCTCGCGGTCTTCGGCATCGCCGTCGCCGCGCTGGGCTGCGTCGTCGTGCTGAGCTTGATGGTGGGGCGGCAGTCGATCGCCCTGGTGAACGCGGTCCGCGCGCTGCTGCCCGGTGCGCACGGCGAGATCGCCGACATCGTGCGCGGTCTCCGGTTGGAGCGCACGGTGGTCGGCGTCGTCGTCGGCCTAGCGCTCGGCGGCGCGGGCGCGCTCATGCAGGCGCTGACCCGCAACCCGCTGGCCGACCCCGGCCTGCTCGGCGTCAACGCGGGCGCGGCCGCGGTGATCGTCACCGGCTTCACGTTCTTCGGCATCACCAGCGGTTACCCGCAGGTCTGGCTCGCCCTCGCCGGCGCCGCGATCGGGTCGGTCGCCGTGTACCTCCTCGGCGGCGGCGGACGCGCGGCGACCACGCCGGCCCGTCTCGCGCTCGCCGGTGCCGCGCTCACCGCCGTGCTCTTCGCGTACATGAACGGTCTCGCGATGCGTGACCAGGACACGTTCGACGAGATGCGGTTCTGGGTGGTCGGCTCGGTCGTCAACCGCGGGTACGACGGGCTCGTCGCCGCGCTGCCGTTCATCGCGACGGGGGCGGTCGTCGCGCTGCTGGTGGCCCCGGCCCTGAACGCGCTCGCGCTGGGCGAGGACACGTCACGCGCGCTCGGGCTCGGCGTCGGGCGGACCCGGGCTTTGACCGGCGTCGCGATCACGCTGTTGTGCGGCGGGGCGACCGCGGTGGCCGGGCCGATCGTCTTCATCGGCCTGACCGTGCCGCACGTGGCGCGCTGGCTCGTCGGCGCCGATCAACGCCGGGCGGTGCCGCTCTCGATGGTGCTGGCCGCGTTCTTCCTGGTGCTCTGCGACACGCTCGGGCGGGTCGTCTCGGGTGGTGCGGAGATCCAGGCCGGGCTGGTGGCGGCGATCTTCGGCGCCCCGATCTTCATCGCGCTCGTGCGCCGACGGATGCTGGCGGCGGCATGACCGCGGTACCTGTGCTCGCGGCGGGGCCCGTCGTGCTCCGGGTCCACCGTCGTTCGGTGGTGGTGTGTCTCGTCCTAGGCGTTCTGCTCCTGGCCGCGATCGTCCTGTCGCTCGCCGCCGGCACCAACTCGTTCCCGCTGGACCAGGTGTTCACGGCGGTGTTCGGTGAGGGCAAACCCGCCACCGAGCTGATCGTCGCCGAGCTGCGTCTGCCCCGGGCCGTCACCGGTGCGCTCGTCGGTATCGCGCTCGGCATCTCCGGCGGGATCTTCCAGTCGCTGACGCGTAACCCGCTCGGCAGCCCCGACGTCGTCGGCTTCGGACAGGGCGCCACCACCGGTGCGCTGGTCACGATGCTCCTGCTGCACGGCGGGTTCGTCGCGGCGTCGTTCGGCGCGGTGGTGGGTGGCGTGGTCACCGCGGCGCTGGTGTTCGGTCTGGCCTACCACCGCGGCAGCATCGCGCCACTGCGGATCGTGCTCGTCGGTCTCGGGCTCGCGCTCATGCTGATCTCGGTCAACCAGCTGCTGATCGTGCGGTCGCAGCTGTACGACGCGCAGAGCGCCTCCGCGTGGATCGTCGGCAGCCTCGCCGGGCGCGAATGGAACCAGGTGAAGCTGATGGGCGCGGTGCTCGTCGTCGGACTCGTGGCCTGTGTGTTCCTGATGCGGCCGCTGAGCCTGAGCGAGTTCTCCGACGAACGCTCGATGAGCCTCGGCCTGCGGATCGGACGGGCGCGGTTCGCGGCCGTCGGCACGGGTGTACTGCTCGCCTCGGCCGCCGTCGCCGCCGCCGGTCCGATCCAGTTCGTCGCGCTCCCGGCGCCGCAGATCGCGCGCCGCCTCACCCGCGCGGCGGGCCCGAACCTCACGGCGTCCGGCCTGACCGGCGGGCTGCTGCTCGTGCTGGCCGACTTCCTCGCGCGGGAAGCGTTCCAGCCCCGGCTCGTGCCGGTCGGTGTGGTCACCGGGGTCGTCGGTGGTCTGTATCTCGCCTGGCTGCTGAGCCGCGAATGGAAGAAGGGCCGGGCATGACCCGATTGAAGGCTGAGCACGTCGCGCTCGGGTACGACGGGCGCACGATCGTGCCCGACCTCGACCTGGCGATCCCCGACGGGTCGTTCACCGCGATCGTCGGTGCGAACGGCTGCGGGAAGTCCACGTTGCTGCGTGGCCTCGCGCGGCTGCTGAAGCCGGGGCGCGGCTCGATCGTGCTCGACGGCAAGGCCATCCACGAGTACTCCTCGAAGGAGGTCGCCCGGCGGCTCGGCCTGCTGCCCCAGTCGCAGACCGCGCCCGACGCGATAAGCGTGCGTGACCTCGTCGCCCGCGGCCGGTACCCGCACCAGACGCTGCTGCGCCAGTGGTCGCCGGCCGATCAGCGGGCCGTCGACTCCGCGCTCGAGCTCACCGGCGTGACGGAGCTGGCCGGGCGGCTCTTCGACGAGCTCTCCGGCGGCCAGCGCCAGCGCGTCTGGATCGCGCTGGCCCTCGCCCAGGAGACCGACATCCTGCTCCTCGACGAGCCGACGACCTATCTCGACATCGCCCACCAGATCGACGTGCTCGACCTCTGCGCGCGTCTGCGTACCGAGCGCGGCTCGACGCTCGTCGCCGTGCTGCACGACCTCAACCTCGCCGCCCGCTACGCCACGCATCTCGTCGCGATGAAATCCGGCGCGATCGTGGCCTCGGGGCACCCCGTCGAGATCATCACGCCCAGCCTCATCGAGCAGGTCTTCGGCCTGCCCTGCCAGGTCATCGACGACCCGGAGTCCGGCACGCCGCTCGTGATCCCCCGCATGTCTACGTTGAAGGAAGTCACCTCGTGAAAATTCGCGTCGCCGGCGTCGCTCTGGTAGCGGCCTTTTCGCTCGTTCTCAGTGCGTGCGGTGGTACGGAGAGCGCCGACTCCTCATCGGCCTCCGCGCCGGCCGGGCCGTTCGAGTACAAGGACGCCCGCGGCAAGGACGTCAAAATCTCGAACACCCCGACGACGGTCGTCGCGCAGAGCACCGTCGCCGCCGCGCTCCTCGACGCCGGCTACCAGGTCAAAGGCGCTTACGGCGAGCTGACGCCCGGCGCCGACGGCAAGTTGAGCTACCAGGCCGGCTCGCTGGACCCGACCAAGATCGAGGTGCTCGGCAAGACCTACGGCGAGTTCGACACCGAGAAATACGCGCTGATGAACCCCGAGCTGCTGATCGACTACACGTTCGACCAGAAGGGCCTGTGGTACGTCCCGCAGGCGCAGGCTTCGCGCGTCGAGAAGCTCGCGCCCACCGTCGCCGTGCCCGGCAACTACAAGACCACCGACGAGGCCATCGAGACGTTCGTCGAGCTGGCCGGCAAGCTCGGCGCGGACACCTCGTCGCCGGCGCTTTCCAAGGCGAAGTCCGACTACCAGGCCGCGCTGGCCGAGGTGGCTTCGGTCGCGAAGTCGTCGGGGCTCAAGGTCGCGATCATGTCGCCGGGCAAGGACAGCCTGTACGTGGTGAACCCGGCGATGCTGCCGGAGGCCACCACGCTGAAGGGCCAGGGCCTCGACGTCATCGACCCGACCAAGGCCACCAAGGACGTGTTCGCCCAGCAGAGCTGGGAAGAGGCGACCGGCTACCGCGACGTCGACGTGATCCTCGTCGACGCCCGCAACTACGACGCCGCGAAGGCCGACCTGGCGAAGATCGCGACCTGGGCCAACCTGCCCGCGGTCAAGGCCGGCCAGGTCTACCCGTGGTACGCGTCGGCGCCGTACTCGTACACCTCGTACGCGAAGATCTACCAGGAACTCGCTACGGATCTGGGTGCGGCGAAGAAGCTCTAGGTCGTGTCCTGCGAATCTCGCTCGCAGCGAGGCACCGCTCAGGCGTCGTCAGGCAAGGCGGAGGAATATCCGGATACCGTTGTTGTATCCGGATGTTCCGACAACGCGGCCTGACGGCGGCTGAGCGGAGCCGCAGCCGAGCACGGATTCGCAGGGCACGGCCTAGTCTGGGGGCATGGCGATTGCCGAGGAGCTCATCGCGGGGATCATCTCCAGCGTGCTCGCGGTGCTGCTGGTGGAGATCTACCTGTGGTTACGCAGGCGCTACCGGCAGCGGGCGTTACGTTGGCTGGTCGGGACCGACACCGTCTCGGTGATCACCCCCGTCTACCCGTGGGCCGAGAACGCCCACCCGGCGGGTCTGCTGACCACGTACGACGCGATCGGTCTGGCGCACGTGCTCGAGGCGTGCAACCGCGTCGGCACCGTGCCGGTCGTCACGCGCAGTGGTGAGTCCGCCGAGAACTCCCCGCTCGACGTGGTGGCGATCGGCGGCCCCTCGGGCAACCAGGTGACCTCGACGTTCCTCAAGGCGTACTGCCCCGGCTTCGAGATCATCACCGACCCGGTCACCGGCCAGCTGTCGTACCGCTGCGGTGACCGGGTGTTCACCCGCTCCGACGACGAGACGTTCGCGTTCATCGTCCGCCTGTCGCCACGCGAGACCGGGCTGCCGGGCACCGCGCTGATCGCGTGGGGGCACTCGGCCGTGGCGACAGCATCGGCCGGGTACTACCTGGCGAAGTACCCTTCGGCGCTGCGGAAGGTGGGGAAGGGATCGTTCTTCGTGGCGATCTCGGTGCGGGGCGTGCTGGGGTACCGCTCGTTCGACACCCGCCCGACCGATCTGACGAGGACGGCGTTCGCCCCGCCGGTCGGCGGTTCGCGTCCGGTCGACGGGGCCGGTACGGGTGCGGGTTCGTCCCCGGCGCCTGCCGTGGGTTCGGCGCCCGCCGTGGGTGCGGCGTCGGCCGCGGGCTCGGTGTCGGACTCGGTCTTGGATTCGGACGCGGAGCGGGAGCCGGAGCCCCGTCGCCGGTTCGGCCGTTCGAGCCGTTCGACCCCGGCACCGCGCTCCCCGGCCACCGGCCGCTCCCGGGTGGCGGACGCACTGGACGACGTCCGCGCCGAAACCTCGGCCGTCACCACCGCCGATCCGACCCCGACCGGAACCATCGCCGTGCCACCGCTCGCAGCCCCGGCCGCGCCGGAGCCTCCCCCCGGGGAGTCGTCGTCGCCCCCGCCGAGCGGCCCGGCCAAGCGTCCCCCGAGGCGCACCTCCGGCACCGACGACCCCGACCCGGACCGGACCCGCAAGCCGAAGTAACGACACGCCGACACCGGACACGCAAGACCGCTGTCGGACGCGCGACAGTCCGTCGGGGCGGCACCGCACCGCCCACCGCCGGACGCTAGTCTGCGCTGGCGAGGGGCGGTAGCTCAGCTGGTTAGAGCAGAGGACTCATAATCCTTTGGTCGTGGGTTCGAGCCCCACCCGCCCCACTTCGGGCAATGCGAAATATTGCCTCCAGGTCTGGCGCGCCACGACCGGGGCTTGCTGGGCTAGCCAGCAAGTCTGTCGACCTTGGTGCGTTCGATGGCCGAGACGCGTTCCTGGCGCACGCTCATGCGCTCACGACCTCCGCCTGCACGCTTCTCGATGCCGAGCCGGGGACGACCGGTGGGATGTTCCCCCTGGCGTCGCGCCCCGGCCCGTACCTACATCGAGACCCTCATATCCGCCGTCCTCGACGGCACCGGGCCTAACGCGTTCCCAGTACACGCTCCAGGGCGTCGGCCAGGAACGTGGTAGCCGCCTGCGGGTTCTCCGGAGCCTCGACGTGCCGGGCCGCGATGTACAGGTCGGGGCGGACCAGGAGTACCCCGCCGTCGTGGATCTCGCGCAGGTCCGCCCACGTGCCGTACGGGTCCTCGATCTCCTGGGCCGGGCCGACCACCACGGTCCGGATCGCCACGCCGAGGCTCGCCGACAGCGCCGCGGCCGCGTCCACCCAGGCCTGACCGCCGATCCCGGTCAAGACGGTGAACTGGCCGCTGCCTGCCAGGTCCAGGGTCGAGATCCGATGCCCGGCGCGGGTCACCCAGGTGTGTGGGAGTTTGGCCCCGGGCCACGTGGTCGGCTGCGCATACAACTCGGAGTCGCGCTCGTAGGCCGGCATGGGCGTGCCGTCCGGGATGACGGCGTCCGACGCGTAGCGCTGGTTGTGTTCGACGCCATGGGCGTTGAACTCGAACGACTTGTAGGCGATCGCTTCCCGTAACGCCGTCCGGATCTTTTCCCCGTCCGGCCCCGGCGCCTCTCGCAGTGCGAGCTGGCGCTCGAGCCGTTCCACGTTGCTGGTGTCGTCCACGTCGAGCGCCTCGATGATCCGGCCGGTGTCGGCGATGCTCTGGTTGGCCCGCTCGACGATCTGCCTAGCGATCGGTGCCCGCTCGGCGTCGTAGGAGTCCAGCAGCGATGGCCGGGCCAGCCCACGGACGACGTGGTGCAGCTTCCAGGCGAGGTTGTACGAGTCCTGGATGGACGTGTTGGAACCCAGGCCGTTGGTCGGCGGGTGTCGGTGCACGGCGTCCCCGACGCAGAACACACGTCCGTTGGCCAGCCTGCTGGCGAACTGGTGGTTGACCGTCCATGGCGAGCTCGACTTGATCCGCATCTCGAAGTCATCGGTGCCGACGAGCTGCACGGCCAACTGGCGGATGAAGTCGTCGGTGAGGTCCGGCGGCCCGGCCGCGACCTCGTAACCCCACATGAGCATCCACTCGGACCAGGGCTTGATCATTCGCAGGACGCCGAGCCCGACGCCTTCTTTCTCCGCCCCGGGCTGAAGCATCCAATACAGCACCGACGGGCGGTGGGCCACGAAGCGGGTCAGGTCTGCCTCGATGATGATGTTGAGCGCCCCGGCCACCGCCCCGGGGCCCTCGAAGGGCAGGCCGGCGTCGGCGGCGACCTTGCTGCGGGCCCCGTCGGCCCCGACGAGATAGAGCGACCTGACGTCGTACTCCGCGCCGGTCAGCCGATCGCGCACCCGAGTGGTGACGCCGTCGGCGTCTTGGACGTGGGAGAGATACTCCGTGTCGAACCGCACGCGCGCGCCCCGGGCCTGCGCCGCCTGCACGAGGATCGGCTCGGTGATGGTTTGCGGGGCGTCGACCATCGTGCAGGGACTAGCCAGCTGGTAGTCGGCATGGCGGCGGATGTCGGTACCCCACGACGAGACCCGGCCGAGTTCGGCACCGACGAGGCTGGTGCAGAACGTGGTGTTACCCATGAGCTCCCACGGTGTCGCCTCACGCATCAGGCGCTCTTCCAGCCCCATGTCCCGCAGGGTCTCCATGGTCCGCTGATTGGTGATGTGCGCCCGCGGGGTCTCGGAGAGCCGCCCGTACTTCGTCAGGATCGTGACGCGAGTGCCATAGGTGGCCAGGAAGAGCGCCGCCGCGGCGCCGGCCGGACCGGATCCGATTACCAACACCTCGGTGTCGACCGTGGGGACTACCGAATCCATGTGCTCCGCCTTCGGCGTCGAAGGGATCCTTGAGGGACCCGTCCGCAGGCCGACCGCTCTGCGGACATCTGTCCGCCATCGTTCGCCCGGGCCTGTGCCGATGTCAATAGCTGAGCGGCGGCGTTACGCGGTCGGGCGGCTCGCGGCGCCATCAGCTGCGATGCGCGCAGGCCTGCGTCTTCGCTGGTCCGCGCAGCGCTACACCCGTGGCGCTCATATCCCTTGGTCGTGGGTTCGAGCCCCACCCGCCCCACCACCAGGCAATACGTGGGGGTCCAGGCGTTCCCCGCCGAAACCGGCGACGATTTTGAGCCTGCCGCCGAGAGCCTGGACGGAGACAGCGAGCGTCCGCAGTGCGCTGGAGTCGACTGGCGCATTTCGGCGAGCCGATGAGCGCGCGGGACGTTGATAAGGGTCTCTGCGCCGGAGTCCGCCTCTCATCGTGCGCGGGCCGTCAATTGGGTCCACGGGGTGGTCCGGCCCGGTTTGAACACCGACAGCGCGGTCGCGGTCCAGAGGACGACGTCGTACAGCGCGAAGCAGACCAGCAGGCGGACGCCGACCGCGGTCGGATCGGCGGCGGTGCGGTCGATCAGCTCGGCGATCCACAGGTGTTGCACCCCGGCCACCATCGGCACCGCGAGCGCGAGCACGAATTTGATCAGCACCCACCAGTGTCGGAACAATCCCCAGCGGGTGAACAGCGAGACGACCAACCCGCTCAGGATCGTGAGCACCACCACCGGGATCACGATCACCAGGTCGAACAGGTGCATGATGCGGTAGACGTCGTGGCGCAGGACGTCGTCCGAGGTGGTCAGCCCGACGACGGCGAGCACGGTCATCGCCATCGCCAGGCCCAGCCAGCCAACCGACAGTCCCACGTGCACGGTCAGCGCGACCTTCCGCGTCCGCGGGCTCAGCCGTCCGGGTCGCGGCCGAAGCGCGACCACGATCGCGACCGACAGCATCAGCCCCAGCAGCGGCACGTTCGACGGCACGCTGAACACGAACTGCGCCGGGATCATCACCGCGTGGACGCCCAGCAGCACGCGCCTGCGCCGGAACAGCGGTGCCGCGGCGGCGAGCAGCGCGCAGACCGCCCCCACGGAGGCCAAGCCGTGGCCGAGCCGCCAGAGCCAGGCGGCGGCCGCGGCCGCATAAACGAGGTAGGCGATCGACAGCGCCCGGGTGATGGTCACGCCGGCTGACGCTACGAACGGCACGGCGCGGGGTCGTCCGGCGAACGAGGGCGGACCCTACATCTTTCGAGTGATGTCCACGCTCAGCCGGGTTCCTAGACTCCACGTTCATGGAGGCGTTCCGACGGCACCGGGCCTCCATGGTGGATGCCCTGCTGGCGTTGATCTGTGCGGTGACGCTGGTGCCGGCGACGGACTCGACGCTGTTCGGCGGCTCGCCATACGGCATCGACGCGGTGCCGCCGGTGCTCGTCGCCCTGGGCGTCGGAGCGGCCGCACTGGTGCGCCGCCGATACCCGCTCGTGCTGGCTGCCGTCGCGCTGGTGGGCTGGGTGCTCGCCGCCGCGTACCCGGTCGTCGTCCTCGCGCAGTACACGCTCGGGGCGCACGAGCGCTCGCGTCGTGTCGTGGTGGCCGCCACGGCGGTGGTGACGGTCGCGGTCGCCGTCCCGTTCCGCCGTCAGGGTCTCGACGCCGTCCTGCCGCTGAGCGTCGCGGTGTGCGTGGCGCCCGCGGTACTGGGGCTGTGGCTGGCGAGCCGCCGCGCCGTGCTCGCCGGGCTGCGGCACCGCGCGGAGCGGGCGGAGCACGAGCAACGGCTGGTCGAGGCTCGTGCCCGGGCGGACGAGCGAGCCAGGATCGCGCACGACATGCACGACGTCGTCACTCATCGGGTGAGCTTGATGGTGCTGCACGCGACCGCGGCGGCGGTGGCCGGCGAACCGGAGAAGGACCGGCTGGTGGAACGGATCCGCCTCATCGGACGGGAGGCGCTCGAGGAGCTGCGGACGCTGGTCGTCGTGCTGCACGACGACGAGGAAGCGCCGCGGGCGCCGCAGCCCCGGCTCGCGGACGTGGAGGAGCTGGCGCGGGAAGCCGGGGTTCGGTACCGGGTGACCGGGGAGCCCGGATCGTTGTCGGTGCTGGTCGAGCAGACCGCGTACCGCGTCGTGCAGGAGGCGCTGACGAACGTCCGCAAGCACGCGCCGGGAGCAGCGGCCGAGGTGCTGATCGCGCACGGCGACGTGCTGGGCGTCGTCGTGATGAACGGCCCGGCAGCGAGGCACCCGGAGCCGCTGCCCGGAGGGAATGGTCTGCTCGGCCTGCGGGAGCGTGTCCGGATCAGCGGCGGGTGGTTCCATGCCGGGCCCAGCGCCGGTGGATTCCGGGTGACGGCGCTGCTTCCGGTCGACGCATGATCGGGGTGCTGCTCGTCGACGACGAGTGGATGGTGCGCGCGATGCTGCGCACGATCCTGGAGTCGGCGGAGGATCTCACGGTCGTGGCCGAGGCGGCCGACGGTGCGGAGGCGGTCGTGCAGGCCCGACGCCATCGTCCGGACGTGGCGCTGGTCGACATCCGGATGCCCGGTGTCGACGGGCTCACCGCGGTGCGGCAGCTGCGCGGCGGGCCGAAGGTCATCGTGCTCACGACGTTCGACCTCGACGAGTACGTGCGCACCGCGCTGCGTGACGGCGCCGTCGGCTTCCTGCTCAAGGACGCCTCGGCCGACGAGATGACGACCGCGGTGCGCGCCGTGGCCGCGGGGGACGCCGCGCTCTCCCCGCGGGTCACGCGCCGCATGCTCTCGACGTTCGCCCGGCCGTCGCCGCAGGACCGGGCACTCGCCAGACTGGCGCCGCTCACCGGCAAGGAACGCGAGGTGCTGGCGACGCTCGCGACGGGACTGGCGAACGCAGACGTCGCGCGGCAGCTGCACCTGAGCGAAGCGACCGTGAAGACGCACGTCAGCCGCATCCTCACGAAGCTGGGGCTCACGAACCGCGTGCAGGCCGCGATCCTCGCGCACCACGCCGGGCTGGTCGACTAGGGGCCTGTCCTGCGAGTTGCGCTGCACCTTTCCGGAGCACTTCCTGCCCGACTCGGAACTACTCCGTCACTATTCCGAGTTAGCAGGATAACTCGGAATAGTGATACCCTTATTCCGAGTAGGAGGTGCCGTGACAACCTGGCCACCGCACCGGCGCGAGGTACGCCCGTGGCGGCAATCCCAGCGTGGCGGACCCAAGGCCGATCGAATCCTGTCCGAAGTCACGGTCTCCCTTCCGCCGGACATCGCCGGCCTGCCGGTGGTGAACGCGCTGCCCGCTTCGGCGATCGCCCAGGGTGAGGACGCGCTGCGCGAAATCGCCGCGCTCGACCAGGCCCACGGTGAGGACCTCGGGGCATTGGGAGTGCTGCTGCTACGCACCGAGTCCGTCGCGTCCTCGAAGATCGAGTCGGTCGAGGCGAGCCTGGACGACTACGCACGGGCGCTGCACGGAAGCCGGGCCAACGCCTCGGCGACGTCAATGGTCGCGGCCACTTCGGCGCTCGGAGCACTACTGACCGAAACCGACGGACGGAAGCGGATCGACGCCGATTCGTTGTTGGCCGCCCACGCCGCGTTGTTGGCCGACGATCCGGCCGAACGCGACTACGCCGGGCGCTGGCGCGACATGCAGAACTGGATCGGCGGCAGCGATCATTCGCCGCGGAACGCGCTCTTCGTGCCCCCGCCGCCGGATCTCGTCGAGTCGTACGTCGATGACCTGCTGCGGTTCGCCAACCGCGATGACCTGCCGACGCTCGCCCAGGCAGCGATCTCCCACGCCCAGTTCGAGTCGATCCATCCATTCACCGACGGCAACGGGCGCATCGGCCGGGCGCTGATCAACGCCATCCTGCGTCGGCGTCGAGCCACCACGCGGGTGGTCGTGCCCTTGGCGTCGGCGCTGGTGGCTCGGCGGGAACGATACTTCGACCACCTCGGCGCCTACCGGGACGGGGACGTGGAGCCGATCGTCCGGGACTTCGCGCTGGCTTCACGGATCGCGGCGGCCGAGTCGCGAACGACGGCTCAGCGACTGACGGAGATTCCACTGGAGTGGGCCGACGCCGTGGGACGGGTACGGGCGGGAAGCGCGGCGGCGAAGCTGTTGGCGATCCTGCCGGCGCGGCCGGTGGTCACGGCCGACGACGTCGCGGTGGCCACCGGTGCGCCGCTCAGCAGCGTCTATGCCGCGATCGAGCGTCTGGACACGGCTGGGGTGCTCCGTCCGCTGACCAATCGGAAACGTGACCAGATCTGGGGGGCAACGCTGATCCTCGAGGAGCTCGACGAACTCGGGGCCCGGATCGCCCGTGCCTGGGGCTGACCCGTACGCAGCGGAGCGGAGTTCGTCGTCGGAGAGGTGTGCGGTGGCTTGGTTGGAGCGTGTCGAACTGTTGGCGTCGGTGGCCGGGCCGTTCGATCGCTGGCTGACGCCTCGGCGTGAGATGTCGTGGGAACCGAGCGCTGCTCCGATTGACGGGCCGGTGGCGAAGCTCGGTGGGCAGCCATTCTGGGTTGACGAGCCGTTCTGGCCGGTGTCGCGGAGTTCCGGGGAACCGATGACGTTCATCGGCCAGTTTCCGTTGCCTGGATCGGGTATCGCGATGGCGTACCTGTTCCTCAGCGATGAGGACGGCACTTTTGATCTGGAAGGCGGCGAGAACGCGTTCCTGATCCAGCCGGGTGGGCGTGTGCCGCCGTTCGTGAGCGGCCAGGTTCGACGTACGGGTCCGACGTTGTGGCGGCGGGGCGCAGACTGGTTCGAACGGCACCCGGTGGAGTTACGTCTCGACCTGAAGGCTCCGGACGAGGCGGCGATTGCGACATTCGAACGGCAGGTCGTCCACCGTGACGCGGCGCTGAACGGTACGCCGATAGAGGAAGACGCCGATCTCCCGGAGCTGGGATGCCGCAACTATGTCGGCGGTGAGCCTCTGTTCTGGCAGCCGTGGACGCCTCCCGCGCTCGATGCCTCGTGGCGGTTCTTCTTCCAGTTGGACGGCGCCGAGGGATGGGGCGATGACGCGTTCGCGCTCAACTTCGGGGGAGGGACTGGATACGCCTTCCTCGACCCCGATCGGCGGGAGGGCCGGTTCTGCTGGGACTGTGTCTGACCGTCGGCGGCCTCCCGGCTCGGTGCGGCCCTTGCGTTGCCGCTACGGCGTGGCGTTGGTACTGCCTGGAGGTGGACGGACTCCGGCGGGTGAGGGGCGGGCGTCTACTCGAAGTTCCGCTGGGTGGGCCGGACGTCGAGGGCGTGCTGGGCCCCGGAAGTGCCGCGCTCCAGTCGGCGCATCGTCAGCAGCCGCAACTCGACCGGTGCCCCACGAGCAGAGCGGCTCGCCCGTGGATCCGGAGCGACTGCTGCGGTGCCGAAATCGGCTGGTGACCTCGTCGAGCGGAAATGTAGGGTCGCTGTCCGGCCGAGTCAGAGGAATTGCCGTTGACCACGAGGATGCACGAACACGAATTGTCGATCGACCAGGCCCTGGTCGAGCGGCTGGTCGCAGCGCAGTTTCCCCAGTGGGCGAACCTTCCGGTGCGGCACGCGTCATCAGCCGGCACCGACAATGCCATGTTCAGGCTCGGTGACACGATGGTCGTGCGCCTGCCCCGGATCGACTGGGCCGCGGGCTCGGTCGACCACGAACAGGCGTGGCTACCGGTGATCGGCCCGCTTCTGCCGGTGGAGACGCCAACGGTGCTGGGCATGGGCGAGCCGGCGCACGGCTATCCCTGGCGCTGGTCCGTCTACACCTGGCTCGACGGCGCGAACCCGACCGCCAAGACCTCACCGAGCCGCTCGTGCGCGATATCGCCGACTGCCTCAATGCCATCCATGCCCTCGACGTACCCGGTGGCCCGGTCAATCAGCGCGGCTTCAATTTTGAGGCGCGGGACGAGGTGACCCGAACGTCGATCTCCGAGATGGCGGGCATGGTCGACACCGCCGCGGTCACCGCGGTCTGGGACGCGGCCTTCACCCTGGAGCCCTGTGAACCTCCGGGGACCTGGATCCACAGCGACACTGCCCCCGGCAACCTGCTGGTGCGGGACGGGCGACTGGTCGGCCTGATCGACTTCTCCGGTGTCAGCCGCGGTGACCCGGCCGTCGATCTCGGCCTCGCCTGGAATTTGCTGCCCGCCCGGCTCCGCCCGGCCTTCCGGGACCAGCTCGACATCGACGACGCCACCTGGCTACGGAGCCGCGCGTGGTCGCTCTCGCAGGCCTGCCTGCAGCTGCCGTACTACCACGAGACGAACAAGCCCTTGGCCGCACAGGCGCGGTACGTGATCAGCGAGGTCCTCGCCGACGCCGCGACCGACTAGGGCTTGTCCTGTGAATCACGTCAGCCAGATCAGGGTCGCGGCGAGGGTGAGTAGCGCGCGGTAGAGGACGGCGCGTTTGGCATACCGGGTGGCGATCGCGCGGAACTGTTTGAGCCGGTTGAAGCAGCGTTCGACGAGGTTGCGCTGCCGGTAGATGACTGGGTCGAAGGCAGGCGGCCGGCCTCCGGCCGAGCCTTTCGCAGCGCGCCGGGCGACCTGATCGCGCCGCTCGGGGATGGTCACCGCGATCTTGCGACGCCGCAGCGCGGCGCGGGTTGAGGGATGAGAGTAGGCCTTGTCAGCCACGACTCGGTCCGGGCGCTTGCGCGGCCGGCCGGGCCCCGGCCGATGCACCGAAATCTCATCCAGCAACGGCAGCAACTGCGGGTTGTCGCCGGCCTGCCCGGCGGTCAGCCGGACGGCCATCGGCCGTCCCCGCCCATCAACCGCGAGGTGGATCTTGCTGCTCAGCCCGCCCCGGGACCGCCCGATCGCTTCATCGACCGCAGCGACCGCGACGCCCGCACGCGCGGCGCCGCGCTGATCGAGGCAGCCCCTTTTGTCGCCGCCTGGGGCCTGCGGGCTCCGGCGGCGTGCTGATGTGCACGAACGACGCTGGAATCGACGTGGAAGGTCCACTCGATCTCCCCGACCGCGTCGTCGTGGACCTGCACGTGTTCCAGGATCCGATCCCAGGTGCCGTCCGCGCTCCAGCGCCGCAGACGTTCATGCGCGGTCTTCCACGAGCCGTATCTGTCCGGGATGTCGCGCCACGGCGCGCCCGTGCGCAGCTTCCACACGATCGCGTTGAGCACCTGCCGGTGGTCTTTCCACCGCCCACCCCTACCCGCGCTGACCGGCAACAACGGCGCAATCCGTTCCCACGCCGCCTCAGTGACCTCGTCCCGACGAACCACCCGAGCATCCAACCAGGCCGGTCACCGATTCACAGGACAGGCCCTAGGTGCCGGTGCTGCCCGACTGCGTCACGTCGGTCGACGGTCCGATCTCCGGCCCCACCTTCTCCGCGAACGGTTCGGTGCTCGGAGGCCAGCGCCTAGGGCCTGTTTGAAAAGCTGGTCACCGTAGCCATTCGTTGATCGCGGCGATGTGCAGCGTCGTGAGAAAGCGGACGGCGAGTTTGTCGTAGCGAGTCGCGACCGCCCGGTAGCGCTTGAGGCGGTTGATCCCGCACTCGACCGCGTGGCGCTGCTTGTAGGTCTCGGCGTTGAACGTCGGTGGGCGGCCGCCGGCGCTGCCGCGACGTCGGCGGTGGGCCAACCGGTCGGCTGGTTCGGGGATGGTGGCGCGGATTCCGCGTCGGCGCAGGTAGACGCGGTTGGCGCGGGATCCGTAGGCCTTATCGGCTAGGACCCGCGCCGGCCGTGTCCTGGGCCTGCCGACTCGACCGGGGACACCGATCGCGTCGATCACCGGCTGGAACTGCGGCGCGTCTCCGGCCTGCCCGGCGGTGACCAGCAGCGACAGCGGACGCTGTCCGCCCTCGGCCGCGAGATGGATCTTGGTGCTCAACCCGCCGCGTGACCGTCCCAGACCATGGTCGTTGGGCTCTGCGGTGCACCCTCCCGGCGGTTGTTTCTGATCGACCCCCTTTTACGGGCGCCCGCGGCGTGCTGGTGAGCCCGGACCACGGTGGAGTCGACGGACACGTCCCAGGTGATCAGCCCCCGGGCCTGGGCGCGGGACTGCAGATCGGACACGATGCGCGCCCAGGTCCCGTCCCGCTGCCAGTCCCGGAACAGCGCATACGCGGTCTCCCACGGCCCATACCGTTCGGGCAGGTCCCGCCACGGCGCCCCGGTCCTCACCCGCCACCGGATCCCATCAATGACCTGCCGCCGCGAACGCGGCGGCCGACCACCCGGCTTAGCCGACGGCAACACCGCCGACAAGACTTCCCACTCCGCATTCGTCAGATCACCACGAGCCACGCATCACCCAACGAACGAAGCGCTTTTCAAACACGCCCTAGCCGGCGTGCTTCTCCTGTGACGTGACCATCCACAGGTGTCCGTCCGGGTCGGCGAAGGTTCCCCCGTATCCCCATGGCTGGCGGCCCGCGCCGGAAACGATCTCGGCTCCGGCCCGGTGGGCGCGCTCGAGAAACGCGTCCACGGCACCATCGGTCTCTGCGGGCAGATCGAGCACGCATTCGCTGATGCCTCGGCTAGCGACGTTCCGGTCTCCGATGACCCAGCCGAACCCACCAGTGGGAATCAGCATCAGGCGCACGCCCTCGTTGAGGGCGAACTGCAGGGGCTCCGGCACGCCGTCGTCGGCGACCTCGCCCACGGGCTCGAAGGCCAAGCCGTCGCGGTAGAACCGGAACGACGTCCGGCGGTCCGCGATCGGAAGGCAGATGGTGACGGGCGTGATGGTCATGAAGTTCTCCTAGGTGAGACGTTTCTACGCCACCGACGAACGGACGCCGTATCGGAGGACACAGGCCGACGGTTCGATCGGCGTGGTGACGGCTGACCGTTCGCCTCCTGGTGCTCCAACGAGGGCGTCGATCCGCTGGTGGAGCACGGCCGGGTTGGAACTCCACGACGACCAACGACCGGCCGCGGTCACTCCTCTGCCGCTGTCCGCGTCGGATCGGCGGCCTGATCCAACCCGTGCGGACGCGCCGAGGGCCGGGAAGCGTGTGCTTCCCGGCCCTCGGCTGTGCTGTGGTTCAGCTGCAGGGGTTGTAGTCCCAGCAGTCGTTGTACCGCTTCTTGTGGTGGCGACGACGGCGCGGCTTGCACTCGTTGTAGTCCCAGTCGTTGCACTGGTTGTAGTCGTAGCAGTCGCTCATGTCGTCCAGCCTCCGGTGTGAGTGTCGTTCGCGGGGTGTGTCCCCGTCCTGGAACCAGGTTCCCGCGAAGCGACGACCCGCTCGATCGCCGGCCCGACTCCAGGAACGTTCGGTTCGCAACACTCGCTCCTGCCGCCGCCCATGCTCTGTCGCCGGCGTTGACGATGCGGCCGAGCGAGGGGCGGCGGGAGGACTCCGGTCAGCCGTAGCTCGGATCGAGCCGCGTCGATGCGAGCACCCGCACCGCGTCGAGATCCGGGTGCTCGATCAAGGCGGTGATCGCCGCCTCGCTCCCACCGACGTAGGTGAGGTAACCGTCGATCTCGGTGGCGACGAGCCAGGCCCGGTCTGCGGGCCACCACAGGTTCGCGCACCGGAAATCGAGCGGTTCGGGCAGCACGGGCGCTGCGGCCACCGGGCCGGCGAGCAGGTGGTAGTCGCGGTGGGGAGCCCGCACCCGCGTGGGGCGGTCCCACAGTGCCTGTGTCTCATCCAGCCCCAAGCCGTCCCACAGGCAGAAGAACGCCTGGTCGGGGGTGGTCGTGAAAGCCGACAGCGTCTTCGCCAGCACGGCTGTCTCCCGGGCGTCCAATCCGCCGTCGGACGGACGGCCCCAGCGATTGGAGCCCGCGACGAGGTCGTCGAACCGGGTGTCGGCGGTGAGCGGTACACCTCGGGCCGTCGCGATCTCCGACCAGCGGTGGCGGCCGTCGTTCTCGGGGGCGTACGTCGGCGGCAGCACACGGGCGTATGCGGCGAACACCGGCGGCACCATCCCGGCGACCGTGAAGCGTGTCGACGACGGCGCCAGCGCTTCCTCCACCCAGGCCGCCGGACCGGCGTCGGACAGGAGCCGCATTCCCGGTGCCCAGGCCAGATTCATGACCTCATCCTTCCTGCGTCCGCCAGCGGAATCCCGCACGACGGGCGCCGGGGGAGCGGCGACGATGGCCACGTCGAACAAGTCCGCGCGCCGCACGGACGCTGATGGGCGTCGTGGCCCGCGAACTGCTCGGCGCGACCGGGCCGTCAGGTGACGGCGTCGACGCCGGTCAGGTTGGCCGACAGCGTTGCGATCAACTGACCACGCGGGCCTGCCGGCCCGCCAGCAAAGCCGGCCACAGCCGATTGATCACGACGAAATGCCCGAGGTGGTTCGTCGCGAACTGTGACTCCCAGCCGTTGCCCACGCGCCGCAGCGGTGGGGCCATGATCTCGGCGGAGGCGATCACCAGGTCCACCGCGGGCTGCGACGTGAGGAAGCGGTCGCGCGGACGATTTGGCCGCCCGAACCCCAGCGAACCCGGACCCAGGCCGGTGTTCCAGACTCTGCGAGGGGGCTACTCCCAGTAGCCCCCTCAGGGACCAGCCGCGCAGTAGCGTCCAGGTCATGGGCAGTTGTCCGACCCGGTGGGGGCACTCGGCCCTGCCGCCCGGTGCCGGAAACCACCGCACTGCGCCCACCGCTGCGCCGCATCCTGGACTCGACGACCACGATCCCCGCGATGGTGCTCAACACCTGCGGGACGGCCGACGTCGCCCGGTTCGTCTTCGCCGACCCGGCATCGCGAACCTTCTGGCACGATCGCTCGGGACACCGCCGGTCTGCTACGCGCGGAGGCCGGCCGCAACCCCCGCGATCACCGTCTCACCGACCTCGTCCGGGAGCTGGCCGCGACCAGCACCGCCTTCCGCGACCAGTGGGCGCTGCACGACGTCCGCGTTCCCTCATCGGGCGTCCGGCGCATCCACCATTCCGTCGTCGGCGACCTGGATCTGCCCTTCGAGACCACTCCGCTGGTGTTCGACCCCGGCCAGACGCTCCTGGTTCACCCCGCCGAGCCGGGTACCCCCACCGAAGACGCCATCACGATGCTGGCCAGCTGGAACGCCCCGCACCCCGTGGCCTACCGGTCGTAGGGATGCTCTCGCCCCCGTATAGGTCTCGTATAGACCCATCGCATTCCATTCTCGACGGCGATCGACATCGACGTTCGATGGGGGAAGCATGCGACGAGCGACCGTACTCCTCACCGCCTTCCTACTGCTCTGGACGGCCGGCGCCGTCCGGCCGGATCCCGCCACCGCCGCCCCGCCCCCTCTCACCGCGGCCAACGGGCGGAACTTCGCGGCCTGCAAGGACGGCCGGTGTGAGGTCATCGTCCGGACCGGTGACCGGCTTCCCACCTCCACCGGCACCGCCCGGGTCGTCGTCGGGCGGGGTGTCGTGCGGTTCACGGTCACCACCGCGAACACGTCGCTCATGGCCAGCGGCACGGCCGGCTCCCGGCTGCAGCTGAACCGGCAGGTGATCGTGGTGCTCAAGGTGACGCGCCTGCAAGCGAGAGTTCGGCTCTCGCGGGTCTGACCGCGGTCATTTGTTACGGGCTGAAGTCTTCCGTTGAACATTGCGTAACGTTTACGATGCGCGCCATGAATCCTTTATGGAGCGGGGCCAGAAGGAGCAAACGGACTGCCGTCGCCGCGTTCGTCACGGCGCTGATCGCGGTCGTCGGCAACATGTTCACCGCGTCGCCGGCCGCGGCCGCCTACGCCGACTGTTACAACTACCTGGGCACGATCTGCCTGGCCGACAACACCGACGTCACCGGGCAGATCTGGCGGCAGTACCCGAACCAGATCGGCAGCTGCCGGAACTTCAGCGCCGAAGGGTTCAACGACAAGGCGTCCTTCGCCTGGTTCAACATCCAGCGCCCCTCGTCGGCGCCGCGGCCGCACGTCGTGCTGTGGCGGCACGCCGGCTGCTCCGGCACGTCCGGCAACCTGGGTATGACGCTCGACCCGGGCCAGCAGTGGCACGGGGAACGTCAGACCAACGGCGAGTTCAACAACCAGATCAGCTCGATCAGCATCTCGTATTACTGATCCGCGAGGGCCTCGGCCGAGGTACCCGTACGCTGTCCGCATGCCGGGCTACCTTGCCGTTGACCTCGGCGCGGAGAGCGGGCGGGTACTCGCCGGGGCTTTCGACGGTGAGCGCCTCGAGGTCCGGGAGATCCACCGTTTCGCCAACCGGCCCGTCCGGGACGGCGACGACCTGACCTGGGACCTCAAGGCTCTGCACGAGGAGACGGTGCGGGGCATCGGGCGGGCGGCGGACCGGGTCGAGGACGTCCGCAGCGTCGGCATCGACGGCTGGGGAAGCGACTTCGGCCTGGTCGACGCGGACGACCGGCTGGTGGCCGCGCCCTGGCACCACCGCACGCCCCGGACCGCCGCGATGGTGGCGGAACTGCAGAAGGCGGTGGAGCCCCAGGCCCTCTACGACGTCACCGGCACGCAGTTCCTGCCGATCACGACCGCCTGCCAACTGCTGGCGATGCGTGGGAGCGGCGTCCTGGACCGCGCGGACCGGCTCCTGATGCTCCCGGATCTGATCGCGGGGCGCCTCAGCGGCGTTCGGCGCACCGAGCAGACGATCGCCAGCACCACTCAGCTCTGGGACATCCGCCGGGGCGAGTGGGCGGCCGGGGTGATCGACCACCTCGGCCTGCCGCGACACCTGTTCCGGGCCGAGGTGGTGCCCGCCGGGACCGCGCTGGCGGACCTGCGTACGCGTCCGGAGCGGCTCGCGGTGGTGGCGGTGGCCGGTCACGACACCGCGTGCGCCGTGGCGGCGATGCCGAGCACCGGCGACGACGTCGGGTTCGTCTCGTGCGGCACGTGGTCGCTCGTCGGGGTCGAGACCACGGCTCCGATCACGACGCCCGACGCCCGGGTGGCCGGCTTCACGAACGAACTCGGCGTCGGCGGCCGGTTCCGGTTCCTGAGCAACGTCAACGGGCTCTGGCTGCTCCAGGAGTCGCGGCGGGTGTGGGCGGGCGAAGGTCGCGACCTCGGCTACCCCGAGCTCACCGCACTCGCCGCCGGATCGGCCCCGTACCGCAGCCTCATCGACCCCGACCACCCGAGCCTGCTCTCTCCCGGCGACGTACCGGGCCGGATCGCCGCCCTGTGCCGGCTGACCGGGCAGCCGGTTCCGACCGGGCCGGCCGAGGTCACCCGGTGCATCCTCGACAGCCTCGCCTGCAAGTACCACTGGGTGCTGACGCGGGCGTCGGCCATCTCCGGGCAGCCGGTGCGGACGGTCCACCTGGTCGGCGGTGGCGCCGCGAACACGGTGCTCTGCCGGCTCACCGCCGAGCTGACCGGCCTGCCGGTCGTGGCCGGGCCGTACGAGGCCACTGCCATCGGCAATCTGCTGGTGCAGATCATGGCCGACGGGAAGCTGAGCGACCTGACCGAGGCGCGCGCGCTCGTCCGGTCCTCGGTCCCGCTGCGCCGGTACGAGCCGACCGGCGATTCCACGGGCGCGGACGACGCCTATGCTCGGTTCCGAGACGTGGTGACGCGTTTAGCCACCGAGACGCTGCGGGATGAAACAAATTGAAATGTTCTGCACTATCCTGGCTCTCGTGACGAGCGCTCGGGACCGGGACGACCGATGCTGATCGCCGAGCGGCGCAGCCGGATCCTGGCGCACGTGCGAGCCCGCGGCTACGCGTCGTTCCGGGAGATCGCCGAGGTGGTGGGCATCTCCGAGTCCACCGTCCGCCGCGACCTGCAGGCGATGGTGGCCGAAGGGCTGGTCAACGCGGTCCGCGGCGGCGTCGGCCGCGCGGAGACCGACCCGGCCCCGGAGAGCACCCGCCCGGAGAGCACCCGCCCGGAGTACGCCCGCACGCAGAGCGCCCGCACGCAGAGCGCCCGCTCAGAGAACCAAAGCCCGGAGAACGCCCGCTCAGAGAGCGCCCGCCCGGCGGTCGGTACCGCGCCGGCCGCGACCCTCGCCGACGACGGCCGAGCCGGTGAGCGCTCCGCCATCGCCCGGTACGCGTCCCACCTGGTCACCGACGGCAGTGCGATTTTGCTCGGGCCGGGTCGCTCGACGCTCGAGCTGGCCCGCAGGCTCACCGGCGTCGGGTCGCTGACCGTCGTCACCAACTCCGTCCCGGTCACCACGGTGCTGCTGGAGCACGAGCACGTCGAGCTGGTCATGGTCGGGGGCACGCTGCGCCGCTCGATCCAGGCCTTCGTCGGCCCGCTGACCGAGCAGGGCCTGCAGGGTCTACGTGGCGCCCAGGTCTTCCTCTCCGGCGACGGCGTCACCGCCGAACGTGGCCTGACCACGCCGAACGTGTTCGCGGCCGCGGCTGACATCGCGTTCGCCGCAGCCGGCAAGCAGGTCGTGGTGCTGGCCGACCACACCAAGATCGGTCAGGAGACGATGTGCCAGACCGTCCCGAGCGACCGGATCGACACGCTCGTCACCACCCCCGGTGCCGACCCCGCGGCGCTGGAGGACCTGCGTGCCGCCGGAGTGGACGTCGTCGTCGTCCCGCTCGTGGAATCTATTGACAAGTAATGGCGAGGAGCGACACGATCTGACTAGTTTCGAAAAGGAGCTAGTCAGAAGGGAACTCGCCTCATGGTCCAGTTCAGACGGCTCGGCGCTACGACGGCAGCGGCGGTCTTACTCGTCTCGCTCGGCGCGTGCACGAAGACCACGCCGAGCACGGCGTCGGCGGGCGAGGACGCTGACCAGCAGGTGCGGTCCACCGCGGGCAGCGGCGACGGCTGCACCGCCGACAAGTACAACGGCGGCGTCCCGAAACGCGACCTGAAGGCGATCACCGTCGGTTTCGCGCAGAGCGAGAAGGAAGCCAATCCCTTCCGGATCACCGAGACCGAGTCGATCAAGGCGGAAGCGGCCAAGCGCGGCATCAAGCTCATCACCACGAACGCGCAGTCGGACCTGAACAAGGAGATCGCCGACATCCAGAGCATGGTCGCTCAGGGTGCGCAGGCGCTGATCATCTCGCCGCTGAACTCCGAAGGCCTGGACCCGGCGCTCAAAGCGGCGCAGGACGCGAAGGTCCCGATCATGACGATCGACCGGCTCCTCACCACCAAGCAGCCCTGCGTCGACTACATCGGCTGGATCGGGTCGGACTTCGTCGAGCAGGGCAAGCGGGCGGCCGACGCGCTGATCGCCGCCACCGACGACCGGGGGGAGACCGCGATCCTCCTCGGCGCCTCCGGGGTGAACGTCACCGTCGACCGCACCAAGGGTTTCAAGGACCAGCTCGCCGCGAAGAACTCGAAGCTGACCGTGGTCGCGGAACAGACCGCCGACTTCACCCGGGAGAAGGGCCGGTCGGTCACCGAGCAGCTGATCTCGGCCAACCCGAAGCTCGCCGCGATCTACGCCGAGAACGACGAGATGGCCCTCGGCGCGATCGCCGCGCTCAAGGCGGCCGGAAAGAAGCCGGGCGACGTCAAGATCGTCACCATCGACGGCACCAAGGGCGCCGTGCAGGGCATCGTCGACGGCTGGATCTCCGGCGTGATCGAGTCCAATCCCCGGTTCGGGCCGCTGGCGTTCCAGGCGCTCGAGGACTTCTACAGCGGTAAGGGCGTCCCGCCGAAGACGATCATCGTCGACAAGGAATACACGAAGGACAACGCGTCCGCGGAACTCGCCAACGCGTACTGACCGATGACGCTGCACGTGGAAGCGGTAAGCAAGCGGTTCCTCGGAGTCCTGGCGCTCGACCGGGTCGACCTCGTCCTGCGGGCCGGCCGGGTGCACGCCCTGGTCGGCGAGAACGGGGCAGGCAAGTCCACGCTCATCAAGGTCATGACCGGAGTCCACCGGCCGGACGGCGGCCGGATCACCTACCGGGGCGAAGAGGTCGGGTTCGCCGCGCCCCGGGACGCCCAGGCCGCCGGCATCAGCACGATCTACCAGGAGCTCAACCTGGTCGCCGCGATGAGCGTCGCCCGCAATCTGTTCCTGGGCCGGGAGCCGCTCAACCGGCTGCGGCTCATCGACTTCCCGGCCATGCACCGCGAGGCGCAGGCCGTGCTGGGCCGCTACGGGGTGGCGGTCGACGTCCGCCGGGCGCTGGGGGAGTTCAGCACCGGGGTGCAGCAGATGGTGGCGATCGCCCGCGCGGTGTCCACCCGGGCGCGGGTCGTGATCATGGACGAACCCACGTCGTCGCTCGAGCCCCGGGAGGTCGACCGCCTCGCCCAGGTGATCGACCTGCTCCGGGCCGACGACGTCGCGGTCCTGTTCGTCACCCACAAGCTCGACGAGGTCTTCCGGCTCTGCCAGGACGTGACGGTCCTGCGCGACGGACGGCGGGTCTTCCACGGCGAGGTCGCCGACATCGACCGGCTCGGGCTCGTGGCGACGATGCTGGGCCGCCCGGCCGACGAGGTCCGTGCGCACGGCCTCACCAGCTTCGGCGACGGAGCCGGGGCCGGGCGGGGCGACGACGGTGTCGCCGTGCTGCGGGCCGACGACCTGACCCGCCGGGGCGCCTTGTCGCACGTCAGCGTCGACGTGCGACCGGGTGAAGTGGTCGGTCTGGCCGGGCTGCTCGGGTCCGGCCGGAGCGAGACGGTCCGGGCCATGTTCGGCGCCGAACCCGTCGACAGCGGCACGATCCTGGTCGGCGGGAAACCGACCGGTCGACGCTGGTCACCGGCCCGGGCGATCGCCGGTGGCATCGGCCTGGTCAGCGAGGACCGCAAGGTCGAAGGCATCGTCCCCGACCTGTCCGTGCGCGACAACCTGGTGCTCGCCGCCCTGCCCCGGCTGGCTCGCGCCGGCTTCGTCTCCCGCCGGCGGTGCGACGCGCTCGTCGACACGTTCGTCCGGCGGCTGCGGATCAAGATGACCGGTCCGGACCAGCCCGTCCGGGAGCTCTCCGGCGGCAACCAGCAGAAGGTGCTGCTCGCCCGGATGCTCTGCCTGAGCCCGCAGGTGCTGCTGCTCGACGAACCCACGCGCGGGATCGACGTCGGCGCGAAGGCCGAGATCCAGGCGCTCATCGACGAGCTGGCCGGCGCCGGTCTCGGCGTCGTGCTCATCTCGTCGGAATTGGAGGAGCTGGTGGAAGGGGCCACCCGGGTGTTCGTGCTGCGCGACGGCGCGGTCGTCGGCTCGCTCGCGGGCGACGCGATAAGCGAGCACCGCATCATGACGACGATCGCCGCCGCGGCCCGCGAGGAGGCGACGAGTGACTGAGTCGGCCGGGCTCACCCTCTCCGCGCGTCCGGCCCCGAGCCCCGGGAACGGCCTGCTCCGCAGGGTGCGCGATCATGGCGTCTACCTCGCGATCGGCGTGCTGCTGGTCTTCAACCTCGTGTTCACGCCCAACTTCGCGACCGTCGGCAACCTACGGCTCCAGTTGGTGCAGGTCGTTCCGATCGCGATCGTGGCGCTCGGGATGGCGCTGGTGGTCGCCACCGAGGGCATCGACCTGTCGGTGGGCTCGGTCATGGCCATCACGGCCGCGATCATCCCGCTCTACCTGGGCTACGGCCCGTGGCTCGCGGTCGCCGCCGGTCTCGCGGCCGGTGCCGTGGTCGGCGCGCTCAACGGAACTCTCGTCGCGTTCTGCGGAGTCCAGCCGATCATCGCGACGCTCGGCGTGCTGGTCGCGGGACGGGCGGCGGCGCTGGTGCTCGCGGACGGCCGGCTGGTCGAGATCTTCGACCCCACGCTCCAGACGCTGGGCAACGGCAGCCTGCTCGGCGTCCCCGTCACGCTGGTGATCCTCGCCGTGCTCTCGACGCTCGTCGTGGTCACCGTCCGCTGGTCGGTGGTCGGCCGGCGGCTGGTCGCGATCGGCGGCAACCGCGCCGCCGCCCGGCTGGCCGGTCTTCCGGTGCGGCGCACGCTGCTGACCGTCTACGTCGTCAGCGGCGCACTCGCCGCGCTGGCCGGAGTGCTGAACACCGCCCGGCTCGGGGCCAGCGACCCGTCGTTCGTCGGCCTGCTCATCGAGCTCAGCGCGATCACCGCGGTGGTGGTCGGGGGCACGCCGCTCTCCGGTGGCCGGATCCGGGTGGTCGGCACGCTGCTGGGGGCGTTGCTGATGCAGCTGATCGCCGCCACCGTGATCCAGCACGACCTGCCGGACTCGCTGGCCCGGATGATCCAGGCCGGCATCATCGTGGTGGCCGTCTACGTCCAGCGGGATCGGGGCGGCGCATGACGACGGTCCGCACCGGACGCCCGCCCGTCACCGGCGCCGGGCTCGCCTCGATCGCGCGCCGCGCCGGTGCGCCGCTCGTCCTAGTGCTGGTGCTGGTGATCGGCGCGACCGCGTTCGGCGACGGGTTCGCCGGGCCGCAGAACATCCGGAACGTCGCCCTGGACAGCTCGTACCTCGTGCTGATCGCGATCGGCATGACGTTCGTCGTCATCAGCGGGGGGATCGACCTCTCGGTGGGATCGGTCTTCGCGCTCGCCGGAGTGCTGGCGGCCATCGGTGCGCAGTGGGGTTCGCTCACCGCGCTCGTGCTGCCGCTCGTGGTCTGCGGGCTCATCGGTCTGCTCAACGGCGTGCTGATCGGCCGGGCCCGGATCGCGCCGTTCATCGTCACGCTGGCCACCCTGCTGTTCGCCCGTGGGCTGGCCTTCGCCGCCTCGCAGGAGGGCAACAAGGTCTACCTGATGCCGCCCGACCTGACCCTCACCCGCGTCGGCCAGGCCCGGACGCTCGGCGTCGGCACGCCGGTGCTCGTCGCGGTGGGGGTGTTCGCGGTGGGACTCGTGGTCCTGAACCGGACCCGCTTCGGACAGGCCGTCTACGCGATCGGCGGGTCACCGGAGTCGGCCGAGCTGATGGGGTTGCCGGTCGCCCGGATCCGGGTCTCGGTGTACGTGCTCAGCGCCCTGCTGGCCGCGCTCGCCGGGATCCTGGTCGCCGCGCAGACGTCGTCCGGGTTGCCGACGATCGGCGAAGGGCGGGAGCTGGAGGCGATCGCCGCGGTGGTGATCGGCGGCACGCTGCTCAGCGGAGGGATCGGCACGCTCACCGGCACGCTTGCCGGTGCGCTGCTGCTGAAGGTGATCCAGAACCTGATCAACCAGGTCGGCACGCTCAGCTCCTACTACCAGCAGGTCGTCAGCGGTGTGTTTCTGCTGCTCGTCGTCCTGATCCAGACGGGCCTGAGCCGCCGCGGGGCCGGCCGGGTGGACGAGGAGGTCACATGAGCCAGCAGGTGCGTGTCGCCGTCGTCGGGACGGGACCGTGGTGGGGACGTCAGCACGCGATCGCGTTCTCCACCCGCACCGACGTGCGGTTGTGCGCGGTCGTCGGCCGCACCCGGCCGCGGACCGAGGAACGGGCCGCCGAGTTCGGCGTGCCCGGTTACGTCGACGTGGACGACATGCTGGACCGGGAGAAACCGGATCTGGTCGCGGTGTGCCTGCCGAACGAGGGCCATTTCGAGCCGACGCTGCGGATCATCCGCGCCGGTTTCCCGCTGCTGGTGGAGAAACCGCTTGTCTTCGACCTCGACCAGGCCGACCAGCTGCTGGCCGAAGCGGCCGGCCGCGGGCTGTTCTTCGCGATCAACTTCAACCACCGGTACGCCAAGCCGGTGCAACTGGCCCGCGAGGCGGTGGACGCCGGTGCGCTCGGCCGGCTGACGTTCGCCACCTGGCGGTTCGGCGGGGAGGCCGGCACCAGCGCCCACCGGCACGCCAACCTGATCGAGACCCAGTGCCACGGGCTGGACATGCTCGAACATCTCTGCGGTCCGATCAGCTCGGTGATGGCGCAGATGACCGACGTCACGGACCGGGGCTGCTCCACGCTGAGCGTCGCGCTGCGGTTCGAGAACGGCGCGGTCGGGTCGCTGCTGGGCACGTACGACTCGTCCTACAGCTATCCCGACACGCATCGGCTGGAGCTGAACGGCCTCGACGGCCGGGTGGTCGTCGAGGACACCGTCCGCCGCTACACGTTCACCCCGGCCGGGCACGAGATCAGCAGCGTCTGGCAGGCCGGGTACTTCAACGACCGGGAGCGCCACTTCCACGCGACGTTCGACCGCCATCTCGACGCGATGCTGCCCGCGTTCGCGGCCGGTGAGCCGCCGCCCGTCCCGGCCACCGCCGGCCGCCGCGCGTTGCGGCTGGCCCACCGCATCATCGACTCGTTCGAAACCGGCACCCGCGTCGACACACCCCGGGATTGAGGCAGGAAAGGCGGGAGGCACGACATTGCTGTCGACGGCGGGGGCCGAGAAGCTGGGTCCGTGTCGATAGTGGTCCAGCGGCGTCTCGCGCTCACCGTCAGTGCCGCCGGGGCGATGATCGTCGCGCTGGACGGCACGATCCTGCTGATGGCGCAGCCCAGCCTGCAGCGCGACTTCGACGCGACCGTGGCCCGGATCCAGTGGACGAGCACCGCGTACCTGGTCGCGGTGGCCGCGCTGCTCGTCATCGCCGGACGCCTCGGTGACCGGTACGGGCATCCGCGCCTGTTCCTCGTCGGGGTGATCGGCTTCGGGGCCGCTTCGGCCGGGATCGCGCTCGCGTCGAGCCTGGGGTGGGTGATCGCCCTGCGTGCCGTGCAGGGCGGGTTCGGCGCCCTCCTGCAGCCCGCGACGCTCGCACTGCTGCGGCTGACGTATCCGGCCGACCGCCTGGGTACGCCGATCGCGATCCGCACCGGGGCGATCGCGGTGGCGGCGGGATCCGGCCCCGTCCTCGGCGGTTTCCTGGTGGCGCAGCTGGGATGGCGGGCCGCCTTCTGGGTCAACGTGCCGATCGTGGTCCTGATCGCCGCGCTCACCGTCGCCGTGCGGACGCCGGCCCCCGAACGTGACCACGCGTCCCGGCTCGACCTGACCGGCGCCGGCCTGCTCGCGACCGCGCTCGCGCTGCTCGTCCACGCGCTGGCCGAGGTGCCGGGGCGGGGCTGGGCCGCGCCGGCGACGCTGCTCGAACTCCTCGCCGTCGCGGGCGTCGTCGTGGTGCTCGTCCGGCACGAGCGCCGCACGGCGTCCCCGATCGTTCCGCCGGCCGTGGCTCGCTCCGCGTCGGTGATCGCCTCGGTGGTGCTGCTGCTGCTCATCAGCGCCGGCCTGTTCGGCGCCCTGTTCACCGGCACGTTCTACCTGCAGGACGTTCTGCGCCTCGACCCGTTCACCACGGGGTTGCGCGTGCTGCCGCTGACCGCGCTCATGGTGCTCGGCGCACCGGTCGCGAGCATCGCGCTGCGCCGGCAGGGTGCCCGGCGCACCGCGACCGTGGGCACGGTCCTGGTCGTGCTCGGCATCGCCGCGCTGTCCCGGGTCGGTCCGGATACGCCGACGCCCGGCCTGGCCGCCGCGCTGGCCGTCATCGGCGCCGGGTACGCCGCGGTGATGGTCACCGCCACCGGCACCGTGGTCGGCGACGCGCCGCCCGGTTACGCCGGCCTGGTCGGCGGGCTCAAACAGACCGCGATGAACATCGGTCCGACGGTGGGCACCGCCGTCGCCGCCGGCGCGATCGGCTCCAGGATCTCCACGATCGGCCCGGCGTTGCTCCTCCTGGGCGCGGTCGCCGCCCTCGGCCTCGGGCCCGCCTCGTGGCTCCCGGGCCGTCCACAGCCGTAAGTTGGCCATTTACATATGTAGATCATCGGCATATCGTTTCCATTATGGATGACCACGCGCTGGAGCGGCGATACGCGCGCGTCCTGCGGCTCTACCCGGCGGCCTATCGGCGCGACCGCGGATCCGAGCTGATGGCGACGCTGCTGGAGTCGGCGGGCGACCGAACGCGCCCCTCGGCGAACGAGGTCGGGAGCCTCCTGCTGGGCGCGCTACGCGCTCACGCCGGGCCGGAGCCCCGCAGTGTCCGGAGCAGCAGGCGGACGGTGTACCGGGTCGCGGCCCTCACGCTCCTGGTCTCGGCGGTCGCGAGCGCGCCGGTGCGGATCGCCGCGGACCTCGCGTCCGGCGCGCCGGTGAACCAGTGGCTCTTCGCCTACGACGTGCCCGATCTGGTCGCGTCGCCGCTCGTTCTGATCGCGCTCGTCGCCGCGCTGCGGGGCAGCTACCGCACCGCGGTGGCGAGCGCCGTCGGCGCGGCCGTCGTGAACGCCTCGTTCGTCGCGCTCACGTCGGCCGGGGCGAGCGGCGAGTTCCTTCTCCATCTCGGCGCCGCCGCGATGCTGCTGCCGCTCGTCGGCGAGGCTCCGCGCCCGGCGTCCGGCCTGCTCCGGTATCTGCCGCTGGCCCCGATCGTGCTGCTGATCGCCGATCGGGTCGCGCTCGGAGCCTCCTCCGAGGTCGCTGCGGTGCTGTACGTCGTCGGGCCGCTCGTGCTCAGTGCACTGGCCGCGCTGTGGGCGGCGGTGGACGAGCGGGTGGCGATGGCCTTCGGGCTCGTCCTCCTGTCCGAACTGCTGCTCCGGGCCGTCGTCCTGGCGGCATTCGTCGCCCAGGCCGGGATGCCGACGACCCCGGCGGAGATCGGCCGGCAGGCGGTCCTGGCGGCCGTCGGGCCCGCCTTGCTGCTGTCGGTCTCCGCCGTCGCCGTCCGTCGACGCGCTCTTCCGTGAGCGGCTCAGCGCCGGAGCTCGCCCCGCAGAACGCTGGTGGCCGAGTGACCGGGGTCGCCGTCGAAGGCCTCGGCCGAGATGTCGATGCCGCGCCACCCGGCTGGGTCCAGACCGGGTGGAAGAGGGAACCGGGCGACCTCACCGGGACGCACCGCGCCCATGGCCTGCATCCGGGTGGTACCCGGCACGAACATCCAGGCCTCGTAGAATCCGTTGGTCAGCGGGAGGTCACGGACGTCGATCTCGAGCGTGTAGCGCTCGCCGTCGCGGATCAGGCGGGCGTCGCCCGTTCCGCCACCGCCGCCGACCGGTGCCAGCGCGCTGGACGCGGCCACGGTGTCCACCGGGGTCGCTGCGGGCCGGATCGCCTGCCAGCCGAGCGTCGCACCGGCACCGAGGACGACACCGAGAACGCATGCCGCCGCGGCGGGCAGGAGGTAACGCAGCCGGCGTGGGGCCGCGGTCCTGCGTTCGACCCGGGTCTCCGCTTCGATCGCCTGCCACACCCGGAGCGGGGGCGGTGGAGGCTGCAGGTCGTCCGGGCCCACTTCCTTGCCCAGCTCGATGACGTCCTGAAATGCGCGGTAATCGGCGAGGCACGTCGGGCACTCGGCCAGATGCGCGCGTTCGTCGTCAGCTCCCGCGAAGTCTTCGTCCAGCGCGAGCAGCGGCAACCGGTCAGGATCGACGTGCTGCATTGTCCACCTCCTCCCACGACTGTCGTAACCGCTCGATACCTCGTCGTAGGTGGGATTTAACGGTGCCGAGCGGTAGCCCCGTCAATCCGGCGATCTGGGTGTGCGTGAGGTCGTCGAAGAAGGCTAGCTGGACGACCCGCCGCTGCTCCGGGACGAGTCGGGCCAGCTGGTCGGCGACGACCAGCCGGTCGAGTATGCGCTCCGGGCCCGGGTGGGACGGAACGGCCGGTTCGGTGGCCTCCACCACCTGCGCCAGGCGCGCGTCGCGCTGCATGGCCCGGAGCCGGTCGACGAGCTGGCGCTTGGCGATCCCGATCAGCCAGCCCGCCAGGCGTCCCCGGTCCGGGTCGAACGTGGCGCGCCCGCGCCAGGCGGCGACGAAGGTCGCTTGGGTCAGGTCCTCGGCGTCGCTGGGGCTGGGCAGGGCCTGACGCCCCAGCCGGTAGACCAGCCCGCCCCACCGTTCGTACATCGCTCGCAGCGCGCGTTCGTCGCCGGCCAGGAATCGGGCCGCGAGCGCCGCCTCGTCGTCGGATCCGGTGCGGTCGGAGTGCGTGAGCGCCAACCGGGGGGCCTGGGGACCGCTCGGCGATCCGGATGTGTCGGGTCCGGAGGCCTCGGACGGGGTCATCAACCGGCCTCCTCGACGGTTGTCATCCTCGGTCATCGTGTGGGTTCACCCATTGATCAGGCACCACGGCGGCGAGGGCCGCAACTCGACGGCGGGGCGGAGACTCGTGGTCGTCCGCCCCGCCGCGAGGATCAGGGCAGGTCGCTCGGGCGCAGGACCCGGTCGATGGCGTGCGCGATCTGCTTGTTGCCCTTGTTGACGTCGGCCACGACGACGCGCGGGTCGCGGTCGTTCCAGTCGGCGTCCACGAGGCGGATGGTCTTCTTCTTCCAGTGACCGTCGACGCACACCTGGATGGTCGCGCCGGCGGCGGTCTTGAGCTTCGCTCCGTTCGACTTCAGCGCGGCGGCCTTGTCGATCGTCGCGCCCGGGATCACGTGGTAGAGCAGCACGGCCTCCACCGTGTCGATGCCCAGCCCGGCGACCGCGGTGAACGCCTGGCGCTCGCTCGTCCAGTGGTGGGTGCCCTTGAGGTCGGCCACCAGCGCCTGGAACGCGGCGTCGGTCGGGACGAACGCCGTGAGCGGCGTCTTGCCGTCGGCCAGCACCTTCACCGGGCTGTTGGGCTTGGCCTTGAGAACCGCCTTGACCGCGGCGGTGAGGATGTCGAAGTCCTTGCTGTTACGGTCGAAACCGCTCTTGTCGGCGGTCAGGACCGCTACTAACGACTTGTTGCCCTTCGGCGTCGGCTTTCCGGTCGCAGCGGCCGGTGCGGCGGCAACGGCGGTGGCGAGCAGAGCGGCGGCCGTGACGGCGACCGCCTGAGTGCCGAGTCGGACGAGCTTCATCGCTGACTTCCTCCCGTAGACACGGTGGCTGGTTGCCACATCCACGTCTACGACCGGCACATCGGTAACGGATGCACCAGACGACGATCAATTTCGACGGGCCCGGCTATCTGCCGATCGGCAGATATCCGCCCGGGCGCGGAGCCGGGATCGTAAGGACATCGCCGCTCGAGGAGGCATCATGTCCCTGGAAACCGCTCACCGGCCCGTCTGCGCCGAGGCCGCTACGGTCCCGCCGCCCTCGACCCGCGCGGTGGTGGCGGCCTACGTGGCCGCGGCCGCGGCCACGGTCGGCTTCATCCCGCTGCACGCGATCTGGGCGCTGGGCATCCCGCTGTTCGCCGACCCCGACCTGTTCCGCCCCTGGTACGAGGACGGCGGCGGGACCTACCTGCTGACGCTCAACCTGCTGGCCCTCCTGCCGGCCGTGCTGGCCCTGGCCCTGGTCCGGCCCTGGGGCCTGTGCTTCCCGCGCTGGGTGCCGATCGTCCGCAGGCGCGGGGTGCCGCGCATGCTGCTGATCGTGCCCGGCGCCGGGCTGTCCGCCGCGCTGCTGGCCTACACCCTGTTCGCCGCCGCCCTGATGCCGTTCCAATGGAACGACCCGGCCGCCATCTTCGACCCGAGGACCGGCGTGTACGGCGTCATCCAGTTCTCGGTCTGGATCACCGGCCTGGCCATCGCCACCCGCTCCTACGCCCGGCGCACCCGTTAGGCGGTGCGTCACGGCGCCGGCTCGGACGTACCCGGGGCGTGCTGAGCGGGGTAGTCCTCGAGGGTCAGGTTCGTGGCCGGCCGGTCGACGATCTTCATCAGCGGCCCGAACAGCGACAGCGCCGAGAAGCCGAGGTTGCGGGCGACGATCCCCGGCTTCGTGCCGGGCGCGAGCAGGCGCCCGGCGTTGATCTTCTGCGAGACCGACGCGTAGTCCCGGTACGTGCTCTCGTACCGGGCGAACGCCGCGACGTGGTCGCCGCCCGCGCGGGCGAGTTCGCCGGCGAGGACGTACGCGCCGACGACGGCCAGCCCGGTGCCGAAACCGCCGAGCGCGTTGCCGTAGGCGGCGTCCCCGACCAGGACGACACGGCCGGCGGAGTAGCGGTCGACGGTGACGCGGCTGATCGAGTCCAGATAGAACTCACGTGCGTGCGGGAGCTCGGCCAGCAGCTCCGGAATCCGCCACCGGCCGCCCCGCAGAGCGTCGGCGAGGAACTGCTTCTGCGCGTCGGCGTCGCCGCGGCCGGCCGGTGACAGCGGCGCCGCGAACACGAAGAACGCGGACGCTTTGGGGCCGCCGAGAGCGGCCATGATGCCGGGCTCGTTGTACATGACCTCGTTGCCGTCGACGTCGAGGTCGGCGAGGGCGTAGTAGTAACCGAGGTGGCGGACGTAGTCCGACTCGGGGCCGAACGCGAGCGCCCGGACGTTCGAGTGGATGCCGTCGGCACCGACGACGAGGTCGAACGTCCGCGGGGCACCGTGTGCGAACGAGACGTCGACGCCGTCACCGGTGTCGGCGAGCGCGGTGACGGAGTCGCCGAAGACGTACTCGCAGGTCTCCGCGGTGAGGCCGTAGAGGATGTTCGCCAGATCGCCGCGCGGGACGTTGATCTCGCCGCCGGCGAACGCACCCGGGACCGAGCCGACCTTGCGGCCGCGAGCGTTGACCAGGATGCCGTCCTCGCTGGGGACGGCGGCGCGCCGGACGGCGTCGAGAATGCCCATCTTGCGTAGTATGCCCAGGTGGATGGGGCCTTTGAAGTCGACGGCCTGGCCGCAGGCACGGACCTGCGGGGCCTTCTCGACGACGGTGACGTCGAACCCGTAGCGGTGCAGCCAGTAGGCGAGCGCGGGTCCGGCGATGCTGGCACCGGAGATGAGGACGCGGGTGTTTGTCATCAGGCGTTTCCTGTCCGTGCGGTGGTGACGGAGCGGAAGGTGCGGTCGAGGTCGTCGAGCGCATCGGTGGCGTCGTGGATCAGGCGTGCGACGAGGGGGTCGGAGCGGTCCGACGCGAGCACGGCCGCACCGATCGCGTCGGTGATCGTCTGGACGACCGAGACCAGAGCGGCGGCGTGGGCCCGGGCCACGATCGTGGGCACCTCGGGGTCGGTGGCGGCGAGCGACGCGGTGATGGCGTCGGCCTGTCGTTCCCGTTCCTCCAGCGCGAACCGCCGGAGCACCGGGCTGACCAGGCACTGCGCCGGGAACTCCCCACGCGCGAGTTCCGGGGGCTCGAGCCGGAGCCGGTCGATGTCCTCCAGGACGAGCGGGCGGAGAGCGGCGGCCGGGCTCGTGCCGGTGGCCCGCTCGCGCACGACGCGGCCGTAGCGCTCCCGGATCTCCTCGGCGCGGTCGAGAACGAGGTCCTGCTTCGTCGGGAAGTAGTTGTAGATCGTCTGGTCGGACACCTCCGCGGCCCGAGCCACGTCGACGACCGACACCTCGTCGTAGCCGCGCGCCGCGAACAGGCCGGCGGCGACGTCGGCGATGCGCTCGCGCGTCTCAGCTTTCTTGCGTTCCCGAAGTCCCACGAATTTAGAGTAACTAAAACTTTTGGCGACGCCAAAAAAGTCGTCCGAGTAGCGGTCAATAGCTGGCCTCTACTGGGCCGATAGTGGTCTGTGGGTGGCCGGAGCGACCGGCGCCACCGGAACAGATGGAGCAGGCCCGTGTCCCTCGCTTTCGACGTCAACTGGCTCGCCGTCCTCATCGCGACCGTGGCCTGCACGGTCCTCGGCGGCCTCTACTTCGGCCTCGCCGTGTCGCGCCCGTACGCCGCGGCGATGGGTCGGGTCGGCCAGCCGGCCTGGAGGCCCCCGGCGTCCGCGCTCGCCGGTCAGACGGTGGCGACGCTGCTCGTCGTGATCACCAGCGCCGTGCTGCTGCGCACGCTCGACGTCCGCGAGGTCGGCACCGCGCTGCTGTTCGGCCTCGTCGTCGGCGTCGGTTACCTGGCCGCGATGGTGCTCAACATCGCGATCAACCCGAACTTCCCCCACCCGTTCCGCTACGCCCTGCTCAACGCCCCGTACTTCCTCGCCTGCAGCCTGCTCACCAGCACGGTGATCGCCCTGCTGGCCTAGGGGGGCGGGAACGGCTCGCGGAACGTGAAGGCCTTGGGGGACGCCCCTCCGGCCACCAGTGCGAGGCGTTCGCACGCCTCCTCCACCGTGGGGAGGTGGCCGGCGGGCACCCACCACAGCACCAGCGACGCCGGCAAGTCGTGCGGCCGGAACCAGTCGCGGCGGCGGCGCAGGTAGTCGAGGTGGGCGCTGCGGTACGAGAACGTGCGCAGCGCCTCGACCGAGTCCCAGACCGACATCGTCACGATCACGTCCGGATCGAGCGGTCGCACGGTCGTCGCGTCGCCCTCGGGGCCTTCGGCCAGCCGCCAGACGAAGCCGGGCGACGCGTCGGCGAGCGCGTTCATCGCGTCGAGGCCGGCGACGAACTCGGACATCACGGGGTCGGTCAGCGGGGCGCGGAGGCGGGCGACGTTGAAGTGGGCCAGACGGTGTGCGCTCGTCATGGCGACCAGCACACCAGATCGTCCTGTCTAACGTCAATCAGAATTGTTTTTAGAAACGACGACGCAGCAGCGGCCGGGAGCGGCGTCCATTCGCGCCGTCCAGTCGGTTCCGTCGAGCAGGCCGGAGATCAGCGCCAGGTTCATGCCGCACACCAGCGGCGGGAACTGTTCGGCCAGCCGGTGGAACGGGCAGTTGTTCAGCCGGAACCCGGTGGGCGTCTCCTCCGGCACGTAGCCGTGGGCGGTCAGCCGGGCGCGGACGTCCCCACCGGACGACGCCCGGCGGCCGTGTTCGCGGGCCACCTCGAAGAGCGCGGTGTCGGCCCCGCTGCGCTCCACCGACTCGGCCAGCAGCTCGGCGGCCGTCCGGTAGTCCCGGGGAGGTGCGCTCACCGCGTGCTCGGTGGCCGACACCCGGTACAGCTTCGCCGGTCGGCCGGCGCCCGGGCCCGAGCGCCCGTTGCGGCGGCCGTAGGACACCTCGAGCAACCCGGCGTCGACGAGTTTGTCGAGGTGGAACGCCGCAAGCGTGCGCCCGACGCCGAGGAGCTCGGCGATCTCGTCGCGCCCGAGCGGCCGGGCCCCGGCCGCCAGCACCGCCTCGTAGGCCGCGCGCCGGGTCGCGTCGGTCAGCGCGGTCAGCGCGTCCAGACCGGCGTCGGGTCCGTCCAGCGCTGTCACGCCGTCATCGTAGGCACGCTAGATGTGCGTCGCGTACACCTCGTCCGGCATCGCGACGTACGCGGTCCGCGGCCGCACCTCGGTCACGATCCCGCTGTCCAAGCTGTACAGCGCGGGCACCGCGGCGATCGTGCCGCGCCACACGGCCACGTCCACCAGCGGGGAACGCTGGCACAGCTGCTCGATCGTGTAGGCCGCGTGCAGCGCGCTGACGTCGGTCGTGTTCACCGCTCCGGCGTGCCGCGCGCGGAGCACGTTGGGGGTGATGCGCTCGGCGATGTCGCGGATGTAGCCGGGCGGCACCTGTCCCTCGTCGACGATCCGGCTCGCCGCGGAGACCGCGCCGCACTCCTCGTGGCCGAGCACGACGATCAGCGACACCCGCAGCACCTCGACCGCGAACTCGACCGACCCGATGACGGCCGAGTCCAGCGCGTGCCCCGCGGTCCGGACGACGAACAGGTCGCCGAGCCCCTGGTCGAAGAGGATCTCGGCCGGCACCCGGGAGTCCGAGCAGCCCAGCACCAGCGCGAACGGATTCTGTGCGCGGCTGATCGCGGCGCGGCGGGCTGCCCCGCGGTCGGCGTCGGCCGTGCTCCGGCCTTCGACCCACCGGGCGTTGCCCTGCAGCAGCCGGGACCATGGGGACGAGGCCACCGGTCCGATTTTGTACACGTCACCCTCCGGATCAGTCCAGGATCGCGCGGGTCACCGCGACCTGTTCGGTCAGTACGCCTCGGATGAGGCCCTGCGTCTGGTTGATCTCTTCGACCGCGGTGTGGATCTCGGCCAGCGACGCGGTGACCTCGTCGACCCGGGCCTGGATCGTGTCGACCTTGCTGCTGACGTCGGTCGTGGCCCGCTCGGTCTCGCTGGAGAGCTCCTTGACCTCGCCGGCGACGACGGCGAAGCCCTTGCCGGACTCACCGGCCCGAGCGGCCTCGATCGTCGCGTTGAGCGCGAGCAGCTTGGTCTGCGCGGCGATCGACTGGATCGCCCGCACCACCTCGTTGATCTCGGCGCTGGCCTGGCCGAGCACCGCGACCTGCTGGTTCGCCTCGTCGGCGAGGTGCTCGCTGCGCTCGGCGACGGTCGCGGCCGCGGTGACGTTGCGCTCGACCTCCGCGATCGATTCCAGCAGCTCGCGGCCGGCGTTCTGCAGCTGCTCGGCGGACGCGAACCGCTCCAGCGCCGATCCGACCAGGAACGCGGTGTTGCGCAGGGCGGCTTCCCGGCCCGGATACATGATCAGCGTCCGGGTCGCGAAGAAGTCCATCGTGCCGACGATCTCGCCGCCGACCCGCACGGGCAGGCAGACGCCCGATTTGACCCCGGCGGCCTGCGCGGCGGGCCGGCGGACGCAGTCGGTCATCTCCCCGAGGTCCTCGACGAAGTAGAGGTCGCCGCGGGCCCAGGTGCGACCGGACAGGCCGACGCCCTTCGCGAACGACGCCTGCCTGGTCACCTCGCGGAACTCCGGGCCGGCGTCACCGGACTCGATCGCGAACCGCAGCACCTGCTGGTCCTGGTCGAGCTGCCAGAACGAGCCGTACTGCCAGTCGAAGTATTGGCGGATCGTCTCCAGCGCGGTCCGGAGGGCCTGGTCCCGGCTCGTCGCCTGGGTCAGCTCCCGGATCACGTGCGAGACGGCCTCGACGTCCTGGGCGGCCTTCTCCTGCCGGATCGCCTCCTGCAGATGGGCCAGCGCGCGCGAGACGAGGTTCCCGACCGCGCGCAGGACCGTCAACCGGCCCGCCGACGGCTGCAGCTCCTCGGTGGCGAAGAAGTCCATCGTGCCGACGACGTGGTCGCCTTCCATCAGCGGGAAGCACACCCCGCTACGCACGCCGGCGCGCGCCGCGGCCGGAGCGCGCACGCAGTCGCTCAGATCCGCGATGTTCGGCACGAACACGAGGTCGCGGGCTTTCCACGCGCGTCCGGACAGGCCGACGCCCTCGGCGAAGGCCGCCTCCAGCGTGACCTTGCGGAACTCGTCGTTGACGCTGCCGCTCTCCTGCGCGAACCGGAGTTCGTGGCCGGACGGGTCGAGTTGCCAGTACGACCCGTACGCCCAGCCGAACAGCTCGCGGATCAGCGTGAGAGCAGCCCCGATGGCTTCGTTCGGGGTTCTGGCCTGCTCCACCGCCCGCATGATCGCGGTCAGCGCCTGTACGTCGGCCTGCGCCTCCGCCAGTTCGGCCTGCGGCTGCGCCGACCGGTCCGACGACGCTCTCCAGCTGAATCCCATGGGTGCCCTTCGCGAGAACGCCGTTTAACAGCCGACGTCCTCTTCGGCGGCGAACCCCTACATCTGAGGGTTGAACCGGGAGAACTCCGCCTCGCTCCAGCGCAGCCCGGCGGCGTTGTCGACCCGCACCACCCGGTCGACGGTGAAGTCGACGAGACGTTGCGCTCCGGGGACGCCTGCGGCGTGGGCCCGGTCCCAGTCGACGACCGCCGAGCCGGTGAGATGGAGCAGCGTGCCGGTGGTCCAGTCGGGCAGCAGGAGGCCGGCGCGCGGGTTGACCTCCAGGTTGCCGAACGTGTTGAACATCGAGTTGCCGGCGTAGTCGGGCCAGCGCAACCGTGTCGGACCCGACGCCAGGAGGAAGCCGGGATTGCCGCCGCGGTGCGAGGCGTCGGTGTTGCCGTCGAGGTCCGCGGTCGTGATGAAGAACGTGTCGGCCGTAGCGATGAAGTCCAGGTCCGCGGGGGTGAGCTCGGTACCGCGCCACGCGACGCCCGGCGCGCCCGGCGTGCGCGTCGGCACCCGGGCCTGGATGTACTTCGGGCAGTTGCCGTACACCTGCGCGAGCTCGACCCGCAGACCGGCGGGGGTGGGGTGGGCGGTGCCGTTCATCCGGACCCGGCGGCGCGTGTCGGGTTCGATCACGATCATGCCGACCGGGACCGGCTCGGTCAGGGCCTCGCGCAACGGGTCGCCGGGGCCGGGCGTCGCGGCGATCGTGAGCGTGGACGGTCCGTCGACGTCGAGGAAACCGGGCGGGCCGGTGAGCAGGGTCGCCCACGGGTCGCCGTCGCGGTCGGTCGCGCCGAGTACGAGCATCGGCTGCTCGGCCAGGAACATGCGTGCCCCGCGGGGGATCGCGGGGCGTTCGAGCATCGGGGCCAGGCGGGCGGCCTCGTGCAGCACGCCCGCGCGCTTCTGCGCGCTCAACTCGCCGCGGTGAAATGTCGTCATCGCCCGCTCCTCGCTCTAACCGGTGATGACAACTTTAGGAGTTAGTCGAGCGATCGGCAACCGATGAAAATCAGTTAACCGGTTAGGATCGACGTCATGGACCCCCGGCCGCTGCTCGGCGAACCCCTTCCGCTGGACCTGGTGAACACGCGGTGGACCGACGACCGGGGCGCCCACGACCTGCTGGAGCTCCCCGGCGGGCTGGCGATCTGGCTGTCCTCGGCCGGTCTGGCCGACACCGTGCCGGAGTCGCCGGAGACCCTCGACGCGCTGCGGGCGACCCGTGACGCGCTGGCGCGGGGAGACGCCGACCGGCTCAACGAGACCCTGCGCCACGGCCGGATCGGGCGCAGGCTCGGCCCGGACGGGCCGGAGAACGTGGTCGAGACCGACACGCCGGGCTGGCTCGCCGCCTGGCTGGCGGCCGAGCACTACCTGCGGCTGCTGGAACAGGACCCGTCCCGGATCCGCGACTGCGCCAACCCCGGGTGCACGCTGCGGTTCTACGACGTGTCCAAGGCCGGTGCGCGCCGCTGGTGCTCGATGGCGGCCTGCGGCAACCGCGCCAAGGCCAGGAGCCACTACGCCCGGCAGCACCGCCGGGCGCAGTGACCGGTCAGGAGACCGCGGTGCCCTCGAGTTCGACCAGCAGCGACGGGATCGCCAGCCGCGTCACGCCGAGCATCGTCGTGGTCGTCGCGGTGCCCAGCCGGGCCGGAATCATCCCGTAGTGCGCGAAGAGCAGGTCGACGTCGGTCGTGTACACGTTCAGCCGGACCAGGTTCGCGAACGTCATGCCGGCCCGGTCGAGTACGGCGGCCAGGTTGTCGAGGCTGAGCGCCAGCTGGGCCGCCATGTCGTCGTCGTGTTGCGGCTTGCCGTCGGCGCTCGTCGCGGTCTGCCCGGAGACGTAGAGCGTGCGGGTGTGCCCGGAGACGAGTTCACCCTGGTGGAAACCCAGCTCCGCCGACCAGGTCGACGGGTTGATCGCGGTGCGTTGGATGTTCATGAAGCCACGCTCCCAACAAAACACGACACCTTGTGTCGTGATTCGATGGCGACGTGCGTGCCGATCGGTTGGTCTCGTTGGTGCTCCTGCTGCGCCGGCACGGCCGGTTGACCGCCGAGACACTGGCCCGCGAGCTGGAGGTGTCCACGCGCACCGTGCTGCGTGACATCGAGGCGCTGTCCGCGGCCGGGGTGCCGGTCTACGCCGAGCGCGGGCGGCGCGGCGGGTTCGCGCTGCTGCCCGGCTTCCGTACCGAGCTCACCGGCTTGAACGACGACGAGGCGCTCGCGCTGCTGGTCTCCGGGGCGCGGCCGGGCGCGCGGGCGTTCGGCCTCGGCTCGGCGCTCGCGTCGGCCATGCGCAAGGTGGTCGACGCGCTGCCCGAGCACCAGCGGGGCGTCCAGCGGCTGCTGCTCGACCCGGAGATCGACCTGTTGTCGCGCCGGGCGGCGCCCGAGGAGATTCCGGGCCCGGTCCTCGCCGAGGTGCGTTCCGCGGTGCTCACCGGGCACAAACTGCGTATCCGCTACGCCGCTCGCGGCGCTGCCCCGCAGTGGCGCACCGTCGACCCGATCGGTCTGGTCACCGTGCGTTCCCAGGGTTACCTCCTGGCCACGAGGGACGGCGCCGACCGCACCTATCGCCTGTCCCGGATCGACGCCGCCGAAGAGCTCCCCGAGGTCGCGGAGCGGCCGGATCACGTCGATCTGGACGCGGTGTGGCGGGAGCGCAGCGCGCGCTTCCGGGCCGGCGGTGACGTCGTCACGGTGCGGCTGCGGATCGACCCGGCCCGCCGCGAGGAACTGGCCGGAACGGCACTGACCGTCGACGACGAACGAACCGAGGACGGCGGCTGGGTGCGGCTGGAAGCCACGTTCCAGGATTCGCGGCACGCCGAATGGGCACTCTGGCAGCTCTCCACCCGGGCGGAAGTACTCGCCCCGCAGCGGCTCCGCGCGGTTCTTCACGATCGGGCCGCTGCACTCTTGCATTTCTACGGTAGCGTAGGTTACGGAAGCGTAACCAGAAGCAGCAGGGAGTTGCCGGAATGACCGATCAGCTGACGACAGCCGGCCTGCTCCTCGAACTCGAGCCGGTCGTCGAGACCAACCTGAACCGCCACCTGGCCACGGCCAAGGAATGGTTCCCGCACGAGTACGTCCCGTGGAGCCAGGGCACCGACTTCGACGGCGTCCTCGGAGGTACGGCCTGGTCCGAGGAGCAGTCCACGCTCAGCGACGTCGCCCGCACGTCGCTCATCGTGAACCTGCTCACCGAGGACAACCTGCCCAGCTACCACCACGAGATCGCGCAGATGTTCGGCCGCGACGGCGCGTGGGGCACCTGGGTGCACCGGTGGACCGCCGAGGAGGGCCGGCACGGCATCGCGATCCGCGACTACCTGCTCGCGACCCGCGCCGTCGACCCGATCGCGCTGGAGCGCGCCCGGATGGTGCACATGGGCACCGGCTTCGAAAACGCCTATCTGGACGACACGGTGCTGCACGGCATCGCGTACGTGTCCTTCCAGGAGCTCGCCACCCGGGTCTCGCACCGCAACACCGGCAAGATCAGTGGGGACCCGATCTGCGATCAGCTGCTGGCCAAGGTCGCCGCGGACGAGAACCTGCACATGATCTTCTACCGCAACCTGCTCGGCGCCGCGTTCGAGCTGGCGCCCGACGCGGCGATGCGAGCGGTGACCGACGTGGTCAAGACGTTCCAGATGCCCGGTCACAGCATCGAGAACTTCGGCCGCAAGTCGGTCCAGATCGCGATGGCGGGCATCTACGACCTACGGATCCACCACGACGAGGTGGTCATCCCGGTGCTGCGTAACCTCAAGGCGCTGGAGACCACGGGCCTGTCCGACGACGGCGAGAAGGCCCGCGACGAGCTGGTGGAGTTCCTCGCCGAGCTCGACCGCCAGGCGACCCGGTTCAGCGAGCGCCGCGACAAGATCGCCGCCAGGAAGGCCGCCCGCTCAGCCTGAGGCCCGCACCGCCCGGCCGGGGAACGCGTCCCGGAGCAACTGCCCGTCGGCCACGACCGGCTCCCCGTTCACGAGCACGTGGACGAAGCCGGTCGAGGGCCGCACGGAGTGCTGGTACGTCGCTGCGTCGGTGACCAGCTCCGGGTCGAAGACCACCACGTCGGCGTCGCAGCCGACCTGGAGCCGGCCCTTGCGGCGCATCGCCGGCGCGGCGTTCTCCAGCACCCGGGCCGGCAGCACCGTGCACTTCGCGAGCACGTCGGTGAGCGGCAACGTGTCCCGCGCGATGCGCAACGTGCGGCCGTACGTCCCGGCGCTGCGCGGGTGGGTCCGCGCGAACGCCGGCGGCGGCCACTGCATCGGGTCGTACGGGTGGCCGTCCTCGATCACGAACGGAACCGCGTCGGACGCGACGACCGCGTGCGGGAGCGCGGTGAACCGCGCGAGCCGGTCGGCCGACTTCACCTCGTCGAACATCCGGATGAACGCCAGCCCCGACGGGTCGGAAGCGCGCAGCTCGAGCAGCCGCTCCACCGAGGCCACGGTCTCGCCGGTGCGGGCGTAGACGACGTCCTGGGGCGTGCCGGTCGCACCGAGGACGTGCAGCCGATCGGGGTGGAAGTAGTCGGCGCCGATCGAACTCATGCCGGTGCCGTACGGGTACACCTCACTCGTGACGTTCGCGCCCTCGGCCCGGACGGTCTCGACCAACGCCTGCACCCGGTCGAGGTGGCGCGTCGACGTGGAGTTGATGTGGCAGTAGTGCATGTGGGCGCCGGTCTCGCCGGCGACCCGGGTGATCTCCTCCGCGCCGTCGACGGCGACGTCCGGGTCCTGCTCGACGAGCGGCCGCGCGTGCGTGAACGTGGGCACTCCGGCCGCGGCGGCGAGCCTCGCGATCTCGAGGTATTCGCGGGGGTCCGTCGCGGCCGCGTAGCCCAGCAGGATGCCGATGCCGAGCGCGCCGTCGGCGAGTTCCTTCTCCAGCAGACCGAGGATCGTCGGCAGCGCGGCCGGACCGCGCCAGGCCGACGACCCGAGGTCCTCGAGCGGCCCCGTCGAACCCTCGCCGAGGGGTGAGCCGCCGGCCACGTGCATACGGATCCGCGCCCACGACGCCGAGAAGCCGTAGTTGATCGGGCGCCCCTCGGCCGCGGCCCGCGCGTAGGCCGCCGACACCGGCGCCGCACCGGCCTCGAGCTCCAGCGCCGTGGTGACGCCGTCGAGCGCCTGGAGGCGGCACTCGGCGATCGCCTGGCCGTGGCTGTGCAGGTCGATGAACCCGGGGGACACTACGAGCCCCCGCGCGTCGATCCGCCGCCGGCCGGTGAGCTCCGCCGCGGAGACCGCGACGATCCGATCACCGTCGATGCCGACGTCCCGGATCCCGTCGAGGCCGGTCTCGGGATCGACGACACGACCTCTGCTGATCACTAAATCAAAACTCACACCGTGGACCGTATCGGTCAGCCTCTAGGGGGCCGGGGTCGAGCGACCCCAGCCCGCGTGGCGGGTGGCGTCGCTCAGCAGGGGCAGGACGCGGTAGGGGATCGGCGTCGAGACCGTGAACGTCGACGTCGTCTTGCGCACCCCCGCCAGCCGCACGATCGCCGCGGTGAGCCGCTGCAACTCCTCGAGCGAGGCGATCGCGACGTGGACCAGCAGGTCCTCGCGCCCGGCCTGGATCCGGACCTCGAGCACTTCGGGCAGTTCCCGGAGCCCGTCGATGATCGTCGGCATCTCCCGCTGATCGATCTCCAGGCTCACCAGGGCCTGCACCGGCAGCCCGATGACCGACAGGTTGATGATCGGCTGGAAGCCGACCAGGATCCCTTCCTCCTCCAGGCGGCGGAGGCGGTGCTGCACGGTCGTCCGGCTCACGCCCAGCCCGGCCGCGAGCTCGGCCACCCCGGCGCGGGCGTTCGTCATCAGCCGCGACAGCAGCTCGACGTCGAGGCGGTCGATCGTTGCCATTCCGCCAACCTCCGGATCGCCCGCTGCGCGCTTATCACGTCACTGTGACTAGTTGTCTGCCGATCAGTTGACGATATCGCTGAGCATATCGAGACTTTGCGTGTCGCGTCGCCAGCATTCCCGGCCGAATGCCCTTCGTTCTGCTCATGCGGAGATCCCGCCTCTGAGCAGGGCGTTCGGGCCCGCACCACCAGGGAGCACACGATGATCCAACTCCTCACCCCCGACGGCGTCCTCGACCGGAGCCACGAGCTCGACGTCGATCTCGCCCGGACCCTCTACCGAGACATGGCCCGGGCTCGCCGCCTCGACCAGGAAGCGCTCGCGCTCCAGCGGCAGGGCGAACTCGCGCTGTGGCTGCAGTCGTGGGGACAGGAGGCGGCCCAGGTCGGTTCGATGCGCGCGCTCGCCGACGAGGACTGGGTCTTCCCCTCCTACCGCGAACACGCGGCCGCCCTGGTCCGGGGCATCACCCCGACCGAGCTGCTGACCCAGTGGCGCGGCTCCACCCACGCGGGCTGGGATCCCGCCGCCTACCGGTTCCACTTCTACTCGCTCGTCCTCGGCACGCAGACGCTGCACGCCACCGGCTACGCGATGGGCACGAAGCTCGACGGCCGCAGCCAGGTCGTCGTCACGTACTTCGGCGACGGAGCCGCCAGCCAGGGCGACGTCAACGAGGCGTTCAACTGGGCCGCGACCAGGAGCCTCCCGGTCCTGTTCATCTGCCAGAACAACCAGTGGGCGATCTCGACCCCGACCGCGCTGCAGTACGGGGCGCCGCTGCACCAGCGCGCGGCCGGCTTCGGCCTGCGCAGCTACCACGTCGACGGCAACGACGTCCTCGCCGTCCACGACGTCACCCGGCGCGCCGCGGCGAGCGTCCGGGCCGGCGAGGGGCCGGCGCTCATCGAGGCGGCGACGTTCCGGATGGGCGGGCACTCCACGTCCGACGACCCGAAGCGCTACCGCGACCAGGCCGAGGTCGACGCCTGGGCGGCGAAGGATCCGCTGATCCGGCTGCGCACGCTGCTGGAACGGTCCGGGGTCCGGCCGGCGTTCTTCGCCGACCTCGACGCCGAGCTGGGGGCGTTCGCGCTCGAGGTCCGCGCCGCCTGCCACGCGATCGAGGGCGGCGACCTCGAGGAGCTCTTCGGCTACACCTACGCGGAACCCCATCCCACGGCCGAACACGAACGCGCCGCCTACCTGGAGCGCTCGGCATGACCGTGACCACGCTCGGCAAAGCACTCAACGCCGCACTCCACCGCGCGCTGACCGACGACGCCAAGGTGCTCGTCATGGGCGAGGACGTCGGTGCGCTCGGGGGTGTCTTCCGGGTCACCGACGGCCTGCAGAAGGAGTTCGGGGCCGACCGTGTGCTCGACTCCCCGCTGGCCGAGTCGGCGATCGTCGGCACCGCGATCGGGCTCGCGCTGAACGGCTACCGGCCGGTCGTCGAGATCCAGTTCGACGGCTTCGTCTATCCGGCCTTCGACCAGATCGTCTCGCAGCTCGCGAAGATGCGGGCCCGGTCGCGGGGCACGGTGACGCTGCCGGTCGTCGTCCGCATCCCGGTGGGGGGAGGAATCGGCGCGGTCGAGCACCACAGCGAGTCCAACGAGGCCTACTTCGCGCACACGGCCGGGCTGCGCGTGGTCTCCTGCTCGCACCCGGCCGACGCGTACCGCCTGCTGCGCGCCGCGATCCGTTCCGACGACCCGGTGATCTTCTACGAGCCCAAGCGGCGCTACTGGGACCGGGGCGAGGTCGACCTCGACGCCGAGCCGGCGTCGCTCGATCGGGCCCGCGTCCTGCGGACGGGCACCGACGTGACGCTCGTGGCGCACGGACCCTCGGTCGGGGTCGCGCTCGAGGCGGCTGACGCCGCGGAGTGCTCCGTCGGGGTGGTGGACCTGCGGACGCTGTCGCCGTTGGACACCACGACGCTGCGCCGCGCGGCCGAGGCGACGGGTCGCCTCGTCGTCGTGCACGAGGCGTCGACGTTCCTGGGTATCGGCGCGGAGATCGCCGCCGCGGTCACCGAGGCCTGCTTCTACTCGCTGGAGGCGCCGGTGCTGCGGGTCGGCGCGTACCACCTGCCGTACCCACCGGCGCTCGTCGAAGACCAGTTCCTTCCGGACGTCGATCGTGTCCTCGACGCCATCGACGCATCACTGTCGTTCTGAGGAGTACCGATGAGCTTCTTGCGGGATCTCCGGGATCGGGACTTCGAGCAGCTGGTGGTGTGCCGCGACCCGGCCACCGGTCTCGAGTCCGTGATCGCCATCCACGACACGACGCTCGGACCCGCCCTCGGTGGCGTCCGGATGCGGAGTTACGCCGACCCGGAGGACGCGGTCCGGGACGCGATGAACCTCGCCCAGGCCATGACCTACAAGTCCGCGGTGGCCGGGCTGGAACTCGGCGGTGGCAAGAGCGTCATCAACGCACCGGCGGACTCCCCCCGGCGCGACGACCTGCTCGCCGCTCACGCGCGGTTCATCGCCTCGCTCGGCGGCCGGTACATCCCGGGCGCCGACATGGGCACCGGAGCGGCGGACATGGACCTGATCGCGCGGTACGTGCCGAGGGTCTCCAGCCGCCGGGACCCCTCGCGGTTCACCGCCCGGGGCGTGCTCCGTGCGCTCGACGCCGCGGCGTCGTGGGCCGGTGTGCCCGTGCGCCGGGTGGCCGTGCAGGGCCTGGGGAAGGTCGGTTCGCACCTGGTGGAGCTGTTGCGGGCCCGGGGTGTCGACGTGGTCGTCGCCGACGTCGACGCATCGCGGGTGCGCGGCCTGGACGCCGTCGGAGTCGACGAGATCCTCGCGGCCGACGTCGACGTCGTGTGCCCGTGCGCCGCCGGAGGTGTGCTGACCGAGGCGGTGATCGACCGGCTGAAAGCCCGGGTCGTGGTGCCGGGTGCGAACAACGCCCTGGCCGCGGACGCGGACGCGGCCATGCTCGCGGCGCGGGGCATCGTGTTCGTCCCGGACTTCGTGGCCAACGCCGGCGGGGTCATCGCCTGCGAGGCCGAGGTGAAGGGCACCGACGACGCGATCGAGGCGAAGATCGACGCGATCGGCGCCACCACCGAGTCCATCCTGGAGCGCGCCTCCCGGCACGGCACCGACCCGCTGACCGAAGCCAGGTCCCTGGCGGCCCGGCGCCTCTCCACCCACCGCCCGTACTTCCCGGCGGGTGACGCCACCCGGTGACCGCTCGATCCGGACTACACAAGGGCACGTAGGTACAAGTCGTGTACCATCACGGCATGAGCATCGATCCTTACGGTGACCGGGCCGTCTACAAGCAGTTGAGTGATCTGTTGGCGGCCGGTATCAGGAGTGGTGAATACCAGCCGGGAACGCCGATCCCGTCGGAGAGCAAACTGATGACGCGGCACAACGTCGCGCGCAACACCGTGCGTCTGGCGATGGGCGTACTACGCGAACGGGGCCTGGTCGTGACCCGCCACGGACGGGGCACGTTCGTCTGCGGCGAGGAGAACGACCAGGAGCAGGATCAGCCCAGCACCTCGCGGAGCCGGGCCGCGAACTCCTCGGGCTTGCCCGCGTAACCGTGCTCGCCGCCGAGGAACCCGCCGTGGTGGCTCGGGAACACGACCGCCTCCTGGCCGAGCAGGGCGGCGGTCGCCCGGGCCGTCCGCGCGGTGTAGGTGTCGGCGGACTCCTCGCCGACGGCGATCACGATCCGCGTCGGCGCCGCGGCGAGCAGCCCCGCATCCGGGCGGTAGTCACTGACCGCCCAGGAGTTCTTCGAGAGCAGCGGGTCGTCGCGCGCGCCGTCGTCCACGTCGGGCATGCCGAACGCAGCCGGGTCCGGGGCCGGTTGCGTGAAGTACTCGTCGGTGAACTCGCCCTGCCAGGACGTCATCACGATGAACGCGGCCATCCCCGCGCCCGAGCCGCGGGTCTCGTAGGCCTCGTTGAACGCCGCCCGTGCCCGCTCCACGGCCGCGGCGTCGGGAAGCACCGCGTTGATCGGTGGCTCGTGCGCCACCAGCGTCACCACGTCACCGGGGAACCGGGACACCAGTTCCAGCCCGGTCACCGCGCCTCCGCTGCTGCCGAACACCTCCACCGGCCCGGCACCGAGCGTCTCGATCAGCAGGTGCAGGTCGGCCGCCTGCTGCTGCGGGGTGTTGTCCAGACGCCCGTCCGAGCGGACGCTCCGCCCGAGCCCGCGGGGGTCGTAGGTGACGACGGTGCGGTCGGCGAAGTGCTGCGCGAGTGAACCGAAGCCCTCGGCGCTCATCGGCTGACCGATCATCAGCAGCACCGGCCGCCCGTCGGCCGGGGGGAGCGGCCCCCGCACGTCGTAGACCAGATCGACGCCGGGCGCGGCAAGCGTGCGTGTCTCGAGCGTGCTCATAGCGCTCACCCTAGGACGCCGAGGCCTCAGAAAGCGTCACGGGCGGCCGATCGGATCACTGTGCGCCCGCTGGCCGTCGGAATCGGGCTGTTCGCACTCGTCGGTGCGGTTCGCAGCGGATGGTTCGCCGAGGGCGACACCTTCTGGCAGATCCAGACCGGCACCGAGATCCGGCACCAGCGCACGGTCTTCCTGACCGACACGTTCTCCTGGTCGGTGGCCGGTCGGGCCTGGCACCCGAACTCCTGGCTGTTCGACGTTCTGCTGTCGCTGGCCTGGACCGGCGCCGGGCCGGTCGGGCTGGCCCTGTTCACGCTCGGTTGCATCACGCTGGTGGGTGCGAGCGTCGCCGTCACCGCGCGGTCGCTGGGGGCGCGGGTGCACGTCACGACCGCGCTGCTCGTCGTCCCACTGCTGCTGTGGCTGAGCGCCCGCCCGCAGACGCTCACCTACGCGCTGCTCCCGCTCGTGCTCCTGCTGGCCGGGCGCCTGCTGGACCGGACCGGGTGGGAACGCCTCGCCGGTCTGGCCGGGCTGTACCTGCTCCTGACGCTCTGGGTGAACCTGCACCTGGCCGCGCTCGCCGCGATCCCCGCCGTCGCGGCCGGCCTCACGCTCGCCCTGATCGCCGCCCGCCGCCGGTCGAATCCAGCGTCGATGCCCACCGCCGCCGCGATCGTGGTCGTCGTCGTCCTGGGCTGCCTCACCTCGCCGTTCGGTGTCGACGTATTGGCCTCCGCGCTCGCCACCCGCGACGCCTCCACCGCGCTGATCCCCGAGTGGGCACCCCTCTGGCGCACCTCCTGGATGGCCGTGTTCACCTGGACCGGCGCCGCGGTCGCGGTCGGCCTCGCGCTCGCGGCCTGGCGGCGGCGCCCGTCCGACCCGCTGCTCGCGGTCGTCGCCGGAGCGTCGGCGATGCTGCTCGTCGCCGGGGTCGAGGCGGCCCGCTTCTCGCCGATGGCGCTCGTCGTCGCGATGCCGGCGGCCGCGGCCTGGGCGACCGGCGTCGACTGGAACGGCGGCTCCGGCCGGCGACGCGTCGCGTTCCTGGCCCGCGGGACCTCGATCGGGCTGGTCGTCGCGCTCGTCGCGCTCACCGTCGTGCGCCTGCCGGAGTACGGACGCCCGGCGCCCGACAGCTACCCGGCCGACACCACCGTCGACGCCGTCCCGGCCGGCTGCCGGCTGCTCAACGAGTACGACGACGGCGGCTACGTGATCCTGCGCCGAACGGCCGACGGGGTGCGCGTGGCGATGGACGGACGCAACGACGTCTACGGCGCCGCGCTCGTCGCGGACCTGCTCGAGCTCGCCCAGGGGCGCCCCGGCGCGCTCGCCGAACTGGATCGCGACGGCGTGCGCTGCCTGCTGCTCGACCCACGCCGCCCGCTGGTGACGCAGGCGCGCGCGGCCGGCTGGCAGGAGGCGGCCGCCGACGACAACCGGGTGCTCCTGCTGAGTCCGACGTCACAGTCAGGCTAAGGCGAGGCTTACCTAAGATGGGGGTGCGCAACGCTCGGAAAGGGAATCATCATGGACCGCCCTCTGCGGATCGCCGTCGTCGGAGCCGGCCCGGCCGGCATCTACGCCGCGGACCACCTGATCAAGGCGTCGGAGACGGCCACGGTCGACATCTTCGACCGGTTACCCACCCCGTACGGGCTGATCCGGTACGGCGTCGCCCCGGACCACCCGCGGATCAAGGAGATCGTCACCGCGCTGTTCCGCGTGCTCGACAACCCACGCATCCGCTTCCTCGGCAACGTCGGGTACGGCGTCGACGTCAAGGCGGACGAGCTGCGCCGCTTCTACGACGCCACGGTCGTCGCCACCGGCGCGGAGAAGGACCGGGCGCTCGACATCCCGGGCATCGACCGGCCCGGCAGCTTCGGCGCCGCGGCGTTCGCGTCCTGGTACAACGGCCACCCCGACGTCCCGCGCGACTGGCCGCTGCACGCCGAGAAGGTCGCGGTGATCGGCGCCGGGAACGTCGCGGTGGACGTGGCGCGCATCCTGGCCAAGACCGCCGACGAACTGCTCGGCACCGAGATCCCCGACAACGTCTACCGGCGGCTGCGTGAGAGCCCGGTCACCGACGTCCACCTGTTCTCCCGGCGTGGCCCGGCGCAGGTCAAGTTCACCCCGCAGGAGCTGCGCGAACTCGACTCCTCGCCGAACGTCGACGTGATCGTGCACCCGGAGGGCATCGAGTTCGACGAGGGCAGCTACGCCGCGATGCGCGCGACGCGTCACGTCAAGATGTGTGTGGACATCCTGCAGAACTGGGCCGTGCGCGAGCCGCGTGGCCGGGCGCGCCGGCTGCACCTGCATTTCCTGGAGGCGCCGGCGGCGGTCCTGGGGGAGGAGCGGGTCGAGGGGCTGCGTACCGAGACCCAGGAGCTCACCGGCGACGGCTGGATCCGCGGCACCGGCCGGTTCACCGACTGGGACGTTCAGGCCGTCTACCGGGCCGTCGGGTACCTCAGCGAGGCGCTGCCCGACGTCCCGTTCGACGCCGCGAGCGGCACGATCCCGCACCGGGCCGGGCGGGTGCTCGACCTGGACGGCGAGCCCGTCCCGGGCCTGTACGTCACCGGCTGGATCAAGCGCGGCCCGGTCGGCCTGATCGGCCACACCAAGGGCGACGCCGGAGAGACGATCACCAGCCTGCTGGCCGACGCTCTGCCGCCCGCCACCGAGCGCGACCGGGACGCCGTGCTGGCCCACCTCGACGCCCGCGACGTCGAGTACACGACCTGGGTCGGCTGGCAGCGGCTCGACCAGCACGAGATCGCGCTCGGCGCACCGCACCGCCGGAAGCGGGTCAAGGTCGTGCCCCGCGACGAGATGATCGCGGTCAGCCGAGGCCCAGTGCCCGCGCGCGGCTGACCGCCTCCCGTCGCGTCCGCACACCGAGCTTGTCCAGCGCCGCGGCGACGTGCGTGTCCACGGTGCGCACCGACAGCACCAGCCGGTCGGCGATCTCGGCGTTGGTCAGGCCGTCGGCGAGCAGCCGGACGACGTCCGCCTGGCGATTGGTGAGGCCACCCGGGTTGCTCCGGGTGGCCGGCTGGGGGCCGCGGGGAACCCGGGTGACGCCGAGCTCGCGCAGCCGGGCCCGCAACCGCCCGGCGAGCGGGGACGCGCCCAGCTCGTCGGCGGTGCGCAGCCCGGCCAGGAGCGCGTCGGGGTCGGACGTGAACGCCGCCGCGAGCGCCGCCGCGTACCGGCACCCGGCCTGCTCCCACTCCGCGGTGGCCTCCCGCCACGCCCCGGCCGACAGCAGCGCGAACGGGCCGCCGGAGACCGTGACCGGCACCCCGCCGGCATGTAACCAGTACTCAAGCTCGGCCAACCCCGGTGCCCGGCCGAAGCCGCGCAAGCGCCGGTAGACGTCGGCCGCCTCGGCCGCGGCCCGCGGCAGGTCGCCCCGGAGCCAGGCGCTCTCGAGCAGCGCGGCGCCCGCGGGACAGACGTGCTGCGGCTCCGCCAGTTCCTGTGCGTGGTCCCAGGCCTCCCGGAGGAGTTCCTCGCCCCCGTCGCGCCCGCTGCGGACCCGGACCAGACCGGCGACGATCCGGGCGTGGCACCGCACGATCGGTTCCTCGGCGTCCAGCAGCGACCGGGCTTCGTGGTCGGCCAGCTCCCACTCGCCGCGCAGCAGCCGGACGTCGATCCGGGAACCACGCAGGTAGCGCTCGTGGCCGAGCAGTTCGGCGTCGGCGGCGAAGGCGATCCCGGCATCCAGGTGGTGCAGGGCCTCGTCCAGACGCAGGTCCTCGATCAGCGGCGAGGCCAGGTTGACGTAGGCGCGGCACGCCTGCTCGGCCTCGCCTGCGGCGAGCGCGACCTCGAGGCTCTCCTCCAGGTGCGCCTGGCCGTCGGGCCAGATGCACGTGCCGAGGGTGTTCAGCGCGTGCGAGAGCAGCCCGGCGTCGTCGAGTGCCCTGGCCATGCCCGCGACCCGTTCGGACAGCTGGATCGCGTCGCGGATGCGCCCGGCCAGCATGTGCAGCTGGGCCTGGTTGCTCAGCGCCACCGCGAGCGCGTGCTCGTCCCCGGCCGATTCCAGCAGCTCGATCGCCTCCGCGCCGCAGCGGTCGGCCTCCGTGCGTGAGCCGGCCCACCAGTGCATCCGCGACAACAACCGCAGGCTAATCCCCAGCGCCGGCCGGTCGCCCCGGGCGCGGCGGCGCCGGACGGCGTCCTCCTGGGCGGTCACCGCCTCCTTGGCCCGGCCGGCGGCCTGGCACTCGATCGCGTACGCCTCCACCAGGTCGGCCTGCTCGTCCGGTGGGTAGGCCGCGAGCCGGTCGAGCACCAGCCGGTAGTGCGCGACCGCGGCACGGTGGGCTCCGCCGGCTGCGGCCACCCGCGCCGCCACCGGGCCGAACCGGAGGATCGGGTCGTCCGCGCCGGCCTCGGCGGCGTGGTGGACGATCCGCGACACGTCGACGTCCCGGTGGTCGAGCAGCGCCGCGAGCACGGCCCGGTTGGCGGCGATGCGGCGCGCGGCCGGCAACGAGTCCAGCACGGCCCGGCGCGCCAGCTCGTGGCCGAACGCGACCCGGACCGGCGAGACGGTGAGCACACCCTGCTGCTCGGCGTCGGCGAGCGCCTCGACCCCGCCCGGCACGACCGCCTCCACCAGCCACGGCTCGGCCGCCGACGGGATCACCGCGAGCTGCTCGACCACCCGCCGGGTCACCGGCGACAGGTGGGACAGCCGCCCGCGGACGGCCTCGGCGACGCTCCGCGGAACCGTGCCCGCGTCTCCGGAGGCGAGCACCTCGGTGACGAAGAACGGGTTGCCCGACGTCACCGCGAACACCTCCGCGGTGTCCAGCCCGGTGTGCGCCCCGAGCCGGCGCACCGCGTCCGACGAGAGCCGGGCCGGGCGCAGGCGCTGGGCGTCGGCCGCGGCCCCGACGAGTCGACGCAGCGCCTGGTCGTCGGTGTTCCGGTAGGTGAGCACCAGGGCGGAGGGCAGACGACGGATCCGGCGTACCAGGAACCGCAGGACGTCGAGCGTCGCCTCGTCGGCCCAGTGCACGTCCTCGACGACGAGCACGGTCGGCCGGGTCAGCTCCGCGAGCAGGGCGTCGAAGACGCGGCCCCGGTCACCCGACTCCAGCGCCTCGGTGAGAGCGGTCGACACGCTGCCGATCAGGTCACGCAACGGCCCCAGCACCCGGGGCGTCGCCAGGTCGTCGCAGTACCCGACGAGCAGCCGCGTCCCGGCCGGGAGAACGTCCGGCAGCGCGTCGACGAGCGTCGACTTCCCGATACCGGCCTCACCGGCGATGAGCACGACCGAACCGGCGCCGACGGCCCCCAGCGTGGAGAGCTCGGTCTCGCGTTCCAGGATCGGACCGGCCACGCGACGATCCTCCCCGATCTCGGTACTCCGGACCACCGACCTCGGTAGCCGCCACGGAATCGGCCGGGCTCAGGTCTCTCTACAACGGAGACATGCCTCGCTACGTGTCACAACTCGATCCCCGCGGGCCGTTCGACGGTCTGCCCGACGTCCGGCGCCTGCTGGTCCTGCGCGGCGCGCGCCGCGCCGGGTGGCCCGCGCCCCGGAGCCCCGGACGGCTCGCCCGCTACCGCGCGGCCGTCGGCGCGGTCTCGTCCCGGACGCTCCGCCAGTAGTGGCCGACGGCCTTCTCCACCCGCCCGACGGGCATCGCGTACGCGCCCAGGTCCAGCACGCGCAGCGCCTCGGAACCGCGGACCGGGCGCAGCGCGCTCGGCCGGGCGACGCCGGGGGCCAGGGAGACGAACAGCGTCCGGCTGCGGCGCCACCCGACCGGGCGGATCTCGGCCACGGCCAGGTCGGCCCACGCCAGTTCGGCGTCCGCAGTGCTCGAACCGGTGGCGTCGATCCGGACCGGACGGTGCCGGAACTGCGCGACGGCGGAGACCAGCGACCCGACGAAACCGGCGACGCACCCGACCAGCACGGCCCACGCGGTCGCGTTCCGGGCGTCGTACAGGACCACCTCGAGCCCCGCGGCGGCGAACGCGGCGCCGATCAGCAGCCGGCCGCCGATCCGCACCAGCGCGTGACCGATCCGCGCCGTCGAGCGGACGACCAGCCGGTCGGGTTCGAACCCGAGCTGAGCCCGGTCGAACGCCCGCGCGGTCACCTGGCTGCCGAACCCGAACACCCCCGCGCCGGCGACGAGCACCACCCCGAAGAGGACGAGCGACCCGGTGTCGGGCAGGAGCTGGTGCCGCTCGCCGAGCACGAACAGCGTCGCGGCCAGGCCGAACAGCGCGAACAACACCGTCGACCCGCCGGCGAGCATCACCGCGAGGCCACGCAGCGCGATCAGCCACGGCCGGGACGCGATCGTGACCCCGGGCGGCTTCACCTCGGCGACCGCTGCGGGCTCCGCGGGCACCGTGTGGAGCGCGCCCTCGGCCACCACGATCTCCGGGTGGTCCAGCACGGTCGGCACGATCCCCAGCCGCCGGTGCAGCAGCGTGGCCACCAGCGGCACCCGGGTCGAGCCGCCGACCAGGAACAGGCCCGCGACCCGGCCCGGGGACGCGTCGATCGCGGCGGCCGTCACGTCGACCGAACGTTCCAGCAGTGGCCGGGCCGCCGCCTCGAACCCCTCCCGGGTGACCCGCACGTCGCGGTCGAGCGACGGGATCAGCACCTCGGCCGACGAGCGGCGCGACAGCGACTCCTTGGCCGCGCGGGCGTCGTCCCAGAGCTGCCGGAACGCCCGGGAACCGGGATCGAACGACACGCCGGTCGCCGCCACGACGAGCGCGTCCAGGTCCACTCCGCCGAGGTCGTCGAGCCCGTCGTACGCGAGCGTCTCGAACGCCGACGAGACGACGCTGACGTCGAACGTCCCGGCGCCGAGGTCGTACACCACGATCGACTGCCCGTCGGGGATCCGGCCGCCCTGAGCCCGCACGTGGTAGGCCGCCGCGGCGACCGGTTCGGGTACCAGCGCCGGCGCGGGCAGGCCCGCGCGCACGGCGGCGTCGACGAGCACCGCGCGCCGGACGGCGCCCCAGGACACGGGGAACGTCAGGACGACCGAACCCGGGGGCGCACCCGCCGTCCGGGTGGCCTCGTCCCAGACGACGCGGAGCGTCGCGGCGATCGCGGCGGCGATCGAGATCTCCCGCTCACCCAGCAGCAGCGTGCCCTCGTCGATCCGCCGTTTCGGGGTGGGCTCGTAGCACTCCGGGCGCACCCGGGCCGCGCGGACGGCCTCCGGCCCGGCCCGCACCGTGCCGTCCGGCTCGAGGTGGACCGCCGACGGGAGGAGCGGCGAGCCGTCGAACAACAGCGGACGGATCCGCTGGTCGGGCCACCGCAGCAGCGCGACCGTGTTCGAGGTGCCGTAGTCGACGGCGAGCGTCGTACCCGACACGGCGGGCAGCCTATCGCTGCCGATCAAGCGGCCGGAACGGCACACTGAGGCCCATGCGCCTCGACCCGGTCGCGCTGTTCCACGACGCCGCCAGGAACGTTCCGGCCTACCGGCACTTCCTGGCCGAGCGGGGCGTGGACACCGCGAGCATCCGCACACTCCTGGACTACGCCGCGCTGCCGGTGGTCACGAAGGAGAACTACGTCCGGGCGTACCCGCTGCCCGAGCGGTGCCGCGGCGGCTCGCTCGACGGCTGCGACACGGTGGCGCTCTCGTCGGGCTCGTCCGGCCAGCCGACGGTGTGGCCGCGCCGGCTCGTCGACGAGCTCGCCGCGACCGAGCGGTTCGCCGAGATCTTCCGGACCTTCGGCGCCGACGAGCACCGCACGCTGGCGGTGATCTGCTTCCCGCTCGGCAACTGGGTCGGCGGCATGTTCACCGCGGCGGCCTGCCGTCACCTGGCGACGCAGGGCTTCCGACTCACGGTGGCCACGCCCGGCAACGTCGTCGACGAGATCCTCCGCGTGGTCGACGCGCTCGGGCCGCTCTACGAACAGGTCGTGCTGCTGGGGTATCCGCCGTTCGTCAAGAACGTCGTCGACCGCGGTTCCGGCTGGCCAGACCGGCGGCTCAAGCTCGTGTTCGCCGGTGAGGTCTTCAGCGAACGGTGGCGCGACCTGGTCGCCGGGCGCGCCGGTATCGCCGACCCGGTCACCCACACCGCCGCTCTCTACGGCACCGCCGACGCCGGGGTGCTGGGCATCGAGACGCCGTCGAGCGTCCGGCTCCGCCGTGAGCTGAGCAGCACCACGTTCGCCGGTGGCCGGCTCCCGACGCTCGTGGAGTACGACCCCGGTCACCGGTACTTCGAGACCGACGGCGACGCGCTGCTGTTCACCGCGGACGGCGCGGTGCCGCTGATCCGCTACGACATCGGCGACGAGGGCGGGATACTCCCCGGCAACCTGGTCTACGTGTTCGGGCGCCGGCTGTTCGCGGTGTCGCTCTACGGCGCGAACGTCTACCCGGAGAACGTCGCCGAGGCGCTGGAGGCCGACGACGTCGTCGGCTGGACGACCGGCCGGTTCGTGCTGCGCACCCCGGAGAGCGACGACGGCGACCGCTACCTGGACGTCACCGTCGAGCTCGCTCCCGGTCACGGCGGCGAGGGTCGCGAAAACCGGGTGGCCGAGGCGATCCGGGCCTACCTGCCCGGGGTGAACAGCGAGTTCGCGCACTACGTCCCGGCGGCCAGGCAACTGCCGACGGTGCGGTTCCGCCCGATCGGCGACCCGGACAACTTCCCGCTCGGAGTGAAGCACCGCTACTCTCGGTGATCGAGAACCCGAAGCGGGGGTCGCGTCGTCTCCCTGGGCGTGAACGGTGTGACAGAAGCTGAGCTCGTGCGCCGGGTCGCCGACGGCGACCGCGCGGCGTTCGACGAGTTGTACCGGCGCACCGCGCCCTGGTTGGCGGTGCGGCTGCGCCGTCGCTGCGCCGACGACGACCTCGTCGCCGACGTGCTCCAGGAGACCTACCTGGCGGTCTGGCGGGCCGCCGGCAGCTACGCGGGCTCGGTGACCGAGGGCAGCGCGGTCGGCTGGCTCTGGACGATCGCCGCCAACCGGCTCGTCGACGCGTTCCGGCGGCGCGCCCGCCAGGAGCGGGTGCCTGCTGTCCCGCTGGTGCCGCGCACCGCGCCGGCCGCCGAGGACGAGGTGATGGCGACCCGCGTCGACCAGGACCTGGAACAGGCGCTGCTGCGCCTGCCCCCGGAGCTGCGTCAGGTGTTGCAGGCGATGGTGCTCGACGGCCTCTCGGTCCGGCAGACGTCGGTGCTGCTCGGCATGCCCGAGGGAACGGTGAAGACCCGCGCGCGGCGGGCCCGGATCGCGCTGCGGGAGGCGCTCTCATGACCCATCCGACCCCCACGATCCTCACCCGCTACGCGCACGGCGGCAACGGGCTCGACGACGCCACGCTCTGGTCGGTCGAGGTCCACCTCGACGGCTGCGCGGACTGCCGCGCGCACCTGGCCACCCCCGCCACCGCGGACCTGCTCGATCGGGTCGCCGCCTCGCTGGACCAGGCGATCCGGACCGGTCCGGCGCCGGCCCCGTACCGCCGTCCGGCCTTCACCGTCCACCGGCGCTGGCTGGCCTGGACGCTGCTGCCCTGGCTCGCGATGACGATCGCCGTGGTGACCTGCGCGGTGGCGCTCGACCGCGTCGCGCCGAGTCTGCCGTCGCTCGTGCTGCTGCTCGCTCCGGTGGCGCCGCTGCCCGGCGTCGCGGCGTCCTGGAGCCGTCGCTTCGATCCGGTCTGGGAGCTGATCGTCACCACGCCGTCGGCCGGGTTGGCGATGGTGCTGCGCCGCACGCTCGCCGTGCTCGTCGTCGTCCTCCCGGTTCTGCTGGTGGCCGGCCTGAGCACCGGCACCTCGCTGGCCCTCACCCTGCTGCCGTGCCTGGCCTTCACCGCGGGCACGTTGGCGCTCGGCGCGTTCGTCGGCGTGCGGCCGGCCGCGATCGGGCTCGGCCTGGCCTGGTCCGGGGCCGTGCTCCTGCCGAGCCTGGCCAGCGAATCCCTCTCCCCGCTCCTCCGGCCGGGCAGCACCGCCCTGTGGGCGGTCGCCGCCGTGGCGTTCGCCGCGCTCGTCCCGCTCGTCGCGACCCACTTCCGCCGCCTGCGCAGCGGCGCGTGAACCCCCAGGAAAGGAACGACCCCATGCGTCCGGTGAGCGCGGCCGAAACGGCCCCCACCCTCGTCCCGTGGCTCGTGCGGGCGGAGAGTCTCCGCGTCCGCGCCGGCAAGCACCTGGCCGTGGACGGCCTCGACCTGACCCTCGACACCGGCGTCCATGGGCTGCTCGGCCCGAACGGCGCCGGCAAGACCACGCTGATGCGTGCGCTCGCCACGGTCGTGAAACCCGCCGGCGGCACGCTGACGCTGCTCGGCGCGTCGGTGGACGGCCGGGCCGACCTCCGCGAGGTCCGGCGCGGCCTGGGCTACCTGCCGCAGCAGTTCGGTTTCTACCCGCGGTTCACCGTCCGCGAGTTCGTCGAGTACATGGCCTGGCTCAAGGAAATGCCCAAGGCGGCCATCCCCGACGCCGTGCAGCGCTCGATCGACCGCGTCGGCCTCACCGCGAAAGCCGACGCGAAGATGAAGACGCTGTCCGGGGGCATGCTGCGCCGGGCCGGCATCGCGCAGGCGATCGTGAACGAGCCGCAGCTGCTGCTGCTCGACGAACCCACGGTCGGCCTCGACCCCGAACAGCGCCTCGACTTCCGCGATCTGCTGCGTGACCTCGGCCGCGACAGCTGCGTCCTGGTCTCGACGCACCTGGTCGAAGACGTCGTCGCGGCCTGCACCGACGTCATCCTGATGAACGAGGGCCGGCTCCTGTTCCAGGGCAGCCCCGACGACCTCGTCGCCCGTGGCGGCCCGAACGACGCCGGTGACAGCCCCGCCGAGCGCGGCTACTCCGCCCTCCTGCGTCAGCACCGGAGCAACGCATGAGCCGCATCCTGGGTATCGAACTCCGACGCTCGGCCGCGTTCGGCGCCGCGCTGCTGATCGCGGTCGCCGGCTCGATCGTCCTCCAGGCGACCTCGGGGCGCTGGTCGTCGGGCTGGATGGCGCTGGTCATGGTCCAGCGTGAGTACCTCATCGTCGTGGTACCGCTCACGATGGCCGCCGGGGCCTGGCAGTCCTATCGCGAGCACCGCGCGAACGTCGCCGAGCTCTTCGCGACCGTGCCCCGGCCGCGTCCGCTGCAGGTCGTCCCGGTGCTGATCGCGACCGGGCTGGCGGCTCTGGTCGCGTACCTGGTCGCGCTGGCCGCGGCGGTGCCACGGATCATCGACACCGCGAGCTACCTGCCGGCCGCCGCGTTCGTGGTGGTGGCGGTCGGCGTGCTCACGATGGTCGTGGCGTTCTGGCTCGGGCTGGGGCTCGGGCGGCTGCGTCCGGCGCTGGCCACCGCACCGGCGGTGGCCGTGGCGGGGTTCGCGCTGCTCGGCTTCGGGCCGCAGTTGTTCTCCGACGAGGCGCCCGCGACGGCGTTCTTCCCCGGGTCCGGCATGGGTACGTTCAGCGCCTACGACACGATCAGCGGGCGGATCAGCGCCACCCAGACCGTGTGGCTGGTCGCTCTGGCCGCGGCCGCGTTCGTGCTCTTCGCGGTCCGCCACCGCCGGTTCGCGGTGGCCGCGCTCGTGCCGCTGGTGGTCGGCGCGACGCTCACCGCGTTCGCGATGCCGACCGATGACGCCTACGACCGGGAGAAGCTCGACCCCGTCGCCCAGCAGCTGGTGTGCACCGAGGACGCCGGCCCGCGGGTCTGCGTGAGCCGGGCCAACGAGTCGCTGCTGCCCGAGGTGACGCCGAAGGCGCGGCACGTGCTGAAGCTCCTGGCCTCCACGCCGATCGTCGAGGCGCACGAGGACACCTCGACGTTCTTCCCGATGACCAAGCCGGCCGAACGGCCCGACACCGTGCTGATGAACGTCCAGGTCGACCGGCACGGGCACCTCGCGTTCCCGGGACGACTCGAGCTGCAGATGCTGACCGGGGTGTTCGGCGGCCCGGTGCGGTGCGGGGACAGCCGGAGCTACACGGCCGGCACGGTCGCGGCGTTCTGGTTGCTCGGCCGCGAGCCGGCCACCGGCCTCGACGGCATGGAATTCGAGGATCCCGAGTCCGTCCAGCTCTACCGCGACCTCAGAGCACTGCCGAAGGCCGAGGCCGACGCCCGGGTCGCCGCGGTGTACCCGGCCGCCGAGAAGTGCCGGGACACGCTGCCGATCCTGACCGGCGGCGCCCGGTGAGGTGGCTCGTGCTCTACGCCCGTTCGCGCCGGGTGCCGATGGCGCTCGGCGCGGCGGCCGCGGGCACGTTCCTGAGTTGGCTGATCGCGTCGACGACGAGCGATCAGGACCCGGTGGGCAGCACGGCTCTCCTGTTGGCCGTCCTCCTGCTGATCGCGATCGCGACCGCCACGCTCGGCGGCCCCGACGCCAGCCTCGACCGGACGGCCGCGCGTCCCTGGGCCCGGCTGCGGGCCTCGCACCTGATCGTGGTCCTGGGCTGCGTGACGCTGCTGCTGCAGGCCACCGAGGTGACCGGTACGCGGTTCGGGCCGATCGGGTTCGTGGTCCGCAACGCGGGTGGCCTGCTGGGGCTGACCGCACTGGGGGCGGCCGCGGTCGGGGCCGCCCGCGCCTGGATCCTGCCGCTGGGGTGGACGCTTCTCGCGGCGACGTTCCCGGGCCACGGCCGGGTCGGCGAGGCGCTGACCTGGCAGATCCAGTCCCCGGGGAGCCGACCGGCCACGGTGGTGGCCGCGGTGCTCGGGCTCGCCGGGCTGGTGGCCTACACGCTCCGCGGCCCGCGCCCCGGCACATCGCCCGAGAACCCTTAGTTGCCCACTGCCAGTTGCGCCATCATCGGGGTGGGGTAGCGGTCGCCGCGGGCCGAACCGGCGGGGACGGCCCGCTCGATCGCGGCCAGGTCATCGGCGGAGAGCTCGAGTTCGAGCGCCGGCAGCGCCTCGGCCAGGCGCTCGCGCGTGCGGGCGCCGATCAGCGGCACGATGTCGGCTCCCTGAGCGGCCACCCAGGCGATCGCCAGTTGCGCGGTCGTGCAGCCCTTCGCGTCGGCGACGCGGCGCAGCGCGTCGACGAGTGCGAGGTTGTGGGCGACGTTCCCGGCCGAGAACCGGGGCATCAGGTTCCGGTGGTCGCCGGCGGTGCCGGGGCGCCAGTGCCCCGACAGCAGGCCGCGGCTCAGCACGCCGTACGCGGTCAGACCGATCCCCAGCTCGCGCAGCACCGGCAGCACCTCGGCCTCCGCCCCGCGGGAGAGCAGCGAGTACTCGATCTGCAGATCGGCGATCGGCGTCACGGCGTGCGCCCGGCGGATCGTCGCGGCGCCGACCTCCGACAACCCGGCCGACCGCACGTACCCGGCGTCGATCAGGTCCCGGATCGCCCCGACCGTGTCCTCGATCGGCACCGCCGGGTCCAGCCGGGCCGGCCGGTAGACGTCGACGTACTCGACGCCCAGCCGGCTGAGCGAGTGACTCAGGAAGTTCTTCACCGACGCCGGGCGGCCGTCGAACCCGAGCATCGTGCCGTCGGGGTCGCGCAGCGCCCCGAACTTGACGCTCAGCACGTAACCGTCCCGTGGACGGCCCCGCAGCGCGGAAGCCAGCAGCAGCTCGTTGTGTCCGTTGCCGTAGAAGTCGGCGGTGTCGACGAAGGTGATGCCCGCGTCCAGCGCCGCCTGCACGGTGGCGATGCTCTCCGCGCGGTCGCTCGTTCCGTAGGCGTCCGACATGGCCATCGCGCCCAGTCCGAATGTGTTCATGACGCCGACCCTGCCCGCGGCGGTGGAACCCCGAAATCGGAGCGTTCATCGTGGGAGCGCCGCTCCCTGGCTCGTCGGCCCTCGCCGGGGGAGCATGGCCACATGCAGCGTGAACAGCTCGCCGACTTCGTGCGCCGCCGCCGCGAGGCGATCCGGCCGGCGCAGGTCGGGCTCGCCGACGGCCCGCGCCGGCGCACCGGTGGCCTGCGCCGCGAGGAGGTCGCGATGCTCGCCGGCATGTCGGTCGACTACGTCGTCCGGCTCGAGCAGGGGCGCAGCAGCCAGCCCTCGCCCCAGCTGCTCGGTGCGCTGGCCCGCGCGCTGCGCCTCTCCGACGACGAGCGCGACCACCTCTTCCACCTGGCCGGCCAGCCGCCACCCCCGTCCGACGGGGTGGCCCGCCTGGCGCGCGCCGGCCTGCTGCGCCTGCTCGACCTGCTCGGCGACAACCCGGCGATGGTGATCTCCGACCTGGGGGAGGTGCTGGCCCAGAACCGCATGTCGACGCTGCTGGTGGGCGACCAGACCGGCCACAACGTGCTCCTCCGGTGGTTCGCTGAACCCGCCGCCCGCGCCGCGCACACTCCCGCGGAGCAGGAGCGCCACTCGCGCCAGCACGTCGCCGACCTGCGCGCGGCGGTGGGCCGCCGGGCCGGTGACCCCGAGGTGGCCGGGCTCGTCGCCCGGCTCGAGGCCGTGAGCGCCGAGTTCCGGCAGCTCTGGTCCGAGCACGAGGTGGCGGTCCGGCGCGCGGACCGGAAGACGCTCGTGCACCCGCGGGTCGGTCCGCTGCTGATGGACTGCGAGACGCTCGTGACCCCGGACCTGGGCCAGCAGCTGGTGGTGCTGACCCCGGCCGACGCCGACGCCCGCGAGCGCCTCGACCTCCTGCGTGTCGTCGGGCTGGAGGAGTTCCCGGCTCAGGCCGAGATGTGAGCGAGCAGCTCCTCCCGGCTCACCCGCGTGCCCGACCAGCTGAGCACTCCCCGGGTGAGCACGTGGAAGCGGTCGGAGAGCGCGAGCAGCTCGTCGATGTCGTCGGAGACGACCAGCACGGCCGCACCCGCGTCCGCCCGTTCCCGGAGCAGGTGGTGGATCTGGGCCTTGGTCCCGACGTCGACCCCGGCCGTCGGCTGGTCGACGATCAGCACGTCTGGCGCCGCCGCCAGCGCTTTGCCCAGCACCACCTTCTGCTGGTTGCCGCCGCTGAGCGTGCCCGCGGGCGCGTCGATGTCGGCCGGCGAGATCCGCAGGTCCGCGACGAGACCGCGGGCCAGCCGCCGGACCGGACGCCGGCGCACCACCCCCCACCGGCCGAGGCCACGAGACAACGCGGTCAGCGCCAGGTTGCGCATCACCGAATGGCTCAGGCAGAGACCCTGGTGCCGCCGGTCCTCGGGGATGTGGACGACGCCCGCCGCGACTGCGGCCCGCGGCCCGGCGAAACGCGTCGGCCGGCCCCGCAACTCGAGCCGCGCGGGGGCTGCCCCGCTCAGCGCGCGACACAGGCGGGTCCGTCCCGAGCCGACCAGCCCGGCCACGGCCGTGATCTCGCCGGCCCGCAGCTCCACGTCCGCCGCCGTACCGCGGAGCGCGAGCACGACCGGGCGGGCGTCGTCGGCGCGGTGCGCGGCCCGCTCCGCGGTGAGGGTCTCCCGCAGTTCGTCGCCCACCATCAACGCCGTGATCTGCCCGACCGACAGGGCCGCGGTGGGCGCCGACGCGACCACCCGTCCGTTGCGCAGCACGGTCAGCTGGTCGGTGACCTCGCGGACCTCGTCGAGGAAGTGCGAGATGAAGATCATCCCGACGCCCCGGTCGGCGAGCGAGCGCACGACCGCGAACAACGATCGGCGTTCGGCCTCGGAGAGGCGGGCGGTCGGCTCGTCGAGCAGCAGCACCCGGACGTCGGCGGCGAGCGCTTTGACGATCTCGATCCGCTGCCGGACGGCGGGGCCCAGCTCGGCGACCCGGGCGGTCAGCGGGGCGCCGATCTCCACCTCGACCGACTCGAGAAGCGTCCGCGCCCGGGCTTCGGTGCGGCGCTGCCGGTATCCCCACCGGCCGGGCTCGCGTCCCAGCAGCAGGTTCTCGGCCACCGTGAGCTGGGGCACCAGGCTGAACTCCTGGTGGATGACGCCGATGCCTTCGGCTCGGGAGGCGCGTGGATCGGACAGCGCCGCGACCCGCCCGTCGACCGTGATCCGGCCCTCGTGATCGGGGTAGAGCCCGGAGAGGATCTTGACCAGCGTCGACTTGCCGGCGCCGTTCTGCCCGACCAGGCCGTGGACCTCACCGGCACGCACCCGGAGGGTCACGTGGTCCAGGACGGTCGTGCCGCCGAACCGCTTCGAGACGTCGTCGAGTACCAGCACGTCAGCCCCACTCGGCGGGGTTGGCGGCCACGTTGGCCCTGGTGATCGCCGGCAGCGGGATCAGCGACTCCTTCGGTACGTCCTTCCCGGTCAACTTCCGCCAGGCGAAGTCCGCGGCGCGTTGTCCCTGCAGCACCGGGCTCTGGTCGACGGTGCCGTACAGGGCACCCGACTTGATCGCGGCTTCGACCTGCTTGGAGTAGTCACCGGCGATGAAGACGACGTCGTCCCGGCCGTTCTTGCGGGCGTACTCGGCGCCGACGTACATCTGCGGCCCTTCGGCGACGATCGCGTCGATCGTGCCCCGGGGGTACTTGCTGAGCAGGTCCTGGGTGACCGCGAGGTTCCGGCTGTTGTCGAACCCGTCCGACGGTGTCGCCACGATCCTGATCCCGGGGTGGGACGCCAGCACGGATTTCATCCCGGCGAGGCGCTGGACGGTGGGGGAGTCGCCGGGCGGGCCGAGGACGATCGCCACGTCACCGCCATTCGGCAGGGCTTCGACCAGCAGCTTCGCCTCGCCCTGCCCGTACTGGTAGTCCGAGCAGCCGACGTAGCTGACCAGCTCGGCGCCCTCGTCGAGCTTCGCGTTGAGCGCGATCACCGGGATACCGACGCGGTTGGCGTGCTTGATCGCCGGGATCACCGCGGTCGGGTTCGACGACACCACGACGATCAGGTCGACCTGCTTGGCGATCAGCGTCTCGATGTTGGCGGCCTGCTTGGCGTTGTCGAGTTCGCCGTTGAGGATCACGGTCTTCATGCCGTGCTCCTTCGCCCGGGCGGTGAACGCGTCGTCCATCACGGCCAGGAACGGGATCGTGGTCGAGGCCTCGGCCAGACCGATCGTGTGGTTCTCGTCGGCGTCGACGACGTCGCAGCCGGCCACGGTGGCGGCGGCGAGGACGGCGGTGGCGCTCAGGAAGGTACGGCGTCTCATGGTGTGACCTCTCATCCGACGAGGGCGGTGGGACGGGACGGTTCGGCGGGGTTCCCGGCGCGTCGGCCGGGCGTGCGGCGGCGGTTGTACTGGTCGAGCACCACGGCGACGAGGATCACCAGGCCGGTGATCGCGGGCTGCCAGTACGGCGAGACGTTCAGCTGGTTGAGCCCGTTGGCGATGACGCCGAGCAGCAGGGTCGCCGCGAACACGTCCTCGATCCGGCCGACCCCGCCGGTGAGCGCGACCCCGCCCACGACGCAGATCGCGATCGCGTTCAGCGGCCAGGCCTGCGCGGCCGAGGGCTGGCCGACCTGCGTCTGGCCGAGCAGCAGCAGGCCCGCCGCGCCGGCCAGCACGCCCCCGGTGGCGAACGCGAAGATCTGCACGCGCTGCACCGGAACCCCGGAGAGGTGGCTGGCCTCGGCGTTGCCGCCGACGCTGTAGACGTAGTGCCCGAACTTCGTGCGGGTCAGCACGAACCAGGTCGCGGCCAGGACGGCGACGAACACCAGGAAGAGCGTCGGCACGCCGAGCACGCGTCCGGTCGCCGCGGTGGTCAGCAGCGCCGGTGCCCCGACGTGGGACTGCGCGTCGGTGACCGTGAACAGGACGCCCGACACGATGTTGCTCATCGCGAACGTGGCGACGAACGCGTTGATCCGGACCTTCGCGATCAGGTAGCCGTTGGCGAATCCGAGCGCCAGACCGACGAGCAGCCCGGCGACGAGCGTGAGCGGGCCGCCGACGTGTGCGGCGACGATCGCGCCCACGACGGAGGCGGAGGCGCCGACGGCACCGACCGAGAGGTCGAAGCCGCCGGAGATCATCATCACGGCCATGCCGCAGGCGACGATCCCCAGCAGCGAGGTCTGCTCCAGGACGTTCTGCGCGTTGAGCACGGTCCGGAACGTGGGCGAGGCGATCGCGAGCAGCAGCGTGACGGTGGCGAGCACGAGCCAGAGGCCGAGGCGGCGCAGTCGGGTCATGGTCAGCGACCTCCGAGGGGGTGGACGGGCTCCGGCCGGCCGGTGGCCGCCGAGGTCGACGCGGCTTCGGCCACGGCGAGGGAGCGCAGGGCGGTCCGGTCGGGCGGGCGCCGTTCCCGGATCGCGTCGACGAAGTCCGCGAGCAGCAGCGCGTCGAGATCGAGGTAGGGCGCCGACGCGGTGCGCGTCGCGTCGTAGCCGGTGAGTTCGTCGGCGAACGGATCGAAGTGGACGCTCCCGCCGCTGCCGTGCAGGGTCAGCGACAGGCCGCCCCAGCGGGGGAAGCCGGACGGTTCGCTCCAGCTGCAGTCGATCGAGGCGACGAACCCGTCGGCGTGGGTGACGACGAGCAGCCCGCCGGTCTCGGCGTCGCCCCCGGCGCCGGCCACGATCCGGTTGGCCTGCGCGTACACCTCGACCGGCGGAGCGTCGACCAGCGCGGTCAGCAGGTCGGCCAGGTGCACGGTGTGGTCGAGGATCGCGCCGCCGCCGGACGCGGTGTCGGCGAACCAGCCCCCGGGCGCGATGCCGGTGTTCACGCCGACCGCCGAGTAGAGCCGTCCCGGCCGACCGGCCCGCAGCGCCGCGAGCGCCGGGTGGAAGCGGACCGGGTACGCGGTCGCCAGGTGGACGCCCGCGCGTTCGCAAGCGTCGATCATCGCGACGGCGTCGGCCACGTTCGTCGCCAGCGGTTTCTCGCAGAGCACGTGGACGCCGGCCGCGGCGGCGCGCTCGGTGAGCTCACGGTGCCGGTGGTTCTCGGCGCAGATCACGACGCCGTGCGGAGCCCAGGCCAGGAGCTCGTCGAGCTCGGCGACGCGCAGCTCGACATCCGGTCGTCGGCTGAGCGCGGCGGCGTAGGACGCGCTGTGCGGATGGGCGGTGGAGGCGATCCCGATCCGGATCGTCATGCCGCGACCTCCTTCGGATCGACCGGCCGGTTCTCGCGGACCGACCGCACCGCGGCGAGCGCGACGTCGAGCGCGGCCAGGCTGTCCTCGGGAGTCACCCGGGCGGGTGCCCCGGTGCGGAGCGCGGTGACGAAGTCGGCCAGCTCGGCGCGGAACGGCGAGCCGGTCGCGTCGAAGGCCGGTAACAGGGCGTCGGCCGGTGGTTCCGGCTCCCAGCGCAGCGGGGCGGTGTCCCGCGAATCGTGGTCGAGGCCGCCGGAGCTGCCGCGGATCGCGAACGACGTCCGGAACGCGGTGCCCGGCCGACCCCACTGGCCGGTGACCTGGGTGAGGGCGCCGCTCTCGTGGCGCAGCAGCGCGTGGCCGGTCCAGGGTGGTCCGCCGGTGAGCCGGGCGAAGACGTCGACGACCGGCCCGGCGATCCACCGGGCGAAGTCGAAGTCATGGATCATCTGGTCGACGAGCACGCCGCCGGAGCGGGCCGGGTCGGTGAGCCAGGGCGCCGAGGGCGTCATCGTGGTCCGGCTCAGGCGCGTGACCGCGACCCGGCCGACCGTGCCCTGCTCGGTCACCAGCCGGTGCGCGGCCGCGTACGCCGGGAAGTAGCGCACGACATGACCGGGGAAGAGGCGGACGCCGGCGTCGCGGCACGCGTCGATCAGCCCGGCCGCGGTCCGGTGGTCCAGCGCCAGCGGCTTCTCGCAGACGACGTGCAGCCGGCGGGCCGCGGCCGCCAGCACGATCGGTGCGTGGGTGGGGGTGGGCGTGCACACGTCCACCACCTCGACGCCGTCGAGGCACTCCTCGAGCGTGTCCACCGCGGTGCCGCCGTAGGCCCGGGCCAGCGCCGAGGCGCCGTGCGACGAGTGGATCCGGACGTGTGCGCCCAGTGAGGTCCAGGCGGCGACGTGCGGCCGGGCGATCGCTCCGGCCCCGATCACGGCGACTCTCATGCGGCCTCCTAGTTTGATAAAGAAATTGCTTTTTCAAATTGGCGAGCACTGTAAGCGCGGTTCGGAGGGGAGCGCAAGAGGGTGGTTGGTACCGTGCCGCTCGTGACCACCTGGCCGTTCGGCGACGACGCCGGAGCCACGGCACCCGCGGTGGTGGGCGTGGGGGACCTGCGTACGGCCAACGCGGCGGCCGTACTGGCGTCGATCCGGACGGCGGAGGACCCGCCCCGCGTCGCCGAACTGGCCAGGAGCACCCGGCTGTCCCGCCCGACCGTCGAGCTGATCGTCAACGACCTGCTGACGAGCGGTCTGGTCGAGGAGGAGCAGGCACCACCGGCGCGCGGTGTGCAGTCACCCGGCCGGCCCGCCCGCCGGTTGCGGTTCCGGCCGCGGGCGGGGTACGTCGTCGGGATCGACGTCCGGAGCCGGTCGCTGGCGGTGGGCCTCGCGGATCTCGACGGCGAGACCGTGCTGATCCGGCGCCGTACCGTCCGCCGGGACCTGACCGGCGCGGCTCGGGCGCGCGCGGTGGTGGAGGCCGTCCGCGCCGCACTGGCCGAGGCCGGCGTCGACGCGCACCGGGTGTGCGCGGCCACGGTCGGCACGCCGGGCTGGGTCCAGGACACCACCCGGCTGCGTTACGTCGACAACCTGCGCGACTGGGCCGACGTCGACATCGCGGCGATCCTCGGCGACGAACTGCGGTGCCCGGTCGCGGTCGACAACGACGCCAACCTGGCCGCGCTGGGCGAGCAGTGGCGCGGGGGCGCCGCCACCACCGGCGAGATGGTCTTCATCCTGCTCGGCGAACGTCTCGGCGCCGGGATCATCACCGGTGGCCGGCTTCTGCGCGGGCAGCACGGCGCGGCCGGCGAGATCGGGTTCATGATCTTCCCCGACGGCAGCCCGCTGGCGGCCCGCGCGATCGGCGAGCCCGGCGTCGGGCGTCCCGGCATCGAGCCGAGCAGCATCTACAGCGACGCCGCGATCGTCCGGGGCGCCGCCGACGGCGACCCGGACGCCATCCGCGCGCTGGAACTGGTGGGGGAGCGGCTGGCCGACGCGCTGGCGCCGGTCCTGCTCGCGCTCGACCCCGCAGTGGTCGTCCTGGGCACCAGCCTGTTCGCGCTCCCGGACCTGGCCACCGCGTGCGAGTACGTGCTGCGCGCGGCGGAGCGACGTGCGCCGGCGCTGCTCGTCGACCCGCCCGGCTGGCGGCTGTCGACGCTCGGCGACGACGCGATCCTGATCGGCGCGGTCCGGTTCGGGCTCGCGGCCGTCGAGCGGGTGCTGCGCACTCGTCCGACGGAGCTCGGGCTCAGCCCGGTTCGCTGAGCTCCGGCACCGGTTCGGGCTCGGGTCGGGGCTCGGCCTCCGGCGGACGCCGGTCGTCGGCGCGCGCGGCCCGCGTCAGGGCGTCGCGCATCGGTCGGGTGCACATCAGACGTTCGCCCGTCGCGCCCGGTACGGCGCGGTGACGACGATCGACGTGCCGCGGTGGAGCTGTCGCCAGTCCATCGGTACCTCCGGGAAGACGCGGGTTGATGCCGGTCACGCTAGGTGCGCGCGACCGGCCCGTGCTTCTCGATTCCTGACCGGTTAGAGGCCGAGGCGGGCGAGCTTCTCGTCGTACTGGATCTCGATGTCGGCGAGGTCGGCATCGGCGGCCCAGATCGCTTCGAGCGACGCCTTGGTCGCGTCGTCGAGCGCGTCGTAGCGGTCCCGCCAGGTTTCCGCTCCGTCGGTCCAGTACCCGACGGCTTTGTACGCCCCGGCCGGCAGTCCCAGCTCGCGGCGTAAGTACTTGCGGACGTTACGCATCTCGCGGGTCTCGCCGGCCACCCAGACGTAGCCGGTGCCGTCCGGGCGTGGCATCGAGCGCACGCACTGCTCGAGCCGGCTCGCACCGTGCCCGTTGCCGCCGTGCAGCCAGGTGATCTCGGTACCCGGCCGGACGTCGAGCGGGATGTGGTGTTCCGGGCCCGGGACCTCGAGGACCGCGCGCGTCCGCACCCCGGAGGGGGTGTTCTCGAGCAGCCGCGCCGCGGCCGGAAGGGCGGCGAAGTCCGCGACGAGCAGCTGCCAGGCCAGGCCGGCAGGCGGGTCGTACATGCCGTCGGGGGTGTTGATGCCGACGAGGTCGCCGGGGGCGGCCTTCCGGGCCCACTCGGCGGCGACACCACCGTCGTGGACGACGAAATCGATCGAGACCTCGGTGGTGACCGGGTCGAAGGCACGCACGGTGTACGTGCGCATCGTGTCCAGATCGATCGACCCGTAGTCGAGGTGACCGTCGGTGACCGTGGGGAGGATCGGTTCGCGCTCCCCGCCGAGCGGGAAGATCAGCCGGACGTACTCGTCGCCGACGCCCGTGGTGGCGTAGCCGGCGAGCCCGCGGCCGCCGATGACGACGCGACGCAGGGCCGGGGTGAGGTCTTCGGTGCGGACGACTTCGCCGGTCCACACACGCATGGGCAGCGTGGTTCCGCTCATGTGCTTAGGTTAGGCTAACCAGCCTCTTCGGGGCTACGGTCGCCGCTTTTGTCGGCCGGCGCCGGGGCGTCGTCCGCACGCAGCGGGACCTCACGGAACGTGAGCAGTGCCAGCACGATCGCGCCCAGCACGAGCGCGATGTCGGCCACGTTCCCGACGAAGAACCCGTTGTAATCGATGAAGTCGACGACGTGTCCCCGCGCGAACCCGGGCTCCCGGAAGAGCCGGTCACCCAGGTGCGAGGCCGCGCCCCCGAGCACCGCGCCGAGCGCCAACGCCCAGCCCAGCGACGTCACCCGCCGCGCGTAGTACAGGATGCCGACGACCGCGGCCGCCGCCGCGATCGCGAACACCCACGTCATCGATTCGCCGATGGAGAACGCGGCCCCGGGGTTGTAGACCAGCCGGAAGTCGATGAGCGGCGGGATCACCTCGATCTCACGCCCGTCCGAGAGCGTCCGTTCCGCCCAGTACTTGGTCGCCTGATCGACCACTAGTACAACTGCCGCCCAGACCAGGAACCACCGATAGCGCGATCTCACGGTCCCGACGATACGGTCGCCGCCCTCCACCGTCCGGAGGCCCCTGGGCTACTTCTGCGACATGCCGGCGTCCACCGGGAGGGACACCCCGGTCAGGAAGCGGCCGGCGTCGGAGGAGAGGTACATCAGCGCCTCGGTGACGTCGTCGACGTCCACCCACGGGATCGGCAGCATGTTCATCGGGGTGGCGGCCTCGGCGAACTCCTCGCGCGAGACGTCCGGCCCGCCGAACAGCGCCCTGGTCTCGGTGTTCTGGATCATCACGGTGTCGACGTTCGTCGGGTGGACGGTGTTGACCCGGATGCGGTGCGGCGCGAGTTCGTTCGCCAGCGACCGCGCGAGGCCGACCAGGCCGTGCTTGGCCGCCGAGTAGTGGGGGAGGTTCGCCATGCCCTTGAGCCCGGCGGTCGAGCTCGTGAACACGATCGAGCCGCCGTCGCCCTGCCGGATCAGGTGCGGGATCGCGGCCTGCGCGGTGAAGAACTGCCCGGTCAGGTTGACGTCGATCATCGTCCGCCACATCTCCTCGGACATCTCCGCGGCCGGGGCGAACGTGGCGATGCCGGCGTTCGAGCTGACCACGTCGACGCGTCCGAGCTGCGCGACGCCCTCGTCGACCGCGGTGAGCAGACCGGCACGGTCACGGATGTCGACGACCGAGGCGACGATCCGCCGGTCCAGCGCCTCGACCAGCCGGACGGTCTCGTCCAGGTCGGCCCTGGTCGCGCCGGGGTAGCCGACCGTCTCGACGTCGTGGGCGACGTCGACCGCGATGACGTCCGCGCCCTCCTGGGCGAACCGGATCGCGTGGTTGCGCCCCTGGCCGCGTGCGGCGCCGGTGACGAACAGGACCTTGCCTTCGAAACGTCCAGCCATGTGGCTTCATCTCCTCAGCTCACGGCAATTATGTCACTGAGTGCAGGAATCGCCACGTCACGAACGGGGGGGCTGCGCCGTCCTAGCGGTATGAGATCGATGCGCGTCGGGCTGGTCGTCCTCGCCGTCCTCGACGGGACCGTGGGCGCCTGGCAGTACTTCTTCCCCCGGTCGTTCTACGACGACTTCCCGACCGTCTCGAACGATCCGCCGTACAACGAGCACCTGATGGCCGATGTCGGCGGGCTCAACCTCGCGATCGTCACCGTGCTGGTGATCGCCGCGGTCGTCCTCGAGTACCGCCTGGTGATGGCCGCGCTGGCCGGCTTCGGCGTGTACTGCGGCACGCACTTCGTCTATCACGTGACGAACTTCGAGGGGTTCGGAGTCCGGGACGCGGTGGCAGTGGGCACCGGGCTCGGGATCGAGTTCGTGCTGACGATCGCGCTGCTGTTCCTGGGCTACCACCTGCGGACCCGCTCGCTGAGGCGGGCACGCTCCGATCCGTTCTGAAGCGTGCTCGCCTCCGCCGAGCGGTCAGGCGGTCGGGCGGGCGGCATCGCCGTAGAACTCACCCGGGTCGCGGGAGAGCGAGGCCTTGACCCCGGCGCTCCACTCGTCGACGACGACCTCGAGCGCCCCGGCCTCGACGCCGTCGAGCACGGTCCGCACCACGTCGGCCGGCGGTGTCTTCGGCATGTCGAGACCCGCGGCCATGTCGGTGTCGGCCAGCCCCAGGTGCACGCCGGAGACGAGGATGCCGCGGGGTGCCAGCTCCAGCCGGATCGAGTTGGTCAGGTTCCAGGCGGCGGCCTTCCCGGCGGAGTACGCCCCCGAGCCGGGGTAGGCGAACCACGACAACGCCGAGAGCATGTTGACGATCGCGCCACCCCCGTTGCGCTCCAGCACCGGGGCGAACGCGCGCACGGTGTGCAGCGGCCCGTAGAAGTTGGTCTCGAGCTCCCGGCGGATGTCGGCCAGGTCACCCTGGAGCAGCTCGGTGCCGGTCGAGATGCCGGCGTTGTTCACCAGCAGCGTGACGTCGCCCGCCACCGCCGCGGCGGCCTCGATCGATGCCGGGTCGGTGACGTCGATGCGCAGCGTCTCCACGCCGGGGATGTCGATGCTCTCGGGCGTGCGCGCGGTCGCGTAGACCTTCGTCGCCCCGCGCTCGAGCAGCTGGGTGGCGAAGTGTCGGCCGAGGCCCCGGTTCGCGCCTGTGACCAGGGCAACTGCGCCAGCGATCTTCATGATTCCTCCGTCGGTTCGGTTCTGCCGCTACGCTAAAACCTGACGTTGACGTCAGAGGCAAGTGTTGTGGGAGAGGTCTCAGCCGTGCGTATCGGAGAGCTCGCGTCGAAAGCCGGGGTCAGCGTGCGTGCGCTGCGCTACTACGAGGAGCAGCACCTGCTGGCGTCCGAGCGCACGCCCAGCGGCCAGCGCGTCTACGCGGCCTCGGCGGTGGACCGCGTCCGCTTCATCCAGCAGCTCTACGCCGCGGGGCTCCCCAGCAAGGCGGTGCTCGAGATCCTGCCGTGCGTCCACACCGGCGTCGTCACGCCGGAGCTGATGGCCCGGCTCACCACCGAGCGCGACCGCATCGACCACCAGATCGCCGAGCTCACCGCCACCCGCGACCGCCTCGACGGCGTCATCCGCACCACGATCGCCTACCGGGACACCCAGCAGCCCTGCTCGGCCTAGAACAGCGCCATCTGGTCCGGCGAAGGCTCCCGCCGGGCCCGCACGGTCCGCGGGTACTTCGGCGGCTCCGACTGCGCGCCCTTCTCCGGGGGCTCGGGGGGCGGAGTCCGCCCGGTCAACGCCCACAGCGACGGCCCGAGGATGATTCCGCGCCCGGCCAGCGCCTGACGCATCACGCCGTACGAGAGCGGCAACCGGGCCGAGTCCAACGGCGGCAACTCCAGATCGGCACGCATGCGCATCAGCCGCCGGTTGACCGCCACCCGCTCCCGCGCCTCGTCGGTCGCGAGACTGCGCGCCGCCACCTCACCCACTACGGCACGCACGTCGTCGAACCCGGCCGCCCACGCGGCCTCCACGCTCCCGAACGTCCCCAGCAGCCGCGCGGCCAGGATCGTGCCGAACCCCCGCACGCCCGGCAGGTTGTCGGACGGATCGCCGCGCAATGCCGCCAGGTCGCCGTAGAGCGCCGGCGTCACCCCGTAGAGCTCCTCCAGCGACGCGGGCGTCATGAGCACCGCCTCGTCCAGGCCGCCGTTACGCAGCCGCAGCACCGAGGTCTGCTCGTCGATGAGCGCGAACGCGTCCCGGTCGCTCGTCACGAGTACCGAGCGCCACCCACCACCGCGTGCCGACGCCGCCGCGCTCGCCAGCACGTCGTCGGCCTCGAAGCCGCTCGGCACGACCGTGCAGAAACCCGCCTCCCGGAGCAGGTCGGGCGCCGCCGTGATCTGTTCCGACAGATCCGCGGCCTTCTCCGGCCGATGCGCCTTGTACTGCGGGTAGTCGACCTGCCGGGTCGAGCGCTCGGAACAGTCGAACCCGACCACCACCGCGTCCGGCCGCAGCTTCGCCGACGCCCGCGCGACGTAGCCCACCAGACCCTTCAGCGCCCAGACCGGCCGGTCGTCCGAGTCGAGCAGTTTCCCCGTCGCGGCCGCGTGGTAAGCGCGGTGCAACAGACTGTTGCCGTCGAGCACGAGCAGCAGCGGTGGGGAAGACACGCACCCAGCCTAGGAGGTCCGGGATGACCTTGCGGGCGGTGCGGAGAGCGATCACCGCCGGCTTCCTCGCGACCGTGCTGCTCTTCGGCGGTCTGGTCGGCGACGAACGGCTCGAGACCCGGCGCCCTCTCGGCTTGGACCCCACCCAGCTGACGCCCCGCGACGACCGGCTGGCCCGCGAACTGCTGGCCGCGGTGAACGAGCGCAGCTTCGTCGACCTGGTCGACGTCCGCTTCCTCGGCCTCCCGCTCCCACCGGTGTTCGGCCTGGTGCCGAATGTGGACACGACGGTGATCGAGCTCGACGCTTCGGGCCGGCCCGTCGCCGCCGCGACCGTGTTGCTCAGCGCCCGCTTCCGCGACGGACTGATCATCCCGCTCGACGAGAACCTCACCACTGACGCCGTCCGCTGGCGCCGCTGGGACGACACCGCGTGGAGCGGCAACGCCGGCCAGGGCAGCGTCGACCTCCACCCGGGACACACGGGCGCACCGGTCGACTTCATGTCGCCCTACCCGGCCTCCGTCTTCAAACTCATGGTGACGTTCGGCGTGCTGCGCCTGGTCGACCAGGGCCGGGTGGAGCTCGACGAGCCGTACACGTACGCGCCGGACGGCGAACCCAGCCCGATCTGCGAAGGAGCACGCACGGCGCCGGTGCGCACCTTCCTCGACGAGATGCTCACGATCTCGTCCAACCCGTCGGCCTGCGCGATGGTGCGCCTGCTCCACCAGCACCGGGCGATCCCGCGCTTCGACGACCTCGGCCTACCGACGCTGCGCCTCGGGGGCACCGACCCGCGTACCGGCGGGAACTGGACCAACGAGATCACGATGACCTCTCCGGACACCGCGAAGCTGCTGCTCCTCCTCGTCGGAGGACCGGGCACGCTGTGGCGGACGCCGGAGGGGAAGCCGGTCACCCGTGACGTCCTCCGCCCCGCCTCGCGGGCCTTCTTCCTCCGGACGCTCGGCGAGCAGGGCCTGAACCAGGTGCTGTCCACGACGAACTGGTGCGACCGTCCGTACCCGGCCGCGGGCATCCCTCAGCTGACCCCGGTCCGCTGGACCGATCCGACCGACGGCACGGTCCGGTTACCCGAGCACCGCTACGGAGAGGACGTCCGCCCGTGCAACGAGGCCGCCGAGGTCACGTTCGCCCACAAGACCGGTCTGGCCGAAACCGCCGGCGGTGACGCCGGAATCGTGCGCTCGCTGCCGGGTAAGCCGTGGCGCCACTACATCGTGGTGGTGCAGACGAATCTCGGGAGCCGATTCGTCGATCCGGCTCGGCCGAAGGACCCACCCGGGGTCGATCCGGTCGAGTACTCGGAGAAGTTCGGCGAACTGGGCCGGGCGATCGACGTCGCGGTCACCGCTCACCACTACGCGGGCACCGTGACCCCGCGTTCGTGACTGTCTGTTCTTCTCCGTCTACGCCGCGCGTAGCACGGCATGCGGCAGGATCTGCGCCCTGACCCGAGCTGACCAGCGAAAAGATAGGTGACGGACCGGAGTTGTTCACTGTGTGTCCACCGCCACGGTTAATCGGTTTGCGCAACCGCCGATGTGTCGCGTAGATTTCACAAGGCCCGCAGGGGAGACGGACACGCACCGGACGCGCAAGCGAACGGGTGGACGGCCCGCGGGGAAGCAGCTCGAGCCACACCGGCCGGAAGGTCGGGGCGAAATGCTGCGCCGGGCGAAGCGGCCGATTTGGCGCCGCGAGAACGACCGGATACGCTGGAAAACGCAAGACGCCGAGCGATTTAGTTCGGCGGTAAGGCCCCGATAAGGAAACAGAGCGAATTTGGTTCTGGAAATCGGATCGGGTACAGTAAGAAACGCAGGACAAGCCCTGAGTGAGGCTCGAGAGAGCGGATCCGGTGCGCGTGTGTTGTTTGAGAACTCAACAGTGTGTTTAAAAGTTAGTGCCAAGTGTTTGACCTCGGCTCACTATTTTTGGTGGGTTCTAGGTTCCTTTGGTTGGACTGACTAGCCCCTGCCAACGTTGGGGTGATGTTGGTTCTGCTAGGTAAATGGATTCTCTAAGGGTATTGGCACCGTTGCCTTCGCCGGCTGGTGCTGATGAAAAACCTTGATGGAGAGTTTGATCCTGGCTCAGGACGAACGCTGGCGGCGTGCTTAACACATGCAAGTCGAGCGGAAAGGCCCTTCGGGGTACTCGAGCGGCGAACGGGTGAGTAACACGTGGGCAATCTGCCCCTCGCTCTGGGATAACTCCGGGAAACCGGGGCTAATACCGGATACGACCACTTTAGGCATCTTCGGTGGTGGAAAGTTTTTCGGCGAGGGATGAGCCCGCGGCCTATCAGCTTGTTGGTGGGGTAATGGCCTACCAAGGCAGTGACGGGTAGCCGGCCTGAGAGGGCGACCGGCCACACTGGGACTGAGACACGGCCCAGACTCCTACGGGAGGCAGCAGTGGGGAATATTGCGCAATGGGCGAAAGCCTGACGCAGCGACGCCGCGTGAGGGATGACGGCCTTCGGGTTGTAAACCTCTTTCAGCAGGGACGAAGCGCAAGTGACGGTACCTGCAGAAGAAGCACCGGCCAACTACGTGCCAGCAGCCGCGGTAATACGTAGGGTGCAAGCGTTGTCCGGAATTATTGGGCGTAAAGAGCTCGTAGGCGGCTTGTCACGTCGACTGTGAAAACCCGGGGCTCAACTCCGGGCCTGCAGTCGATACGGGCTGGCTTGAGTGCGGTAGGGGAGACTGGAATTCCTGGTGTAGCGGTGAAATGCGCAGATATCAGGAGGAACACCGGTGGCGAAGGCGGGTCTCTGGGCCGTAACTGACGCTGAGGAGCGAAAGCGTGGGGAGCGAACAGGATTAGATACCCTGGTAGTCCACGCCGTAAACGTTGGGCGCTAGGTGTGGGACCCTATCCACGGGTTCCGTGCCGCAGCTAACGCATTAAGCGCCCCGCCTGGGGAGTACGGCCGCAAGGCTAAAACTCAAAGGAATTGACGGGGGCCCGCACAAGCGGCGGAGCATGCGGCTTAATTCGATGCAACGCGAAGAACCTTACCAAGGCTTGACATACACCGAAAACTCGTAGAGATACGGGGTCCTTCGGGGCGGTGTACAGGTGGTGCATGGTTGTCGTCAGCTCGTGTCGTGAGATGTTGGGTTAAGTCCCGCAACGAGCGCAACCCTCGTTCCATGTTGCCAGCACTTCGGGTGGGGACTCATGGGAGACTGCCGGGGTCAACTCGGAGGAAGGTGGGGATGACGTCAAATCATCATGCCCCTTATGTCTTGGGCTGCACGCATGCTACAATGGCCGGTACAGAGGGCTGCGAAACCGTAAGGTCGAGCGAATCCCAAAAAGCCGGTCTCAGTTCGGATCGGGGTCTGCAACTCGACCCCGTGAAGTCGGAGTCGCTAGTAATCGCAGATCAGCAACGCTGCGGTGAATACGTTCCCGGGCCTTGTACACACCGCCCGTCACGTCACGAAAGTCGGTAACACCCGAAGCCCGTGGCCCAACTCTTCGGAGAGGGAGCGGTCGAAGGTGGGACTGGCGATTGGGACGAAGTCGTAACAAGGTAGCCGTACCGGAAGGTGCGGCTGGATCACCTCCTTTCTAAGGAGCACTCGGCACCGGTCCTCTTTTGAGGCGGTGTCCAGATGCCGTTTATCGAGCGCGACCTTGTTCATGTAGGGATGAGGCAAGTTTCGATGCGGTTGCTCGGGTGGATCACTAACTAGTTCGAGTGCATGGATGTAGAGGGTCGTTTAGTACAGCATCTTTGGGTGCAGGAACGGGGCCGGCTAGATCGATGGCTTGTAGAACACACTGTTGGGTCCTGAAATAACACACGCAGGGTGCTCTTTGCTGAGCGGCGTTGTGGGATTTCAGCCGGACCATTCCACACCACATCGACGGACACTGGGTTTTGGGTGTTTGGGCTGGTGGTGAGCGCGGGGTGGGTGCTGGTCGTTGTTTGAGAACTGCACAGTGGATGCGAGCATCTTATCTTTGTGGTCAAGTTGTTAAGGGCGCACGGTGGATGCCTTGGCACCAGGAGCCGATGAAGGACGTGGGAGACCGCGATAGTCCTCGAGGAGCTGTCAACCGAGCTGTGATTCGAGGGTGTCCGAATGGGGAAACCCGGCAGCAGTTATGTGCTGTCACCCGCACCTGAACACATAGGGTGTGTGGAGGGAACGTGGGGAAGTGAAACATCTCAGTACCCACAGGAAGAGAAAACAAGAGTGATTCCGTGAGTAGTGGCGAGCGAAAGCGGATGAGGCTAAACCAGTGACGTGTGATACCCGGCAGGGGTTGCGTCGTTGGGGTCGTGGGACGGCTATTCGTCAGTCTGCCGGCTGATGGGGAAGTAAGAAAATCATGTGGTTAGTCGAAGGTTCTGGGAAGGACCGGCGTAGAGGGTGAGACTCCCGTAGACGAAAACCTGTGATCTTCCTTTAGTTGTTCCCAAGTAGCACGGGGCCCGTGAAATCTCGTGTGAATCTGGCGGGACCACCCGCTAAGCCTAAATACTCCCTGGTGACCGATAGTGCACTAGTACCGTGAGGGAAAGGTGAAAAGTACCCCGGGAGGGGAGTGAAATAGTACCTGAAACCGTGTGCCTACAAGCCGTCGGAGCAGATCTTCGGAGATGTGACGGCGTGCCTTTTGAAGAATGAGCCTGCGAGTTAGTGGTACGTGGCGAGGTTAACCCGTGTGGGGTAGCCGTAGCGAAAGCGAGTCCGAATAGGGCGTGTGAGTCGCGTGCTCTAGACCCGAAGCGGAGTGATCTATCCATGGGCAGGGTGAAGCGCCGGTAAGACGGCGTGGAGGCCCGAACCCACCAGGGTTGAAAACCTGGGGGATGACCTGTGGATAGGGGTGAAAGGCCAATCAAACTCCGTGATAGCTGGTTCTCCCCGAAATGCATTTAGGTGCAGCGTTGCGTGTTTCTTGCCGGAGGTAGAGCACTGGATGGCCTAGGGGGCCCACAAGCTTACTGAAGTCAGCCAAACTCCGAATGCCGGTAAGTGAGAGCGTGGCAGTGAGACTGCGGGGGATAAGCTTCGTAGTCGAGAGGGAAACAGCCCAGATCTCCAGCTAAGGCCCCTAAGCGTGTGCTAAGTGGGAAAGGATGTGGAGTCGCAGAGACAACCAGGAGGTTGGCTTAGAAGCAGCCACCCTTTAAAGAGTGCGTAATAGCTCACTGGTCAAGTGATTCCGCGCCGACAATGTAGCGGGGCTCAAGTACACCGCCGAAGCTGAGGCATTGACACGTATAGTCTGGTTTGAATTCCTGCGGGACTCTTATTGGATGTGTTGATGGGTAGGGGAGCGTCGTACGACGGAGGAAGCTGCCGAGTGATCGAGTGGTGGACGTCGTGCGAGTGAGAATGCAGGCATGAGTAGCGAATGACGGGTGAGAAACCCGTCCGCCGAATGACCAAGGGTTCCTGGGCCAGGCTAATCCGCCCAGGGTGAGTCGGGACCTAAGGCGAGGCCGACAGGCGTAGTCGATGGACAACGGGTTGATATTCCCGTACCCGCGAAGGATCGCCCATGATGAACCTACTTTGTGCTAACCACCCAAGCCGGCCGATTCCTTCGGGAAGGAGCTGGGGAGGCTGGGATCCCGGGTGGTAGTAGTCAAGCGATGGGGTGACGCAGGAAGGTAGCTCATCCCGGTGAATGGTGGTGCCGGGCTAAGGGTGTAGGACGAGGCATTGGTAAATCCGTGCTTCATATAGTCTGAGACCTGATGGGGAGCCGTTGTGGCGAAGTGAGTGATCCTATGCTGCCGAGAAAAGCCTCTAGCGAGATCCGAGCGGCCCGTACCCTAAACCGACACAGGTGGTCAGGTAGAGAATACCAAGGCGATCGAGCGAACTGTGGTTAAGGAACTCGGCAAAATACCCCCGTAACTTCGGGAGAAGGGGGGCCGGAGACGTGATCCCACTTGCTGGGGGAGCGTTGTATGGCCGCAGAGACCAGGGGAAAGCGACTGTTTACTAAAAACACAGGTCCGTGCGAAGTCGTAAGACGATGTATACGGACTGACGCCTGCCCGGTGCTGGAACGTTAAGGGGACCGGTTAGTCCGTAAGGGCGAAGCTGAGAACTTAAGCGCCAGTAAACGGCGGTGGTAACTATAACCATCCTAAGGTAGCGAAATTCCTTGTCGGGTAAGTTCCGACCTGCACGAATGGCGTAACGACTTTCCTACTGTCTCAACCACAGGCTCGGCGAAATTGCACTACGAGTAAAGATGCTCGTTACGCGCGGCAGGACGGAAAGACCCCGGGACCTTTACTATAGCTTGGTATTGGTGTTCGATTCGGCTTGTGTAGGATAGGTGGGAGACTGTGAAGCGGGCACGCCAGTGTTCGTGGAGTCATCGTTGAAATACCACTCTGGTCGTATTGGATGTCTAACCCGGGCCCCTGATCGGGGTCGGGGACAGTGCCTGGTGGGTAGTTTAACTGGGGCGGTTGCCTCCTAAAATGTAACGGAGGCGCCCAAAGGTTCCCTCAGCCTGGTTGGCAATCAGGTGTTGAGTGCAAGTGCACAAGGGAGCTTGACTGTGAGACTGACAGGTCGAGCAGGAGCGAAAGCTGGGACTAGTGATCCGGCACTGGCTGGTGGAAGCGGTGTCGCTCAACGGATAAAAGGTACCCCGGGGATAACAGGCTGATCTTCCCCAAGAGTCCATATCGACGGGATGGTTTGGCACCTCGATGTCGGCTCGTCGCATCCTGGGGCTGGAGTAGGTCCCAAGGGTTGGGCTGTTCGCCCATTAAAGCGGTACGCGAGCTGGGTTTAGAACGTCGTGAGACAGTTCGGTCCCTATCCGCCGTGCGCGTTGGAGATTTGAGAAGGGCTGTCCCTAGTACGAGAGGACCGGGACGGACGAACCTCTGGTGTGCCAGTTGTTCCGCCAGGAGCATGGCTGGTTGGCTACGTTCGGAAGGGATAACCGCTGAAAGCATCTAAGCGGGAAGCCTGCTTCGAGATGAGGTCTCCCACCACCTTGAGTGGTTAAGGCCCCCGAGTAGACGATCGGGTTGATAGGCCGGATGTGGAAGCCTGGTAACAGGTGGAGCTGACCGGTACTAATAGGCCGAGGGCTTGCCCACAAAGTATGACGTTGAAAGTAAGTAGTCGCATCCACTGTGTGGTTCCCAGACCACGAACAGCATTGGTTTCTGTTCAGTAGGTCTGATCAGGTTCCGGTGGTTATAGCGAGGAGGAAACGCCCGGTCCCATTCCGAACCCGGAAGCTAAGCTCCTCAGCGCCGATGGTACTGCACTGGTGATGGTGTGGGAGAGTAGGACGCCGCCGGACTTTTCTTCGAGAAATGCCGCTGCCCATAGAAGGGCAGCGGCATTTTTTGTGTTCCGACCCATCTCCCGATCGGATAGGTCTGAGCTCAAACTGTCGTTGGACGAGATGCCAACCCCGGCGCACGCTCGAACCATGCGAACAAGGCACCACCTTGGGTTCTGGCTCATCGCCGGCGCGTTCCTCACCGCCATGGCGTTCTCCACCGTGCCGACCCCGCTCTACGTCCTCTACCAGCGCCGAGACGGCTTCTCGTCGTTCGTCGTCACGGTGGTGTTCGCGACCTACGCGGTCGGCGTCGTGATCAGCCTGCTCCTCGCCGGGCACATCTCGGACCGGGTCGGGCGCAAGCGCGTTCTCCTGCCGGCCCTGGGCCTCGAACTTCTCGCGGCGCTGATCTTCCTGTCCTCGGCCGGGCTCCCCGAGCTGCTGCTCGCGCGCTTCGTGTCCGGGCTCGGCGTCGGCATGATCGCGGCGACGGCGACCGCCTACTTGAGCGAGCTCCACGCGCTGAGCCGCCCCGGTGACGGGACCGGCCGGTTCGAGATGGTCTCGACCGCGGCGAACATCGGTGGGCTCGGCGTCGGACCGCTGGTGGCCGGTGCGCTCGCGCAGTACCTGCCGGCGCCCCTGCACACGCCGTACCTGTTGTTCGCGGTGTTGCTGGTGCTGGCGATCATCGGGGTCGGGTTCACGAAGGAGACCGTCGACCTGTCGTCGGAGCGGCCGGCCTGGCGTCCGCAGCGGATCGGGATCACCGGCACCGACCGGCGGGCGTACCTCGCGGCGGCGGTCACCGCGTTCACCGCGTTCGCGGTCTTCGGGCTGTTCAACTCGCTCGCGCCGGGGTTCGTCGCCGGAACGCTGCACCACCCGAGCCGGCTGCTCGCCGGCGTCGTCGTCTTCGTGGTGTTCGGGGCCGCGGCCACGGCCCAGACGCTCACCAGCGGTCTGCGTCCGGCGGCGCGGTTCGGGCTCGGTGTGAGCGTCGAGGCGCTCGGGCTGCTGGTGCTGGTCGCCGGTATGGCCACCGGGAACCTCGCGGGATTCCTGGTCGGCGGGGCGCTGGCCGGTGCCGGCAGTGGCGTCGTGTTCAAGTCGGCGATCGGAGCGGTCATCTCGTCGGCGGCCCCGGCCGCCCGCGGTGAGGCGCTGGCCGGCTTGTTCCTGATCGGCTACCTGGGGCTGATCGTCCCGTCGCTGGCCCTCGGCGTCACCACCCGGTTCGTCGACGCCACCACGGCGATGTACTGGTTCACCGGTGCGCTGCTCTTCCTGCTGGCCACCGGCGCCTGGCTGCACGGCGCCGAGTCGCCCCGCCGCCTGGTGACCACGTCAGGGAGTGTGCTGGGGAAGTAGGGCCAGGAAGGCCCGCGCGGCCGCACTGGGTCGGCGGAGCGTGGACGTGGCGGCGGAGAGAGGCCAGCGCATGTCCGCGTCCGTCACCGGCAGGGACCGCAGGTCGCTCCGCCCGGGGATCAGGAAGCGGGGGAGCAGCGCCACCCCCATGCCGTGGCGGACGAAGTCGGCGCCGGTAGCGATGTTCACGATCTCGATCGACACCGAACGCTGCAGCCCGGCGGCGGCGAACGCGCGGTCGGTCACCGCGCGGTTGCCGTAGCCGTCCGGGAAGTCGACGAACGGCTCGTCGGCGAAGTCGGTGAGCCGCACCGACTCCCGGGCCGCGAGCGGGTGCGCGGCCGGCACGACGAGGTCCAGCGGCGCGTCGGCGAGATCGCGCAGTGCGATGCCGGGCGGCGCGCCCCCGGGCATCGACACGAACGTGACGTCGAGCTTTCCCTCGGTGAGCGAGTCGACGAGCCCCGCCGACCCGGACGGTGCCGCGCTGAGCCGCAGGTGCACGGCCGGGTGGCGGCGGTGGTAGTCGGCCATCAGCGCGGGCAGATCGATGAGGTCGATCGCGGTGAGCGTGCCGATCCGCAGCGTGCCCCGGATGCCCCCGCGGACCTCCTGCACGGCCTCGCGGGCGTCGCGAGCGGCGTCCAGGGCCGCGCGGGCCTTGGGCAGGAACGCCGCACCGGCGTCGGTGAGCTCGATCTGCCGGCCGGACCGGTCGAACAGCGCGGCCCCCAGGTCCTTCTCGAGCGCCTTGATCGCCGACGACACCCCGGACTGCACGATCCGCAGACGCGTGGAGGCCTTCGTGAAGCTCTGCTCCTCCGCGACCGCGACGAAGAACTCCAGGTGACGCAACTCCATGCGCCGACTATCTCAGCCGCGCGGACCGGCGTCGGCAACGAAGACGGCCGCCGTACGGGCGGGCACCGTGAACGCGCCCGAGCCGACCACGAACGACGCGGTGCGGACCACCGGGTCCGGCCCGGACGCCTGCACCGGGTGCAGCGCGAAGTCCGCCCCGGCTGCGGCCGGCACGAACTGCGTGGTCGCGAACGGCGTCGCGTTGAACACCACCACGAGCGCCGTCCCGGTGGAGCCCGGACGGTCGTCGATCATCATCACGATCACCCCCGGCGCCGACGCCGGGAACGACACCGAGCCGGGGTCGCGCAGCCGGAACAGCGGCGTCGACGCACGCAACCGCAACAGCGTCTCGGCGGACGCAGTCGCGGCCTCGACGTCCTCGGCGGTGGGACGCAGCGCCGCGTCGGCGAGCAGCGGGCGCGCGTACTTCCACCACGCGGCGTTCTTCGCGGCCGGCGGCAGACCGCGGCCGAAACCATGTGTCACCCCGGTCGGGTCGTAGACGTTGAACCAGTCGCCGGAGTTGTAGCTGTCGGCGTCGAACGACTTGCTGCGCAGCGACTCGACCCCCGCGTGCCAGAACGTCAGCCCCGGCCCGACCGCGGTCAGCGCCAGCGCCAGCGTGTTCATCCGGATCCGGTCGGCCATGCTCGTCGTCGGCGGCAGCTTGTAGGTGAGCGCGTCGTACAGGGTGAGGTTATCGTGCGCGTCGACGTAGGTGACCGCGTCGGCGTTCGTCAGCCCGCTCCGGATCCGGTCCTGCAGCGCGGACAGTTGGTCCCGGGACGACGGCGACACCCCGTTCGGATCGGTGAACAGACCGCTGGCGAAGCCCTGGACGCGCGGGTCGTCGTCGAACGGGGAACCGCCCCGGACGGCGTCACGCAGCGAGTCGTCGAACGTGCTGACCCCGGTGCCCACCATGTTGGCCTGCGAGGCGTTGACGAACAGCGCGTTGCCGGCGACCTCGCCGAAATCCCAGCCCTCGCCGTACAGGAGCCCGTCGTAGCGCTCCCGGAGCTCCACCAGCAGCGCCCGCGGGTGGTGGCCCATGAGGTCGAACCGGAACCCGTCGACGCCGTAGGCGCGCGCCCAGGTGAGCACCGAGTCGATCAGGAGCTTGCCCGCCATCGTGTGCTCGGTGGCCGTGTTCGGGCAGCACGTGGACGTGTACACGACGCCGGTGTCGTCGAGACGGTGGTAGTAGCCGGGCACGATCCGGTCGAGGTTGTTGGTGCCACCCTGTCCGGCGGTGGCCGTGTGGTTGTAGACGACGTCCAGAACCACACGCAGCCCGACGCGGTGCAGCGCGTCGACCATCGCGCGCACCTCCGCGGTGCGGGCGTCGGGATCGACGGCGTACGAGCCCTCCGGAACCGTCCAGTGCAGCGGGTCGTAGCCCCAGTTGAAGCCGTCCTCGTCGGCCACCGCGGTGACGCGTTCCTGCTGCTCGGCGCCGTCGGGAGCGAAACCGTGCAGATCGCCGGGTCCGGCCGAGCGCACGTCGTCCACCGAGGAGAAGTCCGCCACCGGCAGCAGGTGCACGGTGGTGAGCCCGGCGCGCGCCAGCCGGGCCAGGTGGGTCATGCCGACCGAGTCGGGGTGGGTGAACGCGAGGTAGGTACCGCGGTGCTCGGGCGGCACCGACGTGTCGCCGATCGAGAAGTCGCGGACGTGTAGTTCGTAGATCGCCCGGTCGGGGCCGGGCGGCGACGGGGTGCCGGTCCACTCACCGAGGTCGACCAGCCGGCTGTGGGTCGAGTTGACCGCTAGACCGATCGAATACGGATCGGTCACCCGGTTGTGCTCCACCCGCCCGGTCTCCGGCACGAACACCTCGACGTCGAACCGGTAGTCACGGTCCTTCCACGTGGGCTCCCCGGTCACGGTCCAGACGCCGTCGCCGTCCCGGCGCATCGGGTGGACCCCGTCGCCGATCCGGACGGCGACGCTCTTCGCGGTCGGGGCCCACAGCGAGAGCGACGGGACGCCGTCGCGCCAGACCGGGCCGAGCGTGCGTGTCGCGGCCCCCGCGTACAGGTCGTCGAGCACACCGGCGATCTGCACGCCGGTCGCGTCGACGAGTTCGTCGTCGGCGTCGTAGGCGGCGACGACCAGCTGGCCGGTCAGCAGCTCACGCACCGGCAGGTCGGGCACCCGCAGGCCGGGGAGCAGGTCGACGCCGGTGCCGCCGGTGACGCGGCCGCCGGTCACCGCAAGGCCGCCGCGCGGAGCGGTGTGCAGGCGTACGCGGTCAGCCGGTCTCCAGACGATCCGGTCGGTGGAGATCCAGCGGGCCGCGGCGCGGGCCAGATCGACGTCCATCACCCTCGGTGCTACCCGTTCAGCGGCGGAAGAAGTATTCCCGGGAGCCGGTCGTGCCGAGCAGGATCAGCACCGCGATCGCGGCGACCGACGGACGGTGGTCGAACACGGCTGCCAGCACTGCGCCGACGAGCGCGTACGCCGCGGCCATGACGTACGCGACCCGGTTGCCGCGGAGCAGCCCGGCGGCGATCAGCGCGGCGCCGACCACACCGAGGCCGAGCGTCGCGGCGGTGGCCGAATCGCGCTCGGTGACGTGCAGGAGCGCCGACAGTGCGAACACCATCGCCTGCAGGCCGACGAGGGCCGCGGCCCAGAGCACGTAGGTGGGTTTGTGGTCGCGCCGCTTGTACATCAGCGCGGCCGCGAGGGCGGACTGGTCGTTCATGGCTTCTCCAAGGACCGGAACGGGGTGCTTTCCAGCCTGCGTTCCGTCCCGGCGCCGGTCCGTCCCTCCGCCGACCTCGGGGGTGTCACCGCCCGAACAGTTCCCCGGCCAGGCGTTCGAGTACCCGGAGGACGTCGGAAAGCGACTCGGCGAACGGCTGCACGAGCACCTCGTCGGCGCCCGCTTCCCGGTGCGCGTGCAGCCGCGCGGCGATCGCGGCCTCGTCGCCCCAGGCGAGCAGGTCGTCGACCAGCCGGTCGCTGTATCCGGCCACGAGGTCGTCGTCGCCGTACCCGAGCCGCCGGTAGCTGCGGACGTACGGATTGTCCGCGGCCGGCATCCGCCCGAACACCGCGCGGAGGCGGGCGCGGGCGGCGTCCGGGTCGGTCTCCAGCACCGCGGCCTGGTGCGGTACCACGAGCGCTCCGGGCCCGACCGCGTCCCGGGCGACCCGGGTGTGCGCCACCGGTTGCAGGAACGGGTGGACCCCGTCCGCGCGCTCGGCGGCCAGCCCGAGAGCTTTCGGCCCGAGCGCCGCGAGCACCCGGGGGTACCGGACGTCCGGCAGCAGCGGAACGGCGTCGAACTCGTCGAGGTAGGCCCGGAGCGCGCTCGGACCGGCCGCGCCGCCGAGGCCGAGCACGTACCGGCCGGGGAAGGCCTCGGCCAGTGTGGCGGCGGCACCGCGCATCGTCGCCGGACCACGGGCCGCGACGTTCGCGATGCCGCTGCCGACGACCAGCCGGTCGGTCGCGGCGAGGGCGATCGCATGGTGGCTGAAGATCTCCCTGGCCGGCGCGACCGTGGCCGCGGCCGGGGCGGGTTCGCCGGTCCAGAGCGAGTGGTAACCGAGCTCCTCGATTCGCGCGAACGCCGTCCGCTGCTCGGCGATCGTCGAAGTGAGGAACGGAGCGGGGGCCAGCCAGACGCCGATCACGGTCGCCTCCTAAACGGGGAATGTCTCCGGTTAAGATACGGAGACAGTCCCCGGTTAGCAAACGGGTTGCGCCGCGAGGTAGGAACGGGGCATGACAACACTTGGCGTCGTTTTCCGTCCTCAAGTACCCCCGGAGCGGCTGCGCGCGGTGGCCCGTGCGGCGGACGACGCCGGCCTCGAAGAGCTCTGGCTCTGGGAGGACTGCTTCTGGCAGAGCGGTATCGCCGGAGCCGCGGCGGCGCTGTCGGCGACCGAGCGGCTGCGTGTCGGCATCGGCCTGATGCCCGTCCCGTTCCGTAACCCGGTCCTGGCCACGCTGGAGGTGGCCACCCTCGAGCGGATGTTCCCCGGCCGCTTCCTGCCGGGCTTCGGTCACGGCGTCCAGGACTGGATGGGCCAGGTCGGCGCACGGGCGGCCTCGCCGTTGACCCTGCTCCGCGAGAACGTCGACGCGATGCGCGCGCTGCTGCGGGGTGAGGAGCTCAGCGTTTCCGGCCGGTACGTGAAGCTGGACAAGGTCAAGCTCGACTACCCGCCGGAGCAGGCGCCGCCGATCCTGGTCGGTGCGGTCGGGCCGAAGACCCTGCGGCTGGCCGGCGAGCACGCCGACGGCACGATCCTCGACAGCCAGAAGACGGTCTCCGACGTGCGGGAGGCGGTCGCGATGATCGGCGAGGGGCGGGCCGCGGCCGGTCGCACCGACCCCCACTCGATCGTGTACATGGGCGTGGCGGTGACCGGTCCGGATGCCGAGGCCCGGCTGCAGGCCGAGCTCGACTACTGGAAGTACGACCCGGCGTCGGGGCTCGGGGTGGCCGGCGGCGCCGAGGCGTTCGCGGCCGAGGCGGCCAAGTTCGCCGGGGCCGGCGCGGACACGATGATCTTCCAGCCGCCCGCCGACGAGCCCGACCTGGAAGGGTACGTCCGCTTCGTGGCGCAGGAAGTTCGTCCGCTGGTTGGATGATTCTTCGAACGTCTGTGCGATGATCGCTGGGTGTCCTCGGAGGCGAGCATCCTGCATGCCGATCTCGACGCGTTCTACGCGTCGGTCGAGCAGCGGGATGATCCGCGCCTGCGTGGGCGCCCGGTGATCGTCGGCGGCGGGGTCGTTCTCGCCGCCAGTTACGAGGCGAAGGCCTGCGGCGTCCGTACCGCGATGGGCGGGCGGATGGCGCGGGCGCTGTGCCCGCAGGCGATCGTCGTCCCGCCGCGGATGAGCGCCTACAGCGAGGCCAGCCGAGCGGTGTTCGAGGTGTTCCGCGACACCACCCCGCTGGTCGAGGGCCTCTCGATCGACGAGGCGTTCCTCGACGTCGGGGGCTTGCGCAAAGTGAGCGGTTCGCCGGCCGACATCGCGGCCCGGCTGCGTGTCGCGGTACGCGAGCGGGTCGGGCTCGCGATCACGGTCGGGGTCGCGCGCACCAAGTTCCTCGCGAAGGTCGCGAGCGGCGTCGCGAAGCCCGACGGGTTGCTCGTCGTGGAGTCCGGCACCGAGCTGGCGTTCCTGCACGAGTTGCCGGTGGAGCGGCTCTGGGGCGTCGGGACGGTGACGTCGGCGAAGCTGCGGGCGCGGCGCATCGTCACGGTCGGGCAGGTGGCGCGGCTCGGCGAGGCGTACCTCGTGTCGGTGCTCGGGCAGCATGCCGGGCGGCACCTGCACGCGCTGGCGCACAACCGTGATCCGCGGCCGGTGGTCGTGGGGCGTCGGCGGCGTTCGATGGGCGCGCAGCGGGCGCTCGGGCGGGGGCCGCACGGCACGCCGGATCTGGAGGCCGCGCTGGCGGGGCTGGTCGACCGGGTGGGTCGCCGGATGCGGAAAGCGTCGCGGTCCGGGCGCACGGTGACGTTGCGGCTGCGCTTCGACGACTACACCCGCGCTACCCGGTCGCACACGCTCACCCGGCCGACGTCGGCGACGGCGGTGTTGCTCGGCGCCGCGCGTGATCTGCTCGCGGCCGCGCTGCCGCTGATCACCGAGCGGGGTATCACGCTGATCGGGGTCGCGGTCGGCAACCTCGACTCGCAGGGGGAGCAGCTGCTGCTGCCGCTGGAGGGCCCCGACGACGGTGGGCTGGACTCCGCGCTCGACGCGGTGCGGGAGCGGTTCGGCTCGTCCGCGGTCACGCGGGCCACGCTGCTGGGGCGCGGCGAGGGCGTTGCGGTTCCGCTGCTGCCGGACTGAGCTGCGTCTTCGGCGTCCGGTCCGGCGGGTCGGGGACGAATCGCGGGCTCGGCGGGGAATCCGTTGTGCTCGGGCCTATTCTCAGTGTGTGGCCACGCTTCCGGAACCCACCTCGCGCCCGGATACCGACCCGGCCTCCGGCCGGCTCTCGGCACCGGTATCACCCGCCCCGCCGCCCGAAGCCCCGCAGGCACCGGTAGCCTCGTCGTCGTTCGCCGCTCCCGAGCCGTCGGCTCCCGCCGCTCCCGAGGCGTCAGCTCCGCCCGCTGCCCCGGAGCCGCAGGCGGCGCCGGCGCCCGCCTTCGAGCCGCTGGCGGCCGAGCCGTTGGCTCCGCCGGCCCCGGCCTTCCCGGAATCGGCCACCGCTCCGTCGGCGCCGGGCGCGGAGGCGGCGGTTCCCCCGGCGCCCACGTCGGGCCCGGGCGCCGGGGCGCCGGGGCGGATGGACATGCGTGCGTCCAACACGGACCGGGAACGGGTGGCCGCGGCCCTGCACGAGGCCGCCACCGAAGGCCGCATCGACCTCCACGAACTCGACGCCCGCCTCGCGCAGGTCTACTCGGCCCGCACCTACGGTGAGCTGATCCCGCTCACCCGGGACATCCCGATGCCGCGCGCGGAGTTCACCCCGGAACCGACCACGAACACCGCCGCGCACCCGGTGCTCCCGCCCTCCACCTGGGCGGCCGCGGTGATGAGCGGCTTCAAGCGCTCCGGTCCATGGACCGTGCCCGAGAAGTTCGAGTGCATCGCCTTCTGGGGCGGCGGCGAGGTGGACCTCCGGGAAGCCGTGTTCACCAGCTCCACGGTGACGATCCGCGCGGTGGCGATCATGGGCGGCATCGAGATCACCGTGCCGGAGAACGCGACCGTGCACGTCAACGGCATCGGCATCATGGGCGGTTTCGACGACAACGCGACCGGGCCCGGCGTACCCGGCGCCCCGGTCATCATCGTCACGGGCCTGTCGTTCTGGGGCGGCGTCGACGTGAAGCGCAAGCCTCCGAAGGCCGAGATCGAACGCCGCCGCCTGGAACGCAAGCGCCTCAAAGCCGACAAGCGAAACCGCCGCGACCTCGACGACTAACTGAACCGGGGCGCGGAAGCACCGGTCAGGTGACCGGCGGGGACCTTCCGGCCGGCCAGCACCAGGAGCAGGTCGGTGGCGTGGCCGGAGAGCGGTTCGCCGTCGCCGACGCTCCAGTCCAGGTCGTCGGCGCACAGCCGGACGCCGGTCAGGTCGACGCCGAAGTACTTCTGGCCGTGCTCGACGTCCCAGGCGTCCAGCACCGCGCGCACCGTCGGTTCCGGCACGGGCCAGTCCACGCCGAGCGGCACCATGACGTCGAGCGCGTGCACGGTCTCGTGCGTGAGCGTCGTCGGGTACCCGGTGCCCGGTGGCTTCCACGGGTGGTGGACGTTGTCGCGGATCGACGCGGTCAGCTCGGCGCTGGAGAGCGCGGCGGCGTCGGCGGCCGCGCGGCGGTCGTTCAGCCGGTGGAAGTTGAAGCCCGCCAGCGCGAAGTGCCAGAAAAACCGGCCGGCGGGGTAGCGGAACTCCATCGCGACGTGCGCGATCACCTCGCGGACGCGCCAGCCGTCGCAGAGCGTCGGGGCGTCCCAGCTCGCTTCGGGGAGCGACGTGAGCGTGTCGGCGAGCTGTACTCGCTGCGCGGCGATGAGGGTGCGGATCATCGGGGGGACATCCTTTCGGAGTGCGGTCTTCACCCCACCGACGAACGGCCACCGCCCACCGAGGACAGGCGCCGCCGGAGAAATTTCCGCTCCGGTTCGGTCGCGGCCTTCCGGATCGCCTCGCGGTAGGCGTCGGCGGCTTCGGTCGTGCGGCCCAGACGCCGGAGGAAGTCGGCGCGGACGGCCGGGTGGAGCGGGTAGTCCGCGAGCGCGTCGCCGAGGTCGTCGAGGAGCGCGAGCCCGACCCGCGGACCGTAGGCCATGCCGACCGCGACCGCCTGGTTGAGCGCGACGACCGGCGAGGGCACCTGTTCGCGCAGCGCCCCGTAGAGCACCGCGATCTGCCGCCAGTCCGTGTCCGCCGCGGTCGGCGCCGTCGCGTGGCACGCCGCGATCGCCGCCTGGATGACGTACGGCCCGGAGCCACCGGCGGTCTCGAGAAGGCGTTCGGCTTCGGCGATCCCGGCGGCGTCCCAGGTGGAGCGGTCCTGTTCGTCCAGCGGCACCAGCTCGCCGTCGGCGTCGACCCGCGCCGACGAGCGGGAATCGTGGAAGAGCATCAGGGCCAGCAGGCCGGCGGCCTCGGGTTCGTCGGGCATCAGGTCGCGCAGCAGCCGGGCCAGCCGGATCGCCTCGCCGGTCAGCGGGCGGCGCACGAGTTCGGTCCCCGCGGTGGCCGCGTAGCCCTCGGTGAACAGCAGGTACAGCACCGCGAGCACGGCCGGCGTCCGCGACGGCAGGAGATGCGCGGGCGGCACGCGGTACGGGATACCGGCGTGCTTGATCTTCTGCCGCGCGCGGACCAGACGCTTGGCCAGCGCGGCCTCCGAGGTGAGGAAGGCCCGCGCGATCTCCGGCACCGACAGGCCCGCGAGCGTCCGCAACGTCAGCGCCACCCGGGCGTCGAGGGCGAGCGCGGGATGACAGCAGGTGAACATCAGTCGGAGCCGGTCGTCGGCCACGTCGTACCCGGCCGGTTCGTCGACCGGTTCCCGCGCCAGTTCGCGGAGCTTGGTCGCTCCGACGGCCTCCCGCCGCAACCGGTCGATCGCGCGGTTGCGGGCGGTCGTGGTGAGCCACGCGCCGGGGTTGCGCGGCACCCCCTCGGCGGGCCACCGCGCCAGCGCCTGCGCGAACGCGTCCTGCGCGGCCTCTTGGGCGAGCTCCCAGTCCCCGGTCACCCGGATGAGCGTGGCGACGATCTGCCCCCACTCCTCGCGGAACGCGCGCTCGACGGCGTCCGCGGTCACAGGAGCGGCCGCACCTCGATGGAGCCGTACGTGGCCGCAGGGTGTTTCGCGGCGATCTCGAGCGCCTCGTCCAGGTCGGCGCACTCGATCAGGCAGAACCCGCCGATCTGTTCGCGGCTCTCCGCGAACGGCCCGTCGGTCAGCAGCGTCTCGCCCTCGCGGACGCGGACGGTGGTCGCGTCCATCGGCGGGTGCAGGCCGGCGCCGCCGACGAGCACACCGCGGGCGAGCATCTCGGCGTCCCAACCGCCGCACCCGTCGTTCGCGTGCCCGGCGGCGGTCTCGTCGCCGGCGATCAGCAGGACGTACTTCATTTTCGACCACCTATCGCCAGGCGAAGACCGGCTGTTCGAGGTGCGCCACCGAGGTGGGGCGTCCGTGCAGCGCCACTTCGCGGAACTGGTAGAGCACCGCGGCCGTCGGCGCGTGGATCAAGCTACCCACCAGCGGCAGCTGGATCACCGGATCGTCGGACTCGGGGATCCGCAGGTAGCGCGGTTCGACGTCGAGGTCGGCCAGCGGGATCGTGTACAGCTCGGCGACCTCGGCCGGGTTCGGCACCGGCGGCGGAACCACGCCGAGCGCGAGGACGACCGGGGTGATCACGTACCCCGACCGGGTGGCGTAGTCGTCGAGCGTGCCGATGCAGGTCGACCGGTCCGCGAACACGCCCAGCTCCTCGCCGAGCTCGCGCAGCGCGGCGTCCACCGCGTCCTCGCCCGGGTCGAACCGGCCGCCGGGCAACGCGAACTGGCCCGGGTGGGCGCGGAGTTCCGAGGTGCGGCGGGTGAGCCAGATGGCCGGCCGGTCCCCGGCGATCGCCAGCGCCACGGCGGCGCGGCGCAGCCCCTCGGACGGGAGGGAAGTGGGGCGAAAGGCGCGAACGTTCAGGAGAATCGCGTCCACATCCATGATGTCTAGACACTACGTCAACCGAAGTGGACAGTCGGATACTCTGCTCGACCATGGATGCTGACACCAGCGCGCAGCTGGACACCGGCACGCCGCATCCGGCCCGGGTGTACGACGCGTTGCTCGGCGGCAAGGACAACTTCGCCGCCGACCGCCAGGTCGCCGACGCGATCCGGGCCAACCCCGCCGGGGAGATCGGCCCGCTCGCGAACCGCGACTACCTGCGCCGGGTCGTCACGTTCCTGGCCGGCGAGGTGGGCATCGACCAGTTCCTCGACGTCGGCACCGGGCTGCCCACGTCGCCGAACGTCCACGAGGTCGCGCAGAGCGTCAACCCGGCCGCGCGCGTGGTGTACGTCGACAACGACCCGATCGTTCTCGTGCACGCCCGCGCGCTGCTCGTCGGCGGCACCACCAGCTACGTCGACGCCGACATCCGCGACCCGGAGACGATCCTCGCCCACGCGCGGGTGACCCTCGACTTCCACCGGCCGGTGGCGCTGCTGCTGCTCGCGATCGGCCACTTCCTGGACGACGAGGACGACGCCTACGGGGTGGTCCGGCGTCTGGTGGACGCTCTACCGCCGGGTTCGTACCTCGCGATGTCGCACCTCACCGGCGAGTTCCAGCCCGAGGAGACGAAGAAGACCGAGGCGATGTACAAGGCGCAGGGCATGACGCTGCGTGCCCGGACCAAGGACGAGTTCACGCGGTTCTTCGACGGCCTGGAGCTGGTGGAGCCGGGCGTGACGCTCACCCACCGGTGGCGGCCGGACGCGCTGGACCGCGTCCCCGCCGACACCCCGGGGGAGCAGGCACCCGGCTACGGAGCCGTCGCCAGGCGCTAGGTGGGCCGTGTCCCGCGGATCCGGACCCGGCCGCCGGCCGCCGGCCTAGAACTTGTCGCGCCAGCTTCGCTTCGGACGCCAGCCGAGGAGCCGTTCGGCCTTGGCGCAGTCGATCCCGCTGGCGTCGGGGCGCGTGACCGGACGCAGTTCCGTCGGCGCATCCGGGTACACCGCGCGCCAGGTCGCGTGCAGGTCCCGGCCGCCGATCGTGTCCGCGGCTGCGATGTAGAGCACCTCGTGACCGGGGACGTCGGACTCCGCGGCCAGCACGATCGCGTCGCCGAGGTCGTCGGCGTCGACGTAGGACCAGCCGGTGAGGCTCTGTGCGTCCGGGTCCTCGAGCATCGGACCGAGGTTGAGCGGGTAGCTGGCGTCGTTCTGCACCCAGGTGGGGCGCAGCGACAGGATCTTGACGTCGGAGCGCTGCACGGCCGCGTCGCACAGCTGCTCGCCGAAGAACTTCGAGAGCCCGTACGGGTCGTGCGGTGTGCACGGGTGCTCTTCGTCCAGCGGCAGGTACCGCGGGTAGGCCGGACGCTCGGCGAAGTGGAAGCCGGTGGCGGTCTCGCTGGAGATGTTCACCAGGCGGGGCACGCCCCAGCGCACGCAGGCCTCGACGACGTTGAACAGGGCGCCGATGTTGTTGGTGAAGACCGTGGCGGGCGCGTGGCTGCCGGGCGCCGGGATCGCGGCGGCGTGGACCACAGCGTCGTAGCGGCCGCCCTTCGGTCCCTCGCCCGCGCTGATGCCCCCGACCAGCGCGTACGCGTCGCCGGCGGCGCCGAGGTCGGCGGTCACGTACGGCACGCGGTCGACCGGAGCGGCGTCCGGAGCCGGTCGGTTGAAGCTCGGTGGCGTCAGGTCCGACGCGGTGACGTCGTGCCCTGCGGCGACGAGCGCGGCGACCGCGGCGGCGCCGACTTTGCCTCGTGCGCCGGTTACCAGAATCCTCATGTGTTACCCCCTAGGAATGCGCCTCGTGATCATGGCCGATACGCACGTGCCGAAACGCGCCCGGGACCTTCCGTCCGCTCTCTGGGCCGCCGTCGACGACGCTGACCTGGTGATTCACGCGGGCGACTGGGTGGATGCCAGGCTCCTGGACACGCTCGGGGAACGGAGCGCGCGGCTCGTCGGTGTGTACGGCAACAACGACGGACCGGCGTTGCGGGCACGGCTGCCCGAGGTCGCCCGGCTCACGCTCGACGGCCTGCGCCTCGCGGTGGTGCACGAGACGGGGGCGGCGGCCGGCCGGGAACGCCGGTGCGCGGCGGCCTACCCCGACACCGACGTGCTCGTTTTCGGGCACTCGCACATCCCGTGGGACACCACCGCGCCGAACGGCCTGCGCCTGCTCAACCCCGGCTCACCCACCGACCGGCGTCGGCAGCCCTACGCGACGTTCCTGACCGCGCGCGTCGAGGACGGGGTGCTCACCGCGATCGACCTGCACCGCGTCGAGCGGTGAGCACCCCGGGCGGCCCACCGGATCAGGCCGGGTTGCGCCAGGCGCGTCCGTGCCGCCCGATCAGGCGATCGGCGTCCGACGGCCCCCAGGACGCCGCCTCGTACGTCGGGATCGGGCTCTTGTCGTTCGCCCAGTGCTCGATGATCGGGTCGACGATGCGCCAGCACTGCTCGACCTCGTCCGTCCGGATGAACAGCGTCGCGTCGCCGAGCAGGGCGTCCAGGATCAGCCGCTCGTAGGCCTCCGGCGACTCCTCCTGGAACGTCTGGTCGTACGAGAAGTCCATGCTCGCGGTACGCACCCGGAACGAGTGGCCCGGCACCTTCGCGCCGAACCGCAGCGAGATGCCCTCGTTGGGCTGGATGCGCAGGATCAGCGCGTCGGCTTCGAGCTCGGTGAGCTGGTTGCCGGGGATCGGCAGGTGCGGGGGACGTTGGAACGTGAGCGCGACCTCGGTGACCCGGGCCGGTAGCCGCTTGCCGGTGCGGACGTAGAACGGCACGCCCGCCCAGCGCCAGTTGTCGACGTCGAGCCGGAGCGCGGCGTAGGTCTCGGTCCGCGAGAGCGGGTCGACGCCCTGCTCGTCGCGGTAACCGGCCATCAGCTCCTCGCGGGTGCCGCCCCGGGTGTACTGACCGCGAACCGCCACGTCGGCGACGTCCCGGTCGGTGGGCAGCCGGATCGCCTGGAGCAGCTTGACCTTCTCGTTGCGCAGCGCCTCGGCGCCGAACGAGGCCGGCGGCTCCATCAGGGCCAGCGCGAGCACCTGGAGCACGTGGTTCTGGACGATGTCACGCATCGCGCCCGCGGTCTCGTAGAAGCTGCCCCGGGTGCCGACGCCGAGCGTCTCGGCCACCGTGATCTGCACCGAGTCGACCCAGGACCGGTCCCAGATGGGCTGGAAGATCGAGTTCGCGAACCGCAGCGCGAGGACGTTCTGGACGGTGTCCTTGCCCAGGTAGTGGTCGATGCGGAAGACCTGGGGCTCCTCGAACGCGCTGTGCACGGTCGCGTCGAGCTGCCGGGCGCTGTTCAGGTCGCTGCCGTACGGCTTCTCGATGACGAGCCGGGAGAAGCCCTCCTCGGTGCGCGCCCGGTTGAGGCCGGCGAGCGCCAGCCCGTTGATGATCGGGCTGAACGCCTGCGGCGGCGTCGAGAGGTAGAACAGGTGGTTGCCACGGGTGCCGCGCTGCTGGTCGAGCTCGTCGAGCAGCGTCGCGAGGGTCTTGTACGTCTCCGGGTCGTCGTAGCCGCCGGAGACGTAGCGCAGCCCGCCGCCGGCCAGTTGCTGCAGGTCACCGAGCCCGTTGCCGCCGAGGATCGACTCCTGGAACTGCTCGTCGCTCATCGGCGTCCGCGCGACGCCCACCAGCGCGAACTCCTGCGGCAACCGCCCGTGACGAGCCAGGCTCGCGACCGCAGGGATCAGCTTGCGCCGAGTCAGGTCACCCGACGCACCGAAGATCACCAGCGTCGACGGCGGCGCGCTCCGGTCGTTCGAGTAGTGCGGACCGATGTCCATCGTCTTTGAACCTCTCCGGCGTGGTCTTTATCGATGCAATCGATAGGTGCGTTGAACGTATTCCTGCGTTGTGAACCACGGACGACTGGCGCGTTCGGTTGAACACCGCACCGAACCGCCTGGGAGGCTGCTTCCCGTGCCGGCCCTCCTGACCTTCGTTCGGACGCTACCCGGGGCGACATTTCTGGGGAGCGTCGCCGTGTTGCTCGTCACGACGGCGCTGGCCGTCTCCGGGGCGCCGCTGGGCCCGGACCTCGCCGCGGCACGCGCGCTGTCCCGGGGCGACGGACCGGCCGCGCTGGTGACCCAGCTCGGCTCGGGCGCGGTGCTGTACCCGGTGCTGGTCCTGGTGGCGTTCGGGCGCCGAGCCGGCGGGGCGTCGTGGCGGAGCGCGGTGCTGCCGATCGTGATCCTCGCGGCCGCGCAGACGCTGGAGGCGGTCACGTTCGTGACGCTGGCCCGCCCTGGCCCCGGCGGCGGCACGGTGTCGTTCTCGTCCGGCCACGCGATGGCCGCGGTGCTGGGCTGGGGCCTTCTCGCGCGGGAGTTCCGGCGCCGTGTCGGTTACCTGCTGGTCGCGATCGTGGCGCTCGTCGTCGGGCTCAGCCGCGTGGCGCTGGAGGTGCACTGGCTGAGCGACGTCGTCGCCGGGTGGGCGTTCGGGGTTCTCGCCCTGGTGGTGAGCCGCTGGGTGGTGGTTCCCGACGTCGCCCCGAGCCCGCGGCTGACGTCCTCGCGGTGGGCGTGGGCGCTGCCGGCCTTCGCGGTGTCGGTACCGGTGGTTCCGCTGTTCACGGTGCCCGGCGACGACCGCATGAAGGACCTGCTCGTCTACTACGGCGCGGGTTCGTTCGCCGGGACCGGGTCCGACGTCTACGAGTTCCGCACGGTGTTCGACATGCCGTTCACCTACCCGCCGTTCGCGGCCCTGCTCAGCGAGCCGCTGTCGCGGGTGCCGCTGGGGCTGCTGCAGGTGCTCTGGGCGGTGGCGTCGCTGGCCGCGCTGGTGGGGGTAGCGCGGATCGGGATGCGGCCGGTCGTCGAGCGGATCGGGTTGCCGGTGACGCTCGCGGTGCTGCTGGTCTCGGCGCCGGTCCGCAGCCATCTGCGGTTCGGGCAGGTCGGGCTGTTCCTGGTGCTGCTGGTGGCCGCCGACCTGCTGCGCGCACACCGTCGTCGGGGCGGAGGGCTCGGCGTCGCGATCGCGGTGAAGCTGACGCCCGCGGTGTACGGGCCGTGGCTGCTCGTCACCCGGCAGTGGCGGGCGTTCTGCTGGGCCGTCGGCGTATCGGTCGCCGCCACGGTCGCGGGGCTGCTGCTGCTCTGGCCGAGCGCGGAGGAGTACCTCTGGCGCGCGCTCTGGGACAGCGACCGGTTCGGCGCCAACGACGTGGTCGGCAACCAGTCGGTACGCGGGATGCTGCTGCGCAGCGGCCTGCCGGAAGTGCCGCTGCTCTGGCTCGCGTCGGCGCTGGTGCTCGTCGTCATCGGGACGTACGGCGCGTGGCGGTTGGAGCTCAGCGGAAATCGCCTGGGTGCGGTGGGGGTGCTGGCCGCCTTGTCGGTCGCGGTGTCCCCGACCTCCTGGGTGCATCACCTGGTGTGGTTCGTGCTGCCGCTCGCGGCCCTGGTGGCGGCGCGCCGGTACTGGTTGTCGCTCGCCTGGGCGGTGGTGCTCACCGTGAGCCTGCCCTCGATCGGCGCGTCCGGCCTGCGCGCGGGTACCGCCCACCCGGCCTTCTGGCATCTGGTGATCGACGCCCAGGGCCTCACCGCGGTGGCGACCGTGCTGTTCCTGCCCCTGCTGGTGCGGTCCCGCTCCGATCGCGAGCTCGAACCGGCCGTGCCCGGCCGCGGCGAGGTTCGCCGGAGCGCAGCGGTCAGCGAGCGTCGATCACCGCGGTAGTCGGCCGGTGGCCGCGACGAGCTGGTCGAAGGGCGGCGCGTCGGCCGCGACCCGCACGCGTGGGCCGAAGAGCCCGGGGATGCCGTCCGGGCTGCCCTCGACGGTGGCGCTCACCCAGGCGTAGGCGCTCCCCACCGCGTCGGCCAGGGCGGGGTCGTCGCCGGGATAGCGGCGGCCGAGCGCGACGGCCAGGTCCCATCCGTGCACGAGCACCTCGTTGAGCGCGACCGCCCCGGCCTGGTCGCCCGGCAGGTCGAGACCACCGGCGCGGGTGGCGCCGGTCCAGGCCTCCGGGGCGGCCCAGGCGTCGCCGAGGGCCACCAGCCGAGCGGGGATCCGATCGCGCCAGTCGTCGCCGAGCTGCGACGAGTCCGGAGCGGGCGGCGGGCCCGACGTGCCGAGACCGGTCTTGGTGGCCGCGTCGGTGAACGCGCCGGCCAGTGAGTCGAGGTGAACCAGCAGCTCGGCGATCGGGATGCCGCCGGACGGCGTCCGCTCGCCGAGCTGGTCGTCGCGGACGTCGCGGACGAGACCGGCCAGGATGTCGGTGGCGGGACGCAAGTCGGTGACCATGCGTCACCTTGGCACAAATCCGCTGGCGCCGGGAGCTACCCTCGAGGTGGTCGAAATTCCGACGAACGAGAGGAGCCCGCTGTGTCCACGCGTGCCGTCCTCCGGTCGCCGTTCGACGTGATCCTCGTGTCTCCGGCCCTTCCGGCGTTCCAGCCGCGCGGCTGACGCCGTCACGCCCGCTCGCCGGGCGTCCACATTGCGCAGTTCACGGAGCCCAGCCATCGAAGGCCCTTCACCATGCGCACCGTCCGAAATCTCGGCATTCTCGCCCACGTCGACGCCGGCAAGACCACGATCACCGAACGGATCCTCTATGCGACCGGAACCACCCACAAACGCGGGGAAGTGCACGACGGAACCACCGTCACCGACTTCGACCCCCAGGAGCGCGACCGCGGGATCACCATCTTCTCCGCCGCGGTCAGCTGCGTCTGGAACGACCACCGGCTGACGCTCATCGACACGCCGGGCCACGTCGACTTCGCGGTCGAGGTGGAACGGGCGCTACGCGTGCTCGACGGCGCGGTCGCGGTGTTCGACGGGGTCGCCGGGGTGGAGCCGCAGAGCGAATCGGTCTGGCGGCAGGCCGATCGGTACGGCGTGCCGCGGATCGCGTTCGTCAACAAGCTCGACCGGGCCGGCGCGGACTTCGACGCGACGGTCGAGTCGATCCGGACGAAGCTCGACGCGGTGCCGCTCGTCGTCCAGCTGCCGATCGGACGCGAGGACGGGTTCGCCGGTGTGGTCGACCTCGTCGCGATGCGTGCGGTGCGCTGGCCCGAGGAGGACGGGCCGGTCGTCGGACCGGTGCCGGACGGGCTGCTCGCGGACGCGGCGGCCCGGCGGCGCCAGCTCGTCGAAACCGTCGCCGAGCGGCATCCGGCCGCGCTCGCGGAGTTCCCGGACGTGTCCGACGCGACGCTCGTCGCCGCGCTGCGCGACCTGACCCGCGCCGGAGCGGGCGTGGTCGTGCTCGGTGGGTCCGCGTACCGCAACCGGGGCATCGAGCCGCTGCTCGACGCGATCGTCGCCTACCTGCCCTCGCCGTCCGGAGAGGCGGCGGCACCGCTGGCCGCGCTCGTGTTCAAGGTCGCGGTCACCGCGACCGGCCGGCTCACGCACGTCCGGATCTACTCCGGGACGCTGGAGAAGGGAGACACCGTGCTGGACGCCGCAACCGGACGCACCGAACGGGTCGGCCGGATCCTGCGTGTGCAGGCCGACCGGCACACCGAGGTGCCGCGCGCGGCCGCCGGGGACATCGTCGCGCTCGTCGGTCCGAAAGCCGCCGCGACCGGGGCGACGCTGTGCGCGCCGGACGCTCCGCGGCTGCTCGAACCGGCGGCGTCGGTCGACCCGGTCGTCTCGGTGGCGGTCGAAGCCCGCCGGGGCGCCGACACGCAACGGCTGGCCACCGCACTGTCGCGGCTGGTCGCCGAGGACCCGGCGCTGCGTGTCCGTACCGATCGCGAGACCGGCCAGACGCTGCTGTCCGGGATGGGGGAGCTCCACCTCGAGGTCGCGGTGGAGAAGATCCGCCGCGATTCGGGGCTGTCGCTCGGTGTCGGGCGGCCGCGGGTAGCCCATCGCGAGACGGTGGTGACCGGGGTGTCCGGGTTCACCTACCGGCACGTCAAGCAGGACGGCGGCGCCGGACAGTTCGCGGTGGTGACGTTCGACGTCGAGCCGGGTGCGGACGGTTTCTCGTTCGAGTCGGCGGTCGTCGGCGGCGCCGTGCCACGGGAGTACGTCCGGGCGGTCGAGGCCGGCTGCCGGGACGCGCTGGCCGAGGGACCGGTCGGTGGGTCGCCGGTGATCGGCGTCCGGGTCCGGCTGGTCGACGGCGCAACGCACGCCAAGGACTCGTCGGAGCTCGCGTTCCGAACGGCGGCCGAACGCGGTCTGCGTGCCGCGCTGCGCGCGTGCGTCGTGTCCGTGCTCGAACCCGTCGTCGAGATGACCGTGACGGTGCCCGCCGATGCCGTCGGCGGCGTACTCGGGGACCTCGCCGCGAGGCGGGGGCGGGTCGTGGACTCGGTGGCCCGGGGCAGCACGATCGTGGTGACCGCGGTCGTTCCGCTGGCCGAGCTGTTCGGGTACGCGACGAAGCTGCGTAGCCGGAGCCAGGGCCGGGGCACGTTCACGTCCCGCCCGAACGGTTACGCACCCGCGGCGTGAGGTGGTGGCCGGGGCGTCCTCGCGACGCCCCGGCCTTCCGTCACCGGAGCAAGCGGAGATCCTCGGTGGTCACCGTTCGGCGGCGCACCAGCAGGTGCGCGACCTCGTAGTAGTCCGGCAGCGTCAGCTCCCGCCGTCGTTGCGCCTCGTCGTCGGGGCCGGGCACCGGCGCGAAGACCCGAATGCCTTTGTGGACGGTGGTCGGCGCGGCCGGCAACCCGAGCTCCCGCTCCTCCAGCTGTTTGCGGGCCGCGACGCGGTCACGCAGTTCCGGGAGCTCGGTGAGGTACAGCTCGCAGAGCCGCCGGACGTGGTCGCGGATCTGGTTGCGGGTCCGGCCCGGCAATCGCCGGTGCACCTCCTCGTAGGAGGCCGGCAACCGGCGCCCGCGGATCAGCGGCTCGCAGAGCGCCGCCGCGACCGGCCGCAGCTCCGGGGGAACGGGCGGCATCGTGGTCGTCGGCCGGTCGTCCCGCACCGCGGGCAACGCGGGCTCGGCGCGTTGCTGGGCCACGACGAGCACACATCCGTCCGGCCCGTGGACGTAGGCGAGCTCACCGGGGACCGACTGCGCCGCGCCCGGGTCGCGGCGCGCCGGATCCCGCGGTGGCAACGGCGGTAGCGGCGGCATCCCCGGCTGGGTGATCCACAGCTCGTGTTTGTCGGACAGGTTGCGGACCCAGAGTTCCCCCTCCATCCGCCAGATCGTCCCGGCGACCCGGGATAGTGACTCTCCGTTGATCGCGGAGAAAATGATCAGGTCGCACTCGTCGTCGCGTCCGAACGTGATCCGGTCGCCGTCCCGGGCGAACGTCCGGACTTCGTCCGGTTCATAGAAGTACCAAACCGCTAATACGGGATCCTCTCCCATGATCAACCCCCCACAGGTGTTCCCCCATTTTGCGCTTCGGAGGCAAGTGGGAAATCACCCAGTGTGGTCAGCGGGGGCGCCAGCGCTTCCAGAGCGCGGCGGCGGTGGCGCGGACCTTGCCGTCCCAGATCAGTTCGACGTCCGCCGTGATCTGCGGTTCGGTGGCCGACGTGACGACCGCGCGCAGCTCGACGGTCTCCTTCAGCGGCGCCGGCCGCAGGTAGCGCACGTCGAGCCCGGCCGTCACGTACGACAGCGGCACGCCCGGCAGCGGCGGCCACCCTTGCCGCTCCGCCTCGAGCATCACCGCCGCGGCGCTGTGGCAGTCGAGCACCGTCGAAATGATTCCGCCGTTGAGGAATCCGAGACCGTTGTCGTGCTCGAGCCAGGGCGTGAACTGAGCGGTGACGTATCCGTCGGCCGGATAACTGCGCAGTTTGAGGCCCCTGTCGTTCCCGTGGCCGCACCCGAAGCACGGAAGGTCGGGATAGAGGCGTTCCTGGATGCTCTCGGTCATGAAAGACGACGGTAATTGAATTGTCGCGGGTGTTCCCGCTGCTTACCGTGGTTTCCGACAGCCCTTCATTTAAAGGACTTTTCGGATCCCACGGAAGGAGACCCGGTGGACGTCCTCGTTCTGAACGCCGATCTCGGCCCGCTCCACCGGGTCAGCTTCCGGCACGCCGTGCGGATGCTGGTCCGCAGAGTCGCCGAGGTGCACGAATCGCATCCCGGTCGGCTGGTGGGAAGCTACCCGGCGCCCCGGGTGGTGCGGCTGGTCACCTACGTGGTGACGCGCTGGCGGCACAGCCGCGGTCCGGGCTGGTCGCGTCCGGGTGTGCTGGTGCGTGACCGCCGGTGCTGCGCGTACTGCGGACGTCCGGCGTCCACCGTCGACCACGTCCTGCCGCGCTCGCGCGGTGGTGCCAACAGCTGGGCGAACACGGTCGCGGCCTGCGGGCCGTGCAACCACCGCAAGGGCGATCGGACCCCGGCCGAGGCCCGGATGCCGCTGCGGTTCGCGCCGGCCGCGCCCACCTGGGCCGCACTCGGGATCTGACGGGCCCCCGGAGGGGTGGGGCCCTACGCCGTAGCCGAGCACGAATCGCGGGGCACGGCCTAGGCTCTTCCGATGTGACCCGCGCCCCCGGTGACCTGCTCGTGCACCTTCGCCGAGCCCGGGACCACGCCGACCGGCACTACCGCGAGCCTCTCGACCTCGAGAGGCTCGCGGCGGTGGCGGGCCTGAGCAAGTACTACTTCGCGCGGATGTTCGCCGCCACGTACGGCATCACGCCGGCCGCGTACGTCTCCCGCCGCCGCGTCGAACGCGCTCAAGACCTGCTGCGCGCCACGAACCTCACGGTCACCGAGGTGTGCGCCGCGGTCGGCTTCGCCAGCCTCGGATCGTTCTCCAGCCGGTTCCGGGAGATCGTGGGGGAGACGCCGAGCGAGTTCCAGCGCCGCTGGGCGGCCACCGGCGCACCCCACATCCCGGGGTGTTTCGTCTTCATGTGGGGGCTGGCCGAGACCTCCGCAAGCCAGGAGAAGCGCCCGGACGCCGACGGCTCCTAGCCTGGTCCCATGATCACAAACATCGCCATCACCAGCGTATTCGTGAAGGACGTCGACGCGTCCAAAGCCTTCTACCTCGACGTGCTGGGTTTCGTGGAGAACGCTGACATCACGCTCGCCGACGGCTCCTACCGGTGGTGCACGGTCAGCCACCCGAGCCAGCCCGAGCTCGCCGTCCACCTCACGGTGCCCGGTCCGCCGCACTCACCCGAGATGGTGGCGGCGATCAACCGCGCTCTCGACGAGGGCGGCATGCACGGCCTCGGCCTGAACGTCGACGACTGCCGCAAGACCTACGATGACCTGCGCGCGAAGGGCGTCGAGTTCATCCAGGAGCCCGAGGAACGGCCCTACGGCGTCGAGGCCGTCGCCCGCGACAACTCCGGCAACTGGATGGTGCTCGTCGAACACAAGGCGTTCAGCCCGGCCGACTTCGGGTAACTTCCTGTTCCGTGCGGAACCTTGTGGTGGTCATGGGCGTGACGGGCTGTGGGAAGAGCACGGTCGGGAAGCTCCTCGCCGAACGGTTGGGCGTCGACTTCGCCGAAGGTGACGACCTGCATCCACAGGCCAACATCGACAAGATGACCGCCGGTCACCCGTTGACCGACGAGGACCGGTGGCCCTGGCTGGCCAAGATCGCCGACTGGCTCGCCGATCACGCCGCCGAGGGCGGCGTGATCCCGTGCTCCTCGCTCAAGCGCAGCTACCGGGACCGGTTGCGGCAGGGCGCTCCGGACGTCTGGTTCCTGCACGTCGACGTCGATCGCGACACGATCGTCAAGCGGGTCTCCGAGCGCAAGGGCCACTTCATGCCGGCGACGCTCGTCGACTCGCAGTTCGCCACGCTCGAACCGCTCGTGGCCGACGAGGCCGGAGCGCCGATCGACGGCACGCAGACGCCCGAAGAGATCGTGGAAGACGCCCTGCGCCGCTTGAATGGCTGACATGGAGCTCGACGGGGTTTCCCTGACCAACCTCGACCAGCCGCTCTTCGACGGCGCCGACGCGACGAAGCGCGACCTGGTCGAGTACGTCGACGCCCTGCACGAGCGGATGATCACGCACCTGCGCGACCGGCCCCTCTCGGTGATCCGGGTGCGGCCGGGCCAGCAGCCGTTCATGCAGAAGAACGTTCCGAAGTACACGCCGGAGTGGGTGCCGACGGTCGAGCACTGGGCCGAGTCGTCGCACCGGCAGATCTCGTACGCGCTGGCCAACGACCGCCGTACCCTGCTCTGGTTGGCCAACCAGCGGGCCATCGAGTACCACCCGGCGCTGGTGCGTGCCGGGCAGTGGCACACCCCGACGCACCTGATCATGGACATCGACCCCCCGGAAGGGCGGCCGTTCGGTGTCGCGGCGGCGGCCGGGCTCCTCGTCCGCCGTGCGCTGGAGGACCTCGGGCTGACCGGGGCCGTGAAGACCAGCGGGGCGAAAGGGCTGCACATCTTCGTCCCGCTCGACGGTTCGTCCGGGCCCGAGGACGTGGCCGCCGCGACCAGGGCGCTGGCGGCCCGGGCCGCCCGGCTCGACCCGTCGCTGGCCACGACCGCGTTCATCCGCGAGGACCGCGGCGACAAGGTGTTCCTCGACTCCACCCGGGCCGGCGGCGCGACCGTGGTGGCCGTGTACAGCCCGCGGATCCGGCCGGGTGTCCCGGTGTCGTTCCCGGTCGCGTGGGACGAGCTGGAATCGGTGACGCCGGGCGATTTCACGCTACGCACTGCTGTGGGCCGGTTGGGTGAACTGGATCCGTGGGCCGAGGCGATGCCCGCGCCGCAGGCGTTGCCGGCGGATCTGATCGCCGAGGGACACACGATCCCGATCGCCCGCGTGCAGGCAATGCACGAGGGGAAGCGCCGCAAACGAGCGGCTGAGAAAGGTGCTGAGCCGGGCGTCTGAGCGGGCGGGTCCGGGGTTGGAGCCGGGACGCTCGCGGGGGGACGGGCCGACCGCGTCCGGCGGTCGGTGGTGAGGATTGTCGGGCGTGCTCGGCCAGGGCGAGCGTCCACGCCGGGTTGTCACCATCGTTCATCGCTCGGCGTAATCGAACGGACGCGCCCGCTTCAGGGGTGCCGGAGCGGTGCTGCTGCTGCAGGGACGCCGTACGGGCGCCGTCGCCGTCGCCCCAAGGCGTGGTGAGGGGCGTCTCGGGCTTCGGCGGGCCTTGAGCTAGGCCGTGTCCTGCGGATCTCGCTCGCAGCGAGGCACCGCTCAGGCGTCGTCGGGCAAGGCGGAGGAGCATCCGGCTGCCGCTGGCTAGTGGGCAGTTGTTGTATCCGGATGGTCCGGCAACTCGGCCTGGCGGCGGCTGAGCGGAGCCGCGGCCGAGCACGGATTCGCAGGACACGGCCTGCGGGTGAACTGGATGCTGGCCCGGCTCCGGGCGAAGGGTTGACCGAAGTCGTCGCGTTGCTTTCCGGGGCTACGGCGAGGCCGATGACGGTGGGTGTAGGCGCAGCGTCCGGCGTAGGTAGTGGTTCGGCCGGACCCGAGGAACGTGATCGAGGGGATGGCCGGAAGTCGACCCGTGTCTTCGATGACTGTGGGCATGCGCACGGGTTGGTGGGGCCGGCGGTTTCGCTCCCGTGGCGGGCGGTTTGCGGTGTTTATGGGCGGGAATTCCGGTTCTATGACTGCTCATGATCTCGACCTCGAAGCGGTCGACTTTCTGCTCAATCAGCACGCGCAGATCCGGGCGGGCCTGCGTGAAGTGGCGGGTGCGCACGGCCCGGCGAAGGCGGCAGCGTTCGCGGATCTGCGTCGGCTGATCACCGTGCACGAGACCGCGGAGCAGGAGGTGTTGCACCCGCGCATGCGTGAGCTGGTGCCGGGACCGCCGGATGCCGGTGCGCGACCGGCTCGAGAGCGGGAGTCTTCGGCAGCGGAGTCGTCCGCGCCGGGGTCGTTCGGGTCGGGGTCGTTCGGGTCAGGGTCGTTCGGGTCGGGGTCCTCTGCGCCGGCCGGTGCGGCTTCGGCGGCGGCGCGGCTCGATGTGAACTCCCTGCTCGGGCAGGAGCGGCACGGCACCGAGCTGCTGGCGGAGCTCGACCGGCTCGACCCGGCGTCACCGGAGTTCGACAAGCGCTTCACCCGGCTGGCGGTCGAGATCATCGCGCACGCCGACCACGAGGAGCTCGAGGAGTTCCCGGTGGTGCGCGAGCGACTGGACCTCGACGAGCGGCTACGCATGGGCCACGCACTACGGGTGGCCGAAGCCGCCGCCCCACGCCATCCCCAACCCGCCGCCACCCCGGCCTCGGTCGGCGCGATCGTCGACCGAGTCCGCACCGCCCTCCGCGACGTCTTCACCTCCCACTAACCGCCCAACCAGCCCTCTCCGCCGTCGCGTAGGCCACTTGATCCGCCGCCGTGCTCACTGACGCACCCCCCATGGCCCCGGCCATCCCGAGTCGCGCACGCCAGTTGATCCGATGGTCGCGTACGCGGACTTCCGCCCCGGCAACCCCTCCTCTTCCACGTTGTGCACGCGGGCGCACGCCGGTCTCGTCCGTACGGTGGGCGCTGACTCGTCCGGCGTTGGGCACGCCAGATGGGTCGGCTTCATGCGCGCCGGCTGTATCGGCGTCGTGCACGGCAGTTGAATCGGCGTAGTGCGCGCCGGTGGAATCGGTGCGGGGCTATTCGGCGTCGTGGACCACCAGGGCTACCTGGACTCGGTTGGTCAGGTCGAGCTTCGTCAGGATCCGGGTCATGTAGGCCTTCACGGTGGCTGTGCTCATCAGGAGTTCGCGCCCGATTTCGCTGTTCGTGCGGCCCAGGCCGACCAGCGCCGCCACTGCTCGTTCGCCGTCGGTGAGGCGCCCGAGCAGGCGTCGGGCCTCGTCGCGCCGGGGGTCGCGTTCCGGCTCCGCGGCGAAGGCCATCACCCGCCGGACCACGGCCGGTGACAGTATCGGCTCGCCCGCGGCGACCTGCCGGATCGAGCGGGCGATCTGCTCCGGGGGCGTGTGCTTGAGCAGGAACCCGCTCGCACCCGCGCGCATCGCGCGGCGGATGTGCCGGTCGGTGTCGAACGTGGTCAGCACGATCACCTCGGGCGGATCACGGCGCGCGCGGAGCTGTTCGGTCGCGGTGAGCCCGTCGATGAGCGGCATCCGGATGTCCATCAGCACGACGTCGGGGTGCAGGCGGTTGACGGCGGGAAGCACGTCGGCGCCGTCGCCGACCGCGCCGACGACCGTCAGGTCGTCGAACTGGCCCAGCATCATCTCCAGACCGGCGCGGACCAGCGCGTCGTCGTCCACGATCAGCACCGAGACGGTCACGGCGCACGCTCCGGTACCCACGCGCACAGGCGGAACTCGCCCGACCGGGTGCGGCCGTGCTCGAGCGTGCCGCCGAGGAGCTCCATGCGTTCACGCAGGCCGATCAACCCGCTGCCGGCCCCGGGCAACGCCGCCCCGTTCGCGGCGCCGACGGGGTTGGTGATCTCCACGGCCAGGCCGCCGTTCCGCTCGGCCAGCACGACGCGAACCGGTACGTCGGGCGCGTGTTTGCGTGCGTTCGTCAGCCCCTCCTGAATCACCCGGTAGACGTGCCGCCCGGCGCCGTCCGCGGCCGCGGTGAACTCCGGCCGCTCGAGCGTGACCTCGGTGCCGGCCTCGCGGGACTGCTCGACCAGCGCGGGGACGTCGGCGAGTGTCGGCTGCGGACGGTCGGCGTCGGCGTCGTCGCTGCGGAGCATGCCGATGACCTCGCGCAGATCCTCCAGCGCCGCGTAGGCGGACTCGCGGATCACCCCGGCGGCCCGGCGTTCGTCCTCCGGTGCGCTCTTGCGGACCTCCAGCGCCCCGGCGTGCACGGCCAGCAGCGAGATGCGGTGGGCGAGCACGTCGTGCATCTCGCGGGCGATGCGTTCGCGTTCGGCGTGCCGGGCCTCGTCGACGCGCAGGCGCTGGCCCTCCTCGGCCTCGCGGGCCCGCACCTGCCAGGACTCGACGAGGAGCCGCTGCGACCGCACGAGCTTGCCGCTGGCCACGACGGCGGCGTCGATAGCCACGACCGCGACGATCGCGACCGGGTACTCCGGGTCGTGGCGCGCGATCGCGGTGAACGCCCCGACCAGGAGGAACAGGTGCAGGCCGACGACCGCGAGCGTGGCGGGCCAGCGGCAGCGCCGGGCGACCACCCCGAGCGCGACCGCGGCCGGCCCCATCGAGAGCGTCGAGACCGTCATCAGCGGGATGAGCGCGATCGCGATCGGTATCGTCCAGCGGCGCCGGGCGACGACCATCGCGGCGACGGCGAGGAGGCCGACGACCACGTCGACGACCGGGCGCGCCGGCTTCTCGTCGGCCAGGAAGAACAGCCCGACGACGACCGACAGCACCGCCAACCCGAGGTCCGACCGCCATCGCATGGGTTCACCGTAGGCGGGGGGTGTGACGCTCCGCCGCGTCCGAGCGGCGATCTGTGGATAGACCTTGGTCGACGCCTAGCGCTCGTCCGCGGGGCGGGAGTCCCAGCGCCAGCCGTCCTTGCGGTCGGGGTGGCCGGGCAGCGAGCCGCGGCCGGTGGCCCAGAGCAGCGCCGGCCAGGGTTCGGCCTCCGGCGGCGCGTCGGGGAACAGCCGGTGCAGGGCGCGGGCGCACAGGTCGGCCGGCGGCTCCCAGGGCCGCTGCAGGCCGCGGGCGAGATCCTCGCCGTGCACGAGCGTCTCCACGACCCCCATCGCGGCGAAACCCTCCGGGTCGGAGAGCCCGAAGCTGTGATGGGCGCGCCGGTCGGGCGGAGCGTCGCGGACCGCGCTCCCGAGGAAGACCCCGCACACCTCGAGCGCCTGCAACAGCCCGGCGGTGCCCGCGTTGGCCTGGAGGAACAGGCTGTTGGCCGGACCGCCGTCGCGGGCGGAGTGGTAATCGAACGGCACCAGGTCGTCCCGCGGTGGATTCGACGCGGCGACCTGGATCGCGTACGTGAACAGGTCGTCGATCAGGTGCTCCAGCGTTTCCCAGCAACTCCAGCGCAGGCCCCCGGCGGGTACCCGCCAGGCGCTGTCGGGCACGTCGGCGAAGGCCCTCCGGAGCAAATTGACGCTGAGGGACACGTCGTTTCCGGTGACGGGTTCCATGGGCGGGACTGTACGTGCTGATCCCCGTTTCGGTGGAGGCCTTTTTCGAACGTAAAGGTGAGCTTCAGGAGGCTCTTCGCAGTGACGACACCGGCGACGGGACACTCGCCCCGTGCTCATCTACGTCACCGCGATCACCGCGAGCCCGGGCCGCATCTGGAACGCGTTGATCGACCCCGCGCGCACCGCCCGGTACTGGGGGCACCACAACGTCTCCACCTGGACGACGGGCGAGCGCTGGGAACATCGCCGGGTCACCGACGGCGGCGCCGAGACGGTGGGCGAGGTGCTGGAGATCGACCCGCCGCGCCGGCTCACGCACAGCTGGGCCCGGGCCGGTGAGGAGCACGACCCGGCGCGGGTGTCGCGTGTGACGTTCGACCTCGAGCCGGTGGGGCCGCGGGTGCGGCTCACGCTCACCCACGAGGGCCTGCCCACCGACCAGGTGGCCGGGGTGGGCGCGGGATGGCCGTTCGTGCTCGCGAGTTTGAAGGCCTATCTCGAAACCGGATACCCTCATCTCGCTCGGTGAGATACCTATCGCGTCCGCAAATTCGTGGTGCGAAATGAGGCGTCGAAATGCGTCATTGTTATTCGACTCCGATTCGGCGTAGTGCGGCGAGTGATTCGCGTCGGTCGCACTCGATACGCGCATAGGCCACGGCCTCGGCCATTCGCTCATTACCCGAGGTGACCGCGCGAAAGAGTTGCCCGTTACCGGCGGCCGGATCGGGGGAGTCGGGTTCGGTGGTGAGGTAGAACAACCAGGTCATTCGGCCGGACACCGGGCGCATCAGCGTCGTCATCAACGCATTTCCGGTGAGCTCGACGATCGCGTCGTGGAAGCCGGCCCTGGCCTGGGCGACCTGGTAGGCGTCACCGTCCGTGGCCTCGGCCCTGGTGCGTTCGAGCGCGGCGGCCAGCGGCGCGGTGTCGGCGCCGGCGGCGACCTTGCGGGCCGCGTACACGGCCGCGCCGACCTCGAGGTAGAGACGCAGGTCGAACAGGTCGTCGGCGGCCGCGACCGACCACGTGGAGACCACTGTGCCCCGTCGGGGCAGCGTCCGGACGAACCCGTCCCTCTCGAGTAACGGCACCGCCTCGCGCAGCGGTACGCGGGACACCGCGAGTTCCTCGGCCAGGCGTTGTTCGGCCAGGCGGGAGCCCTGTGCGTACTGGCCTCGGATAATGCCCTCGCGGAGGGTGGCATAGATCTGCCGGGAGAGAGATTCCGGCTTCGACAGCGATCCGGTGGGTTCAGCCATCGCATTCCTTGCGAGCATCCGGGCGCATGTCTCTACTATCCCGGATTCCGAATCAGACGCGACCATCGGATTGGGTACGAGCGACCCCATACCTCGGGGGTAGAGGTATTCGATACCTCGGCGGGACGCTGGCCGGAGGGATAAGGCGCACGCTCGGTACCGGACGGATCGACCGGCCGTTTTGCCGATCAACGAGGTGCGTGATGGTGCAACAGTCTTTGGTTCGAACTGATACAGGAGTGTCGCCGGGTGCGGAGCGGCCGCCACGGGTGGTGCGTGCGGCCACCGTGGCGTGGGTGGCCGCCGTGGCCGCTGGGGCCGTCGAGGCGCTGGGAATGTCAGTGGCGTGGGCGCTGGGTGAGGTGCCCGGCCTGAGCGGCGGATCGCTCGCGGCCGGCCTCGGGGTGCGAGCGGTCGTGTACACGGTCGTGCTGCTCGTCGTCGCGCGGTTCTGGCGCGGGCGGAACTGGGCGCGTCTCACGCTGGCGGTGGGGTTGGGCGTCGTCGGGATGCTGTCGCTCGTCCTGGAGCCGGTCAGCTGGCTGGCCGACGGCCACTCGCTCGCGGACGCGCTCAGCGAGGGCGGCCTGGCGCTCGCGTTGACGATCGCGATCAGGGCGCTGCACGTCGCGGCGGTGCTGGTCGGGCTCGCGCTGATGTTCCGCCCGGAGGCTAACCGGTACTTCCGGGACGCCCGGCGAGGGCTTCGCGCGCGTGGGTGAGGAACGCGGCCGCGGCGGGGTTCGTGGGGCCGGACGCCCGCCAGGCGAGCGCGAGCTGGCCGCGCAGCGCGGGTTCGACGATCGCGATCGGACGGACACCGTGGGGTGGGGGCGTGACGACCGACGCCGGCAGGACGGCGAGGCCGAGCCCGCGGGCGGCCAGCTCGGCGAGGAGGAACGGATCGCTGGCCTCGAACGCGATCGACGGCGCGAACCCGGCGGCCGCGCACGCGTCCTCGAGCCGCGACCGGATGCCGGTGCCCTCCGGGAGGCTGATCAGCGGCGACGCACGCAGTTCGGAGAGCGCCAACAGGTCGCGTCCGGCCAGCGGATGGTCGGCCGCGACCACGCCGACCAGGGGTTCGTCGGTGACGAGCTGGGTGGCGAGCCCGGGTGGGGCGGTGCTCGGGAGGCCGATGATCGCGGCGTCCAGGGTGCCGGCGCGGACCGCGAGCGTGAGCTCGTCGGAACCGTCCTCGGTCAGCGTGACCTCCACCGCCGGATACCGCCGGTGGAACTCGGCGAGAATGCCGGGCAGCCCCAGCGGCCCGCAGGACGTGATCATCCCGAGCGCGACCCGGCCGCGGAGCAGACCGGTGAGCTCGTCCACGGCCTGCCGGGCCGCGTCCACGGCCGCGAGCGCCGCCCGCGCGTACGGGACGACCGCGGTGCCGGCCTCGGTGAGGCGGACCGACCGGCCCGAGCGGTCGAGCAGCGGCTGGCCGAACTCCCGCTCGAGCCGGCGGATCTGGGCGCTCACCCCGGGCTGAGCGACCCGGACCCGGTCGGCGGCCTTGGTGAAACTGCCGGCGTCGACGACCGCGAGGAAGTACGCGAGCTGACGAAGTTCCATAACCGCTGATTCTAGAAGCGAGAAGAAACTGCTCTTTGACGTCTGGATGCGGGCGCGGAACGGTGGGGACATGACTACCGCTGCTACCCCCGAAGACCTGGCCCGGCTGTTCGTCGAGCGGTGCAACGCGAACGACGCCGACGGAATCGCCGCGCTGTACGAGCCCGACGCGGTGCTCGGGTACCCCGCCGGATCGACCACCGTCGGACGGGACGCGATCCGGGCGCTGTTCGAGAAGGCCGCGCCGATGATGCCGGAGATGACCGTCGAAGAGCCGCGGCCGACGCTGTACTTCGGCGACCTGGCGCTGACCGCCACCCGTCCCGCCGACGGCACCGGGGGCCGCGCCCAGGTGGCCCGCCGCCAGCCGGACGGAACCTGGCTGCGCATCCTGGACCGGCCCGAAGCCTAGGCTTCAGCGCGCTTGATCAGCGCGTAGACGAGGGTGACGAAGCTGGCGGTGGAGAGCACCGCTCGCACCACGTTCCAGCGCACCCAGGACGTTTCGAAGGCGGCCCGCACGGCGTGGAGGTCGGTGATGCGTGCCGGGTCGCCGGCGCGGTCGAGCTGGTCGTTCAGCGGCACGTTTATCGCGAACGTGATCAGCAGCGTCGCCACGTAGAGCACGACGGCCACCGCGATCCACAGCGCCACCGCCCGGGTGCCCGCCCGCCACTCGACGACCGCGGCGAGCACGGTGAGCAGCAGCGCGCCGCCGAAGCTGAACGCGAACCACCCGTTCAGGATGGCGACGTTGATCCGCTGCATGGCGTCGACGAAGGATCGGTCGTCGGCCTGGCGCAAGCCGGGCATGACCGCGATCGCGAACGAGTAGAACAAGCCGGCCGCGAGACCGGACGCCGTCGTCGCGGCGACCAGCGTGATGTTCCTGAACAGCATTTCCGCCTCCGTGCACCGTGGACCGTTGTGGTCTCCAGTGAACGGCCGGACGCCGGTCGCCGACCATCGCCGCGCAGCTCACGCACATGCGCGAGCGTCCACGGCCCTAGCCGAACGCCTTCTTCGCGGCGGCCGAGCCGTCACGGGCGGCCGCGAGGAAGCCGAAGGTGCCCTGGTCGCGGAACTCGGTGGCCGCGTCGACGGCGGCCTTGAGGGCCGCGAAGGCGAAGCTCCCGCCGACCGAGACGCGGCTGACGCCGAGCTCGGCCAGCTCGGCCACGGTCGGGCCGGACGGACGGGCGAGCACGTTGACCGGCCGGTCGACCGACGTCACCACCGCGCGGATGTCCTCGGCGGTGGTGAGCCCGGGCGCGTAGAGCACGTCCGCGCCCGCCTCCTGGTAGGCCTGCAACCGGGCGATCGTGTCGGCCAGGTCGGTGCGGCCGTACAGGTAGTTCTCGGCCCGCGCGGTGAGCACCAGCCGTACCGGCCCGGCGTGGGCCGCGTTCGCCGCGGCGGCGATGCGTTCACCGGCCAGGCCGAGGTCGTAGATCGGGGCGTCGTCGCGTCCGGTGGCGTCCTCGACGGAGAGGCCGGCCAGCCCCGTGACGAGCGCCGCCGTCACCGCGTCGGCCACCGCGTCGGGTGCGTCGGCGAAGCCGTTCTCGAAGTCGGCCGCGACCGGCAGCTCGGTGGCCGCGGACAACGCGGCGGCGTGCGCGAGCGCTTCGTCGCGGGTGACCTCGCCGTCGAGCCGCCCGAGCGTGGCCGCGTGCCCGCTGCTCGTGGTCGCCAGCGCCTTGAACCCGAGCGACGTGAACAGGACCGCGGACCCGACGTCCCACGGATTCGGGAACAGCAACGGACGCTCGGCGCGGTGCAGTTCGAGGAAGTGCCGCGCCTTCGCGGCCTGGGTCGTCGGCGTCTGCTCAGTCATGCGAAGAACCTAGCGTCCGGACCGTGTGCGAGGCTTTCGGCGGAACGCTGACCTCGAAGAAGGGTGGTCCGGGAGTGGCCGAGCAGATTCGGGCGGCGCGGCCCGGTGGCGAGAGCGGTATCGACTCCGCTGAGCACCGTGCCTGGCTGGACGCCGAGCGCGACCGTTTGTTCGACTTCGCCGAGCGGTCGAAGCACCCGCTGGGCTTCGGGTGGCTCACCGACGACGGGGCGCTCGACGCGGACCACCCGCTCGAGCTGTGGATCACCTGCCGGATGACGCACGTGTTCGCCTTGGCGACGCTGCTCGGCCGGCCGGGAGCCGCGGAGCTCACCGATCACGGCGTCCGCGCTTTGACCGAGAACTTCCGCGACCGCGAGCACGACGGCTGGTTCGCGTCGATCTCGGCCGACGGCCCGGTGGACGACAGCAAGGCCGCGTATCCGCACTCGTTCGTGATCCTCGCCGCCTCGTCCGCGGCGGCGGCTGGACGGCCCGGTGCCGAGGCCCTGCTCACCGACGCGCTGGCCGTCAACGAGCAGTGGTTCTGGCGGGAGGACGACGGCATGGTCGTCGACTCCTGGAATCGGGACTTCTCGGCGCTCGACCCGTACCGCGGCGTCAACGCCAACATGCACACGGTCGAGGCCTACCTCGCGGCCGCCGACGTCACCGGTGACCTGGTGTGGCAGGCCCGGGCCGACCGGATCACCCGGCGCGTGCTGGAGTGGGCGTCCGGGAACGAGTGGCGTATCCCCGAGCACTTCGACGAGGCCTGGAACCCGCTGCTCGAATACCACCGCGACCAGCCCCGCCATCAGTTCCAGCCGTACGGCGCCACGATCGGGCACGGCCTGGAGTGGGCGCGTCTCGTGCTGCACCTGGCCGCCGCTTCCTCGGCCGACGATCTGCGCGCGGGCGCGGTCTCGTTGTTCGACCGTGCGGTCGCCGACGGATGGGCCACCGACGGGGCGGACGGGTTCGTCTACACCACCGACTGGTCGGGCCGGCCGGTCGTCCGTGACCGGTTGCACTGGGTGGTCAACGAGGCCACGAATGCCGCCGCCGCGCTGTGGATCGCCACCGGGGACACCCGGTACGCGGCGCCGTACCAGCAGTGGTGGGACTACGCCGAGCAGTACCTCATCGACCGGCGGAACGGCTCCTGGCGGCACGAGCTGGACGAGCACAACGCCCCGTCCACGTCGGTGTGGAGCGGGAAGCCGGACGCGTACCACGCGGTGCAGGCGACGGTGATCCCCCAGCTGCCGCTGGCACCGTCGATGGCGACGGCGTTGGCTAGGGGCTGAGTCTCTCCTCCTCGGGGGACCAGGCAGCTCGGCTGAGGGCCCAGGCCGCCGTCTGTTCGTAGACGGCGGCCGCGAGCCAGGCGAGGACGAAGCGCCGGCCGTCGTCGTCGGCGAGGCGGCCGAAGACGTCACGCCGGCCCGGACGGGCGGCGGCCTCGAGCGCGGCGAGGAGGTCCGCTCCGGTGTCCCAGCGGGCCCGGCGCAGCAATCGCTGGTCGGGCCGGGCGAACGCGTGGACCGCGCGCCCTCCGTCGACGGCGCGATCGAGGTGGCGGCGCAGGAGCTCGAGCGCGTGGTCGTGACGGGCCGGTGAGCGCTCGGTGGGTTCAATGCCCGGTGCGCTGCGGTCCCCGGTGATCATGCTGGAGTGGAGCCGGTCGTAGCCGAGGTCGGCGTGGCCGGCCCATTCCGGCGGCAGGCGTAGGGCGGGGGGCTGGTCTTCGGTCGGGTCGGGGGGCTGGTCGCCTCCGGTCGGGTCGGAAGGCTGGTCTCCGGTCGGGTCGGAAGGCTGGTCTCCGGTCCGGTCGGGGGCCAGGGCGAGGAGCTGGACGTGGCCGGGACGGGTGGGGTCGGGGCGGCCGATCACGAGGAGCGGGACGCCGGCGGCGGTGCCGAGAACGCGCAGGTTGTCGCGGTAGGCCAGGGCCGGGTGGTCGAGTGCCGCGACGAGGGTGACCAGCCGACCGTCGGCGGTCACCGCGACGACTCCGCCGTCGCCGGGAGCGACCGGTTCGACCCGGAGGAACAGCAGGTCGTCACCGGTGGGCCGGTCCTGCACGGGCAGCGGCAACGCGGCGAAGGCCCGGTCCAGCTGCGACTCGACCGGGACGTCCCAGAGCGGAGCGAGCGGACTCTCCGTCCAGGGGGCCCCGCCGGCCCGGACCGCACGCACGTCCCGGCCGGCGCCGAGTTGCCGTGACGCGCTGGCCGTCGCGCCGGTGACCATCAGCCCGGTGCGGGCGAGCTCCCGATGGCTCAGCACGCCCTCGCCCACCGGGATCGCGGCATCCACAGTGGTCGCCGCGCGCTCGGCGCCGCCGGGGTAGATGTCGGCGACCAGCCAGAGGGTGCCGTCGCGGTCGGCGGCGTAGGTGGCGGTTCCGGCGTGCCCCGAACGGGCCAGTACCGGCACCGTGCAGAGCCCGTGGAGGCGCAGGCTGCCCCGGGGCGTGTACTCGCGGCGGGCGGTGCCCAGCAGGGCGGGGAGCTCTCCGGCGGGGGTCGCCGGGTCACGCAGACGGTGGGCGAGGAGCAGCAGTTCGCGCAGGTCGTCGGCGAGGGTCGCCAGGCGGTAGTGCGGCGCGGCGGTGCGGGCGTCGTGCAGGTGCGCGGCCACCTGACGTGCTCCGGCGGCCAGGTGGTGGAGCCCGTGGGCGCGGGCCTCGTGGGCGGCTCGGAGCAGCGCGGCTCGGAGCACGGCGCCACTGCCCGTGGTCCCGGCCGCGAGCACCGCTCCGGCGGCCTCCCACACCCCGTACACCGCCATGGTCTGCGCCTCGGTCAGCGACCGGGCGTGCGTTCCAGGCGGCGCCGGGGCACTCGCATCGGACCGGGTCGGGCCGACGGCGCCGGTTCGGGCGGGATCGGGCGAGGTGTCGTCGGCGTGGAGGGTGGGTGAGCCCGTCGTCGTCGCGTCCGGACCGGCGCTGGGTTCGTTCGGAGCCGGGGATTCGGGCCGGGACTCGTCGTCGTCATCGGTGGCGGGGGCGGCGGCCAGGGTGGCGGCTCGGTGCAGGCAGGCGGGGGCCAGGAGACAACTGCAGCGGGCGTCGTCGGAAGCCCGGACGGCCCCGTCCACCGTGCGGAGCGTGACCACCGTCGCGTCGTCGATCCGCACCGTCCACTCCGGCCCGTCGACGCTGATCGCGTACCCCGCGACCTTCGCGACCGCGCCGTCGAGCCGCTTCCGGAGCCGCCCGGGCAGCGCGTCGACCGCGTCCGCGAGAACCACCCCGTCGACCGGCGGCAACACGACGCTCATCGCACGTGCTCCCCGACCCATCGCGCGAGCTCCACCGGGCTCAGCGCCGCGACCGGCATCCCCGCCGCGACCAGCCGCTGCGCGATCGGCACCGAGTACCGCGGCTTCCCGGCGTCGTCCAGACTGGCGCAGCCGAGCAACGTGCACCCGGACTCGGCGAGCGCGCGCACCTCGGCCAGCAGACCTCCCACGCCGTACCCCTCCTCGAAGTCGCTGACGACGGCGACGAGCGTGCGGCTGGGCACCGTGACCAGCGAGCGGGCGTGCCGCAGCCCGGCCGCGATGTGCGTACCGCCGCCGACACGCACCTCCAGCAGCAGTCCGAGCGGGTCGTCCACCCGATCGGACAAGTCGATGACCTCGGTGGAGAACGCCACGAAGTGCGTAGTCAGCGCGGGAACACCGGCCAGCACCGACGCGGTGAGCGCCGACCACACCACCGAGGCCTCCATCGACCCCGACACGTCGACGACAAGCACCAGACGCCAGTCGACGCTGCGCCGCGCGCGGGTGCGGAAGACCGGACGCTCCGGGACGAGCGTGACGCGACCGTCCGGCGAGCGGTGGGTGGTCGCGAGGTTGGCGCGCAGCGTCCGCGCCAGGTCGAGCGGGCCGCCGGGGCGGTAGGTGGGCCGCGGCGACGCCAGGCCGGTGAGCGCGGGGCGGATACGGGTGGCGAGCTGTGCGGTGAGCTCGGCCACCAGCCGGGCCACCAACGGCCGCAGCCGGGCGAGGGTGGCCTCAGGTACGCCGCCGACTAGCGAGAGCACGGTCTGCAGCAGCTCGACCGACGGCCGGGCGGACGCCGGGTCGAGTTCGAGCGCCGCGTCGGTGCGTCCCGCTTCGACGGCCCGGCCGAGCACCTCCTCGCGGACGCCCGGACCGAACAGGGCGGCGAGCTCGTCCGACCACTCCCGCGCGGTCGGATAGGACGCGCCCCGGCCGGCACGGGCGTCGGCGTCGTCCTGGGCACCTTCGCCGCGACCGGCTCCGTAGAGCTCGTCGAGCGCGGCCGCGTACCGCCGGCCCTGAGGGTTCTGCACGCCGGGCCGCCCGAGAATCAATCGCCACCGGTCGACGATCGCGAGCTCACCCGGCGCTCGCCCCGGCCGGGTGTCGTTGGTGGTCGTGGTGTCGTTGGTGGTCGCTGTGTTTCCGGTGGTCGCGGTGTCCCCGGTGGTCGCGGGGCCGGGGGTGGCAGCAGTCGGCAGGGGGAGGCCGAGGCGGATCAGGGCTTCCCGGGCGGACCGGTCGGCCAGCAGGTGGTGGAGGAGCGACCGAGGGTCGGCGACGTCGCCGATGTCGGCCCGGGGGTCGCCGAGGCGATCGGTGACGGTGGTGAGGAGGCGGTCGCGGGCGGCCGGGCTGAGCACCGTGAAACCGCCGCGCAGCGCCGGGAGACGCACCAGGAACTCCTGGTCGGCAAGGGATTCGACCCGTTCGAAGAGACCTTCGAACACCGCGCCGCCGGTCTCCAGCAACGGGCCGGACGCCGCCAGCAGCCCGGTGAGCCGACCCTGGAGCGCGCGCCGTCGGTCCGGGTCGGTGGCACCGTCGACCCAGGACGCCAGCCGCCGGCCGAGCCACTCGGGCGATTCGACGCCGAGCAGCACCCGGGTGGCGCTCGCCGCGGCGGCGATCAGCGGCGCACCGTCCGCGGACAGCCGCTCCAGCGCGTCGACCAGCCGGAGCCCGAAGTCGTTCCGCTGGGCCAGCGCGGCCAGCGCGTGGGCGTCCGCGACGTCGGTGGAGCCGGCCAGACCGTCGAGCTGCCGGACGGCGGCGGCCTCGATGTCGGCGGCCACCGCGACGAGGTCGCCGAGCTGCGGCCGGACCGCGTCGGGCAACCCCGGGACGTGCCCGAGCCGCACCCGGTCGAGGGCCGCCAGCGCGCTCAGCAGCTCCGGCAGCGTGCCGGTCGCCGGGGCGATCGCGGCCAGCGCGGTCAGGTACTGCGCCGCCGCGCGGACGAGCCCACACTCGGCCGCGACCACGAACAGCTCGACCGCTTCACCCGCGGTGGGTCCGCCCGCGTCGACGTGCCGACGTCGACGAGCGCGGAGCGCACCCTCGGCGGCTTGCGCCAGCGTGACGCCGTGGATGCCGGCCACGTCCAGGGCGGCCTCGGTGGAAGGGGTCCAGCCGACCTGCCAGCGAGTGGTCAGCCCATCGCCGCCGCCGACGCCGGTGACCTCGGTCGTCGAGGCGTACGACACGCGACAGACGCCGAGGCGCCGCAGCGTCACCTCGCGGCGACGGTCCAGATCGGAGCGCAACGGGTCCAGCCGGAGGTCGCGGGTGGGCTCGCCCGCGCCCGGCAGGCGGAGGGCGGCGAGGTCACGCTCGACCGCGGTGCGCAGACCGGACCGGGGGGCGGCCGGTGCGACGCGGCCTCGTCGGTCGCCGACCAGGACGTGCTCCATCGCGGCGGCGACGACGCGACCCCGGCCGAGAAGTTCGCCCTGGGACAGGACGCTCTGAACGGCCTCGACGAGTTCGCTGCGGCCCGGGGCGGGAAGGCCGCGGAGGTCGGCCAGCCCGGCGGCCAGGCGGACGGCCTCCCCGGCCTCACCCGGTCCGGCCGGGTGCCCGGACGCACGGATCTGCGCGGTGATGCCCACCAGCGCCGCGACGGCAGCGTCCCGTATCGCGTCGGCGTCTCCGCCTGCGGTGAGGACGCTCTGCTGCCACTGCGGGTCACGGATGCCGGCAGGGTAGCCGGACCGCTCGTCGAGCAGCGCGAACGTGTACGGCACGAGCGACGTGACGATCTCTGCCCGCCTACCCGATCCCGATCCCGGTGCAGTCGTGCCGGTGAGAGCACCCGCTTCTCCGCCTGCGGCGGTGGTGCCTGCGGCGGTGGTAGCCCCTCCGGCTCCGGCGGCCGTGTCCTCGGCTGCAGCGGTGCCTGCGGTGCCTGCGGTGCCTGTGGTGGCTGTGGTGGCTGCGGCGACTGTGTCTCCAGCGGTGGCGGTGGCGCCTTCAGATGCGGTAGTGCCCCCAGCGGTGGCAGGGCCTCCAGGCGCGGTGGTCCCTCCGAGTGCGGCGGTGGCCTCAGCTGCCGCAGATGTTCGCCCAGCTGCGCCGGTAGGGGCGGCCGTTCCTCCGGCGGGAACGGTGGGGTGTGTGGGAGCCTGCGCCGTCAGGGCGGGGGCGTGGAACGCGCCGATCACCGCGGCCACCCGGCCTTCGTGACCGTTGGCACGAGCGGCCGCTACGGCGTCGGTGACGTTCTGGCGCATGCAGGCTTCGCGTCGGAGGTCGACCGGGTCGATGCCGCCGTCGTGGAGCGCGTCGGTGCGGAGGGCCCAGCCCACCAGAAGGGCCGCACGCCGGACCGCCTCGGGAGTCGAGCCCGGGGCACGGGCCTCGACGGCTCGGTCCCACAGGTCGTCGTCGACGCGTCCGGTGTTCCCCGCCCGCAGCGCCTCCGCCATCGACGGCCACGCCACCCCACCCGCCGCAGGACCCCCACCGCCCGCGCCAGGCCCGGTCGCGCCAGGCCCGGCCGCGTCAGTCCTGCCCGCGCCAGGCCCGGCCGGACCCTCCGCGCCAAACCCCTCCAGCCCTTCCGCGTCGGGCTCGATCGCGCCGCGGCTGGTCCAGGCCCGGTCGGACAGGGGGAGGTCACACGGGACTACCGGGACACCACGCTCGGCTGCCCAGCGGATCGCGGCCAGCTCTGGGGAGAAGTCGGCGAACGGGTAGAAGGCCAGTGTGCCGTCCGCGCCGTCGCTGCCGGCCAGGGCGACGGGGGCGACGGTCTGCGGGTCGGCCAGCCACGGTAGCCACGGTGCGAACTCGGCCGGCAGTTCCACCAGCACGACATCCGGCTGTGCCTCGTCGAGCAGCGCGGGCACGACCGCGGCCAGCGCCGGTGAATGGTGCCGCACCCCGATGAGAAAAGGCACCCCCCGACCGGCAAGCTCCTCGACCACCACCGCCGGATCAACCACGCCAACCGAAGCCGCCGAAGCGGCCACCCCCGCCGAAGCGGCCACCCCCTCCGAAACGATGGGCCCCGGAGAGACAGCCGGCCCCGCCAGGGAAGGCGAGCCCTCCTCAGCTGATGGCATGCCGCAGTTCCCACAGTTGACGCCACAGGCGGGAGCCGTCCTCGGCCCGGCGGCGGACGGAGCCGTCCCAGTAGCCGAGCAGCGTGGCCGCGTCGGCCGGGTCGTCCTTCGCGGCCACGCCGCGCAGATGGCCCGGCAGGAGTGAGAGCACGTCCCGGTCGCCCGGGAAGTACGCCGCCGCGAGAGCCAGCGACGTCGCCACCGCCACCGCCTCCGCGGTGCTCATCACCGTCGACGGGCGCTGGACCTCCCAGCCCTCCACCGACTCGCCGTTGCGGAGGTCGCGGAACGCGGTGACCAGTGCTTCCAGTACCGCGTCGTCGACGGCGAACGCGGCGCCCGACCGCGCGACCGACGTCGTCGCCCGGCGCTTCACCAGAGCGATCTCGTCGGCGAGCGTCGGGATCGGGCCGACGGTCTCCACGTTGAAGCGCCGCTTGAGCGCGGCGGACATCTCCGAGACGCCCCGGTCGCGGATGTTCGCGGTGGCGATCACCGTGAAACCGGGCGCGGCCGGCGCGGTGGCGTACGGGGTGCCGGTCAGCTCCGGCACCGCGATCCGCCGGTCGGAGAGGATCGAGACCAGAGCGTCCTGCACTTCGGGCAGGCACCGGGTGAGCTCCTCGACCCGCCCGACGGCACCGGTGCGCATCGCCGAGAGCACGGGCGAGGGCACGAGCGCTTCCGGCGACGGCCCGTTGGCCAGCAGCAACGCGTAGTTCCAGCCGTACCGGAAGTGGTCCTCGGTGGTGCCGGCCGTGCCCTGGACGACCAGCTCGCTGGTGCCACTCACCGCCGCCGCGAGCAGCTCGGAGAGCATCGACTTGGCGGTGCCCGGCTCGCCGACGAGCAGCAGGCCGCGTTCACCGGCGAGCGTCACCACGCACCGCTCCACCAGCGCCCGGTCCCCGACGAACTTCGGGCTGACGACGAGCCGCTCCGTGCCCGCCCGGAGTTCCTGCCCGTCGCTGCCCAGCACGAACGTCACGACCGCGCGTGGTGTCAGCCGCCAGCCCGGCGGCCGGGGGCCGGTGTCGAAGCGCGCCAGGAACTCGAGTTCCCCGGCGTACGTCGCCTCGGCCGGATCGACCTGGCGGGTAGGGACGGTGTCGATGCTCATCGGCGCCTTCCGGTGCGTAGTTCGTCGAAGCGGGGCTCGTCGCCGCTGCGCACCCGCGCCCACGCGGCGGCGAACAGCTCGGGGATCGGCGTGAGCGGCACCAGGGTTCCTTGGCCCGGGTCGCTGTAGAGCGGCAGTTTCCACGTCTCCACCGGCGGCAGCGGAGCCTTCAGAGCCAGCCAGCCGCCGGGCAGGAACAGCGTGCGGCCCGCCCGTGCCCGTTTGGCCTCGGTGACCAGCGGCGTGGCCGCCAGCTCGGCCCTGGCCTTCTTCAACCGGGCCGGTTTCCACCCGGTCCACCGGGCGACGTTCTTGTCGGTCGGGTCGGGCAGCGCCAGCAGCTGGAGGTAGACGGTGGCCGCGTCGGCGCCCAGCGAGAGGACCGACGCCGCTTCGGCGATGAGCTCGGCCGGCGGCACGTGTGGCGCACCGGCGGCCGGGTCGACCGCCGCCGCGCCCTCCAGCAGCCGGGGCAGCCAGTCGGAGAGCAGGGCGCGGAGCGCACCGATCTCCACCGGCTCGCTCCCCACCGCTTCGAACGCCCGCAGCGCCGGATCGTCGGGCCCGGAGAGCAGCCCGGGACGAACCCGGACCCGCCGCCCGTCGGCCAGGTCGGGCGTCACGAACGGCCCGAGCTCGACCCGGTCCTCGGCCGGCGTGCTCTTGTCGACCGGTGTGGCGCCGAGGTGGTGGGCCAGAGCCGCCCACTCCTCCTCGTCGAGGTACCGCAGCGCCACCTCGTACTCCGGTTCGGCGAGCCGGGCCCGGTACGTCCGGAGCGCCCCCGGGAGCGCCTGCCGGAAGTCGTCGTCGGCCGGCAGGTGGTACGCCAGCCAGGGCAGGTACGACGCCAGCGCCCGGACGACGTCGTCGGGGTCGGGGTCACGGATGTCGAGCGCGCGGTAATCGATCCGCCCGGACGCGTCCCGCGGTGCCGGTGCCAGCCAGCGGCAGCTCCCGGCCGACCGGATCGCGTTGAGCATCGTCAGCGCGCGGGGCTGCCACGACAGTTTCGCCTGGTGGGCGGCGATGAGCACGGTGTCGGACACGGGTGCGCGCCGGCCCTGCGCCCGGTACCAGTCGGCGATCCCGTCGAAGGCGGGGCCGTCGTCGAAGATCCGCCGGGGATCGGCGGGCAGCAGGGTGCCCACCAGGGCCGCGCGTTGCTCGCGGCTCCCGTACTCCCAGCTGTCGTCGACGACATCGAGCGCGGCTGGGGGAACGCCGATCTCGGTGGCGGCGTCGCGCACCGGGACGCCGGGCTTGACCAGGCCGTAGAGCAGCAGCAGAGCCTCGGAGCGCCCGAGCCCCGCGGCCTGTGACAGCCGGTCGACCAGCTCCGGACGCCACTCGATCGGCCCCCGCTCCCGAGCCGCCGCGACGAAGGACCGCACCACCTCCTCGTCGAAGCCGGCCAGCAGCGGGAACCAGAGCGGGTCGGCCAGCCCCGGAATCGCCCCGAACTCACCGTCGGGCTGGAACTCCAGCAGGTCGAGGGTCCACACCGGAGGGGTGCCGTGCGCCTCGTCGTCGTTGAGGCGCAGGACGAAGCCGTTGCCGACCTTCCGCAGCCGCTCGGGGCCCGGATCGGTGTCGGACGCGCCGTGGATGCGGCGCAACGCGCTTCCGGGAGCCAGCAGACCGCTCCCGGCGAGGAGCTCGGCGAAGTCAAGCAACGCGTCGCGTTCGGCACGGGCCACCGACAACGAGAGCGACCGGTAGAGCGGTGACACCGACCGGTAGAGCGCGGCCGGGAACACCTGCAGGGCGTGGAACCAGTCGTGGTCGCCGCTGAGGCTGCCGGACGGGGGTTCGACCCCGCCGACGAGTGCGCGGGCCACCGTGGTGAAGAGGCGCGTGGCCTCGTCCCCGCGGTCGTAGCACCGCGGGATCAGCAGCGTCAGCCCGTCCATCAGCGGACCGCCGGCCGGCCCGGCCAGACGTTCCGGGGCGACCGGCGCCGCGACCACGACCGACGCGAGGCCCGCGCTCATCTCGGCCAGCAGCGCGGCCCGCTCCGCCGCCTTGGCGACCACACCCACCAGCCCGGCGATCAGCTCCGGATGCGTGACCTCGGGCAACACGGCCGCCACCGCCGCGCGGAGCTCCGACCCCGCGGCCCCGAAAGGCGCCGCCCCGGCCCCGGCCGCCCCATCCAGGCCGCCCCGGCCGCCCCGGCCGCCACCGCGCGCCGCGCGGAGCCGTCCTCACCCGCGTCCGCGGCCACCGCAGCGGCGTGGTCACGCGACGCGGCCGCCAGCAGCGTCGCGGCCTGCTCGTCGGTGACCGCACGCAGCGCCGCCGACCCGACGAGATCACGCGGACGCAGATGGTGCCAGCCGGCCGCCCGGGGCACCAGCGGAGTACCCGCCGCGAACGTGTCGCGCCGCGCGCCGACACCCACCTGCGACACCACGAACCCGTCCTCGCCGACGACCGTCAGCGTGTTCTCCCGCCACCGCTCCCGCCGGAGCAGGCCGAAGACCGCGTCGGAGCCCGGGAACCGGATCGCGTTGACGAGCGTGCCCTCGTCGCCGACCGCCAGCCTGACCGTGCGCCCGTCGATGCCGGTACCGACCGACACCCCGTCGGCCGCCGTCCGCACCCGCCAACCGACCAGCCCGTCCACCTGGCCCAGCGGCGAGGAGCCGCCGGCCGGGGCCAACGGCCCGCCGACCGGGGCCAACGGCCGCAGCATGCTGCTCGACACGTCGATCGGCTCCCCGTCGACCGCGCCGGCCTCGAAGAACGCCGGCATCGACGCGCGGCCCCGCTCACCGGTGGCCGGGTCGTACTCGACGAGGGTTTCCTCGTCGGCGGCCCAGTAGGACACGCCGTCGCTGAAGACCCGGTCGTAGCGGTGGTGCGACCGGTCGCCCACCCGCAACGGCCGGCCACCGCTGGTGCGGCCACCGCCGGGCAGCGGCAGCGACTGGTCGTTCTGGTGCCAGGCGTCGAACGGCAGCTCGGTCAGCACGTCCGACGGAGTGCCGCTCCAGTACGCCGAGCGGTTCGGCCCGGTGTCCCAGGAGACCAGCAACTGGCCGTCGACGTAGCGGAACGCCGTCAGCCACAGGTAGCCCCGCTCGTCCTTGGGGATGCGCAGGTGGTGGCTCGACACCACGCCGGAGCCGTCGAGCACCGCGGCCTGCAGACCGTGCCGCAGGATCAGGTGGGGCCACTGGACGACCTGGGTGACCTGCTGCTCCTCGTCGTCGGCGCGCGGGGCCGGCACCGAGGAGGCCACGTACTCCTCCAGCGCGGGCCAGCCGAACTCGTCGACCAGGCCCGACCGGAGCGTGCGGCCGAGCACCGGCGCCAAATCGTGCGCCCGGATCCGCTCGGCGGCGGCCGGGTTGAGCGCGAGCAGCCGGCCGTCCACGACCTTGTCGAGCCGCTCGAGCTGGGCCTCCAGCGTCGGCAGACCCTGGCGCACGATCTGCTCGGCGAGATCGTCGAGGAAGTGGGCGACCGCGACACGCAGACCCGACGCGGCGAGCACCGCCTCGACCCGCGCCGGGGACGGACGCCGGGGCAGCGCGCCCTCCACCGCCGTGACCAGCGCGGGCAGGAACCGCGGGTCGGCGGCGAACGCGGCCAGGTCGCGGCGGCCGTCGTTGTCGTCGTCGAGCCACTGGTCGACGCTGACCTGGAACTCGTCGCTCGGATCGGCCACCGCCAGCCCCAGCGCGAGCGCGGTGTCGTAGAGGTCCAGATCGGACTGCCAGTCGAGCTCGATGCGCAGCGCGACGCCGTCGGCACGCAGCCGCGACGCGGCCCGCTCGAGCAGCGCGCAGAGCGCGGTGGAGCGCCGGGAGGCCCGCCAGTAGCGTGAATCCCGGTGTTTGGCCGCGCGTTCGAACCAGCCGGCGACGCCGTCGGTGGGCTCGGCCGCCGCGTCGACGGTTCCGGCCGCGGCCGTCAGCGCCTCGGTGGCGCCGGCCGCCTCGAGCAGTTCCAGCCACTCCGTGGTGCCCAGGTTCTCGGGGAAGAACGTGAGCAGCCGGCCGCGGACCGCGGGCTCGCCGGCCCCGAGCCGGACCAGCGCCGCGCGATAGGCCTTCCAGAACGGCTCCGGGGCTTTCTGCAGCGTCGGTGCCGACAGGAGTTCACGCAGCACGTCGGCGTCGGCTTCGGCCTGGTCGAGACCGGCGGCCTTAGCGAGGCGACGCAGATCGGCGGCCATGCCGGCGTAGGGGGCCAGCCCGCCGAGCGTCCGCTCCACGCACAGACGCCGGAACCGCGAGTAGGCCTCGGCCGGCTCGCTGCGGGCCGCCAACGCCCGCGCGTGCGCGGTGAGCGCTTTGACGGTGAGCGCCCCGGCCAGCGCGAACTCCAGGAACACCGCGTGTTCGCGCTCCTCGTCGACGGCCAGCGCGTAGGTCTGCTCGGCCTCGCGGGCCTTGCCGAACATCATCGCGCCGTAGCTCGGGCTGTCGGCGGCGAGGAACGCCCGCCCGGCCTCCTCGTAGTACGTCGGCAGGAAGTGCGGAACGGCCGCGCCCAGCCGGCGCCCCAGTTCGTCGAAGCCTTCCTTCGCCGGCCCGACGCGTGATTTCGCCGTGCGCGCGAGCCGTTCGATCTCCTTCACCAGCGCGAGCGCGTGATGCCCGTTGGCGGGGTCGTTGACCAGGGCCCAGGCCGGGAAGCCGAGCGCCTGGCGCGCCACCGTGCCCACCTCGGCGGAGCGCAGCGGCGCGGAGAAGCCGAGGAACTCCATCGAGAGGTCTTCGGCCTCGGCCAGGGTGGCCGGCACGAGCCGGACGACCGTGCGCCCGCCGAGCACGGGGTGCTGGTACGAGCGGGCGAGCTGGACGTCGACGCTCACGCCGCCTCCTCCTTCTCCACGACGCGGCCGGCGTACAGGGTGGCGGCCATCCGGTGCCCCTCCGACCAGGCCACCGGGCCGACCTCGCCGAGCGGCAGCGCGACCCCGTCCGGCCGGGTGAAGATCAGGTCACCGGTTTCGGTCTCGTAGTAGGGGTCCTCGGCGCCGACCCACGAGCGGGCTTCGACCACCGAGTCGTTCTCGAACACGCGGCAGACCGCGTAGCCGCCGCGGACCCGAAAACCGGCCTGCGCGGCCCTGGCCGTGAGGTGGCGCAGCTCCGCGTACCGGCCGCCGGCGTAGGCGGAGATGCGGGTGGCCGCCGGATCGACCTCGGCCGGGCGGGCCCAGACCTCTCGGAACAGCTGGTCGATCGATTGCGTGAACTCGAGGTCGGCCGCGAACTCGCGCAGATCGTCGATGTCGTCGAGCAGGACGGGGTGGGGGATCAGCAGCTGATCGGCGTCGAGGCGGACGGTGTCACCGTCGAGGTCGACGATGCCGACGCCTTTCTCGCCCGCGTCGCGCAGGAAACCCACCTGGGCGCCGTCGGGGGTGGTGACGACGAGGTTGCGGGCGGCGGCCGCCCAGACGTCGTCGGCCCAGACCTCGGCCAGCAGCACGGCGGGAACCGGGAGCGAGCGGACCATCCACCGCTCGACGTCGGCCCGGCACTGGGCTTCGTGCCGTTTCAGCCACTCGGTCAGCTGCCGGAGACCGACCGTGACCGGATCCTCCCGGATCGCCTTCGGAACCGAGCGCAGCGTCTTGCCCGCCGCGTTCCGGCACACGAGCGTGTCGCCGTCGAGCGTCACCTCGTACCCGCCCGAGACCGCTAACCAGCCCATCCAGTCACCCCTCCACTCGGAATGCGCTGGAGGCTAGCGACGTGGTCCGACAGTTCTTGCGGCGACCACGACAACGTCCCAGAAAGGCCGGTTCCCCGACCCGTCGGGTGGTCGGGGAACCGGCGCTCGGCCGGGCCGACGAGCGTGCGCGCTCTGTCTACCCTGGACCGCGACGTTAGCCCGATCGAGGGCGTTCAGCCTGGTGGCGTTCCTGCTAGGCAACGGGGTGGGAGATGGACACACGCGGACTCGGCGCGTTCCTGCGGGCCCAGCGTGCCCGGCTGCAGCCGTCGGACGTCGGGCTGCCGGCCGGTGACGGCCGCCGACGGACACCGGGGCTGCGGCGGGAGGAGGTCGCGGAGCTCTCCGGCGTCTCCAGCACCTGGTACACGTGGCTCGAGCAGGGCCGCCCGATCGTGGCGTCCGGTCAGGTCATCGACGCGCTGGCCCGTGCGCTGCAGCTCGACCCCGACCGGCACCGCCACCTGCGCGCGCTGGCCGGGCTGGCCCCGCCCCGCACGTACACCTCCGGCCGGGAGGCCACGCCGCGGCTGCAGCACCTGGTCGACAACGCGGCCCCGAACCCGGCCGTCGTCTACGACCGGTACTTCGACTACGTCGTCTGGAACGACGTGTACGCGCGGGTCCGGCACGATCCGGCGACGCAGCCGCCGAACCGGCGCAACGCGGTGTGGATGATGTTCACCGACCCGGCCAACCGGGCCCGGCAGCAGTGCTGGGCGCCGGCCGCCCGCGCGCTCCTCAGCCGGTTCCGCACCTCGGCGGGGCAACGCCCGGAGGATCCGCGGTTCGCCGAACTCGTCGACGCGCTGCTCGAGGCGAGCCCGGAGTTCCGCGAGTGGTGGCCCGACTACCTGGTGCGCGACTTCCGGCCGACGGTTCTCGAACTCGACCACCCGGACGCGGGCCGGTTGGTGCTCGACCTGTACCAACTCCGCCCGGTGGAGTTCCCCGACCTGCTGCTCATCGTGCAGATTCCTGCCACTTCGGACGATCGGCAGCGAATCGAACGGTTGCTCTGAGAGCCTGGGACGCATGTCCGTTCCTGATGCGGCGCGGGCTCTCGGTGGTACCGAGCAGCCGAACGCGGCCCGGATGTACGACTACTTCCTCGGCGGTTCCCACAACTTCGCGGCCGACAGAGCCGCCGCCGACGGGCTTCTCTCGGTGGCCCCCGACGCCCGTGACAACGCCCGGGAGAACCGGGCCTTCCTGCGCCGCGTGATCGGCTACCTGCTCGACCAGGGTGTGCGCCAGTTCCTCGACCTCGGCTCCGGCATCCCGACCGCGGGCAACGTCCACGAGATCGCCCACGCGCGTGATCCGCGGGCCCGGGTGGTCTACGTCGACGTCGAGCCGATCGCCGTGGAGACCAGCCGCCGCCTGCTGGCCGACAACCCGAACGCGGAGATCGTCCACGCCGACCTGCGCGAGCCGGGAGCCGTGCGCGGCCGGGCGACGTTGCTCGACCCGGCCGAGCCGATCGCGGTGCTGGCGATCTCGGTGCTGCACTTCGTGCCGGACGCCGACGACCCGCGCACGATCCTCGGCGAGTACCTGGAGCCCCTCGCGTCCGGCAGCTACCTCGCGCTCTCGCACGTCGTCGTCGACGAGGCCCCGCCGCCGGAGTCGGAGGACGGGCTCGCGGTCTACGCCCGCACCGCCACCCCCGTCACCCTGCGGGACTCCAGACAGGTGACCGCGTTCTTCCACGGCCACCCGCTGGTCGAGCCCGGCCTGGTTCCGGTCTCCCACTGGCGGGCCGACGGCCCGGCGGAGCCCAGCGCCATCCACGGCGCGGCCGCGAAGGTTCAGTACGAGTAGAACCCGCGGCCGGACTTCTTGCCCAGCAGTCCGGCGTCGACCATGCGCAGCAGCAGCGGCGGCGGGGAGTACAGCGGCTCTTTGAACTCCTCGTACATCGACTCGGCGACCGACTTGGTGGTGTCCAGACCGATCAGGTCGATCAGGCGCAGCGGCCCCATCGGGTGGTTCGCGCCGAGCACCATGCCGTTGTCGATGTCGTCGGCCGACGCGAAGCCGGACTCGAACATCCGGATCGCCGAGAGGAGGTACGGGATGAGCAGCGCGTTCACCACGAACCCGGCTCGGTCCTGGGACCGGACGACGGTCTTGCCGAGCCGGTCGGTGGCCAGCTCCTCCACCCGCTCCCGCGTCTCGTCCGACGACAGCAGCGACGGGATGATCTCGACCAGTTTGAGCACCGGCGCCGGGTTGAAGAAGTGCACGCCGATGACCTGCGTCGGACGGGCGGTGGCCATCGCCAGCTTCATGATCGGGATCGACGAGGTGTTCGACGCGAAGATCGCGTCGGGCCGGGTCACGATCTTGTCGAGCTGGGCGAAGACGTCGAGCTTCAGCGCCTCGACCTCGGCGACGGCCTCGACCACGAGGTCGCGGTCGGCCAGGTCGTCGAGCGTGGTCGTGAACCGGATCCGCCCCACCGCGGCGTCCCGGTCCGCGGCCGAAATCTTGCCCGCTTTGACACCTCGATCGAATGAGTGCCCGATTCGGCGCTGTCCCGCCTCCAGTGCCCCGGCGTCGACCTCCACGACCGTGACGTCGAGGCCGGCGCGTGCGCTAACCTCCGCGATACCCGAACCCATCAGGCCGGCACCGACGACGCCCACCCGCTCGATCGTGCTCATGTCTGCTCCTTCGTGTTGTCTCAAGACCTATCACGGCTATGCGGTAACACCGTCATCAACTCGTTGGGCCGTGTACTCTCGTAACTCGCCGCTACTGATGCCGCACCGCTGCGGAATCGGGATCCTGCGGCACCGGCACGGCGACGAGTGGGGCCGATGGGTGGGTTCGTGAGCGTGCCCGACGTGATCGGTGATCGGTCCACGGGCTCGCGGGCGTCCGAAGGCGCACCGCGTATACCCGGCCTTGTCCTTCTCGGCGAAATCGGTCGGGGCAACGACACCGTCGTCTACCGCGCGCGACGCGACGGGCCGGACGTCGAATCGATCCAGCAGTACGCGGTCAAGGTCCTCGGCCTCGCCGCGAGCGTCGGCGACGAGGCGCGGCACAAGTTCCGCCGCGAAGCCGCCGTGCTGGCCTGCGTCGACCACCCGGGCGTCGTCCGGGTGCACGCCGTCGGCGAGGTCGACGGCCGCCCCTACCTGGTGATGGAGCTGGTCGAGGGCCGCTCGCTGGCCGAGGTGCTGCACGGAGGGCAGCTCGACCAGGCGTCCGCCGCGGTGCTGGGCGCCGCGGTCGCCGACGCGCTCGCCGCCGCGCACCGGGTCGGGCTGGTCCACCGGGACGTCAAGCCGCACAACATCATGGTGCGCTCCGACGGGCGCCCGATGCTCATCGACTTCGGCCTCATCGACTTCGGCCCCGCCGCGGCCGGCGGCGACGCGCCGGGCCTGGGCATCCGCCCGTCGGGGGCGATCGCCGGCACGCTCACCTACACCTCGCCGGAACAGTGCGGGCTGCTGCACCGCCCGGTCGACGGCCGGTCCGACCTGTACTCGCTCGGCGTCGTGCTCTACGAGTGCGTCACCGGCCGCCCGCCGTTCCTCGCCCCCGACATCGGCGAGCTGATGCACCTGCACGCCACCACGGCTCCGCCGGACCCGCGCATGTTCCGGACCGATCTGTCCGGCGGGTTCGTCTCCGTGCTCGGCCGCCTGCTGGCCAAGGACCCCGACGACCGTTACCCGGGTGCGCTCGCCGTCGCCGACGACCTGCGTCGCCTGCTGCCCGACGCGGCGCCCCCGTCGGCCGGCGTGGTGCCGTCCGGTATCGACGCGCGCTCGCCGCTGCCGCTCGTCGGCCGGGAGCGCGAACTCGCCGCCCTGCTCGGCTACTGGCGGCGGACGGCCGCAGGCACCGCGTCGCTCGTGGTGCTCGAAGGCGCGCCCGGCATCGGCAAGTCCCGGCTGGCCGAGCAGCTCGTCGTCGAGGTGCGGGCACGGGCCAGCGGCCGCCCGGGCCCGGTGATCCTCACCGCGAGGGCCACCGACGGCGCGGCGCCGCTCGCCGGGCTGCGCACCGCGATCGACCAGTACGTCCGCACCGTCGAGCGATTACCCGACGGTGCGCGGGCCGAGGCCCACCACTGGCTGACCACGGCGGCCGCCCCGGTGGCGACGCTGCTGCAGCCGCTGTCCCCGGCGCTGGCCGGGATGCTCGGGCTGCCCGCACCGGTGGCCGACGACTCCGGGCAGCACCAGTTCCCGGCGGCGGTCGCGACGTTCCTCAGCGAGCTCGCCCGGTGCGCCGGTGGGCTGCTCATCCGGGTCGAGGACGCCCACGTGCTGGACTCCGCCAGCGCCCGGGTGCTCGCCCAGATCCTCGCCGAGCGCGCGGGCAACCCGGTGATGGTCCTGGCGACCTCCCGCGGCGTGGCCAACGCGACCAGCCTGATCGCGTCGGCGGAGATGCAGACGCTCGTCGACGAACGCATCCTGCTCGGGCCGCTGCACCCCACCGCCGTCGCCGAACTCGTCGAGCGGCTGTCCGGCCGGATGGACCTCGGCCGGGAGTTCGCCGAGCGCATCGCCACCGCGACCGACGGCAACCCGCTGGCGGTACTGCAGTACTTCCGGGCCGCGGTCGAGGGCGGTCTGATCCGGCCGTCCTGGGGGCGCTGGATCGTCGATCTGGACGGTCTGGCCAGCGTTCGCCTGCCCACCGACGTCGTCGCGTTCCTGATCGGACGCCTCGAACAGCTCAGCGCGCCGGTCCGCGCGATCCTGGTCGTTGCCGCCGCGCTCGGGGTCCGGTTCGACCCCGGCATGCTCAGCGCGGTCAGCGGAGCGTCGGCCGAGGACGTGCGCGTCACGCTGGACGAGGCCGGGCGGCTGCGGGTCGTGGAACGGCGCGGCGGCGGCGACTACGGCTTCGTGCACTCCGGTATCCGGCGCGCGCTGCTGCGCGGCGGCGATCGGATGTACCTGCGCGCGGTGCACCAGGCCGCCGCCGAACTGCTCACCCCGCGGGACTTCACCGGCCCGGTCGACCCCGGCCGCATCTACGCGGTGGCCCGCCACCGGATGAACGGCCAGGTCGAACGCAACCCCGGCGCGGTGGTCCAGGCCTGTGCCGACGCGGCTCGCCAGGCGCTCGCCGACTACTCGCCGATCGACGCGGTGGGCTACGCCGACGAAGCCGAACGGGTCGCCACGACCTACCGCCTGCCGCTCCCGTACCGCTTCGACGAGCTGATCGGCCTCGCGCTGCACCAGAGCGGCCGGTACGCCGAGGCGCTGGACCGGCTCGGGTCGGCGATCGACCGCGCCGACGACCCGCTGGACCGCGGCCGCCTGCTCGTCGACGTCGGGCAGGTGCACCTGAGCCGGTGGGACCCGACCGCGGCCGACCACGCGTTCAGCTGGGCACTGTCGGTACTGGGCCACCCGCTGCCGCGCAACCGCACCTCGCTCGCGCTCTCCAGCGGCCTGTCGGCGCTCGTCGCCGTCACCCGGATGCGCGGCGGACGCACCACCGGCACCACCACCGGACCGGAGCGGGAACGCAACCGCCTGGTCGCCAAGGCGCTGGTCGGGCTCGCCCACAGCGCCCAGTTCGGGATGCGCCCGCGCCAGGTGCCCACCTACGCGCTGCGGGCACTGCTGCCGGTCGCCCGGATCGGGCCGACCCCGGAGTACGTCGGGGTGTTCGGGCTGCTCGGGATGGCGAGCGCCGCGACCGGACGCCGCCGCATCGCGCGCCGGCTGTTCGCTCGCGCCCACCAGGCCGCCGACGCGCTCGGCCAGCCGCAGCTGACCGCGCAGACCGCGCTGCAGGAGCAGGACGCCCGGTACCTGATCGGCGACAACGCGCCCGACCGCGCCGCCGCGCTGCTCGGCGAACGCGGCCAGTGGCTCGACCTGTTCCTCTACCTCAACGGCACCGCGGTGTTCTGCTGGCAACGCCTCGTCCGCGGCGACGTGGTGACCGCGCTCGCCGCCTACCGCGGCGGAGCCCAGCGCCTGACGCTCAGCGACGAGGACGACCCCGCGTTCGCGCTCGTCGGGGCGGCGGTCACCGCGGCGTGCGGCCGGCTGACCGACGCCCACGAGCAACTCGCCCAGCTCCGCGAGCTGGTCGCCGCCCGCGAAGGCGACGTGTCCGGACTGCGGGTCAACACCGCGATGACCGAGACCCAGGTCGCGGTGGAGTCCGGCGACCTCGGCGAACGCTTCGACGCGACGCTCGACTGGTTCGCGCGGATGGGGCTCGAGCCCGGCGCGCTCCTGCCGATCCAGCGGACGGTCTACGTGTACCAGGCGTACGGACGGCTCGAGCAGTGTCGGCGTGACCGGCACCGCCGCCGCGCCGAAGGTGGCGAGGCGCAGGGCGTCGGAATGCGCGACGAGAAGCTCGACGCGGCGCGGCGGGCCGTGGCGGACCTGGCCGCCGCCGCACGGGGGCGCAGTTTGCAGGCACACGCCCTGGTGGCCAAGGCCGAACTCATCCGGCTGGAGGGCAATCCGGCCGGCGCGCTGGAGGCCGCGCTGGCCGCGGCCGGTCCGATCCGGACGGCCTCCTCGGCGCTGGCCGAGTACGAGGCGGCGCGGGTGCGCGCGCGGGCGCTGCTGGCGCTCGGCGATCCTGGCGCGGCCCGGCGCGCCGCCCGCGACGCGATCGACCTGGCGACCGAACACGGCTGGCCGCACCGGTCGGACTGGGTGCGGCTCGAGTTCGAGCTGGTCGGCGAGTCGCCGGTGGGCACGTACGACCCCGACTGGGACATCTCGCGCTCGGCCGCCGACCGCGAGCGGCTGGCCGCGTTGGAGCAGGTCAGCAAAGCCGCCGCCGGTGAGCTGGACCTGCTGGGGCTGGCCCGGGTCGGTCTGGACGAGTCGATCAAGATCCTGCGGGCCGAACGGGGCCTGCTGTTCCTGATGGACGACGAGACCGGGCGGCTGGAGCTGTGGCTGGGGCGCAACGCGCGCAAGGAGGACCTGATCCAGCCGGGCGGGTACGCGACGACGCTCGTCGATCGGGTGCGGATGACCCGCCACGAACTCGTGATCACCGGCCCGGAGGACGGCGCGGCGCTGGGCTCCGGGAGCGTGCTCGAGTACGGGCTGCGCAGCGTGGTGGTGGCCCCGCTGGAACTCGACGGCCACCTGCTGGGTGTGGTGTACCTGGACAGCCGGGTCGCGACCGGGGTGTTCCGGCCGAAGGACGCGGCGATCCTGACCGCGATCTGTACGCACGTGGCGGCGGCGCTGGAGACGGCCAGGGCGGCCGAGTTCGCGGCCGGCGTCCGCGCCGTGCAGCAGGAACAGAAGACCGCTGACCTGCTGCGGATCGCGATGACGAGCGTGTCGGGCACGCTCGACCCGGCGATGGTGCTGATGCGCATCCACAACGCGCTGCGTGCGATGCTGCCCGGCGACGTGTCCTGGCTGGTGGAACGGGACGCCGACGGCACGCTGCGGCTCTCCGGCGAGGCCGGGTTCGAGCAGGTCAAGCCGGAGACGCTGAAGCTGCTGCTGACCGTCGACAGCCCGCTGGTCGTGCCGATCGACGGGCCGTCGAGCCTGCTCGTGGTGCCGTTGACGATCGCGGAGAACCCCCCGGCGCGGATCGGTGTGGTGCTGCTGGCCGCCGACGGCGAGGACGCGTTCCGCGACAGCCACCTCGGGCTGGCCGAGGCGCTGGCCACGCACGGCATGACCGCGTACCAGAACGCGCTGCTCTTCCAGGAGGTCACCCGGCTCGCGACGCTCGACGGGTTGACCGGCGTGGCCAACCGGCGCCACTTCTACGAGGAGGCCGGTGCGATCGTCGAGGCGGGCGGGCCCACCGCCGCGATCATGGTCGACATCGACCACTTCAAGCAGGTCAACGACGGGCACGGGCACGGCGTGGGCGACCAGGTGATCGCCGAGGTCGCGGCGCGGCTCAAGCGGGTGCTCGACTCCGGCGGCTGGCTCGGCACCGGCCTCGCGGAGAGTGGACCGGCCGGGACGGCGGCCGCGCTCGGCCGGTACGGCGGCGAGGAGTTCGCGGTGGTGCTGGGCGGCGCGGCGGCCGAGCGGGCGGCCCGGGTGGCGAGCGGTCTGCACGCCGCGGTCCGTGAGCAGCCGGTGGAGACCGACACCGGTCCGCTGCCGATCACGGTGAGCGTCGGGGTCTACAGCGCGGCGGGCACGGACCTGTCGGCGTTGCTCGGCTCCGCCGACGAGGCGTTGTACGCGGCCAAGCGGGGCGGACGGGACCGGGTGGTAGTCGGCAACCGCACGCTTCCGGCGGACGCCCAGGACAGCGCCTGAGCGTCCGCCTGCGCTCGGTCAGGTCGGGCCGACCGGACGGCCCAGATCGGTGTCCGTCTCCGGGTTCGAGGCGCCGGCGCGGAGCTGCGGTCCGCCCTCGCCGGGTTCGTCGACGAGCGGCGCGGGCCGGCCGACCTCCTCGGCCAGCCGGTCGCCGACCTCGTGCTCGGTGAGGGCAGGCAGCATCGTGTCGACCTTCGCGTCGGCGGCCAGTTCGGTGTAGGTCTCGTGGACCTCCTGCTCGATCTTCTCCCGGGGCACCTCCCCGTCGTAGCGCTCGTCGAACCGGTCGGTGATCCGGTCGAGAACGCGGTCGGTGTCGTCGAACGGATTTGGTGTCGTCATGGGTCTGCGCGTACCCGTGCCACGCGACGTCTCGGTGAACATCTCACGGCCGGAAGGTGACCCGGGTGGCGTACTGATTCGTGACGAAGGTCAGCTGGGAGGCTCGCGTGACCAGGGTCGACCCGCCGTTGAACCGCAAACCGCGGAAGGCGACGTCGTCGAGCGCGCCGTTCGGGTTGCCGGTGATCACCGTCGGGAGCGCCCGGGGCGCGCCCGCGAACGTCACGTCGGTGACGTCCACGCCGGTCAGTGACCCGGGCCCGGTGACCTCGAAGCCCAGGTACCGCTCCTGGCACTCCTCGACCCGGACGTCGGTGTAGTTGACGTCACGCACGTCGCCCTCGTCGCGCACGAAGATCGAGATCGCGTCCCGGGCGTACGGGTCGCTGCGCGCCAGCTTGTGGATGATGTCGACGTTCTCGTAGAAGACGCCGCTTATCGACGCGCCGCTCTCGCGTCCGATCTCCAGGCCGTTGCCGGCGCGTCCGTTGAACACCACCGAGTCGTGGACGTAGATCTGGCTGGTCGGGCCCATCCAGGTGTCGTCGGACATGCTGCTCTTGATCGCGATGCCGTCGTCGTAGCTGCGGACGAACGCCCCGTCGACCTCGACGTTGCTGGACGCGACGACGTCGATGCCGTCGGGCGTGCCGGTGTCGTCGTCGTCCCGCCAGTTGATCACCTTGATGTTGCGCAGCGTGACCTGCTGGGACTTGCGGGCCACGACGCCCCAGTGCTTCTGGCCGAGGAAGATCGGGCCGTCGATCGTCACCCCGGTGGAGTTGTTGATCCGCAGCGGCCGGCCGTGGTCGACGACGGCGGTGGAGTCGACGATGCCCCGGCCGGTGACCGCGGTGCCATCGGCGCCGGCGCCGCCCTCGCTGTCCGAGCCGATCCGGATCTTGCCGCGCAGGATCGCGCCACCGGCGAGGTAGAGACGGGTTCCGGGCGCCACCGAGTAGGTCCCGGCGACACCGGTGGAGCCGGGGACGATCTGCCCGGAGGAGTTGACCGTCCAGTAGCCGGGGCCGACGTACTTCGTGGTGGCCGTGTCGCCGGTCGGCGGATTGGTCTCCAGTGGGTTCGCGAACAGGAACAGCGGCGGGTACCCGTCGGTGTCCGGATCGATCTCGAAGCTGTAGGAGCCGGCCACCGGGATCGTGAAGCGGAACGTCCGCGCGGCCACCCGGGTGACCCCGACCGCGGCGTCCCGCGGGCGCAGGACCGGCGTCCGGGAATCCTTACTGGTCGTGACCGTCACGGTGACCGGCCCGCCGCCGAACGAGAAGTTCGTGAAGGCGCCCAGACCGGTGGGGTGGACGAAGGATGGCCGCCCCGCGACCTGGACCGAGTACTGGCCGGTCCCTGGGGCGCCGGATGGTGCGGGGTAGGTGACGACCGTGGCGGCGCTCGCCGGCAGGGGACCGATGGCCATCGCGCCGGCCAGCAGAGCCACCGCGACGATGATGCGTCGTAAGTAGTTCATGCCTCTGGGAAACGACGGGCGTGACGCGGGGTGATGGCGTTGCCGGTTCGGCCACTGAGGACTGGCCGGAGCGCCCATCTCGCGGGTGGGCCTGAGTATCCGGATGCGAACGGCGTCGCGGTCGCCGGGGGAGCCTGATCCACCGAAGGGTTTATCCGCGCGTCGCCTGTCCAGTTTGAGTCGCTGTATGTCTACTGCGCACTTCGTCGATCGGGTGCCAAGAATGTCATCGGCGGGGCTGAACCATCCTCCGCGTATTTCCGTGGTGACGATGCGCTATGAGTCACGCGGCGTACTTACCCGGGGTGAGAGGGGCGTTCCGATGCGTGCGGGTTTGGCTCTGGCCGTGCTCGTTGCGGCTTTGGCCTTCGGTGTACCCGCGGCGGCCGAGCCTCCTCCGTCCGGCGGGGCCACGTGCCCGCCGGGTGAGGACTGCTCGGTGAGCGCCGAGCGGCCCGGGGGGACACGTCCGCGGCCGCGCCCGCCGGCGCCGGAGAACCCGGGGCCGCGCGGCCCGGTCGAGCGTGCCTGCAACAACCCCGCGTTCTGCCCGCCCGCCGAAGGGCCGCCGCCCGAGGCCGAGACCGCCCAGCAGGTGGCGCTGCGCGAGTTCGCGAAGATCCCGATCAAGGGCCCGCAGATCGGGATCGCCCCGAACCCCGACGGCTCCGGCCTGGTGGGGCTGCCGGTCTGGCTCTGGACCGCGGTGACACCGCAGACGTGGGGCCCGTTCACCGCCACCGCCGCGGTACCCGGTCTGACGGTCACGGCCACCGCCGTCGCCACCCGCATCACCTGGAACATGGGCGACGGCAAACAGGTCGTCTGTGACAACCCGGGCACGCCGTACCTCGCGTCGTACGGCAACAAGGCCTCCCCGAACTGCGGCTACCGCTACTCGCGGGCCGGCACGTACCAGGTCACCGGAACGACCAACTGGGTCGTCGACTGGACCGGCGGCGGCCAGACCGGCCAGATCCCGCAGACCCGCCAGACCACGACCACGATCCGGATCGACGAACTACAGGTGGTGACGCAGTGAGCCACACCGCGACGCAGACTCCGGTCACGTCCGGGCCGGTGCCGGCGCCCCGGGTGGTGGGCCAGCGGCGGGTACGCACGGGGCACCTCGGGCTCGCCGTGGCGCTCGTCGCGATCGGCGGGTTGCTGGCGGCGTTCGCGTTCTACGCCGCCACCCGCACGGGCGACTTCCTGGCCGTCGCACGTCCGGTCGCGGCCGGCGCGACGATCACCGAGGCCGACCTCGCGGTCGTCCAGGTGAACAGCGCCGCCGGGCTGACTCCGCTGGCGGCGTCGCAGCGCGGGTCGGTCGTGGGCAAGCGGGCCAAGGTCTCGCTGGTGCCCGGCACGCTGCTCACCGCCGACCAGCTCACCGACACCGAGCTGGTCGGGCCGGGCCAGCAGCAGGTGGGCGTCGGGTTGAAACCGGAACAGATGCCGGCGTCGCAGCTGCGGCCCGGCGACAAGGTGCGGCTGGTGGCGCTGGCGGCGCCGAACTCCTCGTCGACCGAGGAATCGTCGTCGCCGGAGGTGTTCACGGCCACCGTCGTCGGTGCTTCGCCGCGGCGGGAGAACCAGGAGCGCACGGTCGTCTACGTCGCGGTGTCGGAGAGCGACGCCGCGCGGGTGGTCGAGTTGGCCGGGGCCGAGCGACTGGGCGTCGTGCTCACCGGGACGCGGTGATGGCGCTCATCGCGCTCGCCTCCGCGAAGGGCTCGCCGGGCGTCACGACGGCCGGGCTGGCCTGCGTGTTCTCCTGGGCCGCGCGGACGGTACTGGCCGAGTGCGATCCGTCCGGCGGATCGGTGCTGGCCGGTTACCTGCAGGGCCAGATCGACGGTGGCCGTGGCCTGATGCCGCTGGCCGTGGCCGATCTGCGTCACTCCGGGGCCAACGACCGGCTGGAGAGCGAATTCTGGGCCCAGCTCGTCGACCTCGCGCCGCCCGCGCGGCAGCGTCTGCTGCTGGCCGGGCTGACCGACCCGGCCCAGTCCGGCACGTTGGCGCCGCTGTGGAACCGGTTCGCCGGGTTCTTCGCCCGGTTGGAATTCAGTGACCCCTCGTTCGACGTGATCGTCGACTGCGGCCGGCTGGCCGCACCGGCCACGCCGTGGCCACTGCTCTGGGCCGCCGACGCCGTGCTGCTCGTCGTGCGCCCGACGCTGCCCTCGGTGTCGGCGGCGATGCCGACGCTGTCCGCGATCCGGGCCCAGCTCAACGAGCGGACGGCGAGCCTGTCGTCGCTCGGGCTGGTGGTGACCGGGGCCGGACCGTACTCGGCGTCGGAGGTGTCGAACCAGCTCGGCGCGCCCGTGGTGGCGACGTTGCCGGACGACCGGCGGACCGCCGACGTGCTCGCGTTCGGCGGGGACGTGCGTTTCTCGCGCCCGTTGCTGCGGGCGGCGGCCGGGGCGGAGACGCGGGTGCGCGCGTTGATCGCGGACCACCGCGAGCAGGTGCCACGCCGGGCGGTTCGGAGGGCGGTGGGGACGGGTGGCTGACGCCGATGAGGGTTCGTCGGGTGCGGCGCCGGTGGATCCGCTGGCGGTGCCGATAGGGGAGTACGACGCTCCGCCGCCGGCAACCGGCTTTCCCCGTCCGCCGGATTTCGGTCGTGGGTCGGAGTCTGGTCGTGGGTCGGAATTTGGTCGTGGGTCGGAGTCTGGTCGTGGGTCGGAATTTGGTCGTGGGTCGGACTCTTCTCGCGGGTCGGAGGGTAGGCCGGTCTCCGGTGGACCGGTGCGGGTATCGCCCGGCACCACGGTGTTCCCGCCGTCCTCGGAGAGGCCGCCGTTCGGTGGCTCGCAGTACCCGGATGCCGGTGTGTCCGGTGGTCTTCCGGGGTCTGGTGGTGCTCCGGGGTCCGGTGATGCTTCTGGGGGAGCGGCGGCGTTCGGCGGATCTATGCCGGGCCGCCCGCGTTCGGGTGGGCCGTTTTCAGGTGAGCCGTTCTTCGGTGGGCCGGTTTCGGGCGGGCCGGTTTCGGGCGGGCCGGTTTCGGGCGGGCCGGTTTCGGGTGGGCTGCGTTCAGGTGGGCTGCGTTCAGGTGGGCCGGGGTCGGGTGAGTCGCGTTCGAGTGGGCTGTTTTCAGGTGAGCCGGGGTTGGGCGAGCCAGGTGTAAGTGGGCCGGGTTCGGGTGTACGTGGGCCGGGTTCGGGTTGGTCGGGATTGGGTGGTCCGGGTGAAAGTGGGCCCGCTTTAGGTGGGCCGGGTTCGGGTGGGGCGGAGACCGGATCGCCGTTGAGTGCGCCGGGTTCAGGTGAGGCGGAGAGCGGGCCGCCGTTGGGTGGGCCTCCGTGGGACGGATCGTTGTTGGGTCGGCCACCGGCGGGAGGATCGCCGGTGAGTGGGCCGGTCGGGTATGCGGGGGCGGCTCGTGTGGGGTCGGTGGCTGCGGGGTTCCCGGCGCCGCCCTCACCACCCATGTCGCCTTCGCCACCCTCGTCACCGCTGTCGTCCTCGCCACCCTTGTCACCGCTGTCGTCCTCGTTACCTCTGTCGTCCTCGCCACCTCTATCGCCTTCGCCGCCCTCGTCGCCGGCGGGGCCTTCGGCAACGGGGATGCCTTCGAGTGCGTTGCGCTCGGCGCTGCCGCCGGTGCCTCGCCGTCCGTCCGAAGCCTTTCGGGTGGACCGCGACTCCGCCTCGCGCGGTGCGCCGGAAGCAGCCAACCCGGAAATCGCGCCGCCGCATGAGGGCGAGGTGCCCGGCACGCTCGCACCACACGCCGATGGGCTGCGCGGGGATGGGCTGCGCGGCGATGCGCCCCGCGGGGATGGGCTGCGCGGCGATGGGTCGCGCGCGGATGGGTCGCACCGGGATGGGCCGCACCGGGATGGGCCGCACCGGGATGGGCCGCACCGGGATGGGCCGCACCGGGATGGGTCGCACCGGGATGGGCCGCACCGGGATGGGCCGGACTGGGATGGGGCGGGCCGGGATGGGGCGCGGGGGGATTGGTTCGGCGGGGGCGGGACGCGGGTGGGTGGAGCGGTGGAGGCCGGGCCCGCTCGAGTCCCGGCGCGTGCGGCTGACGTCGGAGGCGGTCACGGGAGTGGAGGGGGACCGGGGTTCGGAGGCGCGCCGGCCGCTGGGAGCGCGCCGGGGTTGGGGAGCGGGCCGGGGTTGGGGAGCGGGACGGGGTTCGGGGGTGGGCCGGGGCTCGGAGGCGGGCCGGGGGAGTCCGAGGTGGTGTTCCTGCCGCCCTCGGTGATCGAACCCTCGCCGCGGCGGCTGCCGCCGCCCCCGGCTCACCTGCAAGGTGGCCCTCGCCACGCGGCCCCGATCAGCGCGGTCGACTACGCCGCGGTGCGGTTGCTGGGGCGTCAGATCAGCGAACGTCTCTCGACGTGGCTGCGTAACCACCCCGACGCCGCCGAGGACGACCGTCGTCGTGAGCGTGACCGGGTCGCCGGCCAGCAGGTCGTCGAGTGGGTCGACGCCCAGCGGCGCGCGGGGGTGCCCCTCGGAGCCGCCGACGAACGGGCCCTGCTCGACGCGGTGATCGCCGACCTCGTCGGCCTCGGGCGTCTGCAGGCCCTGCTCGCCGACCCGACGATCGAGGAAGTCCACATCCTCGGCTGCGACCGCGTCCGCATCACCCGCCGCTCCGGCGCGGTGGAGTCCGGCCACCCGATCGCCGAGTCCGACGACGAGATGGTCGAGATCCTGCAGACCGCGGCCCGCCGCGCCGGTTCGACCGAGCGCTCGCTCTCCACCTCCCGCCCGGTGCTGGACCTCCAGCTCCCCGACGGGTCCCGCCTCGCCGCCGTCTACCAGGTCTCGCACCGCCCCTACGCGGTGATCCGGCGCCACTCCACGTTGGACGTGACGCTGCCGGACCTGGCCGGCGGGCGCGGTGACCTCTCGGAGATGATCGACCCGCTGATGGGCGAGTTCCTGTCCGCGGCGATGCGCGCGGGCCTGAACATCATGGTCGCGGGCCTGGCCGGGGCGGGAAAGACGACGCTGCTGCGTGCGCTGGCGGCCGAGATCCCGCGGCAGGAGGCGTTCGTCGTCCTCGAGGAGTCGCGCGAACTGGGCCTGCACGCCTCTCCGCGGCATCCCTGGGCGATGAGTTTCGAGGCCCGCGAGGGCCACGGCGAGCGGGACTTCTCGGGGCGTCCGGCCGGTGAGGTGACGATCGCCGACCTGATCCCGCTGTCGCTGCGCCTGGGTGTGCTGCGGGTGATCGTCGGCGAGGTCCGTTCCCGCGAGATCGTGCCGATGCTGCAGGCGATGACCACCAGCCGCGGGTCGATGTGCACGATCCACGCCCGTACCCCACAGGCGGTCACCGAGCGGATCATCGAGCTCTCGCTCTCGCACGGCAAGGACATGACCGTCGAGCTGGCCCGGCGCATGGCCGGCAACGCGCTCGACCTCGTCGTCTACGTCACCGTGCAGGACGAGACGCCGATCGGTGGCCGCAAGCACCGGTTCGTCTCGCACATCGAGGAGATCGACGGCGTCTCCGGCGACCGTGTCGCGACCACGACCGTGTTCGGGCCGGGCGCGGACGGCCGGGGCGTCCCCAAACACCTGCCGGGCCGCACCCGCGATCAACTCCTGCGCGTCGGGTACGACGCCCGCGCGCTGGCCGGCTGGATCGAAGCCGGGCACGGCGCGTGGCGTCAGCCACTGGACAGCCTGCTCAACCGGGTTCCGACGACCACGGCGGGGGTGATGGTGTGAACCTGCGCCTGATCGCCGGTATCGGCGGCGCGCTCGTGGTCGGCGGGGTCGTGCTCGGCGTGTTCGCACTGATCGGCACCGCGAGGCCGGCGCGCCCGACGTCGGCATCGGTGTTGTGGTGGAGGCGGGTGTGGAACGGCGAGGGGCTGAACGCGCACGACCGGCGGATCCGCCGGGCCTTGCTGCTCGGCTCGCTGGCCGCGGGTGTGCTCGGGTGGCTGTTCACCCGGATGCCGATCGCCGGGTTGCTGGCAGCGGTGGCCGTGCCCGGCGTGCCGTGGCTGTTCACGGTGGGCAACAGCGAGAAGCGGGCGATCCAGCGGATCGAAGCGGTCGGCGAGTGGGCGCGGCGGCTCAAGGACATCTCCGCGACCGGCGTCGGGTTGCAGCAGGCGATCGTGTCGTCCACCGCGACCGCGCCCGCTGCCATCTCGACGGAGATCAGCACGCTCGCCGCTCGGCTGCAGGCCGGGTGGAACGGCCGGATCGCGATGCTCCGATTCGCCGACGAGATCGCCGACCCGGTGTGCGACCAGGTGGTGGCCGCGCTGATCCTGCACCTGTCCGACCGGGGCGAGCACCTCGGTGACGTCCTCAACTCGATCGCGTCCGCGGCGGCGGCCGAAGTGGCGACGCGTCGCGAGGTGGAGGCGAAGCGGACGCAGCCCCGGTTCGCGGTTCGCTTCCTCACCGGTCTGACCGTGCTCGTGCTGGTCTACGGGGCGAGCCGGCCGGACTACATGGCGCCTTACGGCACCACCACCGGGCAACTCGTGATGGCCGGGCTCGGCGGCGTCTTCATCGCGCTGCTGGCGTGGGTGCGTGCGATGAGCCTGCCGCCGCGGGCGCCCCGGTTCCTGTCGGTGCCCGCGTCCCCGGAGGTCGAGTCATGATCGCGGCCTGGCAGTTACCGGCCGCCGTGCTCGGCGGCGCGGCCATCGGGGGCGGCGCGTTCCTGCTGGTACGGGAGGCGCTGCCGGCCGTGCCCGCGCTCGGTCCCGCGCTGCGTCGGCTGCATGCCTCGCCGAGCGTCGCTCCGGTCTCGTCGCCGTCGTTGCTGTCGGGAGTGGCGCGCCGGATCCGCGTTCCCTCGCGTGACCTGGCGTTGCTCGGGCGGACACGGGAGCAGTACCTGCTGTCGCTGCTGCTCTCGGCGCTGATCGGGCTCGCGACGCCGCCCGTCGCCGGGTTCATCTTCGCCGCGGCGGGTATCCGGCTGCCGGTCGCGATCCCGGTGGCGGCGGGGCTGGTGTTCGCGGTCCTGTTCGTGGTGGTCGCCCACCGGGACGTGGTCGAAAAGGCCGCGAGCGCGCGCGCCGAGTTCGTCCGGGCCGTGTGCACCTATCTGGACCTGGTCGCGCTGCAGCTCGCGGCCGCCCACGGGCCGGTGCAGGCGCTGGAGCAGGCCGCCACGGTGTGCGACGGCTGGGTCTTCCAGCGGATCCGCGAGGCCCTGGTGCGGGCGCAGCTGCAGATGCGCTTCCCGTGGGCCGAGCTGCGCCTGATGAGCCAGGAGATCGGCGTCGCCGAGCTGGGCGACGTCGGCGCGATCATGCAGTCGTCCGGCACCGAAGGTGCCCAGGTGCAACACACACTGCGCGAGCAGGCCGACTCGCTGCGCGACCAGATCCGCACCACCGACCTGGCGCGAGCCGAGTCGATCACGTCCCGGCTCGACATCCCGGGCGCGGCGCTGGTGTTCGTGCTCGTCCTCTTCGTGCTCTATCCGTTCATGACCCGTATCTGAGGGAGTCGCATGATCAAGCTGTACGTGACGCTGTGTCTACGGGTGCAGGAGCTGACGCGCGACCGTGACCGCGGCGACGGGCCGGTGCCGACGTCGATCATCATCGCCGGGCTCGCGGTGCTGGCGGCCGCGGTGGTGGCGTGGGCCACGACGAAGGCCAACAACGCGATGAACTCGGCTCCGTAAATGGCCGGTCGCGTCCGGGGGCGTCTCCGGGTGGGACGGGGGCGGCCCCGGGGGGAGCGGGGGTCGTCGCCGGTGGAGCTGGCGATCCTGGCGCCGGCCGTGTTGCTGGCGTTGTTCGCGTCGATCCAGGTCGCGGCGGTGTTCATGGCGCGTTCGGTCGCGCTCTCCGCGGCGCAGGAGGCGGCGACCGCCGAACGCGTGGCCGGGGCTCCCGCGGGCGCCGGTGAGGACCGCGGTCAGCGTTTCCTGTCCCGGGCGGGTGACTGGCTCGACGCCGGTCAGGTCGACGTGCGCCGCGACGGCGAGCAGGTGACGACGACGGTCACCGGCGAGGCGATCTCGCTGATCCCGGGCTTCAGCTTCACGGTGACGGAGACGGCGCGCGGTGAGGTCGAGCGCTTCACGACCGACGACGGAGGTGCGGCGCCGTGAGTACCCGCCCGGAGGGCGAGCACGGATCGATCGCGGTGGAGTTCGCGATCCTGGTGCCGGCGTTCCTGCTGCTGATCGCGGTGGCGGCGGTGATCGGCCGGCAGACGGTCGCCCAGACCGCGATCGAAGGCGCGGCCCACGACGCGGCCCGCGCGGCGTCGATCTCGCGGACCGCGGACACCGCTCAGAACCGGGGGAACGACGCAGCGAAGAGCGTCCTCGACGCGCAGGGGCTGCACTGCGATCCGGTGACGATCACGGTCGACACCAGCCAGTTCGCCCGCCCGGTCGGGCAGGCGGCCGCCGTCACCGCGACCGTGTCCTGCTCGGTGGCGTTCTCCGACATCGCGATCCCCGGCATGCCCGGCAACCGGACTGTGTCGGCCACCTTCACCAGCCCGCTCGACGTGTACCGGAGCCGATCGTGAGCGACGACCGGGGGAGGGTGAGCGTCTTCCTGGCGATCGCGCTCGCCGGGGTGCTGATTCTGATCGGAATGGTCGCCGACGGCGGGGCACGGCTACGCGCGATGCAGCGTGCGGACAACGTCGCCGCCGAAGCGGCCCGCGCCGCCGGGCAGGGCATCGACGGTGGCACGGCGATCCCGGGCGGCGAGAAGCAGCTCGATCCCGAGCTGGCCGGCCAGGCCGCGCGGGAGTACCTCGCGGCCGCCGGTGTGCCGGGCACGGCCGTGGTGGGCGAGGACGGGAAGTCCGTCACCGTCGAAGTCACGATCACGCGGGACACCGCGATGCTCAGCCTGATCGGGATCAACACGATCCAGGTCACCGGCCGGGCCACGGCTGTCCTGCGCACCGAGTGAATCCCAGGAGGCGTCGATGAGCTCCACGTCCACGGCCCGGCGTCCTGGTCGGGCGAGCGGCCCCAGCCGGGCGCGGCAGGTGATGTCCGGGCTGGTGGCGCTGGCCGTGCTGGCCGGGGCACTCGTCGGCGTGCCGGTGTTGCTCGCGGTGCTCGGCGGGAACCCGCTGCCCGACCACGTGCCGTCGCTGACCGAGGCCGGTCAGGCACTGACGTCACCCGACGACGGGACGCTGTTCCTGCGCGCGCTGGCTGTGGTGGGCTGGGCGGGATGGGCCACGTTCGCACTGTCGGTGCTGGTGGAGGTGCCCGCGGCGGTACGGCGCCGGCCCGCGCCCCGGTTACCGGGACTGCGGACACAACAACGGATCGCGGCGACGCTGATCGCGGCGGTGGCGCTGATCGGGAGCTCGTCGGCGGTTGCCGGTGCGGCGACGGTGCCGATGTCGGCGGGGGCCGTGTCGGTGGCGACTGCTCCGGTCGGGGTCGCTCCGGTGGCCGCCGCGCCGGTGGGGGCCTCACCGGTGGGCGCCGCTCCGGTGGCGAGCCCTCCGGGCGGGGCCGCTCCGGTGGCGAGCAGTTACGCCGGGACCGCTCCTTGGTCATCGGCGGCTCCGCGCGACACGGGCGATGCATCGAGCGGAACCGGTCTCCGCGATGCCTCCCCACGGGACGTCGCCTCGGCTGACCGGAGCAGTGCTCCTCGGCCGGAGGAGAGGGCGTGGGGTGTCGCCGCACCCGTTGCCTCGGGGGAGTCGCCCGGAGGTGGAGAGGCGGTGCCACCGTTGCCAGTGCGAACCGTGGTGTTCGTGGGGGAGAACGGTGGAGGGCCGGGGAGTGCGGTTCGACCCGTTGCGGCCGGGGGGAGCACGTACGTCGTCGCGCCGGGGGACCGGCTGGCCGACGTGGCCGCTCGGTTCCTCGGCGATCCGGATCGGTACCCCGAACTGGCCGGTGCGAGTGGATTGTCGGATGCGGACCTGATCCGGCCGGGGCTGCGGATCGTGTTGCCGGCCGAGGCACGCGACCGGGGTGCGTCGCAGTACGCGGCCGGACCGGTGCAGAAGGCGGGGGACAGCTACGTGGTGGCGCCCGGCGATCAGTTGTCCGACGTGGCCGAGCGGTTCCTCGGCGATCCGGATCGGTATCCGGAGCTCGCTACCGGCAGTGGGCTCGCGGATCCGGACGAGATCCGTCCCGGACAGCGGGTCCAGCTACCTCCCGGCGTACACGACCGAGGCTCCGACGCCCACGCCACCGGCCGAGTCGAGGCCGCCGCCCCCGCGGACCCGGCTCCGGGTGCGCCGGCTCCGGGTGCGCCGGCTCCGGGCGTGCCGGCTCCGGGAAACCCGGCCCCGACCCCGGGCAAACCTGTCCCGGCCCCTTCGACTCCGGCCCCGCGTGGTCCGGGCCCGGCCAGCCCGGCTCCGTCTGCTCCCGCGCCGGGTAACTCTGCGCCGGGTAACTCTGCGCCGGGTAACTCTGCGCCGGGTAACTCTGCGCCGGGCGGCTCCGCGCCGACCGCGCCGGCACCGCGTACCCGGGCGCCGGGGCAGGGGGCACCGGGTACGGCTGCGCCGACCGCACCGTCTGCGCCTGCGCCCAGTGCAGGTGCGCCGTCCAGGCCTGCCCCCGGACCGGGTGCACCGGGTACGGCGGCGCCCAGTGCTCCCGCTCCGCGTACGCCTGCTCCCGGCACACCCGCGCCGTCCAGGCCTGCCCCCGGACCGGGTGCGCCGGGTACGGCGGCGCCCAGTGCCCCCGCTCCGCGTACACCTGCTCCCGGGACACCTGCGCCGTCCGCGCCCACGCCTGGACCCGGCGCGTCGAGCACAACCACGCCGAATCCGCAGCGGCCAGGTCTGCCCGGGCCCGGCGAGGGCGCACCAGGCACAGCCGCCCCGTCCAACCCCGCCCCGTCCAACCCCGCCCCGTCCAACCCCGCCCCGTCCAACCCCGCCCCGTCCAACCCCGCCCCGTCCAAACCGAGCGCGCCAGCCCCCCGCACACCAGCCGCGAGCACACCCGCCCCGGGCAAGTCGGCACCAGCCCAACCCGCCCCAACCAATCCAGCCCTCACCAATCCAGCCCCCACCAAACCCAGGCCCGACGCCAGCTCCCTCACCCCGGCACCCGGTGGTGTCCCCCAAGACGACGACGCCACTCGAACCCAACCCACCTCGCACAGCGAGGAGCTCTCCCCCCTCCTGCCCATCGGCGTCCCGCTCGCCGGAGCCGGCCTCCTCGCCGCGCTCCTCCTCGCCCGCACCCGACGCCAGGAAGCCGTCGTCGGCCGCCACCGCCGCCACCGCGGCACCAGAGCCACCACCACCCCCAAAGGAACCCCCAAGACCATCCCCACGATCGCCCGCGACGGGTTCGTCGCCGCGCCGCCCCGGCCGCGCACCTCGCTCGCACCTCCACCCGCCGCCGAGCCCGACGCCAACCAGCGCCTCGACGCCGCCCTCCGCGCCCTCTCCACGGCCCTGGCCGACCGCGACGCCGACGCGATGCCCGACGTCGTCGGCGCGTGGGTCGGGCGCGGTGTCGTCCGGCTCGTTCTCGACCGGCCGTGCCCGAACCCGCCCGCCCCCTGGACCGGCGGCGAGCTGTCCTGGGAACTCCCGGCCGACGCCGAACTCCCCGACCCCGCCGGCATCCCCGCGCCGCTCCCGATGCTCGTCACCGTCGGCAGCCGCGGGTCGAGCTCACTGCTGCTCGACGTCGAGCGGCTCGGGGTCGTCACGCTCACCGGCGACACCTGGCGCGCGGACGACCTGCTCCGGCACGTCGGTGCCGAGCTCGCGGGCAACCCGTGGAGCGACGACCTGGAGATCCTCGTCGCCGGCCTCGACCGGGAGCAGGCCGACAACCTCGCGATGATCGGCGACGGCCGGATCGAGCCGGTCGCCAGCATCGCCGACGGGATCAGTCGGATGCGTCGCCGGGTGTCGCAGGCGCTGGGGGTGGAGCCCGACGTTCCGGGTCGTCACGCCGCGAAAGACGACGCCGAGGACGACGAGTGGGTGCCGACCGTGCTGCTCGCGGCCGACCCCGACCTGGAGGAAACGATCGCACTCGGCGAGTTGGACGCCGAACTGGCCACCACCGGCCGGTGCGGGGTCGGTGTGGTCGCGTCGATCCGGGGTGATCTCGGGCGATGGCCACTCGACATCACCGGGGAGGGCGCGATGTCGGCGGCGTTCCTCGGCTTCCGCGAACCGGAGCTGCTCGCGGCGCGACTCTCGCCCTCGCGGCTGGGGAGCCTCGCCGAGCTGTTCGTCGACTCCGCGCTCGTCCCGAAGCACCCTTGACCTCAAGCGAGCTTCAGCATGCACGATCGTCGGCATGATCTTTGACGACGCGGAACGCGAGTACCTGGCCGGCCAACGACTCGGCCGGCTGGCGACGGTGGACGCCGACGGCCGGCCGCAGAACAACCCGGTCGCGTTCACGGTCGACGACGACACCGGTGCGATCGACATCAGCGGTTACGACATGGGTGCGAGCCGGAAGTTCCGGAACCTGCGGCACAACAGCGGGGTCGCGTTCGTGGTGGACGACATCGCGTCGGTGCACCCGTGGCGGGTCCGGGGCGTCGAGATCCGAGGCGACGCCGAGGCGCTCACCGGTCAGCCGCCCGCGAACTCGTACGTCAGCGGCGAGATCATCCGCATCCATCCGCGCTGGATCCTGAGTTGGGGCCTCGGCGAGCAGAGAGGGTCCCGCCGGGTCTGACGGGCCGCGCGTTCGGCATGCTGGAACCACCCCGGCGTGTCCGGGTGGCCGCCGCCGGGTGAACCCGTGAAGGTGGCGGGTGACGGCGCGAACGAGGGAGACGCATGGGTCTGGTCGTTGGAGTCGACGTCGGCGGAGCCCGCATCGCGGCCGGCCTGGTCGACCCCGAGGGCCGGGTGCTGATCCGCCAGACCGTGCCCACTCCGCCGCGCCCCGCCGATCTGGTGCCCTGCGTCCAGGCGTTGGTGAATGCCTTTCGGGGCGGTTACACGCTCACGGCGGTCGGCCTGGGAGTCGCGGGCTTCGTGGACCGGGACCGCTCGACGGTGCTGTTCTCGTCGCTGGCCGGCTGGGCCGACCTGCCGATCGGGGCCGAGCTCGAGCGGTCGCTCGCGATACCGGTCGCGGTCGAGAACTCCGGCAGCGCGGCGGCCTGGGCCGAGATCCGCTTCGGCGCCGGGGTGGGGGAGACCAGCCTGGTCAGCTGCGTGATCGGTACCGGGCTCGGCGGCGGGTTCGTGGTCGACGGGCGTCCGTACCGCGGCCGGTTCGGGGTCGCGGCGGAGTACGGGCACATTCCGGTCGTGCCCGGGGGCCTGCTCTGCGGCTGCGGGAACCGGGGGTGCTGGCAGATGTACGCGTCCGGGGCGGCGCTGGCGCGGGAGGCCCGGCAGCTCGCGAAGTCCGGGGCCGGTAGCGTCGAGCCGCTGCTGGCGAAGAGCGGCGGGGACGCCGACGAGATCGGCTACCGGGTAGTGGTGGCGGCGGCGCGGGAGGGCGATCCGACCGCCGTCGAGATGGTGGAGAAGCTGGGACGCTGGCTCGGGACCGGGATCGCCACGGTGGCCTCGGTGCTCGATCCGGGCCGCGTGGTGATCGGCGGGGGACTGGTCGCGGCGCTGGCCGGCGTGGCCGCACCGCCCGACAGCGAAAGCCTCGAACTGCTGCTCGAACCCGCGCGCGACGAGTTCCGGCGCAGCCTCCCGGGCCGTGGGTACCGGCAGGAGGCCAGCATCGAACCCGCACGCCTAGGCTCCGACGCCGGCTTGATCGGCGCCGCCGACCTCGCCCGCACCCGGCGCTGAGACGCCGCCGGTCTCGCCCGCACCCGGCGCTGAGACGCCGCCGGAGACAAGCCGCCCCACCGTCCGATTCGGTCCGACGACCGGCTTCCTAGTCCGCTCGGGTACGACCGAATGGTGCCTCCATGTCCCCCATTAGGCCCTCAGGTCGGGGGCACTTCGTCGCAGAGCGGATTTGGGGGCTCTACGGGGCGGTACGGATGCCCGCGCATCTGCCATGGTGTAGCCGTGTTCGGGTGCTCTCGCGGACGACAGTCCGTTCTCGACGGTCGCGTCGATGCGCGTCGCTGCCGTCAGGGCATTTCCGCCGTAACGCTCGGGAAGTCGTGACTTTCTCGCCAGGCTCCGGCAACAAACGTGCGGTCAACCATGACGGCGCGCTCCCCGGTGCTGCCGAGGATCGGGAAGAGGCCCGGCGGCGTGCCGCCGCGTTCTCCGCCCACCGCCGGGCGGTCTGCCGCGACGAGCTGTGCCGGGCGTCCGCCGCCTGCGGTTTGGTCTGGCTCGTCGTCTACCAGGTGCTTGCCGTGTTCGCCTCCGATTCGTGGGCCGCGCCGCTGGTCACCGACGCGCTCTACTTGTTACCGATCGGCGCGGCCGCGGTCGCCGGGGTGTTCGCCGTCCGGGCCAGCAGCGGCCGGCTGCGGAGGATCTGGGCCTGGCTCGCCGTCTCCCACGTCTGCTGGCTGATCGGTGAGGTGATCTGGAGCGTCTGGGGCGTGTGGCTCTCCGACGACCGGCTCGCCGCGGCCGTCGACACGGACAAGTCGATACCGCTGTCCGACGTCGCCTACACGGTTTCCTACGCCGCGCTGGTGCCGGCCGCGTGGATCGGTTTCGTGGAGACCAGGAGGCTCTGGCGCGCGCGAGCCCTTCTCGACGCGGCCCTGGTCGTCCTCGCCGTCGGTTCGATCGGGTGGCGTCTGCTCAGCGGCTCCGATCCGGTGAACCCCGACGTCCTCGTCGACCTCGCGTACCCCGCCGTCGGCCTGCTCTTCGTCCTCGCGCTGATCGGCGCCGGCCTGTCCGGGCACCGCGGTGTCCCGTGTTCGATCCTGCTCACGCTCGTCGGGTTCGGGATCGGCATCGTCGCCGACGCCGGCTACGCGTTCGCCGACGCCGGCAACTCGTTCAGCGACACGAGCCCGCTGAACCTCGGTTGGCAGGCGCAGGCCGTCTTCCTCACCCTCGGAGGTGTGGCCGCCATCCGGCATCCGGACGTGGAACCACCCGTCGAACGGTTCGACCACGATCGCGCCTTCGGTGCGGTCCTCATCTCCGGGCTCGTCGTCGCGCTGCTCGTCGGTGTGGACCAGATCCGCAACCAGAAGGTCGACACGGTCTGGCTCGGCGTCACCGCGTTGGTTCTCGCCGGTCTGCTCGCGCGGCAGGCGCTGACGACGCGCGAACGCACCCGCCTCGCCAAAGAACTCGACGAGGCGCTCCAGGAGCAGCGGCGCACCGCGGTCACCGACGGGCTCACCGGCCTCTACAACCGTCCGTTCTTCCAGGCGCTGCTGGGTGTGGAGGCGCGGCGGGCGCTGCACGGCAACGGGCGGGCCGCGCTGATCCTCGTCCGCCTCGACTCGTTCGCCGGCATCGGCGAGCAGCACGACTGGGCCGCCGGTGACACGGTGCTGGTGCAGGTCGCCGACCGGCTCCGGATCGCCGCCCGCCCCGGCGACGTGCTGGCCCGCTACGGCGTCGAAGAGTTCGCCTGTCTGTTGCCGCAGACCGACGAGGAAGCGGCGATGGAGGTCGCGGAGCGGTTCCGGCAGGCGCTGCGACGGACGTCGATCGTCGTCGGGAGCGGCGCGTCGGTGGCCGTGACCGCCTCGTTCGGCGTCGCCACCGCCACCGGGCAGACGGCGCTGGCCGAGGACGACGACGAGCCGATGCTCGACATGGACCGGCTGGTGCGCGACGCCGACCGGGCCCTCAACGACGCCAACGAACGGGGCGGTGACCGCGTCGTCGTGGCCGGGCGGGCCGATCGCCGGACGCTCGCCGACGACGTCGACGTCCCGCCCGAGCTGGCCTGGCTCGCCGACCGGGTCGATCGGGTGCTCAGCGACCACGAGCACAGCACCGCGGTGGCGCGCTGGTGCCTGCTGGTCGGCGGGTACCTCGCGCTCGACCACATCGAGTTGCGTCAGGTCGTCGCGGCCGGGCGGTTGCACGACATCGGGAAGTTCGGCGTCGGCGCGGCGATCCTGCGCAAGACCGATCCGCTCACCGACGCCGAATGGGGAGCGCTGCGCTGTCACCCCGAGGAAGGGGCGCGGCTGCTGCGCGGGGTCGGCGGGCACGCGGCGCTCGCCCCGCTGGTCGCGGCTCACCACGAGCGGTGGGACGGGCTCGGGTATCCGGAGGGCATCAAAGGTGAGGACATCCCGCTCGGCGCGCGGATCATCGCGGTCTGCGACAGCTGGGCGGCGATGCGCGTCGACCGTCCCTACGCACCGGCCCTGAACACCCGCGCGGCCCGCGACGAGATCGAACGCGCCCGCGGCACCCAGTTCGACCCGATAGTCGTCGACGCCTTCCTTGCCCTCCTGGACCAGGACCTGATCGACGACCCGCTACCTCTGTGAGCTCCAGGTCCGAGCAACTACGCGCGCCTGGCGGCGCTTCACAAGCACGAGCGCTACGCGGACGCCGAGAGCGGCGGAAGTGGCGCCGGCCGTATTGAGCAGGACGTCGTCGACGCTCGTCACGCGGCCGATCGACAGTGCGTACTGCGTGAGCTCCACCACCACCGAAGCCGCGCCGGCCAGGGCGGCCACCGTCCGCACCCGGAGCGGCCATCGCAAAGGCGCGCAGGCGCCGAACGCCGCGAACACCAGCAGGTTGCCGCCGATCTGCTCGACCGCGACCGCCGGCGCACCACCCAGCTGGTCGATCAGCCCGACCAGCGGCACGGCCTCGACCGACCGTCCCGAGCCGCGCGGCGTCAGGATCATCCACAGCCAGGGTGCGGTGCCCACCACCATCCCCACCTCGGCGAACGAGTGCTGCCACCGGTGCGGCCCGCCCCGCCACCGCGCGAGCGCGACGACCGCCCCGGCCGCCGGGATCAGCGCGAGGAGAGCCACGGCCACGACGCCACCCCAGGCCGACCCGATCACGCGTCGCATCGTGCCACAGCGGGAATGGTTGACACGTCATCTAGATTGAAGGTGGGAAACAACCGAGGGAGGCTCCCGATGCCCGCAGTCACCGTCGAGAACCCGCTGGTCCTGCCGAGGATCGCGCCGATCGACCCCGCCGCAGACCGCCCGCGACTCGTCACGAGCGTGACCACCGCACCGCAGGGCTACGAGGGTGAAGGTTTCCCGGTCCGGCGGGCCTTCGCCGGGGTGGACCTCCGCGCGCTCGACCCGTTCATCCACATGGACCAGATGGGTGAGGTCGAATACGGCGCCGGTGAGCCGAAAGGCACGCCGTGGCACCCGCACCGGGGGTTCGAGACCGTCACGTACATGATCGACGGCGAGATGGCCCACCAGGACTCGAACGGCGGCGGCGGGCTGATCACCAACGGCGACACGCAGTGGATGACCGCTGGTGGGGGCATCCTGCACATCGAAACGCCCCCGGAACACATCGTAGCCAGCGGGGGGTTGTTCCACGGGCTGCAGCTGTGGGTGAACCTGCCCCGCACGCTGAAGTTCGCGCCGCCGCGGTACCAGGACATTCGTGGTAACAAGGTCGCGCTGCTCAGCAGCGACGACGGCGGTGCGCTGCTGCGGGTGATCGCCGGTGAACTCGACGGGCACGCGGGGCCCGGCAGCACCCATACGCCGATCACGATCGTGCACGCGACGCTGAGCCCGGGTGCGGCGGTCACCGTGCCGTGGCGGCCGGACTTCAACGCGCTGGTGTACGTGCTCGGTGGCGACGGCACGGTCGGGGCCAAGCAGCGCCCGATCCGCACCGGGCAGCTCGCGGTGCTCGAGGACGGCGACTCGATCACCCTCACCGCCGACGCGAAGCAGGACTCGCGGCACCCGAACCTCGACGTCGTGCTGCTCGGCGGTCAGCCGATCCGGGAGCCGGTCGCGATGTCCGGGCCGTTCGTGATGAACACCAGGGCCGAGGTCGTGCAGGCCTTCGAGGACTTCCGCGCCGGTCGCCTCGGCAGCATCCCCGCCGCCCACGGCGACGTCTCCGGCGAGACGGAGTAACCCACCGCAGGCCACGGGGCCCGGATCGCACCAGGCGATCCGGGCCCCGCGCCGTCCACCTACCGAGAAGCGCTAGCCGCGTCCTCGGCCGCCGCGGTGGGATCGGCCCCGGCGCGATCGTCCGGAGCCGGTCCCTCCGCGGCCGGGAGGACTCGGACCGGGACGAGGCGCGACAACCACTCCGTCCGCACCACCGCCAGCGGCCCGATGATCGCCAGCACCAGCACGTACCCGGCCGCGAACGCCGCCACCCTGGCGTCGAGCCCCGCGCCGATCGCCAGCGTGCCCAGCACGATCGAGAACTCGCCCCGGGTCAGCACGGTGACGGCCACGTTCGTGCCGGCCCGCCGGTCGAACCCGTACAGCCGCGCCGCTCCGAGCCCGGCGATCGCGTTCAGCACGATCGTGAGCACCACCGCGATCGCGATCGGCCCCGCCACCGACACCACGTCGCCGGGATCGATCGTCAACCCGAACGTGAAGAAGAAGATCGCGGCGAACGCGTCACGCAACGGGTGCACCAGCGTGGTGACGCGCTCGGCGTGCGGCGTCGACCCGATCACCAGGCCGATCATGAACGCGCCGATCGCGTCGGACACACCGAGCTCCTCGGCGGCCCCCGCGACCACGACCGCGAGCCCCACGAACATCACGACGAGCAGCTCGTCGGCACGGACGTCGAGCAGACGCGAAACCAGCCGCGAGCCCCACCGGGCCAGCCCGAACAGCACGACGAGGAACACGAACGCGATCCCGAACTCCACGAACGCCGCGCCCAGGCTCGCGGCGTCGCCCAGAACGGGCTGCAGCGCCGCCAGGTAGAAAGCCAGAAACACGTCCTCGACCACGATGATGCCGAGGATCAGCCGCGACTCCGGATTGCGTAGCCGGCCGAGTTCGATGAGCAGTTTGGACACGATCGCCGACGACGAAATACCGACGACGCCGGCCAGCACGAACGCCTCACGCGTTCCCCAGCCCAGCGCGAACCCGAACGCCAGGCCGCCGCCGATGTTCAGCACCAGATACCCGATCCCGGCCGCGACGAGCCGGCGCCCGCCGTTGATCAGGTCGTCCAGGTGGAATTCCAGCCCCAGATAGAAGAGCAGGAACACCAGGCCGAGTTTGGACAGCAGCTCGAAATAACTCGGGTCGGAAACGAGCGCGAGCCCGGGTGTGTGCGGGCCGAGCAGAACCCCGGCCAGGATGAACAGCGGAATCGTCGGCAGGCCGATCTTGGCCCCGAGCCGGGCGAGGATCCCGGCGGCCAGGAACGCGCCGCCGAGCGCGAGCAGGATCTCTCCGATGTGCATCAGACCACCGCGCCGGACCCGGCCTTCACCGGCTGCTTCTTCGCGGACGAATTGTTTCCGCGAATGCGTCCCGGCCACCGCTTCTCCAGCACCACCGCGAGCGGCGTGGCGGTCACCGCCGACGACAGCGTGCCGACGACCACACCGGCCAGCAGCGCGATCGCGAAGTCGGTGAGCGAGTCACCACCCAGGAACGCCAGCGAGCCGAGAATGAACAGCGCACCGAGACCGGTGTTCACGGTGCGGGGCACGGTCTGCAGCACGGCCTCGTTGGCCACGTCCGCGAACGGCGTCTTGCGGTTGGCGCCGCGCCAGCGCTCCCGCACCCGGTCGAAAATGACCACGGAGTCGTTCACCGAATAGCCGATGACCGTGAGCAGCGCCGCGAGGAACACACCGTCCAGGCTCTTTCCGAGCCACGCGAACAAACCCACCACGATGACGACGTCGTGCAGCAGCGCGAGCACCGAGGAGATCGCGAACGTCCACCGGAATCGCAGCACGAGATACGCGGCTTGCGCGAGCAGTGCCACGGCCAGCCCGATCAGGGCCTTGGTCCGCAGTTCGTCGCCGAGTGACGGCCCGATCTGCTCGTCACGGATGCGCTCCACTGATCCGCCGGACGCGTCGGCGAGCGCGGTGCGGATCGACTGCTCCTCGTCGTCGGTGATCTTCTCGGTACGCACGCTGACGTCGGAATCGCCGGACTCGACGACCACCGCACGCGGGAAACCCGCTTCCGCGACGGCCTGACGCGCGTCGCCGATCGCTATCGACTGTGTCGTCGTGTACTCCATCAACCGGCCGCCGGTGAATTCGACGCCGAGGTTCAGCCCGCGAATCCCGATCCCCGCGAACGCGAGCACGACCAGGACGGCCGAGACCGACAGGAACACCTTCCGGTGCCGCATCAGGTTGAAATTGCGACTGGTGATCCACCGCTGCACCCGGCCCGGTCCGGACAGTCCCGTCCAGCTCGGGTGCTGCCTGACCCATTTCGACGAGACGAGCAGCTCCATCAGCACGCGGGTGAACAGCAGCGCGCTGACCATGGAGGCGAGCACACCGAGCGACAACGTCACGCCGAATCCACGGACCGGCCCCGACGCCAGGAAGAACAGCAGCCCGGCGGCGAGGAGCGTGGTGATGTTCGAGTCGGCGATCGCCGAGAACGCGTTCTTGAAGCCGCTGCTCACCGCGGCCGGCAGTCCCCGCTTGGACACTCCGCCGGCGAAATCCTCCCGTGAGCGCTCGAAGATCAGCACGCACCCGTCGATCGCCATCCCGATCGCGAGGACGAAGCCCGCGAGGCCCGGGAGCGTCAGCGTCGCGCCGAGCGCGGTGAGCGCGCCGTAGGAGAGCGCGCCGTAGCCGGCCAGCGCGATCGCGGCGACGAGCCCGGAGAGCCGGTAGACCAGCAGCAGGAAGCCGATGGTCAGCGCGACGCCGAGGACGGCGGCCTCGGCGCTCGCGCGGATCGCGGTGGCGCCGAGCGTCGGGCCGACCGTGCGCTGTTCGACGGTCTCGACCGGAACCGGGAGGGCGCCGGCCTTGACCAGCAGGGCCAGGTCGTTGGCCTCGGCCTTGGAGAACTGACCGGTGATCTGGGTGGAGCCGCCGGTGATGCCGACGTTGCAGCGCACGTCCTCGCCGACCTGGGGTGCGGAGACGATCTCCTGGTCGAGCACGATCGCGACGCGGCGGGTGGGGTCACCGGACGGCGAGCACGCGGCCTTGCCGGTGACGGTCTCCCAGGCCTGCTCGCCGGCGCCGCGGAAGTCGACGGTGACGAACCAGCCGAGGCCGCTCGTCGCGTCGAAGTTCGCCGCCGCGCTGGCGATGCCCTCGCCGGTCAGGGCAGCGGCGCCGAGCTTCAGCGGTACCCCGGAGTCGTCGGGGAGCGTGATCTCCTTCCCGGGATCGGCCGGGGGCGCCTTCACGTCCGGCGTCGCCGCCGGGGCACTCGGCGCGCCGGTGCCCGGGGTGGCCGGGCTCGGGGTGGGGCTGCCGCTGGGCGCGGCCGGCGAACTCGGCGCGGTGGTGCTGCCGGGGCTGGTGCTGCCGGGGCTGGGGGTGCCGGGCGTGGCGCCGGGCGTGGGGACGGCGGATTCGTCGAACCCGAGCACCGGGCGCACGGTGAGCTGGGCGGTACGGCCGATGACCGCGGCGGCCTCGGCCGGGTCCTGGACGCCCGGGAGTTCGACGATGATCCGGTTCTCGCCGGATCGGGTGATCGTGGGTTCGGTGACGCCGAGCGCGTCGATGCGTCGGCGCAGCACCTCCACCGTGCGGTCGGTGGCTTCGGCGTCGGCTTTCGTGGTCGAGGTGTCGCTGGTCTCCAGCACGATCTGGGTGCCGCCACGCAGGTCGAGCCCCAGCCGCGGGCTGGACGTGACGGTCAGGTAGATCGAGACGGCGACGATGGCGCACGCAAAAACCGCGCGCGCCAGGGTGGCGCGTGTCATGGATGGTCCTTCGGACGAGGGCGGGAACCGGCGCGCGCGCAGCTCAGGCGTCGCGGGCCGGACGGCTCAGAGTCGTCCGGAGAAGGGTGGGGCGCGGGTGTCGGGAAGGCCGGCCGGAGCCGGTGGGGCCCGGCTGGGTGCGCTGGTCAGAGTTCGACCGGCGAGGAGGGTCGGCTCGATCAGGCCGAGCCGGGTGTCGGTGATCGCGACCGGCAACACGTCGGTCTGGCCGCGGTGCACCGCCGCCTGGACGGGCTTCGAGTTCTCGGGCGGATTGTTCGGGCGGACCCGGTTCGCCGCCCCGCTGACCGCCCCGTGCCCCACGGCACGCGCGGTCGCGGGCGTCGGCGTCGCGCCGTACCCGACCGAACTGCCGCTGTTCGCCGCCCCGGGAGCCGCGCCGAACGCGGGTGCGGCCGCGCCGCCCAACCCGACCGCCGCGAGCACCGCCGCACACAGCGCCAGCGCGAACCGGGCTCCGGCCCGCCGCGCACGACGAAGCGGTCGCGGGGCGTGCGTCATCGGTCGAGGGCGTCCTCTCACAGCTGGCGGTGTCCCCACCTTACGTGAGGAATCGGTCAATCGGTGTCCACGTGACGCTGGAGCGCCAGCACGCACACGTCGTCCTCCAGGGTTTCCGCCGCCGTCATACCGACGGTGACCTGGTCGATCACCGTCTGGGCCGACACGGCGGCGCCGCCCGCGACGATCCGCGACAGCATTCCGATCAGCTTCTCCTGACCCCGGTCGAGGTCGGTGTTGCGCCGTTCGATCAGCCCGTCGGTGTACGACAGCAGCGTGCTGCCCTCGGGCATCATCACCGTGTGGGTGGAGTAGGTGCGGCCGACCGACGCGCCGAGGATGGGATCCGCGCTCTTCAACACGCTCACCTCGGGCACCGCCAGCAGCGGGAACGGGTGCCCGGCGTTGGACCAGTCGAGCTGGCCGGTGCCCGGGTCGTACAGGAAGACCACGGCGCTGACGAGCGTCCCGCTCGGGTACGCGACCACCATCAGCCGGTTGAGCCGGCTGAGCACCGAACCCGGGTCCGGGTGTTCGAGCATGTAACCGCGGTTGACCGCCCTGACCTGCCCCATGATCGCCGCGGCCTGCTGGTCGTGCCCGACGACGTCACCGATAGACAGCGCGATCCGGCCGTCGGGCAGCCCGAACGCGTCGTACCAGTCACCGCCGATGTCGATTCGGTCGGCCACCGCGAGGTAGTCGGCCTTCATGTCCCCGCCGGGCACGTCCGGCAGTTCGGCCGGCAGCATCGCGCGCTGGAACAGCTCCAGCAGCAGCCGCTCGGCCTCGATCTCCTCGCGGGCGTCGGCGACGTCCCGCTGGGCGGCGACCAGCTCGCCCTGGGTCGCCTCCAGCTCGTCCTCGGCGGCTTTGGCGTCGGTCACGTCCTGAGCGACCCCCCAGAGCCCGACGACGGCGGCGTCCGGATCGTCGTCGGCGCGGACGGCCTCGGCGTGCACGAGCACCTCACGGACCGCGCCGTCGGTGCGGACCATCCGGGTTTCGAGCGTGAACGGCCGACCCGTGGCCAGCGCCCGGCTCTGCACGGCGAGCACCCGCTCGAGCTCGTCGGGGTGGATGTGCGCGACGGCGTCCTCGTCGGTGGCCGGCGGTGCGTCCCGCCCCATCAGCGCGCACAGTTCCGCCGACCACACGTACCGGGGTTCGGAGAGGCTGATCTCGAAGCCGGCCAGCTGCGCGATGCGCTGCGACTCCAGCAGCCGGTGCGTGACCCTGGCGGTGACCTGGAGCTGTTCGGCCTCGCGTTCGAGCTGCTCGAGCCGATTGCGTTCGGTGACGTCGGTGAGCACCACCCCGACGCCGGTGATCACACCCTCGGCGTCGCCGGGCAGCCGGACCGGGAACGCGTCGACCATGAGTTGATGCGCCGGGCCCGACCGCGCCGTGGCCTCCAGCGGTTCGTGGCGTACCACCGCACCGGACGTGACCACCGCACGCAGCCGCGCGACCAGCTCGTCCGGCGCGTCACGCAGCACGTCGGTGAGCGACCGGCCGAGGTGCTCGGCGGCCGGACGCCCCGTCAGCCCGGCCAGGGCCGAGTTCGCCTGCACGAACCGCAGGTCCCGATCGAGCAGCGCGATGCCCGCCGGAGCCGCCTCCACCAGCGGGCCCAGGAGCGCGGTGGCGCGGCGGGCGGCGTCGCTCAACAGGTTGTCGACCCACGCCACCGCCGCGACGGTCAGCCCGAGGAAGACCACCGCCCACGCCCACCGGCCGTCCGGCTGCGGCGTCGCCTCCCGCACCACGAACGTGGTGGCGAGCGCGGCCGTGGCGACGACGGCCGCGAGCACGCCGGGCCCCCGGCCTCCGATCACCGTCGCGCCGATCACCGCGAACAGGAGCAGGAACGCCGGCATCACGTCGCCGGTGGGCGTGCCGAGGATGACCACACCGGCGGCGCACGGCAGCAGAGCAGCGACCGGCCACCGGCTGCGACCGGCGATCCAGATCCGTCGTCGGCCCTGCACCGTGCGCCGCAGCAGGGCCCGCCTAGCGCGCTTCACCCCTGTCGCTCCGTCCGCGAAGGCTCCCGTCCGTCGAGACCGGTGCGTCAGCCTAGCTGGCGCAGGCACACCGTTTCCGGCATCGACTCGAGCGCCGCGAGCACGTCGTCGGAGAGCACACCGGGGATGTCGGTGACGACGTAGCCCAGCTCGCCGCGCGTGTTCAGCAGCTGACCCTCGATGTTGACGCCGTGCTCGGCCAGGATCCGGTTGACGGTGGCCAGCACACCCGGCGTGTTGCGGTGCAGGTGCGCGAGCCGGTGGGTGCCCGGCGTCTGGTCGAGGTTGAGCGGCGGCAGGTTGACGCTCAGCGTCGTGCTGCCGGTCTCCAGGAAGCTGCGCAGCTTGCCGGCGACGAACCGGCCGATGTCCTCCTGCGCTTCCTCGGTGGAGCCGCCGATGTGCGGGGTCAGGATGACGTTCGGCAGGCCACGCAGCTCGGAGTGGAACTCGTCGCCGCGCTTCTTGGGCTCCTCCGGGAACACGTCGACGGCGGCGCCGGCCAGGTGCCCGCTGACCATGTGCGCACGCAGCGCCTCCATGTCGACGAGGAAGCCGCGGGACAGGTTGAGGAAGATCGCGCCCGGGCGCATCCGCGCGAACTGCGCCTCGCCGAACAGCCCGGCGTTGCCCGACCGGCCGTCCACGTGCAGCGTGACGACGTCGGCCCAGTCGAGCAGGTCGTCGAGGCTGGTGTAGCGGCGGGCGTTGCCCAGCGCGAGCTTGTCGGCGGTGTCGAAGAACCCGACCGACATGCCCAGCGCCTCGGCGACGACCGAGAGCTGGCTGCCGATGTTGCCGTAACCGACGATGCCCAGACGGCGTCCGCGCACCTCGTGGCTACCTTCGGCCGACTTGTCCCAGACGCCCTCGTGCAGCGAGTTGTTCTTCTCGGTCAGACGCCGGGTGAGGGCGATGATCTCGGCCAGCGCGAGCTCGACCACGCTACGGGTGTTGGAGAACGGAGCGTTGAAGACCGCGACACCGCGACCGGCCGCGGAGACCAGGTCGATCTGGTTGGTGCCGATGCAGAACGCGCCGATCGCCAGCAGGTCGGGTGCCTTCTCGAGAACCTGCTCGGTGACCTGCGTCTTCGAGCGGATACCGAGCAGGTGGACGCCGGACAGCGCGTCGATCAGCTCCGACTCGTCGAGGGCGCCGGACCGGACGTCGACCTCGACGCCGGCCGCACCGAGGATCGCCTCGGCGTGGGGGTGCAGGTTCTCCAGCAGCAGGGCCTTGAGCATGGCCCTATTGTCACTCGCCCGGGCGCTGACCCGAAATCCCGCCCTCTTCGAGCGCGAAGAGAAGGTCGAGACCGACGGTGACCATCGCCTTGCGCACCATCGGCGGAACGTTGTGCAACGTCGTCAAACGGCCTTGTTCGGCGGTCAGGTGGTGCAGCCGGACGAGAAAGCTCAGGGCCTGCGAGCCGATGAACGTCACACCGCCGAGGTCGACGACGGCGTCGGCGGGCTGGGCTTCACCGACGGTGGCGAGCGCCTGATCGAGCGACTCGATCACCAGGAGGTCGATCTCGCCGTTGAGCGTGATCGTGACGAGGCCGGGCGCGACCGCGCATCTGACCCGGGCCTCCGGGGCGTGCCAGCCGTTACGAGAAGTGCGATTGTCCATACGGGGGTCCTCCTGCGGCGGACGCGGTGACGTGGACACCGCGGACCGACGCGTCGCTCAACGCGTGGAGGCCGTCTGCTCGACCCTGGAGTCACACGGGGGCGTGACTCGCGGTCATCTTAGTGGCGGCCACGCTGCACGACGTGACCGGCCTCGCCACCGGGGGACTTTGTGCGAGATCACAACGCGTAGCCGCCGACGCCACGGGTACGTCGTCAGGCACTCGAGCTCGGGGAGAAACGATGACGATCAGCGGAGAAGCGCGAAGCGCGGGCGCCACCGGCGTAGGACCAGGTCAACTGGCCGACGAGGACCTGCTGCGTGAGTTGCTGCGCCTGCACGAGATGCGCCACGAGACGCTCCGTCACGGTTCGGACGACGCGCTCGACGCGCACACCGCGCGGACCGGGGAACTGGAGGCCGAGTACCTCCGCCGCTTCCCGCAGCGCGAGGTGGACCCCGGGCGACTCCGTTCGGGGGCGCGCTCGCGGACCTAGCATCCGGGTATGCGCTATCTACCGCTGGGGAATTCCGGCCTGCTGGTGTCCGCGGTCGGGCTCGGCTGCAACAACTTCGGCGGCCGGCTCGACGTCGACCGCACGCGCGCGGTGGTCGACGCGGCCCTCGACACCGGGATCACGCTGCTCGACACCGCGGACACCTACGGGGGTGGTGGAGCGTCGGAGTCGGTCCTGGGCGAGGTGCTCGCCGGCCGCCGCGACGAGGTCGTGCTCGCGACGAAGTTCGGCCACCGGCGCACCGACCTGGGGTACGGGGCCGCCGCCGGAGCCAAGGGTGGGCGCGCCTACGTCCGGCGTGCGGTCGAGGAGTCGCTGCGGCGGCTGCGCACCGACCACATCGACCTGCTGCAACTGCACACGCCCGACCCGGTGACGCCGATCAGCGAGACGCTCTCCGCTCTCGACGAGCTGGTGCGTGACGGGAAGGTCCGTTACCTCGGTCACTCGAACTTCGCCGGCTGGCAGCTGGCCGAGGCCGCGCACGTCGCCCGCGAACTGGGCACGGTGCCGTTCGTCTCGGCGCAGAACCACTGGTCGCTGCTGGAACGCGACGTCGAGCGCGAGCTGGTGCCGGCGGCCAGGCACTACGGCGTCGGCGTGCTGCCGTACTTCCCGCTGGCCAACGGGCTGCTGACCGGCAAGGTGCGCCGGGGGCAGCCGGTGCCGGAGAACTCGCGGCTGGCCGGGCGGGACGGGTACGTCACCGAGGAGAAGCTCGACCGGGTCGAGGCGCTCGTGAAGTGGGGCGACGAGGCCGGGCGGTCGCTGCTCGAGATCGCGATCGGTGGGCTCGCCGCACAGCCCGGCTGCGGCTCGGTGATCGCCGGCGCGACCAGCCCTGAGCAGGTACGGGCGAACGCGGCGGCGGGGGAGTGGGTCCCGTCGGCGGCGGAACTGACCGCCCTCGACGAGCTCGTGCCACCGCCGGCCTGAGCCTGGTTCCCGGCGGCCGGCGCGGGCCTGGTTCCTGGCGGCCGGCGTGGGCCTGGTTCCTGGCGGCCGGCGTGGGCCGCGACGGAATTGTCGGGGGGTCGGGGCATCATCGGCGCTGTGGTGATGGGGTTGGTTCCGGCGTGGGGCGGTGGCGGCTGGCTGGCGGAGATCGATGCCGCCGGCCAGGTCACCGGCCCCGTACGGTGGTGCGCCGACGGGGCCGCGCTGGCCCGGGCGGTCGCCGAACGAGAAGCCGCGGAGAAGCCGCGCTGGCTCTGGCCCACCGCCACGGCCGTCTACCCGGCGCTGCTGGCGGCCGGCGTCCGGGTCGAGCGGTGCCACGACGTCGAACTGGTCGAGTCGCTTCTGGTCGGCTACGAGGGGCACTGGGGGGAACCCCGGTCGCTGGCCGCCGCGCTGGCCCGGGCCCGGGGCCTGCCGGTGCCCCCCGACCGGCCGCCGCGCCCGCGCGACACCCAGCCGGTGCTGTTCGCCGCCGACGTCGAGGCGACCGTCGAGACCACCGAATCCCTCGACGTGCTGGCCGAGGTCTACCGCGCCCAGCTGCGCCGGATCGCCGCGGTGGAGCACCCCGACCGGTTCCGGCTCCTCGTCGCGGCCGAGTCCGCCGGTGCGCTGGCCGCGGCCGAGATGGGGCACGACGGCCTGCCCTGGTCGGCCGAGCGGCACGACGCGCTGCTGGAGTCGATGCTCGGGGCGCGGCCGCTCCCCGGTGATCTCCCGGCGCGCCTGCACGAGCTCGCGGCCGACGTGCGTGCCGCGTTCGGCGGGATGAAGGTCAACCCCGATGCCCCGGCCGACGTCGTGCGCGCGTTCGGGCGGGTCGGTATCCAGATCCCGTCGACCCGCTCCTGGGTGCTCAAGCGGGTCGAGCATCCGGCCGTCGCGCCGATCCTCGCGTACAAGGAACTGTCCCGGATCTTCGCCGCCCATGGCTGGAGCTGGCAGGACACCTGGGTATCGGGCGGGCGGATGCGGCCGGAGTACGTAGCCGGTGGCGTGGTCTCGGGGCGGTGGGCCACGCGCGGCGGCGCGGCGCTCCAGCTGCCGAAGGCCGTGCGTCAGGCCGTGGTGGCCGATCCGGGCCACGTGTTCGTCGCCGCCGACGCCTCGGCGCTGGAGCCGCGGGTGCTCGCGGCGATGTCCGGCGATCGGCGGCTGGCCGAGTTCGCCGCCGCCGGAGATCTATACACCGCGCTGGCCGCGGACGCGTTCGACAACGACAGGGCCAGGGCGAAACTCGGGATGCTCGGCGCGCTCTACGGGCAGACGAGCGGGGAGGGTGGCCGCTTGGCGCACGTGCTGCGCCGGCGTTTTCCCGACGCGCTGGCCGCGGTCGACTCCGCCGCCCGAGCCGGCGAGGAGGGTCGGCTGGTGCGTTCCCGGCTCGGGCGCACCTGCCCGCCGCCGGGCCGGTCCTGGCTCTCCGACCCCGGCGGCGAGGGTTCCCCCACCGGTGAGGCCCCGGCGCTCGACGCCATCGGTGGCCGGTCCGGCGGGGGCGGCACGGACGGAGCGGGAGGCGGGGCCGGGGGCCATGGCGACGGGGCGAGTGGTGACGGGGGCTTCGGAGACGCCGGGGAGGGTGAACCGGGGGCGGCGGATCAGGCGCGGCGCGCCGCTCGGGGGCGGTTCACGCGGAATTTCCTCGTGCAGGCCACAGCCGCGGAGTGGGCGCTGATCTGGCTGGTCGGGCTACGGCGGCGGCTGGGTCCGACCGAGGCCGCCGGCGCCCGGCTGGTGTTCTTCGTGCACGACGAGGTCGTCGTGCACTGCCCGGAGCCGATGGCCGACGAGGTCCGCACGGCCGTGCTGGCCGCCGCCGACGAGGCCCGCCGGCTGCTGTTCGGCGAGACGCCGGTGCGCTTCCCGCTCGACGTGGCGGTCGTCCGCTCCTACGCGGACGCGTGAACCGGCCGTGCGGTCCGGGGCGGAGGCGTGAATGGGCCGCGCGGTGCTAGGCGGAGGCGGGAACGCCGTCGCGTGGCTCGAGTCGGGCGACCGCCTGGCGGTGCACCCGGCGCTCGATGACGAACGAGAGGAACGGGATCGTGCCGGCGAGCATCACGCCGATGATCTTCAGCGCCGGCCAGCGCAGCCGCATCGCCAGATCGAGCGTCACGCCGAGGTACACCATGTAGAGGAAGCCGTGGATCGGGCTGACGATCGAGCTCACCTCGGGGGTGTCGCCGAAGTACTTCAGCGGCATCGCCACCAGCACGAGCACCAGCAGTCCCACACCCACGACGTACGCGGCGATCCGGAAGCGGGTCAGGGCCGCTTTCACTCCAGGATTCACGGAGAGGTCTCCTCGGTCTTCGGGGCACGGTTCGATGGGGGGTTCAGCGAAGCGAGATATGCGTTGTAGGCGGCCAGCTGCTCGTCCGCGGGGTCGGCGTTCTCCACCGCCGCCGGCCGGTAGTGCCGCCGCACCCGGACCATCCGCGGCGCTCCCTCGGTTCCGGAGCCGTCCACACCGGCACCCGCCCCAGGACCGCCCGCCCCCACAGCCACGCCCATGCCACCAAGATCCGCGCCGCTTCCGGTCGCGCTGTCCGTGCCGCTCAGGGTCGCACCGTCCGTGCCGCTCCCGGTCGCACCGTCCGTGCCGCTTCCGGTCGCACCGTCCGTGCCGCTTCCGGTCGCACCGTCCGTGCCGCTTCCGGTCGCGCCGTTCAGGGGCGCACCGGCCGCGCCACTCGCACGAACAGCGCTTTCGCCGCTCGTGGTGCCTTCGCCGCCCGCGTTAGCAGCACTCCTGGGGCTCGCGGTAGCAGCACTTTCGCTGCACGAGACAGGAGCGCTCGCGGCAGCATCGCTCTTGCTGCTCGCGGCCGCAGCGTTCGCGCCGCTCACATGATCAGCGCGCCCGCCGCTCCCGGTGACAGCGCCTCCGCCGGTGGCAGTAGCAGCGCCTCCGCCGGTGGCAGTAGCAGCGCCTTCGCCGCTCGCGGTGGCAGCGCCTCCGCCGGTCGCGATAGCAGTACTCCCAGGGGTCGCGGCAGCAGCGCTTTCGCTGTTGACGGGCCTAGCGCTCGCGGCGTTCACATGATCAGCGCCTTCACCGCTCGCGGTGGCAGCGCCTTCGCCGCTCGTGGCAGCGGTACTCCCAGGGCTCGCGGCAGCAGGACCTTCGCCGCTCGCGGGCGCAGCGCTCGTGCCGCTCACGTTCACCGCGCCAGCCCGTGCCGCGCCACCGTCCGTCGACCCACCGCCCACGTTCGCCGTTGTCGTGCCTGCGCCGCTTCGCTCCGTGCTGGACCCGTCGGCCGCGCGGGCGCCGACAGCACGGGCGCCGACAGCACGGGCGCCGACAGCACGGGAGTCGACCGCGCGAGCGCCACCAGCGCGGGCGCCACCGCTCCGGGCGCCACCGCGCCGGGCGCCGACCGCGCGGGGAGCCTCGGTCGGGGGGTGTAGTTCGAGGCGGAGCATGCGATACCACGCGTACCCGACAAAGGCCGCGAATGCCGGCCACTGCAGTGCGTATCCCAGGTTCTGGGCGGTGCCGCTGAGTGAATGCGCGCGCCCCCACTGCCACCAGGCGAGCCCGAGACAGATCCCGATCAGCACGATCGCCACGGCGTGGCGCACCAGCCACCGCCGGGAGAGAAGAAGCGACCGCACAACCCGAAGGCTACTCGAATGCCTACGCGAGGTCGAAGAGTGCGTCCACCCCGGTGATCTCCAGTATCCGGGTGGCCGTCGGCGACGGGCGCGACACCTGGAACTTGCCGCCGGCGTTGCGGGCCTCGTGCCACAGCGTCACCAGCACGCCCAGCCCGGTCGAGTCGAGGAACGTCACCTCGGCCAGGTCGACGGTGAGCGTGGGGGCGGAGTGCGCCTGCCGGAGCGCGGACGTCGCGGCCGAGCGGAGCCGACCGGCGGTGTCGAGATCGAGCGCGCCGCTCGCGCGCAGAACGGTCTCGCTCCCGACCTGTTCGATCGTGAGCGACCACGGCGTGCTGTCCAGCGTCGGCTCCTTCCGGACAGAGACGGCGACACCGACTCTAACGGCGTCCCTTCCGTGCCGGTCGTAGAGCGACCGCGGTCGGTCAGGTATCGGCATCGGGGTCCGCGTTCCGTTTCGGAGCGTAATGGGGGACGTACTCCTGGCCCGACAGCTCGCCGATGGCGGCCACGATCTGGTCGGTAACCGCCCGCCGGGCCCTCGCCTTCCCGGCCTGCCCCTTGAAGTCCTCGAACGTCATCGGCGGCCCGAACCGGATTCCGACCTTCACCGGCCGCGGAACCCGGCTGCCGGGCGGGAGCGCGCGCTCGGTGTTGAGCATCGCGACCGGCACGACCGGTACGTCGGCGGTCAGCGCGAGCCACGCCACCCCGGTGCGGCCCCGGTACAGCCGCGCGTCGGGGGAGCGCGTGCCCTCCGGGTAGATGCCGAACAGGCCACCGGCCTTCAGGACGCCGAGGCTCGCGTCCAGCGCTTCCTGCGCGGCCCGGTTGTTGCCCCGGTTCACCGGCAGCTGCCCGGAGTTGCGCATGAACCGGGCGGTCAGCCGGTCGATCGGGCGGGTGCCGGTGAAGTACTCCTGCTTCGCCACGAAAATGACGTCCCGGTCGAGGACGAGGGGCAGGAACACCGAGTCCATGATCGAGAGATGGTTCGAGGCGAGGATGGCCGCCCCGCTCTCCGGGACGTACTGCCGTCCTTCGACCCACGGACGAAACGCGAGGTGGAGGATGGGGCCACCGACCTTCTTACTCAGGTCGTACGCCATGGGGAGCTCCTCCTCTGGCACCGCAGTGATTCCGGGTAACCCTACGGCTCCGAGCTTGGGGGCATGGTGGCCGGGCGTCGCCCAACATCGGAAAATAGTGACCCTTGGCACTTAGAAAGTAACGGAGAGTTCCTCTTCGTCCCGGTGGAGAAGGTCCGTATCGCGGTGAATCGCCGCGTTCAACGTGGACAGCCGCGCCCCCGATCCGCCCCACCGGCCGGCGACGATCTCGGCCGCGATGCTCACCGCGGTCTCCTCGGGCGTGCGCGCTCCCAGATCGAGCCCGATCGGCGACGCCAGGCGAGCGGACTCCTCGGCGGTGAGCCCGGCCTCGCGGAGGCGCTGCAACCGGTCCTCGTGGGTACGTCGTGACCCCATCGCGCCGACGTAAGCGGCGGGTATCCGCAGTGCCACCTCGAGTACCGGGACGTCGAACTTCGGATCGTGGGTGAGCACGCACAGCACGGCCCGCTCGTCCACGCGCCCGGCGTCCGCCTCGGCCCGCAGGTACCGGTGCGGCCACTCGACGACCACCTCGTCGGCGTCCGGGAAGCGCTTGGCGGTGGCGAACACCGGCCGGGCGTCGCAGACCGTCACCCGGTAGCCGAGGAACGCGCCGATCCGGGCCAGCGCGGCGGCGAAGTCGATCGCCCCGAACACGATCATCCGGGGCCGCGGAGCGAACGAGGACACGAACAGGGTCAGATCGTCGCCGCGGCGCTCGCCGTCGTGACCGTAGTGGACGGTGGTGGTGCGACCGGTCGCGAGCAGGCCGCGGACGTCGTCGGTGACCGCCTCGTCGAGCCGGGCGGAGCCGAGCGAACCGGCGACCCGGTCGGGCCAGACCACCAGCCGGTGGCCCACCCGGTCGTCACCGGTCGGCGCCGCCGCGCTGGCGACGCACGTCACCACCGCGACCGGCGCACCGTCGCGGACCGAGGCCACCACGTCGCCGAACTCCGGGTACGACTCCCTGTCGATCCGCTCGACCCAGATGTCGAGGATGCCGCCGCAGGTCAGGCCGACCGCGAACGCGTCGTCGTCGGAGACGCCGTAGCGCTCCAGGCCGGGCGAGCCGGTGGCGATCGCCTCCTGGGCGCGCTCGTAGACCGCGCCCTCCACACAACCGCCGGAGACGCTGCCCACCGCGGTGCCGTCGGGGCCGACGAGCATCGACGCACCCGCCGGTCGGGGCGCGCTCTTCCAGGTGGCCACGACCGTGCCGACGCCTACCGACTTACCGGCGTCCCACCAGCCGAACAGATCGTCGAGTACCTCACGCATACGCCATCACCCCGACACCACTATTACCCGTTCCGGGGGCAGAAGCTACGCGGCGTTCACGTTGTAGACGAAGCCGTAGAACACGCCGCCGAGGATCAGCGCTCCGATGCCGATGAAAAACACCCGGTTCCGGAAGGACATCCCTTTCATCCACTTGCGCTGGAACCAGTTGAGCAGCAGCCCGGCGAGGATGACGAACACGATGATGACGATGGCGCGAGGGTTGTTCTCCAAGCCGCCGGCGTCCTGACCGAGCTGCACGCGACTCCTCCCAGTGACGAGATGCTTCCTCAAAGTTACTTCGGGATCGAGGGCCCCGGGTCCACTCGCGCAGGGTAGTGGGGATGAACGAACATGAGCCCATGGCATCCCGCTGGAAGAAGGCGTCCCCGGTCCTGCTCGCCGGTGGGCTCGCGACGATCGGCGTGCTCCACTTCGTCGCGCCGAAGCCGTTCACGCGCATCGTCCCGAGGGCCCTGCCCAACCCGGAGGCGCTGGTGGCCATCAGCGGCGCGGCCGAGCTGGCGTGCGCCGCGCTGGTGGCGATCCCCAGGACCCGGCGGTTCGGGGCGCTCGCGTCCGCCGCGTTGTTCGTCGGGGTCTACCCGGCCAACGTGCAGATGGCGGTCGACGCCAGCAGAACGTCGAACGCGACGTACAAGGCGATCGCCTACGGCCGCCTGCCGATGCAGTTCCCGCTCATCGCGTGGGCGCTCTCAGTGGCCCGTCCACGCGAGTAGGTCCTCGGCCGACCAGGTGTTGATCACCCGGGCGGGGTCGACGCCGCACTGGGCCGCCCGGGCGCACCCGTAGGGCTGCCAGTCGAGCTGGCCCGGTGCGTGCGCGTCGGTGTCGATCGCGAAGTGGCACCCGGCCTCGACGGCCAGCCGGAGCAGGCGCTTCGGCGGGTCGAGCCGTTCCGGCCGCGAGTTGATCTCCACCGCGACGCCGCGCTCGGCGCACGCGGCGAACACCGCGTCGGCGTCGAACTGGCTCTCGGGGCGTTTGCCCTGACCGGTGGATTCGCGGCCGGTCACCAGGCGCCCGGTGCAGTGCCCGAGCACGTCGGTGTGCGGGTTCCCGATCGCGGCCAGCATGCGCTTGGTCATCGTGTCGGCCGGGTCACGCAGCTTCGAGTGCACGCTGGCCACGACGACGTCGAGCCGGGCCAGCAGCTCGTCGGACTGGTCGAGCGACCCGTCGTCGAGGATGTCGACCTCGATGCCGGTGAGGATGCGGAACGGTGCGAGCTCCCGGTTCAGCTCGGCCACCACGTCGAGCTGCTCGCGCAGCCGCGCGGCCGACAGGCCGTTGGCGACGGTCAGCCGCGGCGAGTGATCGGTGAGGACGACGTACTGGTGGCCGATGCTGCGCGCCGCCTCGGCCATCTCCCGGATCGGCGAACCGCCGTCGGACCAGTCGGAGTGCGTGTGGCAGTCACCACGCAGCAGCGCGCGCAGCTCGGCCCCGGCCTCGTCGACCGAGGTGCCCGCGGTGGCCTCCAGCCGGCGCAGGTACACCGGCTCCTCGCCGGCCAGCGACTCGGCCACGCACCGCGCGGTGACGTCGCCGATGCCTGGCAGCTTCTTGAGCGTCCCGGCGGTGGCGCGCTCGCTCAACTCGTCCGCGTCGAGCTTCTCCACGGCCGCGGCGGCCGAGCGGAACGCCCGGACCCGGTAGGTGGCTTCGTGTGCGCGTTCCAGCAGGAACGCGATGCGCCGCAGGTCGGCGACCGGGTCACGAGTGGCGTCCGTCACGAGCTCACCGTACCTGTGTGAAACCCTTGCACCATGACCTCGCGCAAGAGCATCGACTGCTGGCTGATGGACATGGACGGCGTCCTGGTGCACGAGGGCGTCCCGGTGCCCGGTGCGCCGGAGTTCCTCGGGAAACTGGTCGAGAAGGGCCGTCCGCACCTGGTGCTGACGAACAACTCGATCTACACGCCGCGTGACCTCTCGGCGCGGCTGCAGCGGGCCGGTATCAACGTGCCGGCGGAGTCGATCTGGACCTCGGCGCTGGCCACCGCGAAGTTCCTGGAGGACCAGCGTCCGGGCGGCACGGCGCACGTGGTCGGAGAGGCCGGTCTCACGACCGCGCTGCACGAGATCGGGTACGTCCTCACCGACGCCGACCCCGACTACGTCGTGCTGGGGGAGACCCGGAACTACAGCTTCGAGGCGATCACGACCGCGATCCGGCTGATCGACCGGGGTGCGCGGTTCATCGCGACGAACCCCGACCCGACCGGACCGTCGCACGAGGGCGCGCTCCCGGCCACCGGGGCGGTCGCCGCGCTGATCAGCAAGGCCACCGGCGTCGAGCCGTACTTCGTCGGCAAGCCGAACCCGCTGATGATGCGCTCGGCGCTCAACGCGGTCGACGGGCACAGCGAGAGCACGGTGATGATCGGCGACCGGATGGACACCGACGTCATCGCCGGCATGGAGGCCGGGCTGGAGACCGTTCTCGTGCTGACCGGCGTCACCCGGGCCGAGGACGTGAACCGGTTCCCCTTCCGCCCCTCCCGCATCCTGAACTCGGTCGCGGATCTCGTCGACGAGGTCTGAGCCGAGCGCGCCCATGGCACCATGAGTGACGAGATGGAGCGGCGCGGCGAAGGCTCGGAACGGCGGCTGGCGACCCGTCCGGCCGGTGATCGTCGCGTCGCGCGGCGGCTGGCCAACCGCCAGGTCGTGGAGGACGCCGCGCTGCGACTGTTCGCGCGGAACGGGTTCGAGGCCACCACCGTCGACGAGATCGCCGCCGCGGCCGGCGTCAGCGTGCGATCGTTCCACCACCACTTCCCGACGAAGCGCGACGTGCTGGTGGGGGACCTGAGCGGGCCGTCGGAGCGGCTGGCCGCGGCGCTGGCCGAGCAGCCAGAGGGGGCGCATCCGCTGGTGGCGTTCCGGGCCGCGTTGCGCACGGTCGGGCTGCAGAAGGACGCCGGTCATCGCGAGCGGATTCTGCTGCGGGCCCGCATCCTGCGTGCCGAGCCGCACCTGGTGCCGATCGCGCACGAGTTGTTCCGCGGGTTCGGCCGGATCCTGGCCGAGGACGTCGCGCGGCGGTCCGGGCTCGACCCGGAGCGGGACGCGTACCCGCGGCTGGTCGCCGCGGTGGCGGTGGCCGCGCTCGGCGCGACGATGCTGTCGCTGGCGCCGGAGCGCTGCGATCAGGGTGCGCTCGAGGAGGCCATCGACAGCGCGTTCGACTGCGTCCTGGCCGGGCTGCCGGCCCCGTGCGCCGCGAGCACCGCCCCGCCCGTCCGGGTCGCCGACTCCGCGCCGCCCGAGCCTCCCGCGCCCGCCGCCTCGAGCGGGTCGCCGGCCGCGTCGGCCGCGGGTGCGGACGGGAAGATGTGCAGGCCCAGCAGTACGTAGCGGGCCAGGCCGGCCACCGCGGACGCGGCGAGCATCACGGTCAGTTCGAGGGTGGCGCTCGCGTGCGGCACGGTCAGGTCGAGGACGAGCAGCGATCCGGTCGTGGCCACGTAGGAGATCAGCACGGTGCCGGCCGCGGCCACCCGGGGCAGGAGGCCGCCGCGGTCGCTGCGGAACACCCAGGAGCGGTTCGCCTCGTTGGAGGCCAGCGTGGAGATGATCGCGGCCACGGTGTTCGCGGCGGCCGAGGGCATGAGTGCGAGCAGCGGCACGAAGATCACGACCGAGAGCAGCGTCGACGCCCCGCCGACGACGACGAACCGCATCATCGGCCACGCGTGCTCGCGTGCCACCGACACTGTCCGCGCCGCCGCCGCGGCCACCGCCCCCACCGGGACGGTGAAAGCCCGGGAGCGGGTGATCGCCAGCGCCAGGACCAGCAGGGCACACCCGACGACGGCGTCGAGCCAGTAGTGGTTCCCGGTCACGATCACGACGGCGACCGTGGTCACCGGGTGCAGCACCGCGAGCCACCGCCACGGGCCGCGCGCCACCCGGACGACCGCGAGCGCGACCAGCACCGCCCACGCCACGTGCAGCGACGGCATCGCGGCGAACTGGTTGGCCACCCCGGTGCCGACCGGCCCGTACACGGACTGCCCGTACACGTGCGCGGTGTCGACGATGCCGTGGCCGGCCAGCATCCGCGGCGGCGCCAGCGGGTAGAGGACGTGCCCGACCAGCGCGAACCCGGTCAGCCAGGCGAGCGTCCGGCGGAACCACGGGTACCGCTCGGGGTGCCAGACGAACAGCCACACCAGCGCGGCCACGGTCGCGGGGAAGTGCACCCCGGCGTAGTAGGAGTCGAAGAACTCGACGAGCGCCTGCCAGTGCAGCGCGGCCTGCTGGACGCTGTGCTCACTCGGTAGGTGCAGCCACCGCTCGAACGACCACACCGACTCGGCGTGGTCGAAGGCGGGGCCGGTGAGACGCGCGGCCACCACCCGCCCGCCCGCGTACGCGAGATAGAGCGCGGCGATCAACGGCACCTCGCGTAACGCGCGCTGCACCACGTCATTTCGCACCCGGCCCACCTCCTTCGCATGGGAGACTACTGCGCAATGCAAAGTAGTCTCCAGAGCGAAGCAGCTGGACCGGCATCATTGCTGGTCACAAAGTTACGGTCGCACTTATTTTCAGATTCTGCAAAGTTGCTTAGTACATGTTGTTCGTCACAGGGCCGGCTTGGGCGGCCCGCTCGACGCCCGAACCACGAGTTCGGGGGAGAACCGCACCTGGCGGTGCACGTGCGGCCCCGCCGCGTCGGCCTCCGCGACCAGCAGCTCCGCCGCCGTGCGCCCCAGCAGATGCCGGGGCTGACGCACCGAGCTGAGCGGCACCGCGGCCGCGGCGGCGAATTCGATGTCGTCGTAACCGACGATCGAGATGTCACCCGGGACCGACAGCCCACGGGCCACCATCACCTGCAGGACGCCCAGGGCCAGCAGGTCGTTGGCGCAGAACACCGCCGTCGGAGGGGTGCGCAGCCCGAGTAGCCGCTCGCCGGCGTCCCGGCCGGAGGCGACGTTCAACGCCGTCCCGGCGAGAATCTCCAGCTCGCCGCCCGCGATCGCGCCCCGGTACCGGTCGGCGCACTGCGCGAGGCTCATCGGCCCGCTCACGTAGGCGATGCGCTCGTGGCCGAGGTCGCGCAGGTGGGCCGCGGCCAGTTCGCCGCCGAGGACGTCGTCCACCGCGACCGAGCAGTAGTCGCCCTCGCCGGCGTGCCGATCGAGCAGCACCACCGGGACACCGCGCCGGCGCAGCCGGGACAGGCGGTCGCCGTCGACGTCGACCGGCGTGATCAGTACGCCCTGGACGCGCTGCTCCTCGAGCAGATCGAGGTAGGCCTGCTCCTTGTCGCGCCGCTCGTCGGAGTTGCAGAGGATGACCGCGAGCCCGGCGTCGTTCGCGGCGTCCTCCACGCCGCGGGCGACGTCGGTGAAGAACGGGTTGGTGACGTCGAGGACCACCAGGCCCAGCGTGCGGCTGCGCCCGGCGCGCAGATGGCGGGCCGACTCGTTCCGGACGAACCCGAGGTCGTCGATCGCCCGGCGGACGCGTTCGCGGGTCGCCGGGGCCACCGCGTCGGGGCGGTTGAGCACGTTGGAGACGGTCCCGACCGACACGCCGGCTCGCTCCGCGACCTCGCGGATGCTCGTCGTCCCCATCTGGCGCCTCCCGTGGTGATCTGCGCGAGCGTACTGGCTGCCAGGGGGTTTTTGAAACGTCTCAACCACTTTCTGCCACCGACGCCGGAAGCGGCGCCGAGTCACGGGAATGTCACGCAGGCGAAACCATTGACACGTGACGGCGCTCACTCATACGGTCATCGCCACCGCATTGAAACGATTCATTTCCGTGACGAAGAGACCTGCAACGGAGCGTGTCCCGTGACCAACAGCGAGCCCGCCCGGCCGCTGCTCTCCCTGGAGGGGGTGGGCAAGACGTTCGGGGCGTTGCGTGCGCTCGACGGCGTCTCGCTCGACCTCCACCCCGGCGAGGTGCACGCCCTCATGGGGGAGAACGGTGCCGGCAAGTCCACTCTGGTCCGCATCCTCGCGGGCGTGCACAAGCCCGACGCCGGCGTGGTCCGCCTCGACGGCGAGGACGTGACGTTCGCCGACCCGGCCGCCGCGCGTGACGCCGGCATCGCGGTGATCTACCAGGAGCCGACGCTCTTCGGCGATCTCTCGGTGACCGAGAACGTCTTCATGGGCCGCCAGCCGCTCGGCCGTTTCCGCGCGATCGACCGCAAGGCGATGCGCACCCAGGTGGAGGCGCTGTTCGCCCGCCTCGGGGTCGCGCTCGACCCGGACCGCCCGGCCAGCGGCCTCTCGATCGCCGACCAGCAGCTGGTCGAGATCGCGAAGGCGCTCTCGCTGAACGCGCGGGTCATCATCATGGACGAGCCGACCGCTGCGCTCTCGTCCCGCGAGGTCGAGCGGCTGTTCACGGTCGCGCGCACGCTCCGGGAGAGCGGCTCGGCGCTGGTCTTCATCTCGCACCGCCTCGACGAGGTCTACGCGCTCTGCGACCGGGTCACGGTGCTGCGTGACGGCAAGTTCGTCTCCTCCGACCCGCTGGCCGACGTCACCGAGGACGAGCTCGTCCGCCGGATGGTCGGGCGGGACCTGGACGCGCTGTTCCCGAAGCTCGACACGACGCCCGGCGAGGTCGCGCTCAAGGTCGAGCGCCTCACCCGTGAGGGCGTCTTCACCGACGTGTCGTTCGAGGTGCGCGCGGGCGAGATCGTCGCGCTGGCCGGGCTGGTCGGCTCCGGCCGCAGCGAGGTCGCCCGGTGCGTGTTCGGCATCGACGGCTACGACGCCGGCTCGGTCACGGTCCGGGGCAGCGCGCTCAAGCCCGGGCGGCCGGCCAAAGCCATCGACGCCGGCCTCGCGCTCGTCCCGGAGGACCGCCGCCAACAGGGCCTGGTCATGGAGCTCTCGATCGAGCGCAACGCCACGATGACGCAGCTGGGCGGGCTCGCGCGCTTCGGTCTGCTCGGCGGCCGCGCGGAGCGGGCCCGCGCCAAGGAGTGGGCCACCCGCCTCCAGCTCAAGTACCGCAGGCTCTCCGACGCCGTCGGGGTGCTCTCCGGCGGCAACCAGCAGAAGGTCGTCCTGGCCAAGTGGCTGGCGACCGCTCCGAAGGTGCTGATCGTCGACGAGCCCACCCGGGGCATCGACGTCGGCACCAAGGCGGAGGTCCACCGGCTGCTCTCCCAGCTGGCGTCCGAGGGGGTCGCGGTGCTGATGATCTCCTCCGAGCTCCCGGAGGTGCTCGGGATGGCCGACCGGGTGCTGGTCATGCGTGAAGGCCGGCTCGCCGCCGAGCTCGACCGCACCGAGGCCACCGAGGAGACCGTGCTCTCCGCCGCCGTCGGCCGTCCGGGGCGTGCGGCATGAGCGCGCCGATCGTGGCCGGTGGGCCGGGCGGCACCGGCGGCGCGGGCCCGGGCCTGCCCGCCGTCGCGGAGAAGCAACGGTCGGCGGCCGCGCTGCTGGGGCGGCTCGCTCGCGCTCGTGAGCTGGGCCTCGTCGTCGCGCTGTTCCTGCTCTTCGGCGTCACCGCGATCGTCAACCCGCGGTTCATCGGGGTGCAGAGCTTCAAGGACATCCTGCTCAACACCGCGATCGTCGGGTTACTGGCGGTGGGCCAGACGCTCGTCGTCGTCACCCGCAACATCGACCTGTCGGTCGGCTCGGTGCTGGGCCTCTCGGCGTTCGTCACCGGTCTGCTGTTCGCCGACCACCAGGTGCCGATCGTCGTCGCGTTCCTCGTCGGCACGCTGATCGGCGCGGTGTGCGGGGTCATCAACGGGGTGCTGGTGGCGGTCTGCCGGATCCCCGCGCTGGTGGTGACGCTCGGCACGATGTACGTGTTCCGCGGGGCCGACTACTGGCTCGCCGAGGGGCGGCAGGTCAACGCCGCCGACATGCCGTCGGCGTTCCTGAAGATCGGCAGCGGCTCGGTGCTCGGGATCCCGATCCTGCCGCTGATCGCGCTGGTGCTGCTCGCTCTCGCCGCCTGGGGAATGCGTAACCTGCGCTCCGGTCGCGAGCTGTACGCGATCGGGTCCAACCCGGACGCCGCCCGGCTGGCGGGCATTCCCGTCGGCCGGCGCCTGTTCGTCGCGTTCGTGCTGACCGGGACGCTGTCCGGCATCGCCGGTGTGCTCTGGGCCGCGCGGTACGGAACGGTCGACGCCACCGCGGCGACCGGGTTCGAGCTGAACGTCGTCGCGGCGGTCGTCGTCGGCGGGGTGGCGATCTTCGGTGGCAGCGGCACCGTCGTGGGTGCCGCGCTCGGTGCACTGCTGCTGTCGACGATCGGCAGCGCGCTCGTCGTGCTGAAGGTCGAGGCGCTCTGGGAGCGGGCCATCGACGGTGCGCTGCTGCTCCTCGCGATCACCCTCGACCGGGTGCTTGCCCTCCGCGCCGAACGCGCCCTCCGCGCGTCGGCCAGCCGCGGCGCGACGACGCTCCCGGCCGACGGCGCTACCGGTACACCTACCCGTGACGGCGCTGCCGCCGCGCCCAGCTCTGACGGCGCTGCCGCCGCGCCCAGCCCCGACGGCGCCGGTGGTGCGCCGCCTGGTGCGGGTGCGAAGGGGCCGGGCGCCACGCCCGCCGACGGGGCCCCCGCGGGCGAGGCCGCCGCTGACGTCGCCCAGGGAGGCACACGATGAGCACCACGGTTCTGCCTCCGCCGGAGACGAGTTCGCCGGCCTCCTTCGCGGAGCACTCGCCGCTGCGCCGGCTGCTCTCGTGGGAGGGCGCGATCACCGCGCTGCTGATCTTCGCGGTGCTGGTCGCCGGCTTCGGCGTGGACGGGTTCGCCGACTCGTTCAACCTCGCGAACGCGCAGCTCGACATCGTCGAGATCGCGATCCTGTCGTTGACCCTGACGCTGCTCGTCGTGATCGGGGAGATCGACCTCTCGATCGCCTCGAACCTCGGCATGTGCAGCGCGCTGATGGGCGTGCTCTGGAACGCCGGGCTGTCGATCGAGACGATCATCCCGCTGACGATCGTGGTCGGCGCGATCGCCGGTGCGCTCAACGGCTTCCTGGTGACGGTCGTCGGCCTGCCGAGCCTCGCGGTGACGATCGGCACGCTCGCGCTCTACCGCGGTATGGCCTACGTGCTGCTCGGCGACAAAGCCGTCGCGGACTTCCCGGTCAGCTACACGTCCTGGCCCGGCAAGACTTTCGCCGACCTGATCCCGTACCCGACGATCCTGGTGATCGTGCTGGCGATCGTCGTCGGCGTGATCCTGCACGCGACGCCGATCGGCCGCTCGCTCTACGCGATCGGCTCCAACAAGGAGGCGGCCCGCTTCGCCGGCATCCGGGTCAAGCGGATCACGTTCTGGCTGTTCGTGGCGTCGGGCGCGTTCGCCGGCCTGGCCGCGGTCATCTACACGTTCCGGTTCTCCAGCGCCCGCGCCGACAACGCGAACGGGCTGGAGCTCACGGTCGTCGCCGCCGTCCTGCTCGGTGGGGTCTCGATCTTCGGCGGACGCGGCACGCTGCCCGGCGTCCTCGTGGCGGTTCTGCTGGTGGGGGTGCTGCGCAACGCGCTGATCCTCGACGACGTCTCGACCGAGACGCTGATGCTCGTCACCGGTGGGCTGCTGATCTTCTCCGTGCTCGCGCCGAACGCCGTCACCTGGGCCCGCGAGCGCCTGCGACTGCGAAAACTTTCCTCCTAACCCCCCCACCACCCGAAAGGGACCGACAATGATGTTGCTCCGTGCACGGAGAAGCGTTGCGTTCTCCGCCGCGCTGGTCGCGGTGACGCTCGCCGCGGCCGCCTGCGGTGGCACCACCAAGGACTCCACCGACAACGCGTCGGCGGGCCCGGCCTCGTCCGCTTCGGCGAACCCGGACGCTCCTCTCAAGGAGGGGCTGAAGATCGCGTTCCTGCCCAAGCAGGTGAACAACCCCTACTTCACGGTGTCCGACAAGGGCGGCGAGAAGGCGGTCACCGAGTTCAAGGGCACGTACAAGGAGGTCGGTCCCTCCGACGCGAGCGCCTCCTCGCAGGTCCAGTACATCAACACGCTGACCCAGCAGGGCCAGGACGGCATCTGCGTCTCGGCCAACGACGCCAACGCGATCGTCCCGGCGCTGACCCAGGCCCGTCAGCGCGGGGTCAAGGTCGTCACGTTCGACTCGGACGCCGCGGTCGCCGGCCGGGACGCGTTCGTGAACCAGGCCGACCCGGAGGCGCTCGGCCGCACCGAGGTGCAGCTCCTGGCCAAGCAGATCGGCGAGAAGGGCAAGATCGCGATCCTGTCCGCCACGCCGAACGCCACGAACCAGAACGCCTGGATCGAGTTCATGAAGGACGAACTCAAGAAGTACCCGGGCATGCAGCTGGTGAAGGTCGCCTACGGCAACGACGACGACCAGAAGTCGTTCCAGGAGACGCAGGGTCTGCTCCAGGCGTACCCCGACCTCAAGGGCATCATCTCGCCGACCACGGTGGGCATCGCCGCGGCCGCTCGCTACCTGTCGAGCTCGCCGTACAAGGGCAAGGTGCAGCTGACCGGTCTCGGCACGCCGAACCAGATGCGTCAGTACGTCAAGGACGGCACGGTCAAGGAGTTCGAGCTCTGGGACCCGGCCAAGCTCGGCTACCTGTGCGCGTACACCGCGGCCGCGCTGGCCTCCGGGCAGATCACCGGCGCGGAAGGCGAGAAGTTCAAGGCCGGTGAGCTGGGCGAGTACACGCTCGGCAAGGACGGAGCCATCCTCCTCGGCCCGCCCCAGGTCTTCGACACCAAAAACATCGACCAGTTCAACTTCTAGTGGGCGGCCCGCTGAGGGCCACGCTGCCCGGCAGCGAGGCCCTCAGCGGGCTCCAGGTTCATACGAAGGACAAAAATGCAGCGGGTTTGTCTTTTGGGCCGGGTTGATCCGTCACGGCTCGATGAGTATCGGGAGCGGCACGCTGCGGTGTGGCCGGAGATGCTTGCCGCTTTGACCAGGCACGGCTGGACGAACTACTCGCTGTTCCTGAAGGACGACGGTCTTCTGATCGGCTACCTGGAGACCGAGGACTACGCCGCGGGCCTGGCCGGGATGGCCGGCGAAGAAGTGAACGCCCGCTGGCAGGCGGAAATGGGGCCGTTCTTCGTCGGCCTCGGCGATCGCCGCCCGGACGAGGGCTTCCTGATCGTCCCCGAAGTGTTCCACCTCGACTGAAAGAACGGCGCCATGTCCCGAGTGACCGACGTACTCAACCGCCAGCACATCGAGCTGCCCTCGTGGGCGTTCGCCAACTCCGGGACCCGGTTCAAGGTTTTTCCCCAGGCCGGCGTCCCGCGCGACCCGTACGAGAAGGTCGCCGACGCCGCCCAGGTGCACAAGTACACCGGCGCCGCTCCGACGGTCGCGCTGCACATCCCGTGGGACAAGACCGACGACTACGCCGACCTGGCCCGCTTCGCCCAGGAGCAGGGCGTCACGCTGGGCACGATCAACTCGAACGTGTTCCAGGACAACGACTACATGCTCGGCAGCGTGACCAACCCGGACGCCGGCGTTCGCCGGAAGGCCACCGACCACCTGCTCGAGTGCATCGACATCATGGACCGGACCGGGTCGCGCGACCTGAAGCTCTGGTTCTCCGACGGCATCAACTACCCGGGTCAGGACGACATCCGCGAGCGCCAGGACCGCTTGGCCGCGGCGCTGGCCGAGGTCTACGCCCGGCTCGGTGACCACCAGCGGATGCTGCTGGAGTACAAGCTGTTCGAGCCCGCGTTCTACGCCACCGACGTGCCGGACTGGGGCACCGCCTATGCGCACACGCTGACGCTCGGCGAGAAGGCCGTCGTCTGCGTCGACACCGGACACCACGCGCCGAGCACGAACATCGAGTTCATCGTCGCGGTGCTGCTGCGGGCCGGGAAGCTCGGCGCGTTCGACTTCAACTCCCGCTTCTACGCCGACGACGACCTGATGGTCGGTGCCGCGGACCCGTTCCAGCTGTTCCGCATCCTGTTCGAGGTGCTGCGCGGAGGCGGCTTCGACCGCGATCCCGGCGCGATGGACGAGATCGCTTTCATGCTCGACCAGTGCCACAACATCGAGCCGAAGATCCCCGGTCAGATCCGCTCGGTGATGAACGTGCAGGAAGCGACGGCCAAGGCGCTGCTCGTCGACCGCGAGGCGCTGGCCGCTGCGCAGGCCGAAGGCGACGTGCTCGGCGCGAACGCCGTGTTCATGGACGCCTACAACACCGACGTGCGCCCGCTGCTGGCCTCGCTGCGGGAGGAGAAGGGGCTCGACCCCGACCCGATGGGCGCCTACCGGCGCTCCGGGTACGCCGAGAAGATCGTCGCCGAGCGCATCGGCGGAACCCAAGCGGGATGGGGAGCATGAACGAGACAGTCGCGGCGCTGCTGGCACGGTCCAACCGGCTGGGCGCCGATCCGCGGAACACCAACTACGCCGGGGGGAACACGTCGGCCAAGGGCACCGACGTCGACCCGGTCACCGGTGGCCCGGTGGAGCTGCTGTGGGTGAAGGGCTCGGGCGGTGACCTGGGCACGCTGACGGAGTCGGGGCTGGCCGCGCTGCGCCTCGATCGGCTGAGGAGCCTGGTCGACGTCTACCCGGGCGTGGACCGCGAGGACGAGATGGTCGCCGCGTTCGACTACTGCCTGCACGGGCGGGGCGGGGCGGCGCCGTCGATCGACACCGCGATGCACGGCCTGGTCGACGCCGCGCACGTCGATCACCTGCACCCCGACTCGGGGATCGCGATCGCGACCGCGGCGGACGGGGAGAAGCTGACCGCGGAGATCTTCGGCGGGAAGGTCGCCTGGGTGCCGTGGCGGCGTCCGGGTTTCCAGCTGGGGTTGGACATCGCGGCGATCAAGGCCGGGAACCCCGGTGTGATCGGCACGGTCCTGGGTGGGCACGGCATCACCGCGTGGGGCGCCACCAGCGAAGAGGCCGAAGCCAACTCGCGGTGGATCATCGAGACCGCGGCGGCCTACATCGCCGCGCAGGGAGCGGCGGAGCCTTTCGGCCCGGTCGTCGCAGGCTTCGAGCCGCTCGACCCGGAAGAGCGCCACGCCAAGGCCGCCGCGCTCGCGCCGGTGGTCCGTGGCCTGGCGTCGACGGACAAGCCGCAGGTGGGGCACTACACCGACACCGACGTGGTGCTGGAGTTCCTGTCCCGGGAGAAGCTGGCGCCGCTGGCCGCGCTGGGCACGTCCTGCCCGGACCACTTCCTGCGCACGAAGGTCCGCCCACTGGTGGTCGACCTGCCCGCCAGTGCCACGGTCGAGGAGATCACGGCCCGGCTCACCGAGCTGCACGCCGAGTACCGCGCCGCCTACCAGGCCTACTACGACCGGTACCGGGTCGAGGACAGCCCGGCGATCCGCGGCGCCGACCCGGCGATCGTGCTGGTCCCCGGCGTGGGCATGTTCAGCTTCGGGGCGAACAAACAGACCGCGCGGGTGGCGGGGGAGTTCTACGTCAACGCGATCAACGTGATGCGTGGCGCCGAGGCGATCTCCACGTACGCCCCGATCGACGAGTCGGAGAAGTTCCGCATCGAGTACTGGCTGCTCGAGGAGGCCAAGCTCCGGCGGGCGCCGAAGCCCAAGGCGCTGGTCGGCCGGGTCGCGCTGGTCACCGGCGCGGCGTCGGGCATCGGCAAGGCGATCGCGGCCCGGTTCGCGGCCGAGGGTGCCTGCGTGGTCATCGCCGACCTGGACGCGACGAAGGCCGCCGCGGCCGCCGAGGAACTCGGCACCACCGATGTCGCGATCGGCGTCGCCGCGAACGTCACCGACGCGGCCGGCGTGCAGGCCGCCTTCGACGCGGCGGCGCTCGCGTTCGGCGGCGTCGACCTCGTCGTCAACAACGCCGGCCTCTCGATCTCCAAGCCGCTCGCCGAGACCACCGAGGCCGACTGGGACCTGCTCCACGACGTCCTGGCCAAGGGCTCGTTCCTGGTCGCTCAGCAGGCGGCCCGGGTGATGACGGCCCAGGGCATGGGCGGCGACATCATCTACATCTCGTCCAAGAACTCGGTGTTCGCCGGGCCGAACAACGTCGCGTACTCCGCGGCCAAGGCCGACCAGGCCCACCAGGTCCGGCTGCTGGCCGCCGAGCTCGGAGCGCACGGCATCCGCGTCAACGGCATCAACCCCGACGGGGTCGTCCGCGGCTCCGGCATCTTCGCCGGTGGCTGGGGGGCCAAGCGCGCCGCGGTCTACGGCGTGCCGGAGGAGGAGCTGGGCCAGTACTACGCCCAGCGCACGCTGCTCAAGCGCGAAGTCCTGCCCGAGCACGTCGCCAACGCGGCGTTCGCGCTCGTCGGCGGCGAGCTGACCCACACGACCGGGCTCCACGTCCCGGTCGACGCCGGCGTCGCGGCTGCCTTCTTGAGGTGACCGGGTCTGCGATGAACGTCGATGGCATTTCCTCGTTCGCTGCGGTCGACCTCGGCGCGTCCTCCGGGCGCGTCGTGGCCGGCCGGGTCGGCCCGGACACCCTGGAGCTCACCGAGGCGCACCGGTTCGTCAACGAGCCGGTGCGCCTGGCCGGCACGCTCCACTGGAACGTGACCGGCCTCTACGCCGAGATCCTGCGCGGTCTCCGCTTCCTCGGTCGCGACCACGCCGTGCCCCGGTCGATCGGCGTCGACTCCTGGGCGGTCGACTACGGTCTGCTCGACGCCGAGGGCGCGTTGCTCGGCGCGCCCGTGCACTACCGCGACGAGCGCACCGAGGGGGTGGCCGCCGCGGTCGCGGCCGAGATCGGGGCGGCGTCGCTCTACCGGCGGACCGGCCTGCAGACCCTGCCGTTCAACACCGTGTACCAGCTGGTCGCGGGTCGGAAGAGCGCGGCGTACCAGGCGGCGGGCGCGCTCCTGCTCATCCCGGACCTGATCGGCTACTGGCTCACCGGGGCGCAGGGCGCCGAGGTCACGAACGCCTCGACGACCCAGCTGCTCGACGTCCACCGCCGCAGTTGGGACGTGGAGCTGGCCACGGACCTGCGCCTGCGCCCGGAGCTGCTGCCGCCGCTGCGGCAGCCCGGCGACCGGCTCGGCGGGCTGCGCGAGGACGTCGCGGCCGAGGTCGGGTTCGACGCTCCGGTGGTGGCGGTCGCGTCGCACGACACCGCGTCGGCGGTGATCGGGGTGCCCGCGGTGGGGGACCGGTTCGCGTACATCTCGTGCGGCACCTGGGGCCTGGCCGGGCTGGAGCTCGACCGGCCGGTGCTCTCCGAGGCGAGCCGCGAAGCCAACTTCACCAACGAGGCCGGCATCGACGGCACGGTCCGCTACCTGCGCAACGTGATGGGGCTGTGGTTGCTGCAGGAGTCGGTGCGGTGGTGGGAACGCTCCGGATCGGGCTCCGACCTGCCGACACTCCTGGCCGACGCCGCCGAGGTGCCCGCCGGTCGCACGGTGATCGACGTCGACGACGCCCGGTTCCTGCCCCCGGGCGACATGCCGTCGCGGATCGCGGCCTTCGCGAGGGAGACGGGCCAGCCGGTCCCGGCGACGCGCGGCGAGGTCGTGCGGTGCATCCTCGACAGCTTGGCGCTGGCCTTCCGGCGCACCATCCACCAGGCGTCGTCGTTGGCGTCGCACGACGTGGACGTGGTGCACCTCGTGGGCGGGGGAGCGCGTAACGCGCTGCTGTGCCGGCTGACCGCGGACGCGACCGGGTTGCCGGTGGTCGCGGGCCCGGTGGAGGCCACCGCGCTGGGCAACGTGCTGGTGCAGGCGCGCGCCGCAGGCGTGGTGGGTGACCTCGGAGAGGCCCGCGCGCTCCTGGCCGCGACCCAGCCGACCGTGCGCTACGACCCTCGTCCCGGCATCGACTGGGACACCCTCGCCGCTCGGCTAGCCTGAAGAGGGTGGGCAACCTCCTCGCGGTCAGCGATCTGCACGTCGGGTACAAGGAAAATCGCGACGTGGTGCGGTCGCTCCGGCCGCTCGCGGAGGACGACTGGCTGATCGTGGCGGGTGACGTCGCGGAGCGGCTCGAGCACGTCGCCTGGACCCTGAAGGTGCTGACGCTCTCGTTCGCGAAAGTGATCTGGGTGCCGGGCAACCACGAGCTCTGGACGTCGCCGAAGGACCCGGGCTCCCCGCGCGGTGCCCTGAAGTACGACATGCTCGTCGAAGCGTGCCGCGCGCTGGGGGTGACCACCCCGGAAGACCCGTACCCGACGTTCGACGGCGGCGCCGAGCCGGTGACGATCGCCCCGTTGTTCACGTTCTACGACTACTCGTTCCGCCCGGAGGGTCAGACGCAGGAGCAGGCCCTCGCGCAGGCCTACGACGTCGGCGTCGTCTGCACCGACGAGGCGGTCCTGCACCCCGACCCGTACGGGACCCGGGGTGACTGGTGCCGGGCGCGGGTCGAGTCGACGGCCGCCCGGCTCGACGCCGAGCTGCCGCCCGACCAGCGGACCGTGCTGATCTCGCACTGGCCACTGCACCCGGCGCCGACCAAGCGCCTGCGCTACCCGGAGTTCGCCCAGTGGTGCGGGACGACGCTGACCTCGGACTGGCACCTGCGGTACCGGGCGGCGGTCGCGGTCTACGGCCACCTGCACATTCCGCTGAGCGACGTCGTCGACGGCGTTCCGTTCGAGGAGGTGTCCCTCGGCTACCCGCGCGAGTGGCGTCCCCGCTCGCGCCCCCACGGCCTGCCGAGGGTCGTCCTCCCCGCCGCCGGCTAGCCCGCCACCGGTACGTCGGCGCCGTCGCGCAGGTAGACCGGGATCTGCTCGAGCGGGGCGTCGGCCTCGATCGTCGTGCCGCCCTCGAACACCTCACCCGAGAACGCGTGGGTCCACCGGGCGCCGGCCGGCAGGTACACCGGCCGGGAGCGGGCGCCCGCCTCCAGCACCGGCGCGACGAGCACGTCCGGGCCGAACATCAGCTGGTCGTCGACCTCCCACGCCCGGGCGTCGTCGGGGAAGTCGACGAAGAGCGGACGCATTGCCGGAAGCCCCTCGGACGAGGCCCGATCCAGCTGGGCGTGCAGGTACGGGCGCAGCCGCTCCCGCATGAACATCACGTCCTTGATGATCGGGAAAGCGGTGTCCCCGAACTCCCACACCTCGTTCGGGCCGCCGGTCATGTCCCAGCCGGTCGACATCCGGGGTTCGCGGTTGCCGTGCAGCCGGAACAGCGGGCAGAACGCGCCGTACTGGAACCAGCGGACCATGAGCTCCCGGTACGCCTCGTCGGACGCGTCACCGCCGTGGAAACCGCCGATGTCGGTGGTCCACCACGGGATTCCGGCGATCGCGATCGACAGCCCGGCACGCACCTGGCGGCGCAGCGCGTCCCAGGTCGCGGGGATGTCACCCGACCACACCGCGGCGGCGTACTTCTGCGAGCCGGCCCAGGCCGAGCGGCAGAGCAGCACGGTCTCCGGGTCGTCGGTCGCGGCCATCCCGTCGTAGAACATCCGCGCGGTGTCCCGCGGATACACGTTCACCACCTCCGCGCCCGGGCCCGCGTGCAGCGAGAGGTTCGCCGGATGGCCCGGGTTCAGCTCCGGCTCGCACGCGTCCAGCCACCACACGCGGACGCCGAGGTCGAAGTAGTTCTTCTTCGCCACCGACCACAGGAACTCGCGGGTCGCCGGGTTCGTCGGGTCGTGGAACGTGATCGGCATCGGCACCGGCATGCCCTTGTCCCGGATCGTGGCGTGGAACTCCGCGCCCTGATCGGTGCCGATGAGCATTCCCTCGTCGCGCAGCTTCGGATAGTTCTCCGACAGCGGCGAGATCGTCGGCCAGATCGACACCATCAGCCGGACCCCGAGCTCGTCGAGTTCGGACATCATCGCCGCCGGGTCCGGGTACTCCTCCGGGTCGAACTTGTAGTCGCCCATCGCCGTCCAGTGGAAGAAGTCGCTGACGATCACCTCCAGCGGCAGCCCCCGGCGCTTGTGTTCGCGCGCGACCTCGAGGAGCTCTTCCTGGTTGCGGTAGCGCAGCTTGCACTGCCAGAACCCCGACGCCCACGACGGCAGCTTCGGCGCGTGGCCGGTGGCGTCGGCGTACCGGGACAGGATCGAGGCCGGGGAACCCACCGTGATCCAGTAGTCGATGGCCCGCGCCTGGGTCGCCGTCCACCGGGTCACGTTGTCGGCGAACTCCACCCGCCCGACCGCCGGGTTGTTCCAGAGGAAACCGTAGCCGCGGTTGCTCAGCACGAACGGGATCGACACCTCGGCGTTGCGCTGCACCAGGTCGAGCGCGAGTCCCTTGTGGTCGAGCCGGCCGTGGGTGCGCTGCCCCATCCCGTAGAGCCGCTCGCCGGGGTAGGCCTTGAACTGCTGGTGCAGCTCGCCGGCGCCCGACCGGTTGCCGTAGTGCACCCGCGCGCCCGGCCACCAGAAGTGTTCGCGCTCCTCGGCGAGCAGTTCCTCGCCGGTCGAGGTCCGCACGAAACGCACGAGCGGGAACGGGTACCCGTCGTCCTCCGGCAGCTCGACGAGGACGGTCAGCTCGCCGTTGACCAGCTTCCCGTCCTCGACGGTGACCGGGCCGGATTCCGGGCGGTCCTGCAGCGCCCCGACGTCGGACGCCGGGATCTGCTCGCGCGCGGACCGGACCCGCACGCTGTCGGTTCCCCATGGCTCGATCCGGAGTACTTCGTGTTGAAAGCGGACTTCCAAGGCGTCCATGGCTTATCTCCTACTTGAGCGAGCCGGCGGTGGTACCGGCGGCGACGTACCGCTGCGCGACCACGAGCAGCACGACCGCGGGGATCGACGCGAGGACCGCGGTGGCCATCACCGAACTCCAGTCCTTCACGAAACTTCCGACGTACGTGTACAGACCGAGCGTCACCGGCCGGACGTCCTCGGTCGTGGTGAGCGTGAGGGCGAACAGGAAGTCGCCCCAGGTGAACAGGAACGTGAAGAGCGCACCGGTGACCAGCGCGTTGCGGCTCATCGGCAGCACGATCGACCGGAACGTCCGCACCGGACCGGCGCCGTCGACCCACGCGGCCTCGATCACCTCGCGCGGCAGCGCGCCCATGAACGCGCGCAGGATGAGCATCGCGAACGGGATACCGGCGGTGGAGTCCGCGAGGATCAGGCCGAGGTACGAGTTCAGCAGGCCCAGGTCGTTGTACGCGGTGTAGAGCGCGTTGGCGACGACGATGCCCGGCACCATCTGGCTGAGCAGCACACCGAGCAGCACGACCCCGGCCCCGCGGACGCGGAAGTGGGCCAGCGCGTAGGCCGCCGGTGTCGCGATCAGCAGGCTGAGCACGACGCTGCCCACCGAGATGATCAGGCTGGTCATCAAGTGACCGCCCTGGTCACGGAACGCTTTGGTGTAGCCGGAGAAGTCGAGCTCCACCGGCACCCACGGTGTGAACGCCGCCCCGCTCGACGGCTGCAGCGAGACGTTGACCATCCAGTAGATCGGGAACAGCACCACGGCCAGGATGAGCACCCCGCCGGCCGTCCAGCCCCAGCCCTTCATGCTTCCCTCCGGGCCGAGCGCAGGTAGACGAACGCGAACACCAGCGAGATCACGATCAGGATGTTGCCCAGCGCCGCTCCCTGGCCGAAGTCGAACTCGACGAACGACAGCTGGTAGGACTGCGTGGCAAGCGTCTGGGTGGCGTTCGCCGGGCCACCCCGGGTGAGGCCGAGGATCAGGTCGAGCACCTTGATCGTGTAGACCAGCCCGAGCACCAGGACGACGTTCACCACCGGTCTCAGCAGCGGCCAGGTGACGTACCGGAACGCCCGCCAGCCGGTGGCCCCGTCGAGCGCCGCCGCCTCGTAGAGATCGGGCGGGATGTCCTGCAGCCCGCCGTACAGGATCGTCGTGTTGAACGGGATCCCGATCCAGATGTTGACGATGATGCACGCGATCAGCGCGAGCGACGTGCTCGTCAACCAGCCCGGGCTACCGGGGATCACCCGGTTCAGCGCCCCGTTGTCCTGATCGAGGATCCAGCGCCAGATGGCGCTCGCCACGATCAGCGGGATCAGCCAGGGCAGCAGGATCAGTGACCGCAGCAGCCCCGACAGCGGGAACCGCCGCCGGAAGTACAGCGCGATCCCCAGGCCGAGCACGAACTGCCCGGCGATCGAGGCCACCGTGAACACGGCGGTGTTGAGCAGCGCCTTGCCGAAGACCGACGAGCCGATCACCGCGCTGTAGTTCGCGAACCCCACCCACGGTGCCTCGCCGGTGTAGAACGTCGAGGTCGTGTACTCCTGGAAGCCCATCGTGAGGTTCTTGACGATCGGGTACCCGAAGAACAGCACGAGGTAGGCCACCGCCGGCACCAGGAACAGGATTTCCAGTGCCCGGTGCCGGCGACGTGAATCAACCATTCTGTGCGTCCTGCAGCGCCTTCTGCGGTGTCGCGCCGCCGGTCAGCGCGGCCTGGACGGCGGTGTAGATCTTCGTCGCGGCCTTCGGCCAGTCCGCGCCGAGCTCACCGGTGCGGGCGCGGGCGTCCTTCACCAGCGTGCTGAACGCCTTCATGCTCGGCACCTCGGTGACGAACTTGTCCTGCAGCGACGTCTTCGTCGGGACCGTCTGCCGCTCCTTGGCCAGCAGCAGCTGGTTCTCGTCGCTGTTGAGGCACTCGACGATCTTCGCGGCGTTCTTCTGCTTGTCCTTGTTGCCGGTGTTCGGGATCGTCCAGGTCTCGCCGCCGAGCGGGGCGACCGCGGTGCCACCGGCCTTCGGCGCCGGGATCGGCACCACGTCGTAGTGCAGCTTCGTGTCCTCGTTGAGCACCGGGAACTGCCAGGGGCCGTTGACCATCATCGCGGCGTTCCCGGCCTTGAACTGGTCGTTGACGTCGGCCTGGGTCCAGTTCAGCACCGACTTGGAGGCGGACCCGTCCTTGACCAGGTCGACCCAGAGCTGCAGGGCCGCCGCGGTCTCGGGCGTGGCGATGTTCTTCTCGTCCCCGCCGTTCGACCACATGAACGGCAGGAACTGCCAGGTGCCCTCGTAGTTGGCGGGCGCGGAGAACCCGATGCCGTACTGCTTGCCCTTGGTGAGCTTCTTGGCCGCGGCACGCAGCTCTTCCCAGGTCGTCGGCGGCTGCACGCCGGCCGCGGCCAGGATGTCCTTGTTGTAGAACAGCCCGATCGTGTTCGTGACCGGCTGCAGGCCGTAGAGCTTGTCCTTGTAGGTCGAGGCCGCGACGACGCCCGGCACGTAGCCGTCGGCCTTCAGGTCGTAGTCGCTGAGCGGGGAGAGCGCACCGGTCGCCGCGATCTGCTGCAGGTCGGGGTTGTCGAGCATCAGGACGTCCGGCAGCGTCCGGGAGGAGCTCTGCTGCAGCACCTTCTGGATGAGCGTGTCGCCGGGCACGGCCTCGCGCTGGATCGTCACCTTGTTCTCGGCGGCGCAGGCGTTCAGCACCTTGGTGTAAACGGCTTTGTCGGGTTCGTTGTTGTAGTAGTCGAGGACGCGTAACTTCGTCGGGTCTCCGCCCGAGTCGCTCCCTCCGCCGCCGCACCCGGCGAGTGCGAGCGGGAGCGCCAGAGCCAGTGCGGCTGCGGCGCGAACCATCGATCGACGCTGATCCATGAGCTGGGGTCCTTCCGAGATGGGGGTTGATCGTCGATACGTATCGATGAACGGCACGTGGAGTGCCCCGACCGGGGGAAGAGCTACGGGCCGGGCAGTACCGTCTGTCGTCGGGTGAGTTGCGGGGTGATCAAGTCGATCAGGGGCGGTGCGGTCCGGTCCTCGAGCAGGCGGAACAGTGTCTGCATCGCCCGCCGGGAGACGTCCCGCGGTTCCAGCGAGACGTTCGTGACCGGCGGCTCGCCCTCGGCGGCCGCGGCGTCGGTGAGCAGGCCGATCACCGACAGGTCCCGTCCGGGCACCAGACCGCGGGCGTTGAGCGCGTGCAGCAGCGGCTGAACGGTGTTCGACGCCGGCACGACGACGCCCAGCCGCCGGGCGTCGATCGCGGCCAGCCGTGCCGCGGCGTCCCCCGCGGCTTCCCGGCCCCATTCGACCGGCGCGATGATCTCCAGCGGCAGGCCGTGGCCCGCGGCCGCCGACCGGGCGGCGTCGGCGAAGCGCCGGACGTAGTTGAGGTCGCGGAGCACGATGTCGGCCGGGTGACCGATCAGCGCCAGCCGATCGTGGCCGGTCGCGGCGAGCTCGCCGACCGCGAGCCGGGCGGCTTCGGCGAAGTCGAGATCGACGCAGTGCATGCCGTGCGGGTCGGCCGGGACGCCGATCAGGATCACCGGCGTGCGGACGTTCGCCGCCACCGCGAGCCGGTCGTCGACGGTCTGCAGGTCCATCAGGATGATCGCGTCGCACAGCGACCGGCCGGCCAGCCGCCGGATGCCGGCCGAGCCCTCGTCCGCGGTCACGAGCAGCACGTCGTGGTCGCGGGCGCGGGCGGCACCCGCGATCGTCTCGATGAACGGCAGCAGGCCGGTGGTGTCGACGCCCACCCCGAACGGCACCACCAGCCCGACGACCTTCGTCCGCTGGCTGGCGAGGGCGCGGGCACCGGCGTTCGGCTCGTAGGTGAGGCGGTCGATCGCGTCGAGTACGCGGCGCCGGGTCTCCTCGGAGATCGGGCGCTTGCCGCTCATCACGTAGGAGACCGTGCTCTGCGAGACACCGGCGAGGCGGGCGACGTCCTTGCTCGTGAACGTGGCCACCGCGCCCTCCCACCTGTATCGATGCGTATCGATGGCGGCGAGGTTAAGCGCTCCCGCGGCGTCCGCGCAAGGGTCGAGTTTCAGGACCGCTCGTCCGGGCGCCCGACGATACGGACGACGCGGACGATCGGACCGACCTCCAAGGTGGCCACGTTGCCCCACTCGACGACCAGATCACCGTCGGCGGTGGAGTACTGGAGACGCCCGCCGCGGTGGAGATCCTGACCGAACCGGCGCAGCGCGTCCTGGGGCGAACGCGCCACCACTCGAACAATTCGGGCAGTACCGTCAATCGCGACCCGTACCCAGAATTCACGCGCCGGTTCCGGACTGTTTTCTGACGGGCGTTCGCGCTGCATAGGGGCACAGTATCGAACTCTCGTTCGAAAGTTCGTGCGGGTGGTACCGGCGCGCCCGCCGGGATGATCGAGGTGTCTGAGTAGGTCGGGACACCGAGTAATCAGACGGGGTCGCGAGCCGATTCACTCACGTTCCTTCGGGAGGTGATCCCTACTTACTTGGCGTCAGCCCGTGCTTTTCTGACAACTACTCTTCAGAATTGAATATGCACCCTCAGCGACGAGGGTCGGGGCGTGGAAGTTCTACTGGTCCGTGGCGACGGGATCGGAGACAAAGTCATGGGTCGTTACGTCAAGAAGCGCGGGGACGACGCGGAGACGCAGTACTGGTACCCGGGCGAGAAGGTCGACTGGATGCAGGGCGCGATCGCCATCGGCGGCGGCGTGATCGCGGGGGTGGCGATCCGGCTCGTCACCGACAGCACCATGTGGGGTGCCGCGGTCGGGTTCTCGGTGACCGCCGGGCTCGCCGGCATGTACCTCGGCCGACGCGACGCCCGGGCGCTCGCCGTGACCGACACGACCCGATTGTCGGGCTTGGTGCTGATCGGGATGGCGTTCCTCCGTGCCCTGGCCAAGGGGTCGGGTGCGGCGCTGGCCGCGATCGTCATCTCCAGGGCGGCGACGCCGGGGATCTGGACCGAGTGGCTCCTGCCGCTGGTGCCGGCGGTGATCGGCGCGGTGGCCCACCACCTCGGCATGTTCTACGAGAACCTGGAGAAGGCGTCGCAGGTCCAGGTCAAGGCGTCGGAGTCGGAGCTGGCGAAGTTCGCGGCCGAGATGCGCAAGGCCAAGGAGACCCAGGCCGCCGCTCCGCCGGTCGAGACCCCGACCGAGGCGCTGCCGCCGGTTCCCGAGCGTCAGGACATCCCGGCCGCGTCCCTGCCCGGCGAGGTCGACGACAAGCCGCGGTGGCCGCAGCGGGCCGGCACGGAGAGCACCGGGTTCCACTCGGAGAGCGGCGCGGTGTTTTCCCGGCGTCGGCCCGCCGACGCACGCTAGTTTTTGCTCGAAAGTTTTTGCACACTCGGTGAATGCGCTGGTGGGGTGCCCGTGACGGCTGGCTGACGAGAGCCCGCCGCGACGGCGCCTACCAGCGCTTCGTCGATCGCACCGACGACGTGATGCTCGGGCTCTCGGTGGTGTTCGTCGTCGTGCTGGTCTGGCCGGTGCTCGACCAAGGCCTCTCGGCGTCGGCGCGGGAGTGGTTCCACTGGGCCGACGTCACGATCTGGGTCATTTTTGTCGTCGAGTACACGACCCGCTTCGTCCTGGCGCCCGAACGCGCGCGATTCGTCCGGGATCATCTGCCTGACCTCGTCGTCGTCCTCATTCCGCCGCTGCGTGGTCTGCGCATCGTCGCGGTGCTGCCGCGGCTGCTGGGGCTCGTCAGCATGGTCGGGCGTCTCTCTCGGCAGAGCCTGGCCGTGCGGACCGGCACCTACACCGCGATCCTGGCGATCGGCGTGCTGTTCGCGGGGGCGGTGACCGTCTACGGCGCCGAGCGCGACCACCCCGACGCGAACATCCGCACGTTCCCGGACGCCGTCTGGTGGGCGATGACCACGATGACGACCGTCGGGTACGGGGACCGGTTCCCGGTGACCGCTCAGGGCCGGGCGATGGCCGCCGTCCTGATGCTGGCCGGCATCGCGATCCTCGGCATCGTGACTGCGAGCATCGCGGCCTGGTTCATCGGGCAGTTCACGGCGGTCGCCTCCGCGGTCGAGGAGGAGGTCGATCGGGACGTCGAGATCCTCTCCGCGGTGAGAGAACTGTCTCAGCGGTTGGAGCGTTTAGAGAGTCGACTTGACGACGTGGTGGGTCGGGTTGACGACACGCGACACGCCGAAAAGGGCAGAACCGGTACAGAACCGGCTCTGACACGCGATGATCTAGGCATCTGACCGGGCAGAACGGCTTGGCACGACACCCGCCCCGAGGGCATCATGAGTGTCGACCTATCGATGGACGAGAGCGTTGGGGAAGGCGTACCTCGTTCCTTCGGGAGGTCTCCGGTGTCAGCACGTGGCGTTTTGTACGTCCACTCCTGCCCGCCTGCGGTGTGCCCGCATGTGGAGTGGGCTGTCGCACGGGTCCTTGGCGTGCCCGTGAATCTCAAGTGGACGGCACAACACGCCGATCCTACGACCCTGCGTACCGAGTCCCAGTGGACCGGTAGCCCGGGGACGGCGGGTGAGATCGCCACGGCGCTGCGCGCTTGGCCGATGACTCGTTTCGAGATCACCGAGGAACCCAGCCCCGGCGTCGACGGGGAGCGCATCATGCACGTCCCCGGGCGGGGGGTGCACCGCAGCACGATGAGCGCCAACGGCGACATCATGGTGTCCGAGGACCGCCTGCGCAGCCTGCTGGCCACCGCGGCCGGCCCGGACGCGCTCGCGCACGGCCTGGAGAAGCTCCTGGCCGCCGAGTGGGACATCGAACTCGAGCCGTACCGGCACGCGGGAGACGGCGCCCCGGTCACCTGGCTGCACCGGACAGGCTGAGTACGGTGGGGCAGTGGCCCGTCACGCTCGGATTGCCCCCAGCCGGTTCGACCGTCCCGGGGGTGGATCCCGGCGACCGCTGTTCCTCGCGATCGCCGGGGTCGTCGTCATCGGGCTCGTGGTCGGCGGCGTGTGGGTGACGCGTGAGCGGCCGTCGTCGCCGTCACCGGACGGCACCTCGGCGCCCGCCCCGTCGGGAGACACCGCCGCCCAGGCGCGGGCCATCGCCTCGAAGCTCGAGGACGTCGACTTAGTCGGGCAGATGCTCATGCCGTTCGTCTACGGCGACGACCCGGACGAGGTCAGCGCCTCCACGCGCGAGCTGAACCAGGCCCGCACCGGAGCCGGGACACCCGCCGAGATCATCACGAAGTACCGGCTCGGCGGCGTGATCCTGGTCCGCAGGGCCTCCGACGACCCGACGGCGCCCACGAACCCCGCGTCGAACATCGGCTCGCCGGCCCAGGTACGCAAACTCACCGACGGGCTGCAGAAGACCGCCGCCGAGCTGCCCGCCGGCGTCCCGCTGATGATCGGCGTCGACCAGGAGCACGGCACCGTGACCCGGATCCGCGACGGGGTCACCCGGCTGCCCACCGCGATGGCGTTCGGCGCCGCCGACGACCCGGCGCTGACCGAGCAGGCCGCCGCCGTGTCCGGCTCGGAACTCGCGGCGCTCGGCATCGACGTCGACTTCGCGCCGGACGCGGACGTGATCGGCGGTCCGGGCAACACGGTGATCGGTTCCCGGTCGTTCGGCGCCGACCCGGGGCTGGTGAGCCGCCACGTCGTGGCCTCCGTTCGCGGGTACCAGAAGGCGGGCGTGGCCACCGCGCTCAAGCACTTCCCCGGCCACGGCCACACCGACGTCGACAGCCACGAGGCGATCCCGGTGCTGGGGCAGGACCGGTCCGCGCTCGACCAGGACGACCTGGCGCCGTTCAAGGCCGGTATCGACGCCGGGAGCCGGATCGTGATGTCCGGCCACCTGGACGTCGAGGCGATCGATCCCGGCACCCCCGCCTCGCTGAGCCACAAGGTGCTCACCGACCTGCTCCGCGGCGAACTGGGGTTCACCGGGATGGTGGTCACCGACGGGTTGGACATGAAGGCGCTCACCGACAGGTACCCGGCCGGTGAGGTGGCCGTGCGTGCGGTGCTGGCCGGCAACGACCTGCTGCTGCTCCCGCCCGACGTGAAGGGGGCCCAGCAGGCGCTGCTGGGGGCGCTGAAGTCCGGGCGGCTGCCCCGGGAGCGGGCGGTGGAGGCCGTGACGCGTGTCCTCACGGTCAAGCTCGCGTCGCGGCCGGCCGCGCCGGGGCTGGACTCGCTGAAGTCGGCCCAGCACGTGTCGGCGGTGGAGCGGGCCTCGGCGGCCGCGATCACCGTGCTGCGCGGCAAGTGCTCCGGGCCGCTGGTGCGAGGCCCGGTGACGATCACGGGCGGGTCGTCCGAGGCCCGGGCGTTCCTGACCGCGGCGTTGGACCGGGTCGGGGTGAAGATCGGCGCCGGTGGGGACTCGATCCACCTGGCGGGATACCTGGACACGGCCGCGGACCTCCGCCCCGCGTCGGTGACGGTGGCCACGGACACGCCGTACGTGCTGGCGTCGGCGAAGTCCCCGACGCTGCTGGCCACGTACGGGACCGTGGAGTCCTCGATGAAGGCGCTGGCGAACGTCCTGGTGGGCCGGGCCAAGGCTCCAGGAAAAGCACCCGTACCCGTGAGTGGCCTCCCCCGCTCGGCCTGCTCGTAAGACCGTCCTCGGCGCGGACCCGCCCCGCTGTGACCCCGGAAACACGTCGGGCCCGATCCCCACGAGGAGGACCGGGCCCGAGCGGGCAGAACTCAGAGCTCGCGGAACGCCAGCGCCACGTTGTGGCCGCCGAAGCCGAACGAGTCGTTGATCGCCGCGGTGATCTTCATCTTCCGCGCCGTGTTCGCGGCGATGTCCAGGCACACGCCGTCGTCCGGGTTCTCCAGGTTGATGGTCGGCGGTACGACGCCGTCCCGGATCGCCAGCACGGTCGCGATCGCCTCCACCGCTCCGGCCGCGCCGAGCAGGTGCCCGGTCATCGACTTGGTCGCGGTGACGACCGGGTGGTCGCCGATCGCCTTCTGCAGCGCGATCAGCTCACCCATGTCGCCGGCGGGCGTCGACGTGGAGTGGCCGTTGACGTGCTGGATGTCGGCGCCGGTGAGGCCACCGTCGGCCAGGGCCTCCGCGACGGCCCGGGCCTGACCCGACCCCGAGGGGTCCGGCTGCACGATGTCGTACCCGTCGGCCGTGATGCCGGCGCCGGCCAGTACCGCGTACCCGGAGCGGCCCCGGGCCCGGGCGTGTTCGGCCCGCTCGAGCACGACCATGCCGCCGCCCTCACCCAGGACGAACCCGTCCCGGGCCTTGTCGAACGGACGCGAGGCGCGCTCGGGTTCGTCGTTGCGCGTCGACATCGCGCGCATGGCGCCGAAGCCGGCCATCGGCAGCGGGTGGATGCAGGCTTCCGCGCCACCGGCCAGCACGACGTCCGCCTTGCCGGTGCGGATCAGCTCCAGGCCGATGGCGATCGCCTCGGCGCCGGTCGCACACGCGGAGACCGGTGCGCGCACGGCGGCCTTCGCGCCGACCTCGAGCCCGACCACAGCAGCGGGCCCGTTCGGCATCAGCATCGGGATGGTGAGCGGGGAGACCCGACGGGGGCCCTTTTCACGCAGCACGTCCCACTGGCCGAGCAGCGTCAGCGCGCCGCCGATACCGGAGCCGACCACGACGGCCAACCGCTCCGGGTCGACGTCGGGGGAACCCGCGTCGGACCAGGCCTCGCGCGCGGCCACGACGGCCACCTGCTGCACGCGGTCCATGCGGCGCGCCTTGACGCGCTCGATGATCTCGGTGGGCTCGACCGCCAGCTTGGCGGCGATCCGCACCGGTAGGTCGGTGGCCCAGTCGTCGGTCAGGGCCGCGACGCCGGACTTGCCGTCCAGCATCGCCTGCCAGGTGGTGGAGACGTCGCCACCGAGCGGGGTGGTGGCACCCAGCCCGGTGACGAGCACCTCGACGTTCGCCCCGGCGCCGGTGGGCGCCGAGGCGGCGGAAACCGCCTGAGCGGCGGAGACCTCAGCGGAGGGGCGCTCGGTCATTCGATCAGGCCTGCGCCTGGGAGATGTAAGCCACCGCGTCGCCGACGGTCTTCAGACCCTGGACGTCGTCGTCCGGGATCTTGACGCCGAACTTCTCCTCCGCGGCCACCACGACCTCGACCATGGACAGCGAGTCCACGTCCAGGTCGTCGGTGAACGACTTGTCGTCGGCGACGTCGTCCTTCTGGACGTCGGCGATCTCCTCGAGGATCTCAGCCAGACCGGCGCGGATCTCGTCGTTGCTGCTCACTGTTGACGCATTCCTCTCTGTGGTGAGACGGCTCAGGGGATGGTAATGACCTGGCCGGCGTACGTGAGACCCCCACCGAAGCCGAACAGCAGGGCCGGGCCGCCGGAGGGCAGCTCACCCCGCTCGACCAGCTTGGAGAGGGCCAGTGGGATCGAGGCCGACGACGTGTTGCCGGACTCGACGATGTCCCGGGCGATCACCGCGTTCGTCGCCCCGAGGCGCTTGGCGATGTGATCGATGATGCGGACGTTGGCCTGGTGCGGAACGAACGCTACCAACTCGGTCGGGTCGATGCCCGCGCGCTCGCAGGCCAGCCGGGCGAACGGGGCCAGCGCGGTGGTGGCCCAGCGGAAGACCGCCTGGCCCTCCTGCCGGATGTAACCCCCGTCGTCGATGTGGAGCACGTCACCGCGCGGACCGTCACTGCCCCAGTACACCGGGCCGATGCCGTTCTGCTCGGCCGCGGTGACCACCGCGGCCCCCGCGCCGTCGGCGAACAGGATGCACGTGGTGCGGTCGGCGAAGTCGATCACGTCGGTGAGCTTCTCGGCGCCGATCACCAGCGCGGTCTTCGCCGCACCGGAGACGATCGCGTGCTGCGCGGTGGCCAGCCCGTAGCTGAAGCCCGAGCAGGCCGTGTTGACGTCGAACGCGCCGGGCGCGTTGATGCCCAGCCGCGCGGCGACCTGGCTGGCGACGTTCGGCAGCATCGTCGGCGGGGAGAGCGTCGCGACGATGACGAGGTCGACGTCGCCGGCCTCGATGCCCGCGTTGGCCAGCGCCTTGCCGGCCGCGGCCACCGACATGTCGAGCGCGGTCTCGCCGTCGGCCGCGAACCGGCGGGCCTTGATGCCGACCCGGTCCTGGATCCAGGCGTCGTTGGTCTCGACGCCGAACTGGGTGGTCAGGTCGTCGTTGGTGACGATGCGGGCGGGTTGGTAGTGACCGAGGCCGACGATGCGAGCGCCGGATCCTTCGGTGTAGCGGCTCATCGGGAGGCCTCCGAACTGTGCGCGGCGATCAGCTCGGCGGCAGCCGGCAGGTCGTCGGGTGTGTTGACGGTGACGACCTGGACGCCCTTCATCGCGCGCTTGGCCAGCCCGGCGAGCGTACCGGCCGGGGCGAGTTCGATCGCCGCGGTGACCCCGAGCTCCAGCAGGGTGGCCTGGCAGGAGTCCCACCGCACCGGCGAGGTGACCTGCCGGACGATCCGGTCCCAGGCGTCCGCGCCGGAGTCGACGGCGGTGCCGTCGGAGTTCGAGAGAAGCGTGCGCTGCGGTTCGGCCACCGAGACGTCGAGCGCCCCGAGAGCGTCCCGCGCGGGGCCCATGAACGGCGTGTGGAACGCCCCCGCCACCTGGAGCGCGATCACGCGCGCCCGGGCCGGCGGGTCGTCGGACAGCTTCGCCAGGGCCGGCAGCGGCCCGGCGGCGACGATCTGACCGGCACCGTTGCGGTTCGCGGGGTACAGGCCGAGTGAGTCCAGGCGCTCCAGCACCTCGGCCTCGACGCCGCCGAGGACCGCGCTCATACCGGTGGGTTCCAGCGCGCACGCGGCGGCCATCTCCCGTCCGCGCGCGGCGGCCAGCGACACCGCGTCCGACGGCGTGAGCACACCGGCAAGCGCGGCGGCCGTCAGCTCACCGATGCTGTGACCGGCCACGACCGACGCGCGTTCGATCGGGAGGAAAGCCGCGACGGCGAGGCCGGCGGCGACCAGAAGGGGCTGGGTCTTGGACGTGTCCCGGATCTCGTCCGCATCAGCTTCGGTTCCGAGGCGCACCAGGTCCAGACCGGTGGCGGCCGAGTGGTCACCGAGCACAGCGGTGGCCCGGTCGGCGCCGTCCCAACCGGTGAGCCACGGGGTGAGGAAACCTGGCTTCTGCGAGCCCTGTCCGGGGGCGAGTAGGGCGAGCACGTAAGAAGCCTCGCAACTGAACCGGTTCTTTCGCGGTAGGGCGAGCGACTAACTCCTACGCAGGTTTTTGGAGGAAACCTCCAAAGGATGACCGGTACGCGCGACGCGCGTCACTCGCTGAGCTCTTTTCCACCCCAAGTCGGTCGAAGGACTCAGTGCCCGTGCATGCGTCCGATCGCGAGGGCGAGCCGCAGGCTGAACGCCTCGCGCGGGTTCGTCGGTGCCAGGCCGGTGATCTCGGAGATCCGACGCAGACGGTAACGCACGGTGTTGGGGTGGACGAACAACATCCGGGCAGTGCCTTCGAGGGTGCCGCCGCTGTCGAGGTACACCGAGAGCGTCTCGACGAGAGTCGGCCCGGCCGCGTCGAGCGGCTTGTAGACGTCGGACACCAACCGGCGCCGGGCCTCGGTGTCCCCGGCGAGCACCCGCTCGGGCAGCAGGTCGGCGGCGGCGACCGGGCGGGGTGCCGCCGGCCAGGCCGCGACGGCCCGCCAGCCCGCCTCCGCCGCGCGTGCCGATTCCGGCGCTCCGGAGAGCGTCGGCACCGCGTGGCCGACCACCACCGGCCCCGGCCCGAACTCCGCGAGCAGCATCTGGGTGGCCCGCACCGGGTCGTCGGCACCACCCAGCACCGCGACCAGCCGTTGCCCCTGGACGCCGGCCAGCACGTCCAGCCCGGCCCGGCGGCCGATGTGCACGAGGCTGTCGACGATCTGGTCGGAGTCGGCCACGGTGGCCGACCCGGGCGCGGTGCCGATCACCACCGAGACGGGGGAGAGGTCGGTCCAGCCCAGTGCGGCCGCCCGGCTGGCCAGCGCGTCGGCCGGGTCGCCGCGCAGCAGGGCGTCGACCAGGAGGGCCTGCAGGCGCAGGTCCCACGCCCCGCGGGTCTCGGCCGCCCTGGCGTAGACCTCGGCCGTCGCGAACGCGACCTCGCGCGAGTACCGCAGGATCGCTTCCCGCAGCTCGGACTCCTCGCCCGGCGCGGCCAGCTCGCCGGCCTGCTCCTCGGCCACCTCGACGGTGATCTTCACCATCGCCAGCGCCTGCTGCAGCGTCACCGAGCGGGCCATCTCGCGCGGTGCGGCGCCGAACACGTCGCCGGTGACCTTGGGCCGGCTGATCGGGCTGCGCATCCACTGCACCAGCGAGCCGATGCCGGCCTGTACGACGAGCGTCACCCAGGAGCGCTGGTCGGCCGGGAGTGCGCGGAACCAGGGGAGCGTGTCGTCCATGCGTGCCACGCTCCGCGTCGCCAGCGCACCGGAGGCCCGTTCGATCCGGCGGAGCGTCGCGGCGAGTGGAGCGGAGGTCACGGGCGAAGCGTCCCACGTCGACGCCGGGAGTGACATAACTAGTTATATAGCGCAACTATGTAGTAGTGTCGACGGCGTGCTAGGCGAAGAGCTGTACGTCCGGATCGCCCGGCTGCACCGGTTGATCGCCACCGACGTCGTCGCCGGGCCGAGCGTCGCCCAGGCGCGGACGCTCGGGCGGCTGCTGGCCGACGGTCCGCAGCGCGTCAGCGCGCTCGCGGCGGCCGAACGGACCGCGCAGCCGTCGATGACCGCGCTCGTCGACCGCATGGAGAAGGCCGGCTGGGTCACGCGCGCCCCCGACCCGACCGACGGCCGCGCGGTCACCGTGACCGTCACCGAACGCGGCGCCGCCGAGGTCGCCGCGGTGCGCGTGGCCTCCGGCCGGGCGCTGGACGAGCGCCTGGCCCTGCTCTCCGAGACCGACCGCACGGCCCTCCGGGCCGCACTACCCGCGCTCGACGTCCTGTTGGCGACCGACTGACCCTGACGACTTCGTCATCGACGCCGAGCGGCGAACCGCGGCGAGGCGGCTGACGTGACACGAACCGAGGGAGACGACATGACCGACCTCGCCCACCGGGAAGAGGCGCCGGCCGCCGCGCCGAGCATCCTCCGGCAGCCCATGGCGGTGTGGGCGGTGGCGTTCGCCTCGGTGATCGCGTTCATGGGGATCGGGCTGGTGGACCCGATCCTGCCGGCGATCGCCCGCGACCTGGACGCCACCCCGAGCCAGACCTCGCTGCTGTTCACCAGCTACATGGCCGTGACCGGCGTCGCGATGCTGATCACCGGCGTGGTCTCGAGCCGGATCGGGCCGCGATGGACGTTGCTCTCGGGGCTCGCGGTGATCGTCGTGTTCGCGGCGCTGGCCGGGGCGTCCGACTCGATCGGCGCGATCGTCGGGTTCCGGGCCGGTTGGGGCCTGGGTAACGCGCTGTTCATCGCGACCGCGCTCGCGACCGTCGTCGGGGCCGCGAGCGGTGGCGTGGCCAGCGCGATCATCCTCTACGAGGCCGCGCTCGGGCTCGGCATCGCGACCGGGCCGCTGCTCGGTGGTGTGCTCGGGGGCATCAGCTGGCGTGGGCCGTTCTACGGTGTCGCGGTGCTGATGGCGGTCGCGTTCGTCGCGATCCTGGCGCTGTTGCCGCCGATCCCGAAGGCCACCCGCACCACGTCGGTGCTCGACCCGTTCCGGGCGCTGCGCCACCGCGGCCTGCTGACCCTCGGGCTGACCGCGCTGCTCTACAACTTCGGGTTCTTCACGCTGCTGGCCTACACCCCGTTCCCGCTCGGCCTGGACGCGCACGGCCTCGGCCTGGTGTTCTTCGGCTGGGGCCTGTGCCTGGCGTTCACGTCGGTGTTCGTCGCGCCGCGGCTGCAGCGGGTCTTCGGCACGCTGCCGACGATGTACGTGAACCTCGCCGCGCTGTCGCTGCTGCTGGTCGTGATGGGGCTCGGGGTCTCCTCGCCCACCACGCTCGTCGTCTGCGTCGTCGCGGCCGGCCTGCTGCTCGGCATCAACAACACGCTGATCACCGAGTGCGTGATGGAGGCCGCGCCGGTCGAGCGCGGGGTGGCGTCGGCGGCGTACAGCTTCGTGCGGTTCATCGGCGGTGCGATCGCGCCGTACCTGGCGACGAAGCTCGCCGAGGAGGTCAACGCCCAGATCCCGTTCTACGTCGGGGCGCTCGGGGTGGGGCTGGCGGTCGTGGTGCTCCGGCTCGGCCGCGGGTACCTGCGTCACGTCGACCGCCACGAGCCCGCCCCGGCGTCCGCGGCGGTCGTGACCGCCGCCGACGCCGACTGATCCCCGGGCACCCGGTGGCCGGGCGCGGCCGGGGGCGGGTTACAAACGGGGCATGAGCGAACCGTTGCCGGAGGGTGGCCGCCCGGGTCGGCCGGTGGCCTACGGACCCGGGCCGGAGCAGGTGGCCGAGTTCTACGAGGTGCCCGACCCGGCCGCGGTGGTGCTGTTCCTGCACGGCGGCTACTGGCGTGCCCGGTACGACCGGTCGCACGCGCGTCCGCTCGCGACCGCGCTCGCCGACGCCGGTTACGCGGTCCTCCTGGCCGAGTACCGCCGCGTGGGGCAGCCGGGTGGCGGCTACCCCGGCACGCTGGAGGACGTCGCCACGCTCGTCGACACGCTCCCGGCCGCGGTCGCGCCGGGCCGGCCGCTGATCCTCGCCGGACACTCGGCCGGCGGCCAGCTGGCCCTCTGGGCCGCCGCCCGCCGGTCTCTTCCCCCGGGAGCCCCCGGCGCGCCACTCGCTCCGGTCGCGATCGCGGGGGTGGTGGCGCTGGCGCCGGTCGCCGATCTGCGCGTGGGGGCGGAGCTGGGGCTGGGGGACGGGGCGATCGAGGACTTTCTCGGCGGTTCGCCGGGTTCGGTGCCCGAACGGTACGCGATCGCGGACCCCACCGGCCTGCCCCGGCCGGCCGTCCCGGTGACGATCCTGCACGGCGAGGCCGACGACGTCGTCACCCCGGACGTCTCGCGCAACTACGCCGCCGACGGCCGGGCCGACCTGATCCTCATCCCCGGCGCGGACCACTTCGGCGTCATCACGCCGGGCTCGCGCGAATGGCCACGAGTGCTCACTGCGCTAAGTGCGCAGATATATCCCTTTTGATCCAGTAATATCCCCTCGCTGGCAAGGCCAAGGGGGATGGCAGTGGCGGAGCGAACACGCAAGGCGGTCGTACCGAGCGGGGTCGAGCGCACGATGGCCGAGGACGAGCTGATCGTGAGCAAGACCGACGCCAGAGGGATCATGACCTACGTCAACGACGTGTTCCTTCGGGTCTCGGCGTACCCGGAGAGCGAAGTGCTGGGGCAGCCGCACAACATGATCCGGCACCCCGACATGCCGCGCTGCGTCTTCAAGCTGCTCTGGGACACGATCAAGTCCGGGCAGGAGATCTTCGCCTACGTCGTGAACCTGGCCGGCGACGGCGCGCACTACTGGGTGCTCGCCCACGTCACGCCGTCGTTCGGGCCGGGCGGCCAGATCATCGGCTACCACTCCAACCGGCGGACGCCCGACCGCGCCGGCATGGACGTGATCCGCCCGCTCTACGGCCAGCTGGCCGCCGAGGAGCGCCGGCACGCCAAGTCGTCCGACGCGCTGGCGGCCTCCGCCGCGATGCTCGCCCGCAAAGCCGAGGAGCACGGCGGGTACGAGCGCTTCGTCTGGTCGCTCGAGTCGGCGCGGGCGGGTGCCCGGTGAAGAACGTGGACGGACAGTCGGAGGTCGAAATCTACCGCGGCGCGCTGCGTGCGCTGGCCGTCGCGTGCGAGGCCACCGGCAAGGGCGACTTCGAGGTGCGGGTGCCGCAGCTGCCGGGTGAGGACCGCTACCCGGACGTCGCCACGATCCGGCACAGCCTCAACCATCTGCTCGACATGACCGACGCGTTCATCCGCGAGGCCGCAGCCTCGCTCGCCTCGGCCACCGAGGGCCGGTTCCACCGGAAGTTCCTCGAGCGCGGCATGCAGGGCACGTTCCGCTCCGGGGCCCGGTCGATAAACGTGGCCCGCGAGGCCATGCAGGCCAGCGCTCGGCGGGTCGAGGAGGTGACGGAACACCAGCTCGCGCTCGCGGCCGATTTTGAGAACGCCGTGCTCTCGGTCTCCGAAACCGTGGCCGCGGCCTCCACCGAGCTCGGTGCGTCGGCGCAGACGCTGGCCGGCGCGACCAGCAAGGCCGTCGAGTCCACCGACCAGGCCACCGCCACGATCCAGACGATGAGCGAGGCGTCGGCGCAGATCGAGCAGATCGTCCAGATCATCACGAAGATCTCGGCGCAGACGCGGCTGCTGGCGCTCAACGCGACGATCGAGGCGGCCAGGGCCGGGGAGGCCGGCAAGGGCTTCGGCGTCGTCGCCACCGAGGTCAAGCAGCTCGCCGACGAGACCTCGCGCGCCAGCGAGCGCATTCTCGAGCAGGTCACGGATGCGAGCTCGCGCACCGACGACGCGGTCGCCGCGATCCGCAGCGTCACCGCGTCGGTCTCGGAGATGGACCAGATGGCCGCCGGTATCGCCGAGGCGGTCGAGGGCGGAGGCGTCGGGTCCGGCGGCTTGTCCCAGATGGCCGAGACGCTCAGCAGCGAGGTCACGAAGTTCCTGGGAGTGCTGCGCCAGGCGTGACACGACGCAATCACGGGTGTGTCACATTCGTGTAATTACGTCACCGAAGTTCTAATCTGTGCGCATGGCGAAGCATCGTGCGATTTGTCCGTCTCTGGTTACTGTCGCGTCTCTCTTGACCCTGTTGCTCGGGGCCGCGGTGATGGCCGAGGTCGCGGTCGCCGCGGTGCCGGGCGTGCTGATCTGGCAGCTGGCCGTGGCCTGGGTGGCCTGCTCCGTCGCCCTCGGCCTGCGTGAAGGTCGCTCCTGGGCGCTCTACGCCACCGCGATCCTGGCCGTGGCGAGTCCCGGCCTCGCGATCGCCGCCGCCGACGTGGTCGGCCCGGTTGCCGCGGCGCCGTTCCTCCTGGCGCCCGCCGCCGTCGCGCTGCTCGTTCCCGAGCGGTCGGCGCGCTGGCTGCGGCGCCGCCGGCCGGCCTCGGCTCCCACCGGGCGCATCATGGTCAGCACCCCGGTGACCGGGAGCACGACCCGGACGTCGGCGGCGCTGGCGGTGCAGAGCGACTACGCGCTCGTCGGTGCGGTGCCGGCCCAGGGTTCGGCCGGCGCCTCGGTGTAGGGCTCGCACCGGGTGGCCGTGCGAGCGGCCGACGTCCGGAGCGCAGGGGCTCCCTGGGGCTGAGGGCCGGTCGGTGACCGGTCGGGGAGCACGGGCCGGGCAGCGCGCCGCGCTGCCCGGCCGTTGGCGTCGTCAGATGTCGCGCAGCCGCGGGAGAACCCGCTCGCACACCTCGGTGGCCCAGCTCGGCGGGTCGTCGACACCCCGGTTGCCGACCCACACCTGCTCGACGCCGATCTTCGCGTACTGCTCCATCGTGCGCAGGAACGTGTCGGTGTCCCCGAGCGCGTCGAGGCCGGTGATTATCGTCTTCTCGATCTCCGCCGGGTCGCGGCCCACGTCCGCGCAGTGCTGGTTCAGCACCTCGATCTTGTGCGCCACGGTCTCGACGTCCGGCGCGAACAGGTTGCACAGATCGCCGTACTGCGCGACCAGCCGGAGCGTCTTCTTCTCGCCGGAACCGCCGATCATCACCGGCGGACCGGGCTGCTGGATGGGTCGCGGCACGCAGAGCGTCTCCGCGAGCCGGTAGTGCCTGCCCTCGAACGGGCCGTCGTCGTCGCTGAACATCTGCCGGGAGATCCGCACCGTCTCCTCCAGCCGCTCGAACCGCTCGGCCAGCGGCGGGAACGGGACGCCCAGCGCGTGGTGCTCCTTCTCGTACCAGGCGGCGCCGACTCCGAACATCGCCCGCCCCTCGGAGAGCACGTCGAGCGTCGCGACGGTCTTGGCCAGCAGGCCGGGATGGCGGTAGGTGACGCCGGTGACCAGCAGGCCGAGCTTGATCCGGCGGGTGATCCCGGCCAGGAAGCCCAGGCCCGTGTAGCCCTCGAGCATCGGCTCGGTGGCGGGCGCGACGGTCTCCATCTGGAACCAGTGGTCCATCAACGTGAAGGTGGTCGCGCCGCCCTCGTCGGCGGCACGAGCGGTCGCTGCGAGCAGCGGCGCGATCGCGGTGTTCCCGCCCGGAAAGGAGAAGTTCGGGTAGTGGATCGCAAGTTTCACCGACCAACCGTAAGACGTCAGCCGGTGGTGCGCCTGCGGGGCGCGCGGCGCGGATAGGCCTTCGCCGTCTCGGCCAGCCGCGACGCGTGCTCGGCCTGGCGCCGCCAGTGGCCGTAGAGCGCGCCGCTCGCCGCCAGCTGGTCGAACGTCGAGATCGTGTCGGCCGACACGAACGCCGGCTCGGCGTCGCGCCAGGGCGTGCCGGGCAGCGGCATGAACGTGTGGGCGTGCACGCGCCCGCCGAGGGCCGCCACGGCTTCGGCCAGCCGCAGCGAGGCCTCCGCGTCCTCGGCGTCCTCGCCCGGCATCCCGAACAGGAAGTCGACGTTGGGCCGGAAGCCCTCCGCGGCGGCGATCCGCACCGCGTCCAGCACCGGACCGGCGCCGTGGCCGCGCCGGGACGCCGCGAGCATCCGGTCGGAGCCCGACTGGGCGCCGATGATGATGTTGTCGTTCGACACGTACCTGCGCAGCATCCGCATCGCGCCCGGCGTGACGTGCTCGGGCCGCACCTCGGAGGGGAACGACCCGAAGAACAGCCGGCCGTGCGGCGGCAGCTCGGCCCGTACCGTGCCGAGCAGCTCCTCCACCGCG